>NZ_VCQV01000040.1 GCF_007845645.1 Leekyejoonella antrihumi
CGGCTCAAGCAGTGGCGCGGCATCGCCACCCGGTACGACAAGCACGCCCGCACCTTCCTCGGCGGCGTGCTGCTGGCCGCGACCATCATCCACATCAAAACCCATTAGGAGACAGGCTCTAGAAGATCCGGACCTGCTCCTGCGGCGACAGATACATTCCGTCGCCGGCCTCGACATCAAACGCCTCGTGGTATTCCCGCAGATTGCGAGCCACGTTGGCGCGGCAGTCCATCGGGGCATGGGGGTCTATCGCAAGTAGGCGGACGGCCTCGGCCTCACGTGCCTTGCCGCACCACACCTGCGCCCAGCCTAGGAAGAACCGCTGCTCACCGGTGAACCCGTCGAGCACCGGGGACGGGTGCTGCTGGCTGGCGATCTGAAAGGCCATGTGCCCGATGGTGAGTCCACCGAGGTCGCCGATGTTCTCCCCGACCGTCAGCCCGCCATTGACGCTGTGACCAGGAGCATCCGCCGGCTCCAGCGCGTCGAACTGCGCCACCAGCGCCTTCGCCCGCTCGTCGAACCGTTCGCGGTCCTCCTGCGTCCACCAGTCGGTGAGCGTGCCGTCACCGTCATAGCGCGAACCCTGGTCGTCGAATCCGTGACCGATCTCGTGCCCGATGACCGCTCCGATCCCGCCGTAGTTGACCGCGTCGTCCGCGTCGACGTCGAAAAACGGCGGCTGCAGGATGGCCGCGGGGAAGACGATCTCGTTCATCATCGGGTGGTAGTAGGCGTTGACGGTCTGCGGCGTTATCAGCCACTCGGTGCGATCGATGGGCTCTCCGACCTTGGCCAGCTCCCGTGTCATCTCGAACCTGGCGGCCCGCTCCACGTTGCCGACCAGGTCGTCCGCATCGATCTCGAGGGTGCCGTAGTCCCGCCACTTGTCCGGATAGCCGATCTTCGGGGTGAACTTCGCCAGCTTGTCGAGGGCTCGGGCTCGCGTCTCCGCGCTCATCCACTCCAGCGTCTGGAAGTCGCGCCGATAGGCCTCCACCAGGTTGGCGACCAGCTCCGCCATCCGTTCCTTGGCGCGCGGCGGGAAGTGCTGGGCGACGTAGAGCTCACCGGCGGCCTCACCGAGAGCACCTTCGACCAGTTCTACCCCACGCTTCCACCGCTCCTTCAGCTGTGGGGTGCCGCTCAGAACCCGCCCGTTGAAGTCAAAGCTCTCGTCGACCAGGGCGGCATGCAGATAGGGCGCCTGGGCGCTCACCAGGCGCCACGACAACCAGGCCTTCCAGGAGGCCATCGGAAGGTCTCGCAGCGCGTCCGACAAGCCTTGCAGGAAGCTCGGCTCGCGCACCACAACGTGGTCCAGGCCGCCGTGCGGAGCGTTCAGCCCATGGGCCCACGCTGTCCAGTCGAAGTGGGGTGCGAGGTCGGAGAGGGCGGCGAACTCGAACTTGTTATAGGTCTTGACCGCGTCCCGTGTCGCGACGACGTTCCAGTGCGCAGAGGCGATTCGGGTGTCGACCTCCATCACCTGGGGGGCCAGCTCCGCGGCGTCGCGCACACCTGCCAGGCTCAGCATCCGCTCGATGTGGGCGACGTACTGGTCCCGGATCTCCGCATACTTGTCCTCACGGTAGTACGACTCGTTCGGGAGCCCGAGGCCCTCCTGCTCCACGTAGACGATGTACTGCTCGGTGTCCTTGGCATCGGCGGTGACGTAGGGCGCCACGGCGCACGGCACTCCGAGCCGGGTCAGCCGGCCCATCTCCTTGACCAACGATGACAGCTCGAGGACGGCCCGGATGGACCGCAGATCGGCGGCCAGTGGAGCGGCCCCGAGGGCCTCGATCTTGGCGGTGTCCATGAACGACGCGTAGAGGTCGCCGACCTTGCGGGACGGGCTGCCCTTCGGCGAAACGCTCGCGGCGGCATCCTCGACGATCGCCCGCACACTGGACTCGGCTTCTTCGCGGAGCCGGTCGAAGGAGCCGTAGCGCGCTCGGTCCTCGGGGATCTTCGATTCCTTGACCCAGACGTTGTTGACGTAGCCGAAGAGGTCATCCTGCGGACGCACGCTCTCGTCGAACGTCGCTGTGATGCCGGACTTCATGAACTTGCCTCTCAGAGTGGTCGGGTGTCCATTCTCAAATCTACGGCCTGCAGACCTACCGGGTTGATACCCACGCCGGTCAACAGGCGAGCGCCTTCACGACCCGCGACGGTGACGGGCGGCCGAGCTGCTGCGCCATCCACATGCTGATCTGGACCAACTGGTCCAGATCGACCCCGGTCTCGATGCCCAGGCCCTTGCACGTCCAGACGAGGTCCTCGGTCGCCAGGTTGCCCGTCGCGCTCTTGGCATAGGGGCATCCCCCTAGCCCGCCGGTCGAGGCATCCACCACAGTCACGCCTCCGCGCAACGCCGTGACGGTGTTGGCCAGCGCCTGACCGTAGGTGTCGTGGAAGTGGACTCCGATGCGCTCGATGCCGATGCCATTGTCGGCCAGCCGCGTCAGCAGCGCGAGCACATGCCCGGGTGTCGCCACCCCGATCGTGTCGCCGATGCTCAGCTGATCGCAGCCCAGGTCCATCATCCGCGCCGCGACGTCGACGACTTGGTCGACCGGCACCGGGCCTTCCCATGGGTCGCCGAAGCACATCGACACGTAGGCACGCACCCACAGGCCGGCGTCGCGCGCCCGCCGGACGACCGGCTCGAACATCGCGATCGACTCGTTGACGCTGCGGTTCAGGTTCTTGCGAGCGAAGGTCTCGGTGGCCGACCCGAAGATGGCAATGGCTCCGACGCCTTGGGCCAGCGCCCCGTCGAGCCCACGCTCGTTCGGCACGAGGACGGGTCGTTGCGGCCCACGGCCCAGCTCACCGAGCTCGCCGAGCAGGTCAGCCGCGTCGGCAAGCTGTGGGATCCACGACGGCGGCACGAACGACGTCGTCTCGATCGTGTCGAGGCCGGCAGCCGCAAGCCGACGAATGAACTCCGCCTTGACCTGGGTGGGCACGACCGACTTCTCGTTCTGCAGCCCGTCACGCGGCCCGACCTCATAGATCGTGATGCGGTCCGGCATTTCGCCCAGTGGCTCGACCTGCGGTAGTCCCATGGGCCCATCGTGCCATCGCGCGCAGAGGCGTCGGGAAGAGGATGACGGCTGCGGTCGTTACTCTCAGAGGTCGACCACGAAGTAGGTGAGAGATGACGGACGGACCGTTGATCGTCCAGAGCGACAAGACGGTGCTGCTGGAGGTGGAGCACTCACAGTCCCAGGAAGCACGTCGAGCGATAGCACCGTTCGCCGAGCTGGAACGGGCCCCGGAGCACATGCACACCTATCGGGTCACTCCGCTCGGTCTGTGGAACGCGCGCGCCGCCGGGCACGACGCGGAGCAGGTGGTCGACGCGCTGGTGCGCTACAGCCGCTACCCCGTGCCGAACGCGCTGCTGATCGACATCGCCGAGACGATGGACCGCTACGGTCGGCTGCGGCTGGCCAAGCGCGAGATCGACGGTGAGCAACGCCTGGTCCTCAGCTCCACCGACAAGCCGATCCTCGAAGAGGTCCTGCGGCACAAGAAGATCAAGCCGATGGTCGGGGAGCGGATCGATGACGAGTCGGTGCTTGTCCACCCGTCCGAGCGTGGCGCGATCAAGCAGCAGCTGATCAAGGTGGGCTGGCCCGCCGAGGACGAAGCCGGCTACGTCGACGGTGAGGCACACGACATCTCGCTCGACACCAGCGGATGGAGCCTGCGCCCCTACCAGGAGCACGCGGTCGAAGGCTTCTGGCACGGTGGATCCGGCGTGGTCGTCCTGCCGTGCGGGGCCGGCAAGACGCTTGTCGGAGCCGCCGCCATGGCCCAGGCCAAGGCGACGACACTGATCCTGGTCACCAACACCGTGTCGGCGCGCCAGTGGCGCGACGAGCTGCTGAAGCGCACGTCGCTGACCGACGAGGAGATCGGCGAATACAGCGGCGCCCGCAAGGAGATCCGCCCGGTGACCATCGCCACCTACCAGGTGCTCACGCACCGGCGAAAGGGCGTATACACCCATCTCGAGCTGCTGGATGCGCGCGACTGGGGCCTGGTGATCTACGACGAGGTGCACCTGCTGCCGGCGCCGATCTTCCGGATGACCGCCGACCTGCAGGCGCGCCGGCGGCTCGGACTGACGGCCACCCTGGTCCGCGAGGACGGACGCGAGTCGGACGTCTTCAGCCTGATCGGCCCGAAGCGGTTCGACGCACCGTGGAAGGACATCGAGACCCAGGGCTACATCGCACCGGCGGACTGCGTCGAGGTGCGGGTCACCCTTCCCGACACGGACCGCTTGGCCTACGCGACAACCGAGCCGGAGGATCGCTACCGCTTCGCGTCCTGCGCGGCGGTCAAGGACCCGGTCGTGGACCAGATCGTCGCACAGCACCGCGATGAACCGACGCTGGTGATCGGCCAGTATCTCGACCAGCTCGAGACCCTCGCGGGCCGGTTGAACGCCGACCTGATCACCGGCGAGACCACAGTGACTGTCCGGCAGCAGCTCTACGAGAAGTTCCGCACCGGCGAGATCTCCCTGCTGGTGGTCAGCAAGGTCGCGAACTTCTCCATCGACCTGCCGGAGGCCACCGTCGCCATCCAGGTGTCGGGGACCTTCGGCTCACGCCAGGAGGAGGCCCAGCGCCTCGGACGGGTGCTGCGCCCCAAGGGTGACGGTCGCACCGCGCACTTCTACACCGTGGTCACCCGCGACACCGTGGATGCGGACTTCGCGGCGCATCGGCAGCGCTTCCTCGCCGAGCAGGGCTACGCCTACCGCATCATCGACGCCGACGACCTGACACCGACCGCCTGAGGTTCCACGACAACGAGTGCGGTGGTCGCGGTACCAGTACCTGCCGGAACCACTGCAGTCGCGCCGGTTGAGCGGTCGCCAGCTGACTCCGAAGATCGCGCTGCATCATCAGGAACCCGACGAACGCGAGCGCCGGGGTCGCGGCCTCATACGGCACGACCTCCATCAGAGGCGCCAGGAACGTCGTCAGCAGGAACAGGACCCCGGTGACGATCGAGGCCGGGCCAGTCCGCGCGCCCTCGTCGACACCTGCCGCCGACTCGATGAAGCCGGTGTTGGAGCTGACCCCACCGGCGCCGCCGGCCGCAGCGGCGATCGAGTCGACGACCAGGATCTGCTGGGCGCCCTCGGGCGTGCCCTCCTCGTCCAGCAGGCCGCGCTCGCCGCCGATGGCGACCATCGTCCCCATCGTGTCGAAGAAGTCCGCGAGGACGAGCGAGAAGACGATCAGGATGGCGCCGATGCTGTGGATCGACCCGAACAGGTCGACGCGCGACCAGACCGAAGTCCGGTGTGGCCACGATCGACTTCGGCAGCGTGGGCACGACCAGCCCCATCGCCTCCCTCCAGCTCCCCCCCGGAAGCGCCGCGATGGAGTAGGCGACGAAGGCGTTGAGGCCCAGACCCGCAGCGATCGCCAGCGCATAGTTCGCGGACACTCCCATGGCTATCGACATGACACCGGTGACCGCCCCGCCGCGGACACTAAGGGATGGGCCGTGACCGCGAGCGGATACGCTCGGGGTGTGAGCCAGGGTTCGAACATCGATGAGTGGCACGACCCGGTGCGTCCACAACCGGTGAAGGTGGACGTCAACCACCTCATCCTGACCGGCACGCTGCTGTGGGTCGTGGCGCTGGTGGTGCTGCTGGCCGTGCCGAGCCTGCATCAGGACGGACGCGGCTGGTGGCCCTGGGTGCCCGTCTTCGGAGTGGTCCTGGGCGTCGTCGCCTGGCTCTATGTCCGCCGCGGCCGCGGTAACGCCACTGCCGCGTGAGGCCCCCCGTCCGTCGTTGAGGCGGGCGGGAGCAGGTACTTCCCATGGAGGCCGATTCACGAAAGGGTGAGCGCATGGCTGAGCGATATACGACCGTTGTCCTCTTTGGTGCCACCGGAGATCTGGCCAGACGCAAGCTACTGCCGGGGCTGCTGCACCTGTTCGACAGTGAACTGCTGGGCAACCTGCGCGTCATCGGGACATCGCTGGACGACTTCACCAAGGACACCTTCGTCGAGTTCGCCGCGCAGGCGATCGACGAGTTCTCCACGCACGACCGCAACAGCGCGAGATGGCAGGACTTCTCCAAGCGCCTGGACTTCGTGCCGGGCAGCGCCGGACCGGAGGCGCTGAAGAAGGCGGTGGCCGCGGCCGAGGCGATGATGCCCGACTCCGACTCCGAAGGGCGTCCACCACAGCGCCTGCACTACCTCAGCGTGCCACCGAACGCCGCGCTCAGCGTCATCCAGGACCTGCGCAAAGCCGACCTGGTCGAGCGTAGCCGGATCATCATGGAGAAGCCGTTCGGCACGGACCTGGCGAGCGCAGGTGCCCTGAACAGCTCCGTGCACGAGGTCTTCTCGGAGGAGCAGGTCTTCCGCATCGACCACTTCCTCGGCAAGGAAGCGGCCCTCAACATCCTTGCGTTCCGGTTTGCGAACGGCCTCTTCGAGCCGATCTGGCACCGCAACTTCATCGACCACGTCCAGATCGACGTGCCCGAGACCCTCGGACTGTCGGACCGCGCGTCGTTCTATGAGGGCACCGGCGCCTACCGCGACATGGTGGTGACCCACCTCTTCCAGGTCCTCGCCTTCACGGCGATGGAGCCGCCGACTGCACTGGAGCCACGCTCGATCACCGAGGAGAAGAACAAGGTCTTCCGCTCGATGGAACCGATCGAGCCGACTGATGTGGTGCGCGGTCAGTATCAGGGCTACCGGAGCGAACCAGGCGTGAGCCCGGAGTCGGAGACCGAGACCTTCATCGCCCTCAAGTGCTTCATCGACAACTGGCGCTGGGCGGGGGTGCCGTTCTATCTGCGGACCGGCAAGCGGATGGCCGAGGGTCAGCGGATCATCTCGATCGCCTTCAAGGAACCGCCGAAGTCGATGTTCCCCAGTGGTTCCGGCGTGGGACAGAACGGTCCGGACCACCTGACGTTCGATCTCGCGGACAAGTCCAAGATGTCGCTGTCGTTCTACGGCAAGCGGCCGGGCACCGGCTTCCACCTGGACAAGCTGTCGATGCAGTTCGACCTGCAGGAAGTCGACTGGGCCGGCTCGGCGCTCGAAGCCTACGAGCGCCTGATCTATGACGCCGTGCAGGACGACCACACGCTGTTCACGGCCGCAGAGGGCATCGAGCGGGTATGGGAGATCTCCCAGGCCTTGCTCGACAACCCGCAGCCGGTGCGGCCCTACTCCCCCGGCACCTGGGGGCCGAACCAGGTCCACCAGCTCATCGCGCCACACGCCTGGCGGCTGCCGTTCGAGCGTCGCTGGCGCGACAAGCGCTGAGCCGGGCCGTCAACGGTAGGCAGAACGCGTCAGATCTGATGCGTCTGCCTACCGTTGGGTCAGGCCTGGTCGTCGGCCTCGGCCGCGTTCTTGTGGTCATCGACCGGCAGCACGTCGACGGCGAGGTCGTCGAGGACCGGGGCTGCGACGTGCTCCGACTTCGGCGGCTCGACGTCGAGCTCGCTGTGCGCGCCACATCCATGGTCCAGTGACACGACACTGCCGTCGCTCGGCGACCACTCGTTGGCGCAGACTCCGAAGACCTGGCGCAGCACACCCGGCATCGGCAGGTAGTAGCCGCAGGTCTGACAGGTCTTGGCGGCCTGCGC
Source organism: Leekyejoonella antrihumi (assembly GCF_007845645.1). Lineage (GTDB taxonomy): Bacteria > Actinomycetota > Actinomycetes > Actinomycetales > Dermatophilaceae > Leekyejoonella > Leekyejoonella antrihumi. The sequence continues at coordinate 7,673 of NZ_VCQV01000040.1, forward strand.
CGCCACAGCGGCGCTCGGTCCGTGCTCGCCGTCGTACCACCGCTGCGCCGCTTGCTCGCGACCCTCGGCCGACAGGACGCGCGTACGGCCCAGCCCCAGCTCGAAGAACGCCAGCTGGTCGACGTCCTCGTCGCCGGTCGCCTCGAACCCCTGCTCCAGCAGCGGGTCGTCGTCGAGGTAGGGCGTGATGTCGCCGGCGCCGATATCCCCCGGAGCCAGCCGCTGCGCATACGGCAGCCACTCCGGAGCGAGCACGGCGTCGTCACCAGGCAGCAGGTTGGCCTCACAGACGGTGACCGCCTTGGCGCGCGGTGCCCGCGCCAGCGAGATACTCCAGAGCCACCCCACGTAGCCCTTGCTGGTGCACTGGAAGTAGTGCATGGCCAGGCGCTCGCCGACCATTTCGGCCGCAACGTGGTCGCCGACGGTGCCCGGCTCAGCGATCGAGACGGCCGCCTCGCGAGCCAGGTCGACCGCATCCACGAGGGCCTTGTCGGCCTTGGGCCTGGCGGCAGCCTTCGTCGGCATGTCAGACCTCGAGATCGTCTGCGACGGCGCGCAGCACTGCTGAGATCTTCGTGGCCTGCCGGTGATCCGGGTAGCGGCCGCGGCGCAGCCCGTTGCTGACCCCGTCGAGGAGCTTGATGACGTCCTCGACGATGACCGTCATCTCGTCCGCCGGCTTGCGGTGTCGAGCGGCAAGCGACGGCGCCGGATCGAGGAGGCGCACGCTGAGGGCCTGCGCCCCACGGCGCCCCTCGGCCACGCTGTACTCCAGCCGTGTCCCGCTCTTGAGCGCGGTTGTGCCTGCGGGCAGCGCGCTGGAGGGCAGGAAGACGTCCTGCCCGTCATCGCCTGAGACGAATCCGAAACCCTTGTCGGAGTCGAAGAACTTGACCTTGCCGGATGGCACGTTTCACCTACTTGCTCAAAGTATGTTGATCCGGCGCAAGACTAACGCGTTTGGCGCGCTCTCCCGAACTCGTCGAGCCGGGCCACCAGTTGTGGTAAGCCCTCGAGCACCTCGTCGGCGCCCGCAGCACGCAACGTCGCGTCGTCGTGCGGTCCGGTCAGCACGCCAATGCCCATGATTTCCGCGGTCCGAGCCGCACGCATGTCCCCCGCGTGATCGCCGACGTACATGGTGGCGTCGTGCTCGCGCAGAGTCACCGCCTTCTGCTCGGCGAACCGGTCCCCGGACACGACATCCGGGCGTAGCCCCACATGCTCCAGCACGACCCGCACGGCGTGCGCATTCTTGGCGCTGACGACCATCACCCGCCCGCCGCGCTCGTGGATGGCCCGCACGACATCGTGGGCGCCGGGCAGCGCGGTCGTCGGCTCGATCGCCAGCCGCAGGTATGCCGCGCGGTAGTCGTCCGCGGCCTGCTGCACTTGGTCTTCGGGCAGGAAGCCGCCCAGGTTGTCTTCGAGCGGTGCACCGACCAGCGGCCACAACTGCTCCGCCGTGACCGTCACGCCGCGTCGGCCGAGGGTGTGCTGCATACACCGGACGATGCCCACTCGGGAGTCGACCAGGGTCATGTCCAGGTCGAAACCGACCACGAGTTCGTGGGACTGCGTCATCTATGGGGGTCCTCTCAACTGGCTGCGAACTGTGGTGCTGCTCAGAACTTCGGCTCGGATGGCTGATCGGGTCCAGGCGGTGGATCCTGCTGGCCCTGGGGCGGGTAGGGGTCGTAACCGGGCCCGCCACCCGAATACGCGGGCGCGCCCTGCAGATCGAACTCGCGCATCGCGCGGTTCGACCGGGTGATCCGCACGATGCCGACGATCAGCAGCACCAGGCCGATCAGCCCGACGAGGATGGCGACACCGACGCCGATGCCGATGGGCAGCAGGATCTTGCGCAGCAGATGGTTCGCGACGTCGGCGTCGAGCACCATCGCCGGGTGGCTTCCGCAGGTGATGGTGTAGGCGTCGTCCTTGGGGGCGGTGAAGTGGCCGGCCCCGGCGTACTCGGCGCCATCGCGGGTGATGTGCACGTTGCTCGTCCCCGTGACGTCGACGGCGCTGCCCGTGCTGTCGGTGACCCGGCAGGTCCCGGAAGCCGGGCGGCTACCCGCCGAGTCCGAGACGCCGTTGCCGTTGGAGCTGCGGCCGACATACGAGAAAAGCATCACTTCCCGGCCCGCGGTGAGCTGTCGGGAGTGCCCGGAGGCGACCACCGGTGCGCCGGTGATGTTGCCGATGCCGTCCTTGACTCCGATGAGGATGCCGATGACGGCAGCAGCCGGCGCCAGCATGACGAGCATCAGGGCGCCGATGACCGTCATCGCCACTCCGCGACGCCGTGGTCTCATCTGCACTCATCTCCTCATGGCGTGCGGTGGGTGGGTGCTCAACTCGGGCAAGGACTAGCGTCGATCATCGCCTACCGCCATCCGGTGCCGGGCGGCGGCCGCTGTCCGGACTGGCCGGCGCGCCCCGCGCCATGCTGCTGGGCCTGCCACGCGGCATACTGCTGCCCCTCCCAGGCACGGATCGCCCTCTTCGAGGCCCAGCGTGACGACACACCTCGGCGGACATGTAGTGCTCCAGCGACGGCCGCCCAGTTGGCGCCGATGACCCAGCCCGGCTGTTGTGCGATCTGCGATCTTGACACATGTGTTCGATAGGGCGTATGACCGAGTATGAGTGGTGGGGAAGTCTTCAAGAGGGCAGCGCGGGAGGCGTTGGATGCCAGGGTGTGCCCGATCGATCTGTCGGAGTATCGGTCCTCGGCGGGTGCGGGAGTGTTGGCCGGCCCGGGGTGCAGTGGCGCCGGCGAGGGGGACGCGGTGGCGCCGGGGGTTGGCCTGGAGGCGGCCGAACAGGTGACGCACCTTGCCCCGGCGGTGATGAGGGTCGCGCGGGCGGCCTACCAGTTGGGTGATGGGCAGCTGACCGGCACGATGGGTGACCTCCTGCTGGTAGCGGATAGCGCGGAGCGGGCGCAGGTGTTCGTCCTCGCGGATGCGATCACCCGGGGTGTGGTCGACGCGTCGGATGCGGGGTCTCCGGTGCAGTGGTTGACGGATATGGCGCCCTGTCTGGAGCCGGGTCAGGCGTCCCGGGTGGCGCGGGTCGCGCGGATCATCACGGATCCGGCCAACGCGTGCCTGCGGGGGATCCTGGTGGCGGGTCGGGTCACGGTGCGTGGCGTGCACGCCAGCGTGCGGGAGGCCAGGCGGGTGCGCCTGGTGTTGCCGGACGCGTCGTGGGAACAGCTGCTCGGGTATTACCTGGTGTTGGCGGACCACTGCCCGACGGGCGTGTTGCGGGACTTGTCGAAGGAGATCATCGCCGCCTACGGCGGGGACCAGGCCCCCACCGATGAGGTGGCGGCCCGCAAACACGAGTCGCTGTCCTGGGTCGAGTTGCCCGGAGGGATGACCCGGGTGAGAGCGGACTTGTCACCCGGTGATGCGGCGGTGTTCGCGCACGCGATCGAAGCGCTGGCGAAACCGCGGCCGGGCACCACCAGTGACGGAGATGTGGTGCCGGAGGACGCGCTGGCTCTGGATGGGAAGCCGGCTCGCACGCACGGGGTGGATCAGCGGTCGCCGGGTAAGCGCCGCGCGGACGCCCTGGGTGGGGGTACCGCCCGCACGCAGCGAAGCGACGCGGGGGAGAGATCGTGAATGCCGCGGAGCGGGCCACCGAATCCGACGGGGGCCGCGCGTCGGTGAAGGCCACGATCACCATCCCGTTATCGGTGCTGATCGGGTCGCTGGTCAACGCGGGGCACGCGGTCACCGCCCTGGGGCAGATCATTGACGCGGGCACGGCGCGGGCGTTGGCCTGTAGCGCCCGGTTGGTGCCGATGGTGATCGGCACTCAGTCGCAACCGTTGGACATCGGCCGAGCCACGAGGTGTTTCCACCCGGCGCCACGCCAGGCGATCGTCAACCGAGACCGCGAATGCACGTTCCCGGGAGTGGGGTACCGCCCGCACGGAGCGCAGCGAGGCGGGGGAGATCGGCGACACCGAGGTCGTGTGGGACCTGGTACCCGGAAGGATGCCCACCCAACCGTTACCCCCGGACGACCCGCTGACCCACCGACCAGGCGCACCACCGGACCACGCGCAAACCGCCTGACCCTCCCAGGGGAGAGGTGCGCCCACAACCCGGGCATCAAGCCAAGACCCGACGTGTCAAGAGGTTTCGATACGAGCTGAGCGGCTGGGCGGCAGAGACGACTGTGATCCTGGCACACCTTGCGGCGTGGACGACCTTGCCGCCCGAGGGTCGCACGCACCATCAGCCACCCCAGCTGTGCCGACGGCACGGCATACGGATCCTGGTCCAGCCGCACGAGGTCGGCAAGGTGATGCCCCACAGCGACCCGGGGCTCGGCACCGGCCAGTTCGATCGGAGCGCGATGCGCAACCCGACACTGGTTACGTCGGCGAACATCCGAGCCACTTGTCGATGAACTCTGACGTCACTCTCAACGTCCATCCGTTTGCGCGCGATCATGTCAGTACGCCACCAATCTTGTTCGTCCGGCGATAGATGCATCACCGTTGATGGGCTGGCAATCGGCGCGGCGCTCGAGCATCCGATGAAGACGCCCTCCTGCCTTCAGCCGACTCTCGCCACTGACGATCTGTTGATCGACAAGACCTGATCCGCGCGATGTGGTCATTGGTCAGGTGCCGGCCGGTGTCGCGGGGGCTGCGCAGGACGGACGACGAGGATGAGGGGACTCTGGTCGGGGTGTCGTGGTAGAACACTCCGTACGGGAATCGCCGCATTCGGGCCCGTCGCAGGCCGGGGAACCCGTCGACGGGTGGCGCGCCGTGCGGAAAGGCCCTGATACGGGAGAGCACGATGTCAAACGCGTCGGCGAAGTCCTCGCTCAGTGCAGGCTTGATCCGCGCGTAGTGGTCTCGGCCGCGGCACAGATCCTCGACCGCGTGCTCGCCGCTCAGCGTCGGACGGAACGTAGACCGACTCGCCGAAGTGCGTGCGCAACGCCTCTTGGAATGACCCATCTTCGACATCGGCTTGCACATGGGCCCCTTCGCTTTTCGGCCGCACAGCGCACCGTTCCGCAAGAAGATGGCGAGCTCAATCGGTCGATGTCGATTTCGGTGATCGGATGGTTTCGCGGCTACACGTTCCGATCACCGCGTCGCACGCTGTGGAGGGCGACCAGTGTGAGGAGTCCCCATAGGAGGAACCAGGGGTCCCACAGGTAGGCGTGCCACGCCAAGGCGTGCTGATCGGCCGTGGCGGAGGCGGCGACGACACCCACCTGCACGAGCAGACCGACAATGGTCAGCACCAGCCCGTAGAGAAGGAGAATGCCGCCGCTCGTCCAGGCCAGCGCCCCGATGAGACGTTGCCAGCGTGCACCGCGGTGTCGATAGACCACGATCAACGGCAGAGCCACGGCGACCAGCTTCAGGACCACCGCCATCCACAGCAGCAGCATCACGCCGATGTCCCCGGCGCGTCCGCCGCTCTCCAGGGAGCCGCCGACGGTGTCCAGCAACAGGGCGCCGCCCACACCCCAGTAGACACTGATCGCGGCATAGCACAGCCCGACGAATCCACCCGCCAGGGCGAACCTCGCACCGGCTCGACTGTCCTGCATTGCGCCCGGCACATCGAGCCTGGTCGACATCATGCATCGAGCCTGTCAAGAATCCCGGCGTCGGCACATCCGGGATGACCCTGACCTTGGCTTCAGGGTCAGGAGCCACTCGCCCTCACTACGCCAGGACCTCGTTGCCGATTGCGCAGATGGCAACGGGGCCACTCCAGCGCCGTCCTCCTAGAGACGGATTCGTCGTATGTCGATCCGCGTATGACGACGAGTTCTAGCTGGACGACCAGCCCTGTCGGCAGCGCAAGCATCTCCGGAGCTGCACTACTTTTATTTGGGCAAAGCGCAGAGTTCTCGGCTGGCCGTCGCAGGAGAGTGACCGGATGGAGTGGCTCGTCTGCTTTCGCGTGAAGATGGCCGCGTGACATACCGCGGCATCGTTGTGAAACCGGTGCGTGCCCCTACCTACTCGCCCGCGGGTCAGGGCCGGACGAGGTCGTGAGCCGCGACTTCTGGCAGGCTCGCGTGGTCAGCAGTGGCACGCCGCGACCTTGATCGCACGTGGTCAGTTCACGGTGCTTCGTCCAAAATTGCCTTGGGCCGACGTGCAGCGTTATGTGCAGTCTGTCCGTTAGTGGGTCAAGATGTCGCACGAAGGGATGCAATGGAGTTCACCGAGTACGTACGCGAACAACGACCCTCCCTGCTGCGATTTGCCACCGTATTGACCGGGCAGGCATGGCTGGCCGACGACGTGGTCAGCGACGTGCTGGGCCGCGCGTTCGAGCGGTGGGACCACATCGACTCGCTGGCCCGCCCACATGCCTACGTGCGCCGGATGATCGTGAATGACTACCTGTCCTGGCGACGCCGCCTACTCCGCACCACACCCACCTCGGACATAGAGCGTTCGTCGACGGCCACCGCCGACAGCAGTGAGCAGTACGCCGAGCGCGACGCCATGATCGGACGGCTGCGCCGGCTACCACGTCGACAGCGTGCAGCGGTCGTGCTGCGTTACTACGCGGGCCTGCCGGACGCCGAGATCGCCGCCGAGCTCGGCTGTCGCACCAGCACCGTCCGCAGCCAGATCAGCAGGGCCCTGACCACGCTGCGCATCACCGAGGAAGCACCTTCCATGACGTCGATTCCGGAGGAGCGATGAGCACCCTACGCACGCTCAACGAGGCATTCGCCGAGCTGGAACGACGCGCTGACACGCTGTCCGCCCGTTCCGAGCAGGCACCTGGCACCGGTCCAGCGCCTCGACGGCGACGCCCATCTCGGCGGGTCCTGGTGACTGCGGCCGCCGTGATGGGCGCGGCAGTGGTCGTCGCCGGAGTGGCGATCGGCGTCTCTTTGCGGTCGAACGGTGGCGACCCGCAGGGTCACGGTGCGCAGCCTGCCGCCTCGGCGTCGAAACATCCGACCACGCTGTGGCAGGCCAAGGACGCACCGTGCCCGGCACACCCAGCCAGCCACGCAACGCTCGGCGCGGTGCTGCGTTACGACAAGGGCTGTCTCCGGCTGATCAGTCTCGCCGGCACGTTCCACTCGCCGATGAAGGCAACAGCCGGCGAGAGCAACGGGCAGTGGCAGGTCCACGCCGACCTCACCAAGCAGCAGGCGGCGACGTTCACGCGCGCCACCAGAGCCACGGTTGGGAAGCAGCTGGCGATGGTCAACCACGGGACCGTGCTCTCGGCCCCCATCGTCGAGGAGCCGATCACCACGCCACACTTCCAGATCACCACCACCTCGAAAGCGCAGGCACAACGGGTCGCGCGGCTGCTTAACGAACCCTGAGTCATCGAATTTGTACGCCGGTGTCTCGGTTCGGTGATCCCAGCGGGTGCCTCTTCACGCTCGAGGTTCACAGTGAGAGCGGCCATCTTCGACAACGAGCTGCAACGGCTGCACAGGAACCGTCGGCAGCGACACCAAGCAGCGCCGTCGGCGCCGCAGACTCGACGTCGTCTGCCTCGAACTCGATTGCGGCCTGCGGCACCGGATGGATCGTTGATCATCGACCCGCAAACCTGACCAAAGCAGATCGGTAGACGTCCGCCATGCGGCAACAGCCACTCACCGGTCCCGCGCTCCTGATCCGATGACGCTGGCGCGACGATCGCCTAGAATTCGCGTCATGTCGTCACTGCCCCCAGCCCAGCGGATCTCGGGGTCCAACGGCGACAACTGGCTCGACGCACCGCACGGGGCGTGGGCGGTCTGGCACCTCGACGAGCTGGCGCCCACGGCAACTGTCAGCAGGGGAACTGGGCCGGTGCGCGCGCTGCCGACGGCCGCTCGCGAGCCGTCGGTCGACACGCTCCCGGTCACCCGTCAGGACGGTTCGGAGACGACCGTGCGCACGGTGCTCGAGGCGACGGACACCGACGCGTTCGTCGTCCTCCAGGACGGCGCCATCGTCCACGAGGAGTATGCGCACGACGGCGCGCAGACCGAACGCCATGCCGTGCTCTCGGTCACGAAGTCGGTCGTCGGTTGCGTCGTCGCCGTGCTCGCCGAGCGCGGCGTCCTCGACCCCACCGCGCCGGTCTGCGCGTACGTACCCGAGCTGGCCGGCACCGGTTACGGTGACGCGACGCTGCGCAACCTGCTCGACATGCGTAGTGGGGTCCGCTTCGTCGAGGCCTACTCGGACCCGTCGTCAGACCTCAACGAGATGGAGCGACGGGTCGTCGACGATGGCCTGCACGCCTACCTGCGAACCCTGCCGCAGGAGCGGCCGCACGGAGGGTCCTTCCGGTACCGGTCCAGCGATACCGACGTCCTGGGGTGGGTCTGCGAAGCCGCGACCGCCAGTCCGATGGCGTCGCTCATGTCGGACCTCGTGTGGCAGCCGATCGGGGCAGAGGCCGACGCCTACATCTCCTGCGACGGCCAGGGATCCGCGATTCACGACGGTGGGCTCGCGGCCCGGGCTCGGGATCTCGCGCGGTTCGGGCAGATGCTCCTCGACGGCGGCACGGTGCCCGACGTCGCGGACGGTGCGGACACGGGCCACCGGACCGTCATCCCTGCGCGGTGGTTACGCGACTCCTGGGGCGTGGACTCCGACATCCGGTCCGCCTTCATCGACTCCCCCGGCGAACTGGCGTATCCGGGCGGCTGGTACCGGAACCAGATGTGGTTTCGACCAGGCGCCCACGGCGACGTCCTGCTGTGCATCGGCATCCATGGGCAGCTGGTCCACGTGAGCCGGCGGACCCGCACCGTCTGTGTGAAGCTCTCGCACTGGCCGCAGGCGGTCGACCTGAGCCGCACCCAGGACACCCTCCGCGTGTGCGACACCATCGGCGGCTCGCTCACCGCCCGTCGTCCCCACCTCAGCGCCCGACCCGGCCGGGGCCTGCCGGGCGTGGCCGCCGGGATCCGACGAAACGCCTCGACGACGCACACCTGGAGCACTGCCGCCAGCTGACCTCAACCGATCGCCAACCCACCCATCGACCCGAGGACGCGGCATGAGTTTCAAGAGACAGCTCAACGGCATACCCGAGATCCGCACGTTCTTCCGGACCAATGAGCAGCCGATCTATTTCTTCGGCCCGACGGCCTTCAATCTGCTCGGCATCGATCGATGGGTGCGCAACTTCCGCTACGTGACGTACTACGACTCGTGGGACGGCGGCCACCCGCGGGTCTTCACCCCGAAGAACAAGCCGTATGTCGAGTTCGAGTCCAGTGAGCAGATCAACAACTACCTCCTGCGCGATCCGGAGGTGCAGGCGTACCTCAAGAGCCGAGGTGGACGCCCGATGATCGCCATGGTCTTCTTCGACGAGGAGGCGGAGGAGCTGTGCCGGGAGCTCGGATACGACCTCATCCTGCCGCCGGACGAGCTGCGCCGCCGCCTCGACTCCAAGATCGTCACGACTCAGCTCGGCAACGAGGCCGGCGCTCCCTCGGTGCCCAACTTCCTGGGCCGAGCCGACTCCTGGGAGAGCCTGTCCGCCCTCGCCATCGAGCACGAGCTCGGCACCGACCTCGTCGTCCAGACCCCCTACGGCGACTCCGGCAAGACAACGTTCTTCGTTGCCTCGCAGCAGGACTGGGACAAGAGTGCGGCGGACATGGTCGGCCAGGAGCTCAAGGTGATGAAGCGCATCGACAACAAGGCCGTCGCCGTCGAAGCCTGCATCACGCGTCACGGCACGATCGTCGGACCGTTCATGGTCGACCTCACGGGGTACCCCGAGCTGACGCCATACAAGGGCGGTTGGTGTGGAAACGACCTGTTCCCCGAGGCCCTCACACCGGAACAGCGGTCGCACGCCATCGAGCACGTCCGCAGGCTCGGCGACCGGCTGGCGCAGGAGGGCTACAAGGGCTTCCTCGAGATCGACGTGCTCGTGGACCTCGCCACGGACGAGGTCTACCTCGGCGAGCTGAACCCGCGCATCTCCGGCGCCTCCTCGATGACCAACGTCACCGCCGGTGCGTATGCCGACGTGCCGCTCTTCCTCTTCCACCTTCTGGAGTTCATGGACGTCGACTACGTCGTCGACGTCGAGGAGATCAACACCCGGTGGCACGACCTCGCCGCGGTCGACGTGTGGTCGCAACTCATCATGAAGGAGCCGGGCGACGGCATCGAGCTCATCCACGCCGCGCCCCAGACGGGCACCTGGCACCTCGACGACGACGGATCGTTCGCCTTTCAGTCGGTGAGCGCCGACTGGCACGACATCACGACGGAGGACGAGGCCTTCTTCCTGCGAGTGTATGCCGCCGGCGACTACCGCTTCAAGGGCGCGGACCTCGGCATCCTGGTGACCAAGGGGCGGATGCAGAGCGCCGAGGGGCTGACGGCCAAGTGCCGCACCTTCATCGAGGCGATCCGGTCGAGGTACGTCACTGAGCCGATCAGCGATGCGCCGGCCGTCATGCCGATTGCCTACGTGAAGTAGACCCGCCGAGACCGGGGCGAGTCAGCGGCCGGCGAGGGCAAGGGCGAGCAGCCGGAACGCGCGGAGGGTGTCGACGAGATGGTCCACGTCCTGGGCCGCCGGCCAGGACGACTGCTTGACCACGACGACGCGAGTCGACGGGTGCACGAAGACCATCTGGCCGTGGATCCCTAGGCACACCAACGCAACTGCTTCACCACCGGGAACGAACCAGAACTGGTTGCGATACCAACCCCCGGGCAGGACCACCTCGTTGTCCGACGCCGTGAATGCCTCTCGCACATCAGCAGGGCGGTTGTATGCGTCGTGCAGCCAGCTCGCGGGGACGACCTGTGAGCCGTCGACGAACCCGTTGTCGAGGAGCATCTGCCCGAACCGAGCCATGTCACGGGCCGTGGCCGAGACCCCACCGTCGTGGACCGCCGTGCCAACGGTGTCGCAGGTGATCTCCGCGTCCCGTTCGGCGCCGATGCGGCGCCAGATCAGATCGGAGATGAGGTCGGCCATCCGCACGCCGGCCGCCCGCTCGCAGACCCACCCGAGCATGTCGCTGTCCGCAGAACGATAGGTGAAGGCACCACCGTGGTCACTCTCTCGACCAAGGCTTGCAAGGTAGGAGTAGGCGCCGACGGGGTCGCCTTCGCCGGGCGAGCGCCAGCCCATGGAGCGTTCCATGACTCGGACTTGGGCGTCGGGATCCGTATACGCCTCCGAGAACGCGACACCGGTGCGCATGTCGAGCAGATCGCGGATCGTCGCGCCGCCGTAGCCGGATCCGGCAACCTCAGGGACCAGATCGACGACGGGAGCCTGCGGGTCCATCAGGCCCCGGTCGGACAGAATGCCCGCGATGCAGCCGACGATCGACTTCGAGCAGGACATCATCAGGTGGACGGTGTCGGTGTCCTGGCCGTCGGCGTACTGCTCGGCGACGACCGCGCCGTCGTGAAGGATCACGAGGGCGTCGGTGTGCGTCGTGTCGACGACGTCCTGCACGGTCTGGACGCCCTTGGTCAGGCGCGGCACTGTCACCGAGGTCAGCTCGACCGGAGGACCCTCCGGAAGCGGGCGCACGGTTGGGCCGGCGAGGATGCGATGGCTGCCCATGAGCTCGCGCATATGACGAAATGCCCACCGGACGCTCGACGGTTCCTGCCAGTTGTCGAGGGTGATGCGGGTGCTCTCGTCGGTTGGAAATCCGGACATCTCGGTCGGCATGTCAACGATCCTATGGAAGCTGGTCTGGAACCTGCTATGGGCTCCCCTGCCGGTCGCTTCACCCCGACACCGACACCGCCGCACGGGCGTCCTGACCCTGCGCGGCTACCAGGTCGGCATACGCACCGCCGATCTGCATCAACTGCTCATGGGTCCCGCGCTCCACGATCTTGCCGTCGGCCAGCACCACGACGAGGTCGGCGTCGCGGACCGTCGACAACCGGTGGGCGATGGTCAGGGTGGTGCGACCGGCGCTGACCTCGTCCAGGGCGGCCTGCACGGCGCGTTCCGTGCGGTTGTCCAGCGCGCTGGTCGCCTCGTCGAGCACCAGGACACGCGGGTCTCGAAGGATCGTGCGAGCCAACGCGATTCGCTGCTTCTCGCCTCCCGAGAAGCGGTAGCCTCGTGCGCCGACGACGGTCTCGTAGCCGTCCGGCAGGCCGACGATGAGGTCGTGCACCTGGGCGGCCCGGGCCGCCGCAACCACCTGGTCGTCGGTCGCGTCCGGGCGGGCGTAACGCAGGTTTTCCAAGATGGTCGTATGCAACAGGTAGGTCTCCTGTGAGACGACGCCAACCAGGGCCGCGACGTCGGAGAGCCGCATGTCCCGCAGATCGACACCGTCGATGCGTACGGCGCCGTGGTCGGGGTCCTGCAGCCGCGACACCATCCCGGCGAGGGTCGACTTGCCGGAGCCGGTCGCTCCGACCAGAGCAACCCGCTGCCCGGCAGGAAGGACGAGATCGAGGTCGGCGATTGCCGGCCGGTCCGCGCCGGGGTAGCTGAACGACAGTTTGTCCAGGCGCACCTCGCCCGCGGCCGAAGCCACGTCCACCGCGACGGGATCCGTCGGGTTGTCGATGGTGACCGGGAGGTCCAGGTATTCGAAGATGCGACTGAACAGCGCCATCGACGTGACGATCTGGGCACCGACGTTCAGCACGCCGATGACCGGGCGGAACAGCGCCGACTGCAACGCGGTGAAGGCGACAAGTGTGCCGATCGTCATACCGTCCCCGGTCGCGGGGAGGCCGGCCGCCAGGTAGATCAGCGCCGGGATCGCGGCGAACACGATGGCCAGCGTGCCCATCCGCCAGCGGCCGGCCATCTGCGAGGCCACCTCGAGATCGGTCAGCTCGCGCGAGGTCTGGGTGAACCGCTCGGACAGCTGAGGACCGGAGCCGACCGTCTTGCTCAGCAGCACGCCGCTGATCGACAGCGACTCCTCGATCTGGGTCTGCATGTCGGCGAGGGCGCGCTGGGCGTGAGTCTGGATCGTGCGGCGCAGACGAGCGACCCTGCGGGTCAGGTAGATGGCCGGAGGCAGGATCAGCAGGCTGAGAAGGGACAGCCGCCAGGACAGGAGCGCCATCGCGGCAGCGGTGCCGACCGAGGTCGTCACGTTTGTGGCGATGGAGGTGGCCGAGTCGGTGACGACCGACTGCATTCCGTTGATGTCGTTGGTCAGTCGCGACTGCAGCTCGCCGCCGCGGGTGCGGGTGAAGAAGCCGAGCGGCATCCGCTGTAGGTGACCGAAGACCTGGGTGCGCAGTCGGTGCATGACGCTCTGGCCGACCTTGGTCGACAGCCAGGTCTGGATCACGCCGAGGATCTGGCTGACAATCGTAATCGCGAGCATGCCGCCGACGAGCAGCACCACAAGTCGTACGTTGTGCTGCGGGATCCCCTCGTCGATCAATCGTCTGATCAGGAAGGGGTTCGCCAGGCCGATCAGCGACGTCACCACGATCAGGGCGACCACGACGCCCATCGACTGGCGATGTGGCGTGAACAGCCCTGCGACGCGGCGCATGCTGACCGGATGCTCCGCCAGCTGGTCGAGATCTTCGGGCTTCTTGCGCAGGCTCGCGCGGGTGCCAGGTGGTGGGCCGCCGCGGCCCACGGGTCGTGTCGTGACCGTCATTCAGGTCACCTCAATTCTTGATTCGACGTTGGTGAGGTTACCTCACTATGTTGTTACCAGTCAATTCCCCGGTATGCTGACCGGGTGAGACAGATCGACGACGACGCCAGCCTCACGCAGCTGACGATCCACGCCGCGCGCACGTTGCGGCGACTGAGCTCCGTGGCGCTCGAACCGTTTGGCCTCTCCCCGCACCAGGCGCGCGCCCTCGGCGTGATCGCCCGCCACTGCACCGAGGGACGACTGCGGTTGTCCGATCTCGCCGAGCACCTGCGAATCGCGCCCCGCTCGGCCACCGAGGTCGTCGATGCGCTCGAGCAGCGCGGGCTGGTGGCTCGGGCGCCCAATCCGGACGACCGCCGCGCGATCGTCCTCCGGCTGACCGATGAGGGCAGCGCACTGCGAGCGCAGATCGAGCAGGGCAGGGCCGAGCAGAGCGACCAGTTCTTCGCAAAGTTGTCGGCCGACGAACGGGCCGACCTCGCCGTGCTCCTGCGCAAGGCGCTCGGCGACGGCCCCTGAGATCTGCCGGAGGACGGATCAGGTGACATCCACCTGGGGGCCGTCGGCGTCGAGCCGCCCCGACCGCTCGGCCGAGAACACCGGAACCGCGACGAGGGCAGCGACACCCGCAGCCGCACCGAATACAGCCAGGGCAACAACGAAACCGAACGACAGCACTGCCTGGAACACCAGGCTGCCTGCTCCGAACCCGCAGAACAGCACGACGGCCATGAGGGCCACCGACTGCCCTCGGTGGCCGGGAAGGTCGGTGACAATGCCCGCGAGCAGCGGCTGGGTCAGGTCGTATCCCATCGACAGCAGCGCGACGAGTATGGCCACCAGGATCAGCGGTGCCGGCGCCGCCAGCCCGGCCGAGGCGAGGGTAGCGAGCGCCAGGCCCGCCGGAATCAGCCTGGCCCGCCCGTGCCGGTCGGCCAGTCGGCCGATCAACGGACCGAGAGCGAAGCCGGGGATCCCGTACCCGAGCAGGCCCAGCCCGATCCCGACCGGCCCCAGGCCGAATCGCTGGTGGAGGTAGAGCCCGAGCCAGGTGTAGATGCCCGACTGCAGCACCGCGTTGAACCCGACGTACTCGTAGGTGCGCCGGCCACGCGGGTCCTGCAGTAGCTGCACGTAGCCGCGCACGGCCGCCCGTGCCGACGGTGGCGACATCGGGCGGGGGCGCCGAGGGATGCTGCGGACGGCGGCAGCCAGCACGACGGCGCCGACTCCCGCGACGACCAGGAAGAGCCCCTGCCAGCCGATCGACGGTTCGACCAGTGCCCCGGCCGTCGATCCGACCGCCATCCCACCCGCCATGCCCCCGAACAGCCAGCCGATCGCATGGCCCCGCTGCTCGTAGGGGATCACGTCGCCGATGAGCATCAGGCTGACCGGCACGATCCCACTCGCGCCCAGGCCCGTCGCGACACGAGCGCCGATGAACCAACCCACCGTGGGAAGTGCCATCGTGGCCGCGGAGAGGACGCTGAACAGCGCCAGCGCGACCAGGATCACAGGGCGCCGACCGAACCGGTCCGCCAACGGGCCCCAGAACAGCGTCATCACTCCGTAGGGGACGAGATAGGCGGGCACCGACAGGCCGATCATGCCGACACTCGTGCCGAGTTGCTGCGCAAGGCGCGGCAGCAGCGGTGCGACCATGAAGGCCTGGGCGAAGACCAGGAACCCCGCCGCCGTCAAAACGGCCAGCACCCGGCGGGACTGCACTGCCTACCGGTCGCTCGCTGCCGGCACGTGGCGGGTGCGGAAACGGCGCCCCTTCGCGCGGTTGCCACAGCCGGACATCGAGCACCACCGCCGGCGGCCGGATGGGTCGAAGAAGTAGAGGACACAGTCCGGTTCGCCGCACCGTCGAATGCCGTCGGCGGCGAGCGCCGTGAGGTCCAGATAGCTGACCACCGCGCGCCAGGCAGGCTGCCAGTCATCGTCGGTGAACAGCACCCGCTCCATGGTGCGCCCCTTGTCCAGGTATCGCACGGCCAGGCCGCGGGCGAGGACCGCGTTGATCGCCTCCTCGGCCCCAGGCCGTCCCTCGACGGCGCCGCACAGCGCATCCCGCGCCTGGGTCAGGGCAGCCCGGACCGGCTCACGCACCGGCCCGAGGTCTTGACCGGACTCCTCGAGCCACTGCCCGAGCCCGTCGAGCGTCTCGAGCAGGTCGAGGTCAGCACCGTGATGTCGCCAGCGGGTGTTGATCAGGTCGACGGCGAGAGGTTCACCGGTAAGGGGCCGTCGCATACCTTCCATGCTAACCCTTTATCCCATCATCATCAGTTATGGCCCATGTCCGTCCCACTTCCCGAAGGCGCGAAGCCACTGCGCAACGTCACCACTGGATGAAACCCCAGTGGAAGGGTAAAGAACCGGTGAGAGATAATAAATAGGTTATGCATGGGATATGGGCACCGCAGGCCGTGGCACCGCTGTATCCCACCCCACGATGAGGGTCGAGCACGACACCGGCGACACGGGTGCACTCGGAGTGGCGGCCAGGGACAACCGGCCGGTTCGTCGTGGCCTGATCTTCACGACCATCGCGCTGGCGCTGATGATGATGTCCGTCGACTCGACCATCGTCGCGACCGCGCTGCGCTCCCTGCAGCACGGGCTCGGCACGTCGATCAACTGGGCCGGGTGGACACTCACCGCCTATTCGTTCGGCTTCATCCTGATGCTGCCGGTGACGGGCAAGCTAAGCGAACGACTTGGCCGCCGCAGGGTCTTTCTGGCCTCGGTCGCAACCTTCACTATCGCCTCGCTGTGCTGCGGCGCCGCCACCAACATCTATGTCCTGATCGCGTTACGTGCCGTCCAGGCCGGCGCCGGGGCCGGCTTCACGCCGTCGGCCACCGGCATCATCGTGGACCACTTCGGCGATGCCCGAGACCGCGCGGTTGGCCTGTTCGGCAGCATCTTCCCGGTCGGTGCCATGATCGGCCCGATCTTCGGCGGGTTATTCGTGACCTACTGGACCTGGCGCGGGGTGTTCTTGGTCAACGTGCCCGTCGGCCTCGTCGTCGTCGTGCTCGCGCTGCGCTACATCCCACGAGACCACGCGCAGCCGGGTCGCAGCCGCGGGGGCCTGGACGCGACCGGAATGAGCCTGCTCGGCATCGGCCTGCTTGCGGGGATGCTCGCCGCAAGCTACCTGGGCGAGACAGGCGCCCGGCCGCTGTCAGCACCGTTCATCGCGCCGCTGCTCGTGGCGCTGGCGGCGCTGTCGACGTTCTTCCGCCATCTGGGCAGGTCGTCCCATCCCTTCATCGCGCCACACCTGATCCATGGCCCGGGATTCGGCCCGGTCAACCTGATCAACGTCGTCTACGGCGGGATCACCCAGGGCGTGATCGTACTGCTGCCGCTGTATGCAGCCAACCGGTACGGCATCAGCGCACTCGGGTCGGGGCTGCTCCTCATTGCCCAGGGCATTGCGGCGGTGGCGCTGTCGACAATCGTCGCGTTCACGTTGCGGCGCACCGGATACCGACCGCCGCTGCTCGTGGGCTCCGTGCTGATCATCGCCGGCGTGGTGCTCCTCGCGACGCGGCCGCTCGGCGGCATCACGTCCTTCGCCTGGCTGGCCGGCGCAGCGTTCCTGGTCGGCGTCGGCGGCGGAACCATCAACCCGCCGTGTCGCAATGCCGGTTTGCAGCTTGCTCCGCAGCACGCCGCAACCCTGGCCGCCCTGCGTTCCATGAGCCTGCAGCTCGGCTCGATCGTCACCGTCTCGATCGCGACCGCGCTCCTCGCGGGCTCGGGCAGCCCCGGGATCGTCCAGGCCTGGTTCTACCTCGCCACGGCGATCGTGCTGCTGGTTGGCCTACCACTCATCGCCCGTGTGCCCGAGCACCGCGGCACCTGGTAGGCCCGGCGCATCCACTCAGGATGCCGATTCAAGCAGGACAAGGGGGATCTCTCGCTCGGTCTTCCGCTGGCAACCGGCGTAGTTCTTGTACCGGCCGGCGATCTGCGGGCACATCCGGGCTCGCTCGTCCGATGTCGCGACCCGCGCCCGCATCGACTGCTTCGACTGCTTCGACGCACCCTGCAGCGGGGACGCAAGCATGACCGAGCGAGGCAGCCCGCTCCTACGCCCGATCGTGGCCAGCTCCAAGGCGGGCATGCCGGAGAACGACCAATCGACCGTGCCGAAACGCAGCTTCAACAGGGCGCGGTCCACACCGTTCATGGTCTTCAAGGCGAAGCCACTGGGCACGAGGAGCATCTACCTGCGGGATGCGGGCGCCGACAGAACTGATGGGTCGATGCGACCGTGGCGGCTGATGTCGTTCGTCGTGGAGGTCGCGATGAGGACGGCTTGGTCGCTCCGCTCGTGGGCCGCGGCGCGCCGAACCAGCCGCGCGGTCTCGTCGAAACCCGTGTGGGTAAGCCTGACCGACATCTGCTCGGCGGTGCGGTTGTAGCGGTGGAGGGTGATGTCGTGGCCTCGGCGTCGGTAACCTTCCGAAACGTCGCTGATGCCCTCACCACACTGGAACGCGAGCAGTAGGGCGCCGCCTGGACGTAGCACCCGATGTGCCTCCCGCAGGATCCGTGCAAGGTCGTCGTCGGGGTTGTGGATCGTCGAGTACCACGAGAACACGCCATCGAATGCGTGATCCGGGAACGGCAGGGCCGTCAGGGAACCAACCTGGGAGTGGAACTGGCCGTGGTCGGCCTGGGCGCGACGGACCATTCCCGGCGACAGGTCCATCCCGTCGACCCGGCAGCCCAGGGCATCGAGCAGCGGCATCATCCGCCCGGCTCCGCATCCGGCGTCGAGCACTCGCCGCGGGTCGGGTAGCAGCGAGCTGAAGTGCTCGATCATGGCGAGTTCGATGGGCAGCTCGGGCTCGGTTGCCCGGAAGTGGTCGGCGTACGTGTCGGCAACCTCGTCGTAGGCGCACTGCACCGCACTTTCGTCCTGGCAGATGCTCATGGTCCAGTCTCCCAGGCCGGCGCGCAATCGGGCAGTTTGATCGCGCAGTCGTCGCTGCTCCTGATGTCGGTACGCGGGCACCGACGCGGTGCCTACTCCGGCGCGTTGCTGTAGCAGCGGTCTGGTGCGACCAGCACGACGCACCGGCGCTGCTGCGCCATCACCCGGTCATACTCGGCCCAGTCGTCGTGCTCGCCGCCGGCAGCGACAAACACCTCACGCAGCAGCAGCCGTAACCTGTCGTCATCAACTCGCGGGTCCGGGTCGTCGGGCCCGCACAGCTGCGACCTGCCTTCGATGGTTGCCCACTGCCAGCCGGAACGTGCCGTCACCGCAACCTGTGGGCGGGCACGAAGATGAGCCAGCTTCACCGGTCCGTAGGTGGCAAAGCCCAGCACCGGGTGCGTGGTCACTGGGTGGTTCAGCACGCCGGCATTGACGAGCGAGGCCTGCACCGTCCCGTCCCCACGAACCGTGGAGACCACCACCAAACCGTGCTCCTGGCTCGCCAACGTGGCGAAATCATCCAACGTCGTCATGAGGACCGCCGCACCCGATCATTGGTGTCACCGCAACGACCCGCTGCACGCCGTGTCAGCCGGCCGTGGCGGGCTGCGCGGGCAGGTCGGTGCGTGCGGTCACGTTCATCCGGTTCCACACGTTGATCGCGGCAATGGCCATCAGCAGGGTCAGCGTCTCCTTCTCGTCGAAAACCCCCCGGACGGCACTCCATACGTCGTCGGTGACCCCGTCCTGGCTGATCAAGGTGACCTGCTCGGTGAAGGCCAGGGCAGCCTGCTCGCGTCCGTCGAACAGCGCACCCGCCTCGCTCCACGCCGCGATCAGGTCGAGCTTGCGCTGCTCGACTCCGGCCTTGCGTGCCTCCTCGATGTGCATGTCCAGGCACCACGCACAGTGGTTGATCTGGGAAGCGCGGGTCTTCACGATCGACAGCAGCTGCTCGTCGAGACTTCCGGAGTGGACGTACTTCTCCAGCCCGAGCACGGCCTTGTATGCGTCTGCATCGACGTCGGGGATGGACATTCTCTGAGTGGTAGGCATCTGCTCTCCTTGCGCTTGATCGTTCGACCCTTTGACGCTACGCCGCCCCGGTAGAGCCGCACACGCTGGTCAGCCAGTCGAATGACGCCCGATCACACGGCGTAGAGTAGTTGCACATTCAACTTCATCACTCGAGATCACCCCGAAGGGGAGATGCCTCATGCAATTTGCTCGTCTGGCAGCACGCACGGTCGTTGGTGGCCTCTTCATCGGCCACGGCACGCAGAAGCTCATGGGCTGGTTCGGCGGTCCAGGCCTGGAGGGCACCGAGAAGATGATGGATGCCCTGCAGATGTACCCGACGCGCCGAAATGCCCTGGCGGCCGGAGCAACCGAGACAGTTGGCGGTGCCCTGCTTGCCACGGGGCTGGCCACGCCCCTCGCCGCGTCGAGCCTCATCGGCGTGATGACCACCGCAATCCGCAAGGTGCACGCACCCAATGGGGTGTGGAGTTCGGGCGGCGGGTACGAGTACAACATCACGATCATCGCCGCGCTGGCCACGCTGGTCGAGTCCGGCCCGGGCAAGCTCTCTCTTGACCACGCGCTCGGCATCGAGAAGAGGGGCTCGGCCGTCGCTCTCGGCGCGACCGCACTGGGGGTTGCCGCCTCATACGCGACGGTGGAGCTGGGTCGGCGCGCGGCAGAGCGCCACGCACGGCTGCATCCCGCAGCGCCCGAGGACTCTGCGGCTCAGTAGGCCTTCGCCCCCTCCATTCGGGCACTCGGCGCGCCATCCCCTGCACACTCCGCAGGGCACTGCCAGGGTTTATGGAGGAAAACTAATAAGATAAACTAACTACATGGATGGTTCTACACCGCTCCTGGACGGCATCGCCGACGGAACAGTTGGAGAGTTGCGGGCCGCAGTGCTGATCCTGGCCCGGCGGATGCGTCATCAACAGGCCGAGGGCACCCTGTCCCCCTCAGAGGCCTCGGTTCTCGGCCGCGTCGGCAGAATGGGGCCGGTCACACCGGCCACCCTTGCACGCTGTGAGCACGTCCAACCCCCGTCGATGACCCACATCCTGGATCGACTCGCAGCCCGTGGTCTGGTGCGCAGGCATCGCGATCTCGATGATCGTCGGCAACTGTTGGTCTCGCGTACGGCCGCGGGCGATGAGCTGGCAGAGGAGATCCGGGCGCTTCGTACCGAGTGGCTGGCATGCCAGTTCGACCAGTTGAACTCCACGGACCGGGCCGCAATCACGGCCGCGGCGCCCGCCCTGCGGCGACTGGCCGAACTGGCATGACCGATGACGGCGACCAGGTCACAGACGCACTGACGGACACCACGGCAACCTCGAACACCCCACCGACAAGTGCTGAGGACGTAGAGATCCCGAGTGTCACGATTGAGCACACCGAGCGCAAAACCGCTACTGCGCACAGCAAGTCCGTGCCGATGTTTGCCGCGCTGAAGGAGTACAACTACCGCCTTTACTTCACCGGTCAGGTGATCTCCAACACCGGCACCTGGATGCAGCGCATCGCGCAGGACTGGCTGGTGCTGCAGCTGACCAACTCGCCGTTCGCGGTCGGCATCACCACCGCGCTCCAGTTCCTGCCGGTACTGCTGTTCGGTGTCCTTGGCGGACTGGCCATCGACAGGTTCCCCAAGCGGACCATCCTGGTGGTCACCCAGGCCATCATGGGGGCACTTGCGACCGTGCTCGCTGTGCTGACTCTGACCGGGGCAGTCACGGTCTGGCACGTGGATGCCGTCGCGTTCGCGCTCGGCCTGGTCACCGTGGTCGACAATCCCACTCGGCAGGTATTCGTCAACGAGATGGTGTCCCCACGGCTGGTCCGCAATGCGGTCAGTCTGAACACCGCCACCTTCCAGCTCGCACGTCTGGTAGGGCCGGCGGTCGCCGGCCTGCTGATCGCCGCGACCGGATCCGGCATCGCCTTCGCGATCAATGCGGCGTCCTACGCGGCCACCATCGTCGCACTGCTGGCCATGCGAAAGGACCTCCTGCACCACCTTCCCCTGGCCAGCCGGGAGCGCGGCCAGCTCCGCGAGGGTTTTCGGTACGTCGCAGCCAGGCCACAGATCCTGTGGATCATCGTGATGGTCTTCTTCATCGGCACGTTCGGATACAACTTCTCGGTGTTCTTGTCCGCCTACGCCAAAGACACCTTCCACACGAGCGCCAGCGTTTACGGACTGCTCAACACCGCCCTGGCGATCGGTTCTCTGTTGGGTGCAGCGCTGGCCGCGCGACGATCGAGCGCGCGGCTCGGATTCCTGTTTGCGGTCGCGGCCGCCTTCTCGGGGCTGATGATCGTGCTGAGCGTGACCCCGTGGCTGCTGGCGTTCATGGCCCTCCTCGCGGTGTGCGGTCTTGCGTCCACGTCCTTCAGCACCACCGCGAACGCCTCGGTGCAGCTCGCCAGCGACCCGAAGGTGCGCGGCAGGGTGATGAGCTTGTACATGATGGTATTCATGGGTGGCACCCCGGTGGGCGGCCCGGTGTCCGGGTGGCTCGCCGACAGGTTCGGCGCACCCGCAGCAATGATGATCTGTGGCGGGATCTGCCTGATCGCCACGATCGTCAGTGCCCTGATCGCCGCCCATCAGTCCGGCATCAGACCACGGCTGGACCTGCACACCCACGTCGACCGACACCTGGTGCTGGTGCGTCGCTGACCGGAAGGCAGGATAAACCACCATTCCGGCGACGCGTCCTCGCTGTGCACCCGCTCTGGCAATCAGATGACCGTAGCCGATCAGCGTTTTTCGGGGCTGGGGACGCGCTCCGACGTCGGCGGCCAAGTCCACGGCGGAGTGGTGTCGGGCCACGGCCCGGACACCGCGACGTCAAAGGCTGCGCTTCGGAAGGTGACCTCGCCGGTGCCGGGGAACTTCGCATTCTGGAACGAAACCTGACCACCGGAGAACGCCGCGGTGTCGAAGCAGACCTCACCACCCGAGAACACCGCGTCTTCGAAAGACACCTCACCATCGACGAACTCGGTGGGGCTGAGGAAGGAGAGCTCTCGCGCAGCGACCCGAGCACCACCGACAAAGCTGACTGTGCCGCCTGAGAACTCGGCGAAGTTGAAGGTCACCGAACTTCCCGTGAATCCCGCTCCGTCGAACGAGACCTCACCTCCGGCGAACTCGGCGAAGTTGAAGCTGACCTGGCAACCGGAGAACTCCGCACCGAGGAAGGAGACTTCACCGCCGGTGATGATCATGCCTACGAACGAGACCTCACCTGCGGCAAACTCCGTGTCCTCGAAGCTGACCCGGCCGCCGGCGAACACCGCACCGTCGAAGGTGTGCGTGCCGGTGAAACGTGCCCCGGTGAAGTCGAGGTCCATGCCCATCCAGCCGGGACTCTCCGTCGGTTGCAGGTGGGCCGTGATGATGCGGGTGATGGTCTCCCGCACGCGGGTGTCTGCGGCACGGCCTCCGTCGATGTCGATGTCGATGTCGATGCCCGGTTGCCGGCGCAGGTAGGCGCACAGCGCGTCGATGCACTCCTGGGACTTGCCGCGGTCGCCGAGATCGAGCCAGTCGTCTGCAACAGCTGCCATGGCGTGCGCGCCGGTGAGGCGGGAGGTCAGGGACACGCCGCGCAACCGCGCGGCCGCATCGGCATACCGCTCACAGAGCCGATCGACCCGGCCCAGGGCAACGGGTGGCGTTGCAGTCCGGTGCTTCTCGACGATGGGCTCGGGCTCATGTGCCACCGCGGCGACCATCGTGCTCGGCGTCACACGGTGGCCGACCGGGCTCGGTTCGTCGAGAGCGACGCGGGTGGCAACGGCACCTACCTGCCGCGAGCGGCGCCGGTTGCCCGCCAGGCGCAGTGCGCCGGGCTGAATGGTTTCGAGTCGACGCTGCTTGACGTGCTCCGAGTCGATGTCCGCCCGGCTCAGCTGTCCGAGCACTCGGCCGTCCTTGACGACCGGCAGCACGGTGGCCCGCGCCTCGATCAGGTGCAGCTGTGCGGCGTCCAGGAACTCACGCGGCAGCAGGGGCCTGACTCCGTGATCGATCATCACGCCGATCGGAATCCTGTCGCTGTCCTGTGCGGACGCCCGCCGTGCCAGGTCGTCGGCGAACACCACACCCAGGTACTTGCCCGCTGCCTCGGTGACGGCAACCCCAGGAGTACCTTCGGCCGCCATCAGCTGCATTGCGCGCGCCACGGTCTCGTGCGCATCCAGGCAGGTAGCCGGACGCATCGCCTGCCGCACGACCCGCTGGTGCAGGATCCCGGTCCACATGTCGAAGTCGACACGCATGCCGCGGTGGAACAGCTTCTCGGTCATCGCGCGATCCTCGAAGAACGGCCCCGCAACAAGTTCAGCGGTGACCACTCCGATGATGAGCGGAACGATCATGGAGTACTCGCCGGTGACCTCGGTGCAGAAGATGATCGCCGTGAACGGGGCCTTCGCGGCGGCCCCGAATGCCGCACCCATGGCCACGAGTGCGAACGCGGCGGGCACCAGATGCATCGAGGGAAACACGGCGGTAAGGCCCATACCGACGCAGGCGCCCATGGTCGCGCCGACCAGGAACATCGGTGCGAGCGTGCCGCCAGAGGTCTGGGAGCCAAGAGCGAACCACCAGGAGATGAGCTTTGCGATGAACAGCGTTCCGAGCATTCCTATGGCGAAATGGCCATTGAGCGTGTCCGTGATCGCCGAGTAGCCCATCGACAGTGTTCGAGGCACAAATAGCCCAATGATGCCGTAGGCCGCGGCCCCGATGATCGGCCACCAAAACTGGCGGACCGGTAGCGCACGAAATCCTGCCTCCGCGGCAAAGAGACCCTTGTCCATAACGACCGCGAGCAATCCGGCAAGAGCGCCGACGACAATGAAAAGAGGTAGGTGCAAAGGGCTTACCGACAGATGCCGTTGCACCGCAAAAAGCGGGACCGCTCCCATCAGCATGACGCGAATAGCGGCGGCGACCGCGGCCGCTGTTGCCACCGGAATAATCGTGCGCATGCTGCGCTCGAACAACAACAGCTCGATCGCCAAGACGATTGCCGCTAGCGGGGCGTTGAACGTTGCGGACATACCGGCCGCGGCCCCTGTCGCAAGCAGGATCTTCCGCTCCGTCGGCGAGACCGACAGCGCCTGGCCGAGTAGTGAGCCCACCGAGCCGCCGGTCACGATGATCGGTCCCTCCGCACCGAAGGGTCCTCCGGTGCCGATGCAGATCGCCGCGGACAACGGCTTCGCGACAGCCGCTCGCGGGCGAATACGACTGTCCCGAGTCAAGATCGCCTCAAGCGACTCGGGTATGCCGTGGCCGCGGATCACTGGAGACCAGGCCGCCATCAATGAGACCAGGACGGCACCACCGATCGTCACCAGGAGCAGCAACGGCCCCGGGTGGTACCCGCGAAGGCTCGGCAGGTCCGTCCCGACATCGTGCAGCAGCGTCAGGTGGGTGATCAAACCGATCATCTTGAACAACAACACAGCGGCAAAGCCGCCCACCAGGCCGAGGATGACGCCCATTGCCGTCATCAGCCACAGTCGCGCAGGGGTTGTCTGCCTCGTGACAGGGCGCTTGATATTGGGGATCAAGTCTCGTCCGAAACGATGCCTTATAACTCTACGGACGCTCACATTCTTATTTTAGAAGCGTCCAGGATTGCGTTGTGACCGATCTCACTGTGATTAAGATCATGTGTTAGTGATCTCAATCACGTTTTAAGAGACCCTTTCAATGACATCTTAAAATTCCATTCTAGCACTCTGCATGAACCGTCGAAGTGGCCCTTCGATGCCTCACGCCAGGATGATTGCCCTAACCGCTCGTCGCTAGAAATACCAGGGGAAGTACTGCATCCCGCATATGCGCAGTTGGCATAGTTTGTTGCGTCCGAGCCTGTTGCTCCACCAGCGGTTATGCACTTCAGGCATGTTTGTCTTGTTGAATACCGTGGACGCCATTCGTTCCTTTTGCGCCCGGCATGCGCCCTGTGGCACCTTCCGCTAATGCCTGTCGCGCCATACCGGAGGCCGCGTCACGCGTCCGATCCTCGGCGGTCGGCCAGAGGTGACTGTACGTATCCAGCGTCGTGGTGGCGGAGCCATGTCCCAGGGCGCGCTGGACGGTGACGACGTCGCAGCCGGCGGCGATCAGCCCGGAGGCGTAGAAGTGGCGCAGGTCGTGCAACCGAGTGCCCAGCGCCGTCGCGGTGCGTACGCCACGCCACCGCCAGGTCACCGAGTTGTCGTGCCATGGCTTACCCTGATTGTCGGCGAACAGCCAGCGGGTCGGCTCACCATCGGGAGTGAACCTCTTGATGTGCTCGGCGAGGATCTGGATCAACTCATCGGGGAGGTAGACCGTCCGCTCAGAACCGTACTTCGGCGGCCGGACCATGACCTTCGTCGAGCCCGTCGCCTCCACAATGCCCATGCCAGCGGCTATGTCAGCCGGCTTGGCGCGCTGGACCTGTCGGCTGACGCGCAGCTGGCGGCGGAGAAAATCGATGTCGTTGACCTGGACCCCCAAAGCCTCTGCTCTGCGCAGGCCGGCGAAGGCACAGAGCGCAACGTACGCACGGAATCCGACTCGCGTGGACGTCCGTTTCGTCTGGTCGGCGTTGGCGATCAGCAGACCCACCTCTTGCGGTGTCGGGATCACCATTGCCGCCTCGGCCTTCTGCTTCCGGGGCAGCACGACTCCGTGGGCTGAGTCCTCTGCGATCACCTTGTCGGCCACCGCCGCACGCAGAACGGATCTCACGATCACGAAGCGCGTCTCGATGGTGGTCGGCGCAAGGGTGCTGGACATGTGCTTCACCCACGCCTCGACGTGGCTCTTGCGGATCTTCCGCAGCGGAAGGTCCTCGAAGGTGCAGCACCTGACCGCCAGGTCGGCATTCTCCCTCGAGTTGGACAGCCAGATCTGGTTGCGGCTCCACTCGCGGTAGAACGCGGCGAAGGTGATCTTGCCAGCGCTCGGGTCGACGTATCTGCCGGTCACGATGGCAGCCGTGGTCTCGTCCAGCCAACGCTGGGCATCGACCCGGCGGCCAAAGTTCTTCTTGTGCTGTCGGCCCGCCTCATCGCGGTAGCGGGCCACCCACCGTTCCGCTTCGCGGGCGTCGCCGGCCTTGTCCTTCCAGCGGATCGTCTCCTTCTTGATGCTCTTGCTGGCCATCAGAGCTGATCCTGCCGCCAGGTATCGGCCAAGTCTTTCTCTGTCTCACGTCGTTCAACCGCGGCTTCGGCATCAAGTTCATCCAGGAGCATTTCATGCTCTTCGATGGCGCGACGCCTTTCGGCGGCACCCTCCGGATCGTATTCGCGTAATACCGATACCCGGCTCGAGTAGAGATTGACCGCATTGCGCAGTTCTCGATGCAACTGCACGAAGCGCGAGTGCGTCAGTTCCAAGTCAGTTCGGAGCTTCAACACCTCCTGCTCGGCCTCCCTAACCTTGTGCTCGGCGCGGTCGGCCGGGGACGGGTCATCGAAGAACTCGCGCTGTGAGACCCCCAAGGCCACTGCGAGCGGGGTCAATTCATCCAATGTTGTCGGTCTACTGCCCGCCTCGAGCTTGGCGATAGTCGTCTGGTGGTAGCTCCTCCCCCACTGACTGAGCCGGTCGGCCAGCTGTCGCTGTGTCAGGCCGGCCGCTCTTCGGAGTTTCTTGACCCGCCGACCGAAGTCGATTGCGGCCTCCTCCAGCGCTTGCTCATGTCCAGGGCTTGACTCACCCTCAGTATTCGCCATGCGCACAAACATAGTATGCGTCAGACGGTTGTGTCCATCGCTGAGTCGAGCTATCGTTATGCGAGTTACGCATACCATCGACAACCTCACTAAGGATTATCAGCATGAGCCAGTCAAACCTCCCGGCAACGCCGGATGAGTCCCCCGCACTACACACCGGATCCCTACTGACAGACGTCCAGGTCCAGGCACTCACCGGGGTGGCGGCCGGCACGCTGCGCTGGTGGCGGCACCAGGCGTCACACGGACACGAGTCTCCCGGCCCGAAGTGGTTCCGTCTGGGACCGAAGGCGATCCGCTATCGGCGGTCCGATGTCGAGTCGTGGGTCGACGAGCACTACGCCAACGCTCAGTGCCCGCCCGATCGGGTGACATCATGACCGCCTTCGAAGGCTCCAATCTCATCCCCTCAACACCGGGGAAAGACACCGTCGTCGGCCTGCGCGCCTGGGCGTCGGGCATCCTGCCGACCGAGGCAGGCGTCGAGCTGCTGATCAGCGCCGTCGACGGACGACTGCTCCACGGGCCGTGGATCCGGATCGCCACCGATGACACATGCACCTGCTTCGACGCGACGCTCGCCGACGCGGCCGGTGAACTGTCCGGCGGCGAACGACGCATCCTACGGATCGCCGCGTCGTTGGCCGACCCGACGTGCATGGTCGCACTGGCCGATGTGCTGGTCGGTCTCGACGATCGTCATGCCCGGCTCGTCCTGAACGCCGTCGCGCATGCCGCTGGTTGGTCAGGGGCGGTGGCGACCTCATGAACACCGGTCGAATCGCACGCCCTGAACGCTCGCTGCGCTCGCTTGGCGTCAGAGGCGATGGTGGCTTCACGAGCGCCGAGCGAATCGGATATTCGGGACGCTCGCTGCGCTCGCTTTGGTCGTGGTCGGATGGAAGTTCGCATGTGGCTGACCTGACCTGTTCCGGTCGGGAACAGGTCAGGGTTTCAGCAATCGCCCAGATCGCCTATTCCGACCCTCGAACCGTCCTGTTCTTCCTGTTCCCTTATAGAGGGGGAACAGGGAACAGGACGTTTCGGCCTTCCGCATCGTCCTGTTCCCACCTTCGGGAACGGGACGGAACAGGGGAACAGGACGATCTGTCACGGTCCCCTGACGCACATGGGAACAGGACAACGTCAGCATGCGGCCGGCACACGGTCGGCGCACGGTCAACGCATAGCGCCCCTGACCGAATCAACTCACTGGTCTGCGTCCAAACGAGCCTCTTGCGAGCGAAGCGAGTCCCAGTGTCTGGCGAGGCACGAGCCAGGGCCGCGCGGAGGGTTTGTCCCGTGCGCGGGCTTGCCAACAACAAGACAACATCAGCCTATGGTCAGTTATCAATCAGGCTACGGTCACCTCGAGGTCTCCTGACCGAATCGGCTCACTTGCCTACGACCAAGACAGTTTCTGGCGAGGCACGAGCCGGAGCCGCCCGGAGGGTTTGTCTGGCACGCGGGCCTGCCCGCGCTGCCCGCGTCGAGCTGGTCCTGCTGGCCCCGGTGCTGGCGGTGGTCGCATGCCGGTAGAAAACGAAGAACGCCGCCCGGGCGGGGCGGCGTCCATGGTCTCCAGCGTGGTGGCGGGCGACTCCGGCAAGTTTATCGCAGGCACGTCTTGGTGTCCCGTCGAGTTGGGCGACATCGTCGCCGGCCTTCAGTCGGGCACCCTGTCCACTCCTCGCCCGACCGTGGGCCGTCTGGCCGACGGGTCGAACTGGCTCTACGCGGGACGGACGAACGGCCTGGCCGGCGAGTCCGGCTGCGGCAAGACCTGGACGGCGCTCCAGGCCGTGGCCAGCGAACTGCAGGACGGGAATGCGGCGATGGTCATCGACCTCGAGGACAACGAGATCGGAGTCGTCGGCCGGCTCCTGTCGATGGGCGTCAAGCCATGGGACATCGTCGACCCGAAGCGGTTTGCGTACATCCACCCGGACGAATCGTTCAAGCACGGTGCGAGCGTGGTCGAGGACAGCCTTGACCGGTTGAAGCCGACGCTCGTGGTGCTCGACTCGACAGGCGAGTCGATGGCCTTGGAGGGATGCGACCCGAACTCCGATGACGCCGTCGCCCGGTGGTTCCAGCGGATCGCCACTCGCATCGCGCGGCGCGGACCGGCTGTCCTCCTTCTCGACCATCTTCCGAAGGCGAAGACCACAGCGCCTTCACCCATCGGATCGCAACGTAAGCGCGCTGCTCTCTCCGGCGTCCAGTTCATCCAGGAAGTGAAGACAGGCATGGCGTTCGCGAAGGGTCGCGCGGGCGAAGCCGTGCTCACGTGCACGAAGGATCGCAGCGGCCACTTCGTCACGGGACAGGTCGCCGCGAAGCTGATCGTGAATCCGAACGAGTCGATGGCCGACGGGTCGGGCTGCGATGTCCTGATGACGCCCGCAGACGACTCCGCGTGGGCTCCGACGAAGTACATGGCTGAAATCTCCGTGTTCATGGAGAAGACGCAGTCCACCCAGTCGACCACGGTGATCTGCCAGGCGGTCAGCGGCAAGAAGGCCACGCTCATCCAAGCACTGAGCGTGCTCGTCGACTCGGGATATCTCTCGCTGAGCAGCGGACCGAGCGGCGCGAAGCTCTACGACCTCGTGCGCCCGTACAAGAACGGCAACCCGATCACGGTTCCTGCCAACCACGACGCGCACGACAGTGGCCCCGGATCGCACTGCACGGAGCACGAGTGGCACGCGGGTCAGACGTGCAACCCGGGATGGTGCCACTTCGGGCACCACGGCCGGTGCAACAAGTTGTCGGTCGTATGAGCGTCCCACCGGACCGGTGCAGACGGGCCCCGCCCCGCGGGTCTCATGCGCTGACCCGCCCTCCAACAACCACAGATGAACGAAGGAACGAATCATGAGCAAGAACAACGCTAGGACCGTCGAGCAGATGGAGATCAAGCGCCGTGAGCTGGACCGCCAGATCCGGGCCGCGAAGAGGGCCGAGTCGAAGGCGGCCAAGGAGGCTCTGCTTGCTGCACGTCAGGAGCTGGGCGTGTGGCTGACGAAGTCCGTCGGCGCAGACGACGCCGAGGCCGTGCAGACGCTTCGTGCCACGTTGGAGTCCGGACAGATCCAGGCGCTCCTGCGTGAGCGGATCAGCGCCGAATCTTCGGACACCACAAGGCCCGTCGAGGTATCCGCGCAGAGCCCGGATCACGTCGAGGGCGGTGACTGCGATGACGACGATCACTGAGCACTCCCCGGGGGTCCAGGGGGCGCGGAGCGGCCCCCTGGCAAGCAGCGGTCAACGGTCCGAGCGAAGCGAGGTGTCCGACACCGCTACTGCTTGCCCTGTCGTAGATGCGATCCACACACCGTCGCAGGGCGCTTCGGATGATCCTGGCGTCGAGAAGCCTTGCCGTCGTGGCCGGTCGAAGATCGATACACGCTTCGACGAGGCGACGTTCGAGGCCGTTCGTACTCGCGCGGCGCGGCTCGGGCTGCGGCCGAGTACCTGGCTCAAGCAGGTCGCTCGGGATGCCCTGGATAAGCGCCGAACGGACGAGGTCGACGCCGCCGTGGGTTCCGCGCTGCTGCAGATCGAGGCGCGGGTGCAGGTCTCGGCGGATGCTCGCAGGCTGGCCGCGCAGGTGCGTCCGCTGGCGATCAACGTCAACGACCTGGACGCCCGCGCGCGCGCCGGTCAACCAGTCACGCTGAGCCCGGACGTTCCGGAGCTGATCGGCCTGTTGCGCGAGGTCCGTGAGCTGCTCGGGGACCGGGTCGCGTCATGAGCACGACGTACTACTCTCCGAGCCGCTCCGCGGCCGACTCCGAGGCCTACGTCCGCGGCCAGGACGACTCACGCGGTGCCGCGATCTCGTGCGACGTGCCCGGCGGTCCTGGCTCCTGGTCGCGGGCCGCCCGGGCGCTCGCCCAGGCGAACAACCGCCAGGTCGAGGCACTGCACTACAGGCAGTCCTTCAGCGCGGGAGAGTTCGACCCGGACAGCCCCGAGGACGTCCAGCGGGTCAACGACCTGGGGTACCTGTTGGCGAAGAAGATGCACCCGCACTCCGATGCCCTGGTCGTCACGCACCTCGACGGCAAGGGCGGCCAGCCGCACAACCACCTTCTGATCATCAACCACCACCGCGAGACGGCTCGGGCGCTGGACAACTACCGCACCCATCGAGACCGCCCGGACCAGGGCGGACAGCGCGGCGTGCAGTCAGCCAACGACGAGCTGATGCGCGAGCACGGCCTGTCGGTCGCCCGCCGGCCGCAGCTGGCTCCGCAGGACTGGGAGATCCGCTGGGAGGACTTCACGCAGGACGGTCTCGACCGCGAGATGGGCGACCGGTTCCAGGCCGCGCTGGACGATCCCCGCTCGGTCAACGAGGACGGCCTGCGGGCTGTCCTGGAGGACCAGAACCAGCAGACCGACGAGCACGGAGATCGGGTGCCGCGGATGCGCCTGATCACCACCACGCACAAGAAGACCGGCGACCCGGTCTGGACCTTGAAGATCCAGGACCGCCGCGACGACTCCCGCCGAGCCGAGCGCCGGGCCCTGTGCTCGCGGCTGTCCGCCGACTTCACCCCGCAGGGCGCAGCCGCGTTCTTCGACTACCACCAGCACATGAAGGAGCAAGACGATGACCGCATCGCTCGACAGGCTGAAGCGGCAGGACGCGCAGCAGCGGCAGCAGAACGAGCACAACGGGCCGCAGCAACCGCTCGAGGCCTCCGACGCCATGATGACCGTCTTGACCTCGATCCTGGCCGCCGACGAGAGCCGGAACGAGCGGATCACGGAGCTGGGCGAACAGGTGAAGACGCTGGCCCAATACGTTCAGAACCTGCGGTCGACCTGGTCGCCGTCCAGCAGCAGGCCGCCGCAGACCGCAGGCGTCGAGAACAGGCTCGACGCGATCGAGACGACGCTGGCCACGTTCCTGACCTCGCTCGACGGCGAGAACCTGAACAACGCAACCCAGGCTTTGCTGACCGAGGCGAAACGGAATCACTCGACGACGACTTCAGCATGTAACCGGCTCACCGCGCAGGCCGCCGCGAGCGACGAGCTCGTCAACCAGGTGCACGGGGCCGTTCAGCGGATCCAATCGCAGGCCGCGGCATCGATCGAGCAGGTCACCCAGACGGCGGCAGAGTCCGCGATCACCGCGGTGACCGAACGCGTCGACTCCGCCCACGAGAAGGCCGAGAAGGTCATGGCCCTCGCCGCGAAGATCGAGGCCCGTCAGCTCTGGACGGCAGCCGGTGCCCTGTGCCTCACGCTGCTACCCGCAGCGACCGTCGCGCTCGGCGGAATCATCGTCGTCTCGGGTGTCGTGTTCGGCTGGCAGATCGCCATGACCCCCCAGGCCGCCACGTGGCTGCGAGTCGTCAAGGGCATCGGGGCCGGCCTCGGGACCGCGTGCGCCCTCGCCGGGCTCGCGTTCGCCGTGCGATGGGTCGCTGGGTACGTCGGCCAGTGGAAGACGACCAGCCCCGGCCGGCGGCGCGGGTAGCCCTCGCCAAGCACCCACACCGCCACCGTGAAGACAAGGAGCAAACGCATGAAGTTCGGCTACACGAGGATCTCGACCAGGGACAAGCAGGTCGACGATCTGCAGCGCCGGGCGCTGGTCGAGGTCGGCGTCGGCGAGGACCACATCTACTCCGACCAGGTCTCCGGGTCCAAGAAGGCCAGCACCCGGCCCGGATGGTCCGACCTGGAGGTGCGCCTGCGCCCCAGCGACGAGCTGGTCGTGTGGCGGATCGACCGCATCGGACGGTCGATGATCGACGTAATCACCACGGTCAACGACCTCATCGAACGCAACGTCGTGATCAGGTCACTGTCCGACGGCATCGATCCCTCCACCCGTGAGGGCCAGCTCATGCTCAACCTCATAGCCACCTTCGCCGAGTACGAACGCGGACTGATCCGCGAGCGAGTGCAAGGAGGCGTTGACGCAGCCAAGGCCCGCGGGGTGAAGCTCGGACGGCCGGCCGCCGACCCCGACGAGCTGGCCCGCAAGGTGCGCACCGTGCAGCACCTCGTCACCAACGAGGAGCAGACCGTCGCGGACGCGGCGAGGATGGTCGGCTGGTCCAGGGCCACCTACTACCGCCACCACAAGGCGGTGGGCTCAGAAACGACGCAGGATTTCACGGGCTAGAAACTTGACCCTGTCGTCGTGTTCCTCGCGACCATGCGATGACCCGGCAATCGAGTCCCGGCATCTCCAAGCAGACCTGACGCACCGAGTGCACCAGTCCGGCTGCAGAACGTCGTCGGCCGGTAAGGGCTCCCCGTAGACGAGGGCTCCGACGACGCCGAAGCTACTCACCGTCGGAACTGGAGCCTTGACAATGGCGCTGTTGACCGCTTGGCACCCCCACGGTGATCCCCAGTGCTTCTTCGTACCGGTACCGCCGCCAGAGCTGACCACGTCGTAGGCGGGCACCTGAACGCAGTACACGACGGGCTCTCCGAACACGTCGGGCGCGATGAAATGAGACGCGGCCCGGGGCCTGCGCCGACACCGGTGACAGGTATCAGACGCGAGGAAGTCGGCACTCAACGTCAGCGCGGCCGCACGCCGCTCCTCGTCGGTCTCGTGACCCTCGTCGGCATCGTCACCATCGATGGGCGCCTTGGCCCACCCGACCAAGCCTCGTCTCCGCCACCCATGATGGATTGGCGACCAGCGCAGCGGGCCGCGGTATTCGTGGTCGAGCACGACCGCATAGAACTCACTGAACAGATCCGTCGAGAAAGCGGTCACACGGCGACGGTGCCACCCCTCGATGTCTCAGAAACCCCGGATAGCGAAGTGGCCGAAGATGAGACACCGACCCGCCCCGAAACCGCGCGCATAGACCCGACAAGCAGGCTGTCTCGCCAAGGTGATGTCTACGAGACATCCATACACGTAGTGCTCGCCGAGGCCCTACTCCCGGGCACCTCGCAGGCGGGGCCAACTGACGGATCGACACACGAAGCAGGCGGGCGGGCGCTCCACGGCACAGCCTTCGCCCGCCTGCTCGATGTAATCAGTGCGGAAACCTATGGTGGTGTCGTGTCGAACTTCACGGGATCGAGCCCGGTCGAGGAAGAGCCAGTCATACGCGGTCTCACGGCTCTTCTCCAACTGGGCCGGTCGCGCGAGGAGATAGTCGCTGCCACCCTCGGTTACAGCGACCAGGGCGAGCCGCAGGTACTCGTGCTGGGCGTGCAAGGAAACGTCGAGATCGTCACCCCCGATGGTGACGTGCTACTCGATGTGGGCCACCGCGACGTCCGAACTATCCGCCTACTTCCCGACGTCGGCGTCGAGGTCTGCCTGAGCGGAAGAGCACCCGTGTCCTTTCATCGCAGCCGCTGGGTTCATAGAACTCCAGACCACGCGGCTGCTGAGCTGGAAGACCGGTGGTTGGGCTGGACTCCCGTGACGCATTCCGGGTTGCAGCTGAACCCACTGCCATGGCGAGAGGAGGACTACGCCTACTCCGTCGGCAGAGTCATCACAGAATCGGCCCAATGTGACATCGTCCTTGCTCAACTCGTCGCGTTGAGCCGAGAGTTGGTCGACAAGCCACCGGGAACGATCCACGCCGCCTCCGGTAAAGAGCTCGGAAACGCGCTGCACGAACTAGCCGAGCTGCCTGCTGGCTGCAAGATCGACACCGCGAAAGCGGAGCTTGGACGACTGGCTCAAAGATATCTTGCCGCCTACGACGAGCGGAACTTCGCCGTCCATGGCATCCGTGCCACTGATGAGAACGGCCACCCCACCGACCAGGTATTCAAGGTCAGCAGGCCAAAGAAGGGCCAGCCGCCGGAGGTGACGGTCGACGTCCGGCTCCAAGACTTCGAACGACTCGCGCAGGTCTGGTATGAGTTCTATGACCTCCGCCACGAGGCAGTCCGCGCGTTGGTTCGGCTCACCGCGGCGAGGAAGACAGCCGTCTCTCGAAAGCCCGTTGCCGACCGTTGAACCGCGCACTCAACATCAGCGCTTCGACGCCTGGCCCCAATAGATGTACCGGTCCGTTCCCAAGTAGGGCCGCGTTGCCGCCTGCCACGTGGGGCGGATGTGCCGTTCGAGTTCAACGACGTCAGCCGTTGAACTCGAACGGTGGGGGCGGTGACCAGCGCTCCTCGTCGTCCTCCGTCCTTCCGGCATCGCCGGTTCGGTCGACTTCATCGCAGCCAGGACATGCGTCGCCGCGGACGGCTTTGAATCTCTCCTGACTCGTGCCACTTTTGGTGATTTTCGTTGATCGGCTCGCGTTTGTGCTGGTCAGCGGGTTGCGAGTGGGTGTGCTGACACACTAATTGCCTGGGTAGGGTCAGGCTCATGGTGTTCGTGCGGAAGGTCAAGACCGCCTCGGGCGCCACCGCGGTCCAGCTCGCCGAGCGAACCGGCGGAC
>NZ_VCQV01000041.1 GCF_007845645.1 Leekyejoonella antrihumi
CGTGTTACTCACCCGTTCGCCACTAATCCCCCAAAGCAAGCTTTGAGATCATCGTTCGACTTGCATGTGTTAAGCACGCCGCCAGCGTTCGTCCTGAGCCAGGATCAAACTCTCCAAAAAAAAACCAAAAAACCCAATCCCAGCCGAAATCAACAAAAGCAAAAAATGCTATCCATCGAAATCAACCAAACAAAAAATCTGGCATCAATCACTCGACACGCTGTTGAGTTCTCAAGAAACGATCAGACACCACTACCAACGATCCCAAATCTGGGAGGGTCAACCGTGGGCTGGAACCATCTCGTTATTTACCACTCGACTCTTGGGCGTCAAACTCCGGTGGCCGCAACCACCAGACGTTCTCGCGCACTTGGCTTCGAGCGGATCCTCAGCCTAACAGAACCGGGTGGCTCCGTCCAACTGAAGGCGATCAGTCTTCCGCGGGAGGTTCCGGGCCGATTTCCCGGCCTGGCGCCTGCCCCGTTGGGCTGACAGGGAAAACAGTAAGGCACAGATGCCCGCAAAGACAAATCCGCTGGTCAGCGCCCTGCGAGTGCCGTGCAGACAGTTCGCCTCGTGCATCGTCGAGACCGGCGGGGTGATGCCTATTCGACCAGCATCGACAGCAGATCGGCTCGGGTCAGGACGCCGATCGGCTTGCCACCGTCGACGACCATCACGGCGTCCTGCGCGGACAACTCGTCGCGCACGTCGGACACCTGCGCTCCGGCGCCGATCAGGGGCAGCGACTTCTCCATGTGCTTGGCCACCGGATCGGCGAGATGCGCGTGCCCCGTGTAGAGGGCGTCCATGAGCTCGCGTTCACTCACCGAGCCCACGACCTCGCCGGCCATGATCGGCGGCTCCGCGTTGACGACCGGCATCTGGGAGACGCCGTACTCGCGCAGGATCTCGATGGCGTCCCGGACCGTCTCGTTCGGGTGCGTGTGCACCAGGGCCGGCAGCGCCCCGGTCTTGGCGGCCAGCACCTCCCCTACTGTGCGCTCACTACCCTGGTGCAGGAACCCGTAGGAGCTCATCCAGCGGTCATCGAAGATCTTGGACATGTAGCCGCGGCCCGAGTCGGGCAGCAGGACGACGACGGTCGCCTCGGCCGGCAGCGTGGCGGCATGTCGCAGCGCCGCGACGACCGCCATGCCGCAGGAGCCGCCGACCAGCAGGCCCTCCTCACGAGCGAGCCGTCGGGTCATGTCGAAGGAGTCCGCGTCACTGACCGCGATGACCTCATCCACGACGCTGGGGTCGTAGGCCTTGGGCCAGATGTCCTCGCCGACCCCCTCGACCAGGTAGGGACGTCCGGTGCCGCCGGAGTACACCGACCCCTCCGGGTCGGCGCCGATGATCGTCACCCGGCCGCCGACGCGGTCGGCGGACTTCTCCCGAAGGAACCGGCCGGTGCCGCTGATCGTGCCGCCGGTGCCGATGCCGGTGACGAACGCGGTCAGCGCCCCGTCGGTGTCCGCCCAGATCTCCGGGCCGGTGGTCAGGTAGTGGGAGTTGGGGCCCTCGGGGTTGGAGTACTGGTCGGGCTTCCACCCACCGGGTGTCTCCTTCGCCAGCCGGTCGGACACCGAGTAGTAGCTGTCCGGGTGGTCCGGCGCGACCGCGCTCGGGCACACGACGACCTGCGCGCCATACGCCCGCAGCACGTTGCACTTGTCCTCGCTGACCTTGTCGGGGCAGACGAAGATGCACTGGTACCCCTTTCGCTGCGCGATCAGCGCCAGGCCGACACCGGTGTTGCCCGAGGTCGGCTCGACGATGGTGCCGCCCGACCGCAGCTCACCCGACTTCTCGGCGGCCTCGATCATGCGCAGCGCGATCCGGTCCTTCACCGAACCACCCGGGTTGAGATACTCGACCTTCGCGAGGACCGTGCAGGCGACGTCCTGTGTGACGTGATTCAGCTTGACCAACGGTGTTCCACCGACGAGATCGGCGATGTGCTCGGCATACTTCATGTGAGCATGATCTCAGAGCGTGCGACCGGACGGGGACGCGACGGGTGGGGCGGGCCGACACGGATGGTGAGACGATCGACGTGCGAGCGTGAAGGAGCGTGAGGGATGGGCCGAGCACGACGTGCGCGCAAGATCGCTGCCAGGGCTGCGTTCGGCGGTGGGCTCGGCGCGGCCGGGCTGGCCGTCGGAGGCCTGGGCACCTGGGGGCTGCTGCGCGGCGAGGCCGCGGTCGCCCGCCGGCTGGTCGGCAACCCCTTCGACGGAGAACCCGACGACGACGGCGTCTACGGTGCGGGCCCGGGGGAATCGCTCCAGATGCTGGTGGTCGGTGACTCCACCGCGAAGGGTCTCGGCGTCGACGACCCCAGGCAGACCGTCGGTGCCATCATCGCCACCGCCGTTGCCGCCCTCGCGGGCCGATCCGTGCAGCTGACGAACCTGGCCGTCGTGGGAGCGGCCTCGGCGGACCTCGGCCAGCAGGTCGAGCATGCGCTGGAGCGGGTGCCACACCCGGACATCACCGTGATCATGGTCGGCGCGAACGACATCACCCAGCGGGTCTCCCGCACTGAGGCGGTGCGGCACCTGTCGGCCGCCGTGTTCACTCTGCGCGAGGCCGGCTCACCCGTCGTGGTCGGCACCTGCCCGGACCTCGGCGTCATCGAACCGGTGCCTCAGCCTCTTCGGCTCCTGGCCCGACGCTGGTCGCGTGATCTGGCGGCGGCGCAGACCGTCGCCGTGATCGAGCAGGGCGGGCGTACCGTGTCGCTGGGCGACCTGCTCGGACCGGAGTTCCAGGAGACCCCGAAGGTGATGTTCAGCGCCGACCGCTTCCACCCCTCGGCGGCCGGGTATGCCCGCGCCGCCTCGGCCCTGCTGCCGAGCGTGCTCGACGCGCTCGGCCACTCCAGCGCCGACACCGGCCGGGCACCCGACCTGCGCCGTGGCGAGGGGATCGGCCCGGTCTCGGTCGCGGCGACCCGAGCGGTGCGTGACCCGGGCACCGAGGTCAGCGGAACGGCCTACGACGGGGACGAACACGGCCGCCAGGGACGGTGGGCGATCCTGCTGCGGCGGCACCGCACCCCGATCCCCCGCCAGGGCGCCTCGGACGAGGTCGAGCAGCCTCCCCCTGCGGTGGACGAACCGCTGCCCTGAACGTCGCGCCGAGGGCCTACTTCGTCGTAGGTAGACTCGCAAGTGGTCCAGCGCACATCGCGGTGCGTCCCGATCCTCAATGGAGGTTCCCCATGCCCGAAGCAGTCATTGTCTCCACCGCCCGCAGCCCGATCGGTCGGGCGTTCAAGGGTTCACTGAAGGACCTGCGCCCCGACGACCTCGCCGCCCAGATCGTGCAGGCCGCACTGGCGAAGGTGCCCCAGCTGGATCCCACCCTGATCGAGGACCTCTACCTGGGATGCGCCGAGCCGTGGGCCGAGCAGGGCAGCAACATGGCCCGAGTCGTCTCGATCCTCAGCGGGCTGGACCACCTGCCGGGAGCCACCGTCAACCGCTTCTGCGCATCGTCCGTGCAGACCATCCGCATGGCCGCCCACGCCATCAAGGCCGGCGAGGGTGACATCTTCCTTTCCGGTGGCGTCGAGTGCGTCTCGCGCTACGCGGACTTCTCCGGAGCCGGCGGCTCCAAGGCCGACTGGCAGAACCCCCGCTTCGCCGATGCGACCGCCCGCACCGACGAGACCGCGAAGACCAACTCAACCTGGTCCGATCCCCGTGCGCACGGCGACCTGCCCGACATCTACATCGCCATGGGGCAGACAGCGGAGAACGTCGCGACCTACCGCGGCGTCTCCCGCGAACGCCAGGACGAGTGGGGTGTGCGCAGCCAGAACCGGGCCGAGAAGGCCATCGCGGACGGCTTCTTCGAGCGCGAGATCAGCCCGGTGACGCTGCCGGACGGCACCAAGGTGGCCACGGACGACGGGCCGCGTCCCGGCGTCACGCTGGAGAAGGTGCGGAGCCTGCAGCCGGTCTTCCGCGAGAACGGCACCGTCACCGCCGGCAACTGCTGCCCGCTGAACGACGGCGCCGCGGCGGTCGTCGTGATGAGCGACATCAAGGCCAAGGAGCTCGGGCTCACCCCGTTGGCGCGCGTGGTCGCCACGGGTGTCTCCGCACTGTCACCCGAGATCATGGGCCTGGGTCCGGTCGAGGCCTCGAAGCAGGCGCTGAAGCGCGCCGGCATGAGCATCAACGACATGGACCTCTACGAGATCAACGAGGCCTTCGCCGCGCAGGTGCTGCCGTCCGCCGACGACCTGGGCATGGATCTGGACAAGCTCAACGTGCACGGTGGCGCGATCGCCCTCGGCCACCCGTTCGGGTCGACCGGTGCACGCATCGCCACCACGCTGCTCAACGGCCTGCAGACCCACGACGGACAGCTCGGTCTCGAGACGATGTGCGTCGGTGGCGGCCAGGGCATGGCCATCATCTTCGAACGCCTGTCCTAGCAGCACTCCCTCCCGCCGAGTGGAGTAGACAACCTTCGAGTGGAGCACTTCGAGTGGAGCACATATTTGTGCTCCACTCGAAGTGTTTGTGCTCCACTCGGCGGGTCAGGCGATGTCGCGCAGTAGACCGGTCAGCCGCTCGTCCAGGTGAGCGGACTGACCGGCCTGCTGCGCGTCATACACCGTCACCACCAGCTGGTCCAGTGCGGTCGCCGGGCCCAGATCGGGTAGGTCGGTGCGCGACCGGCCGGCCGCGTCGGCCACCCGGTCCGCCAGCTCCTGGGCGAGCGCGTGCACCGGCGCGGACGCGCGCAGCGCGTGGTCGAGCGGTAGCAGTTGCCACCGTCGAACCACGCGCTGCAGTGCGAGCCGGAGCCGCTCGCTCGAGTCGTCGCCGCTCAGTTGCGCATCCGAGCAAACAGGCGCAGCAGCTCGATGTAGAGCCACACGACCGAGACGATCAGGCCGTGCGCCATGAGCCAGGAGTACTTCTGCGGCAGGCCGGCGTTGATGCCGCGACCGATGCTGTCGAAGTCGATGGCCAGGGAGTAGGAGGCCAGTCCGACCGCGATGATGCTGATCACGATCCCGAGTGGTCCGCTGCCGCCGACGCCGAACGGGTTGCTGAGGACGCCGGTCATCACCAGCAGGAAGTTGACCATCGCAAACAGGAAGTAGCCCATGATCGCGAAACCGAAGATCTTGCGGGATCGCTCGGTCACCCGGATGATGCCGAACTTCCAGCCGGCGAACATTCCGACGAAGACGCAGATCGTCGCCAGCACCGCCTGGGCGACGACACCGGGCCAGATGGTGTTGAAGAACTGGCTGACGGCGCCGAGGAAGAGTCCTTCGACGGCTGCATACCCGACGATCAGCGGCACCGACACGACGCGCTTGAACGAGATGATGAAGCCGATGGCCAGCCCGACGATCATCCCGCCGATCCACAGCCCCATACCCACGGGCTGGCTGTCCTTGGCGACGAACCAGGAGATCGCGCCGGTGACGAGCATGATGCCGAAGAGACCGAGCGTCTTGGTGACGACGTCATCCAGCGTCATCTTGCGCGACTGCACCGCGCTCGCCGACGGCTTCTGGTACATCGACTCCAGCGGGTCGCGGCCCTGCGGGTAACCCTGCGGCCCGCCATACTGCCGGCCGCCCTGGGGCGGCTGGTAGGCCTGCTGCGCACCGGTGTTCGGGTAGCCCTGCGGCGCGCCGTACTGCTGCTGCTGTTGCTGGTCGGGCGTCGCGTACTGGCCGTACTGCGGCTTGCCGATCGAGGCGTAGCGCCCCTTAGACAGGTCATCGTTGAACCGGTTGAAGACCGGGTTGTTCGCCATGGATCCCTCCGTTGCCGCCGGACCCCTTGGCCCGGTTTCTGCCTGAAGTCTAGGTCGGTGCTCTGTGCTTATCCAATGAAACCGCCGGAGCCGCAGAAAAGTGCCCTTGCCCGCGGCGGCGACCATGTGCTGCCCTGTTACCAGAGGGTCGGCCCCGCGACCGTGCCGAAACGGCCGCCCGCACCTCGCACCACTCGGGAGGACACATGCCGGGACGCTTCGTGTACTGGATGAACGTCTCACTCGACCTGCGGATCGAGCGCGATCCCGGCGAGCAGGGCGGCGGTGACTGGATGCGTATCGGGGAGCCGTTGCACCGCGAGTTCAACACGCGAGCACGCGCGCTGTCGCTCATGGTCGAGGGCCGCA
The DNA here is from genome assembly GCF_007845645.1 of Leekyejoonella antrihumi. Classification (GTDB taxonomy): domain Bacteria; phylum Actinomycetota; class Actinomycetes; order Actinomycetales; family Dermatophilaceae; genus Leekyejoonella; species Leekyejoonella antrihumi. The sequence continues at coordinate 6,172 of NZ_VCQV01000041.1, forward strand.
CGATCTACGAGACCATGGAGCGGTTCTGGCCGGGCGCGCGCGACGACGAGTCGCTGCCCGGCTACGCGCGTGAGTATGGCGAGATCTGGACCTCGGCGCCGAAGGTGCTCGTCTCGCGCACGCGAACGAGCGCGAGCCACAACACGCGGATCGTCGGCGGATCGGGCGATGCGATCGAGCAGCTCGCAATGCTGCGCGAACACACCGAGGGCGACATCGGCGTAGGCGGTGCCACCCTCGCGACGCACCTGCTGCGGGCGGGTCTGCTCGACGAGCTGCTGCTCTTCACCCATCCGGTGATCCTGGGCTCCGGCCGGCCGCTCTTCGACGACTACGTCGCCCCGGTGCGGCTCGACCTGCTCGAGCACCGGTCGTTCGACGAGGGCGTCACCATGCATCGATACGCCGTCCGGCCTCGACAGGGTGCACCTTCGTAGAGAGTTTGAGAACTCATGGCTATCCATCTGAGCGGACTTGGGTAGGACAGGTGGGCGATACGTCCGGGCCTCACCTGGGTCGGGCTGCGCCTTGATGACCGAGCGGGATGGGGCGGCACGTCTCCGGGAGCCGCAACCATCCACCAAGGGCTCCAAGCCTTCTGCGTTGGGTGCCCCCGACGGGACTCGAACCCGCACTTGAGCGATTTTAAGTCGCCTGCCTCTGCCGATTGGGCTACGGGGGCAGGCCTAGGGTACGACGAGCGAGCGCGCGATGCCGTCCAGGATGTCCTTCTCGCTCGACACGACCCGCTCGATACCGCTCTCGGCGGCGACGCGCTGCACGATGCAGCGCCAGATCAGGGCGCCGGACCCGATCACGTCGACCCGCCCCGGGTGCATGAAGCCGAGCGCCGCGCGCTCCGCCCGCGTCGCGTGCAGCAGCCCCTCGCAGGCGGCGACGACCTGCGAGACCGACAGCGCGCTGCCGTGGATGCGCTCCGAGTCATAGCGGCTCAAACCCAGCGCGTAGGCCGTGATGGTCGTCACCGAACCGGCGAGCCCGATCAGTGTGCCGACCTGGTCGAGCGGGACCACATCGGCAGCCTTGTCTATCGCGGCGTGAATGTCGGCCTCCGCCGCGGCGATCTCGGTGGTCGACGGCGGATCGGAGTGCAGGTGCCGTTCGGTAAAGCGGACGCAGCCCATCCGGACCGACCGGGCCCGCTCGACGTGGTCAGTGCCGAGCACGAACTCGGTGGAGCCGCCACCGAGGTCGATCACGAGGTAGGGCGCATCGACACCGTCGGTGCGCAGGTCGCCGGTGGCCCCGCTGAAGCTCAGGCTCGCCTCCTCGTCGCCACTGATCACCTCGGGCGACACGTCCAGGTCACCGAACGCCTTACGCACACCCGCTTGGAAGTCTGCCGAGTTGTCGGCGTCACGAGAGGCCGAGGTCGCCACGAAACGCACCCGTTCGGCCCCGAGCTCCCGGCACTGCGCCGCATACTCGTGGGCGACCCGCAGCGTGCGCTCCATCGACTCGGGCGCGATGCGACCGGTCGTGTCGACGCCCTGGCCGAGCCGGACGATCTCCATCCGGCGCAGCACGTCCGTGAGAGCGCCGGCTGCGTCAATGTCCGCCACCAGCACGCGGATCGAGTTGGTGCCACAGTCGATCGCGGCGACGCGAGTCACAGTGTGCTCTCCTCTTTGGCGTCTTCCAGCAGGTCCTCGCAGCACCCGCCGTCCCACCAGTGCGGCAGTGCGGCAAGCGCCTCATCACCGAGCGGGTTGACGCCGGGGCCGACCGCGAGGCTGTGCGCGACCAGCGCATGCAGGCACTTGACCCGATCGGGCATGCCACCGGCCGAGACCCCCTCGATCTCGCTCACGTCGCCGAGCTCGGCACGTCGGGCCAGGTAGTCCGCGTGTGCGGCGCGGTAGGCCGCGGCCAATTCGTCGTCTGCGCCGAGTCGCCGGGTCATCTCCGCCATCAGCCCCTGCGACTCGAGGGTGCTGATCGCGCCGGTGAGCCGGGGACAGGTGGCGTAGAACGAGGTGGGAAACGGTGTGCCGTCCGGGAGCCGTGGCAGCGTGCGCAGCACGGTCGGGCAGCCACACGGGCACCGATGTGCGACCGCCACCACGCCGCGCGGCACCCGGCCAAGCTGGGCCTGCACCCAGTCCAGATCTGCCTGAGCGACGCGCGGTTGACCGGTCACTGCGTCGCAGGGTGCTTGTCGGCGTTGACCGTGGACTGCCAGATCTTGCCGTACCAGGGCCGCTTCACAGAGACATCGTTGCCGGTGGTCGACGCGTCATGCGCAACATTGTTCTTGTCGACGTACACCGTCAGAGTGGACCCCGGCATGGCGAACCCGAGACGGGTGGCGGCCTGCTGCTCGATGTACTTCGGGTCCTGCCACTTCGTGCGCAGCGCCTGCTTGGCCGCGACATCGGCCCGCTGGGCAGTGATCTGCCGGTTGAGGTCGTTGATGGTGGACCGGCCCTGCAGGTAGGAGTGCAGCGTCGGCGTGATCAGGACCGCGAGGAAGACCACCAGGGCGCCGACGATCGTCATGCGTCGCATCGACCGCGGGCTGCGCTTGGCCCGGGCCGCGCGAACCCGAGCCACCGCACCCTTCTTGATGTCGGGACGCGTCGAGACCCGCGTGGACGGTCCACCGGACCGCGGCCGAGACGTCGGCCGACCCTTGGTCCGCATGTCACGTGGCATCGATGAACTCCCCTGTCCGCTCAGGCCTTCGGCGAGAAGCGCGGGAACGCGCTCGCCCCGGCATACCTGGCCGCATCGTCCAGCTCCTCCTCGATGCGCAGCAGCTGGTTGTACTTCGCGACCCGGTCGGAGCGTGCCGGGGCACCGGTCTTGATCTGACCGCAGCCCGCGGCGACCGCAAGGTCGGCGATCGTGGTGTCCTCGGTCTCACCACTGCGATGGCTCATCATGCACCGGAACCCGTTGCTCTGCGCCAGGTTGACGGCGTCGAGAGTCTCACTGAGGGAGCCGATCTGGTTGACCTTCACCAGCAGGGCGTTGGCAGTGCGGGCGTCGATGCCACGCTGCAGCCGCTCCGGGTTCGTCACGAAGATGTCGTCGCCGACGATCTGCACCCTGTCCCCGAGCTGTTCGGTGAGCAGCGCCCAGCCGTCCCAGTCCTCCTCGTCCAGCGGGTCCTCGAGAGACACCAGCGGGTAGTCCGCCACGAGCTGCGCGTAGTAGTCCGTCATCTCCTTGACGGACTTCTTCGCACCCTCGAAGGTGTAGCTGCCGCCCTCGGCGAACTCACTGGCGGCGGCATCGAGCGCAAGTGCGATCTGCGAGCCCGGCTCGTAGCCGGCCTTCTTGATGGCCTCGATGATCAGGTCGAGGGCTGCCCGGTTGGACTCGAGACTGGGTGCGAATCCGCCCTCGTCGCCCAGCCCGGTCGCGAGGCCCTTCTCCTGCAGCACACCCTTGAGTGTGTGGTAGACCTCGGCGCCCCAGCGCAGCGCCTCGCGGAAGGACTCGGCGCCGATCGGCGCGATCATGAACTCCTGGATGTCGACGTTGGAGTCGGCGTGCGCGCCACCGTTGAGGATGTTCATCATCGGGACCGGCAGCAGGTGCGCGTTGGGTCCACCGATGTAGCGGAAGAGCGGCAAGTCGGCCGAGTCCGCCGCGGCCTTGGCGACCGCAAGAGAGACGCCGAGGATCGCGTTGGCGCCGAGCTTGCCCTTGTTGTCCGTGCCGTCCAGATCGATCATGACCTGGTCGACCAGGCGCTGCTCGCTCGCGTCGTAGCCCAGCAGGTGCGGGGTGATCTCCTCGGAGACCGCGTCGACCGCGTCTTGGACACCCTTGCCCTGGTAGCGCTTCTTGTCACCGTCCCTGCGCTCGACGGCCTCGAACTGGCCGGTCGATGCACCGGAGGGCACGGCCGCGCGACCGACGACACCATCGTCGAGCGCAACCTCCACCTCGATCGTCGGGTTGCCGCGTGAGTCGAGAATTTCACGGGCAATGATTGCGTCGATACTGGCCACGAAAGCTCCTGCACAGGGGTATTGGAGGCGTACATGCCGACCTTATCCGCTCGGGCCTGTCCCCGCAGTGAGCGACCCGCGTCCTGGACGGCCGCATTCGAGAGGGTCGTCGTGCAGTCCGCGGTAAAGTTGGTGGTACCGATAGTCATGAAGGGCAGGTCACCGTGGTCGATGCGGCGACCGCCGCCCTCGGCGAAGCGTTTCTGGCGCAGGCGCCGCTCACCGGCGCCGCGTTCACCATGGGTGCATCGGATGTTGCCCGCGAGACAGTCTGGGCGAGCGACCCTGTTGCCCGCGCGATCGCTGAGGTGCAGTACTCACTTGGGGAGGGTCCGGCGACCACTGCGGTCGCAGCGCACCGACCGGTGCTGGTCAATGATGTGTCCGCGCCGGACCAGATGCAGCGGTGGCCGATCTTCGCCCAGCAGATCAGCGAGCTGCCGGTCCGCGCCCTGTTCGCCTTTCCCCTGCATGTTGGCGCGGCGACGATCGGGGTCTGTGACTGCTACCGCAGCCAACCCGGGCCGCCAAGTCGGTCCGACCTGAGGATGCTGCTCCTGGGGCTCGACCGGGTGACAGTGACCTTGCTGACGCGCACTGCCGACGCGATACGGGGCGATGCCCTGCCCGGTGACACCCACTTGAACCGTGCTGTGGTCCATCAGGCCACCGGGATGCTGGCCGTGCAGCTCCAGGTCAGCATCCCAGTGGCCTTCGCGCGCTTACGCGCGCACGCATACTCACGTGGCGAAGACCTCGAACGGGTGTCCCGCGGTATTGTGAGCAACCGGCAGGTTCTGGACCCTGAGCCGCCATGAGAGCCGACTTTTGTCGTCTGATCGAGTGGCATCTGCCCTGCCCGGCTCTAGAATGAGACCGTCGCGTCGGCCCGCGCGGTGACCGGCTGCAAGATGAGGTGATGGGCTGTGGCGAACAACGAACAAGTATCTGAGGTATTCGTTGACCTGACCGATGCGCTCGTATCGGAATATGACGTGACCGACCTGATCTACCGACTGGTCCAGCACAGTGTGACCCTGCTGGACGTCAACGCGTCCGGCCTACTCCTGACCGACCAGCGCGGCGGACTGCATGTCATGGCCTCCTCGTCCGAGCGCACTCGGCTGCTCGAGCTTCCAGCTGCAGTCCGACCAGGGCCCGTGCCTCGACTGCTACCGCACGGGACAACCGGTCAATGTGCCCGACCTGCGTCACCAGATGGAGCGCTGGCCGATGTTCGTACCGGCCGCGCTCGAGCAGGGTTACACGGCCGTGCACGCCGTGCCGCTACGGCTGCGGGGGGAGGTCCTCGGCGCCCTGAATCTCTTCAGCACGCGCACGGGCGCCCTCAGCCCCTCCAGCCTGAGCCTGGCGAGAGCGCTGGCCGACGGCGCGAGCATCGCCATCCTCTATGACCAGGCGGCTCAGCGACGGGACCTGGTCATCGAGCAGCTCGAAGGCGCGCTGACCAGTCGGGTCGTGATCGAACAGGCCAAGGGAATGCTCGCGGCAACCGGTGACCTCTCCATGGACGTGGCATTCGCACGGTTGCGCGGCTACGCCCGGCGCAACCAGGCTCACCTGACCGCCGTGGCGCGCGATCTGGCAGAGGGGACCATCGACCCGCAGTCCGTCCTGGAGGTGCCGGGCAAGCCGCACGATTCCGCGGGCTGAGCCGCCGCACGTCTGGGCCGACACTGCCTGACGTGCCCTACGCGGTCTGCCCCGTGGCTTCCGTGCCGCGATCGTCGGGGATGAGCCGACCCATCGGGTCGGTCACGGCCGGGCCGGAGTTGCGCCACCAGTCGGCACTGCGCTGTGTCGCGGTGCCGGCCAGCTCCCGACTCGTCGCCATCGCAGCGAGGTCTCGATGTGCGCTCATCCCGGCCGCATAGACCGCGTCCTTCGCGTGGGCGGGCTCCCTCGCCTCGCGCAGCAGGCTGAGCTCGGTCGGAACGCCGCCGGCGTGTGCCATGGCCCGCAGGATCCGTCCGCGGTCGCTGACCCGGGACGAGTCCAGCAGCTCCATCAGATCCTCGTGCTGCGCGGGCCCGGCGAGCTGCGTCAGCATCGTCAGGGCCGCCGTGGTTGCGCACGGCTGCGCCGTGTCGTGAAGGACGTCGATCGCGGTGTCGGCCAGGGCGTTTCAGTAAGGACTGGCGGACAGCATCCTCAGTGCCTGGCGGCGGCGCTCCACGAAGTCGGCGGACAGGCTCTCCCGCAGCAACCGCTCGAGCATCGGGTCCTCCAACCCGCTCGCGGTGGTGCCGGCCGCCACGTACCGGGCCAGCTGGGCGGGATGCTGCACGCGGGCGCCGGGGTCGGGATCCGTGGGGTCGCCGCCAAGAGCCGCAATGACCTGCTGGGTCAGCGGTGCGGACAGTCGCTGGGCCAGCACAAAGGCCGGCAGCCCGGCCACGACGCCGCGCCTGGCAATCTCCAGAAGTGTGTCGATCAGGGCGGGTATCAAGCGGGATGGCAGCGTTCCACTCACGATCTGGGTCAGCAGCGCGAGAGCAACGCCCCACTGCCTGGCCCCGTGGGTGTCCCGCAGGCCCCGCAGCAGCCGCTCGACCAGCCCAGGGTCACCGACGTCGCCGAGCACCGCGAGCACGTCCACCACCCCTTGCGCCCCATCCCGGCCGGTCTCCGCCTGAATCTGGTCAAAGGTGACGCGGCCGGTCTGCGGATCCTGGACCAGTAGGGACAGAGCCTGAATGCGGATGACGTGCGCGTGGTGCACCGACCGCATCGTCTGGTTGACCAGTCGGCCCAGCCAGTCATTCAGCATCGATGGTGGCAGCACGGTGCCGTTGGAACTGGTGAGCAGCTGGGCGATGGACAACCAGTCGAGGCCCGTGGCGATGCCACCTGCAATCTGCAGCTCGAGGTCGCCCAGCGCACGGCTGACGGCCGCTCGCGACAGGTGCGGTGCACCACGCGGGGGCACCGGGTAGCCCCCGGAGCTGCGCGTCAGCCCGTGACTTATCCCGATCAGCTGCCCCGGCGGCAGATCAAGAGCAAGCTCGTAGGCCCGGATCACCCGGATCGGCACCGCCTCACCGCCGGTTTCATACCGGCTCAGCGCACTGGGGCCAACCACGCAGCCGCGCTCGGCAAGGGTCGCCACGAAGCTGGATGCGGTGCCGCATCCAGCAGCCAACCGGTTGACCCTCAGCAACCACGCGACGCGCGCCTGCGCATCGATATGGCGCCCACGCAGGGGAGTCAGGTCATTGGGCATCGCCACGGGACGACCACGCGCCTGTGTCCACGGCATGTCTGTCGCTCCGGGTCTCAGCGTGTCGAGCGGCACAGTGAGTGCCGCCGATCGAGGCTGGACCTGAGGTGGGCGGCTCATCCGCTTGTTCGCGAGGTTGCTGCAGTCCGGCAGCGAGCCCGGTACTCGACATACGTGATGCGCCGGGCGACCAGGTCACAAAGATCGCGCAGCTCAGCCTGACTCAGCCGACTGGCACTCTCAGAGGCGAGGACGGCTGAGAGTCGCCGCTGCTGCCGCTCGCTCAGATCCCCGATGATTTCTTGCCACGCACGACTGCCCACCATGAACCTCCGGTCACGGGTGATGAACCAGAAAGGCTGCCGGGGTCTGGGGCTACCGATACGTGGCAATCGTATGTCGGAGTCGCGCCGGCAGCAACGCAACCCGGACAACTGGCAACTGCCATAGCGCGGGCCGGCCGCACGGTTCGCGTGCTCGGGCTACGGGGTCGGGTCGGACAGCTGCCGGAGCCGTCGGCGAAGTGCCGTATCGGCGGACTCGCCGGCCGATCTGCCCTCGGCGACGAGGCAAAGCAGGCGATGGCCAAGGTCGCCGCCGCCCTCCGGCTCCACTGGGGTCGGCGCGCCGGTCCGCTCCAGGCGGGCGAGGACCTTCTCGGCCATCAGCAGGGTCGACAGGCTGGCGGGTATGCCTGCGAGCAGCGGGTTCTCGACCTTGGCCCGGTCCGGCTTCTCCCGGGCCTTGATCTGCTCCCAGGCTGCCTCGACCTCCTCAGGCGTCGATGCGTCGCCGTCCCCGAAGACGTGCGGGTGCCGACGCAGCAGCTTGGCCACCAGGCCCGCTGCCACATCGTCGATGTCGAAGGGGTCACCCATGTCCTCCGCCGCGATCCGCGCATGGAAGAGCACCTGGAACAGCACGTCGCCGAGCTCTTCGAGCAGGTGCTCGCGGTCGCCGCTCTCGATCGCCTCGACGGCTTCGTGCGCCTCCTCCAGGAGGTACTTCACCAGGGACTCGTGTGTCTGCGCCGCATCCCAAGGACACCCGCCCGGTGAGCGCAGCGCGTCAACGACCGCCGCCGCGTCCAGCAGACGGGCGCCCGGCCGATCCCACGACCCGACGAGGACCTCCACCTCGGGCGGCTCCTCGAGCCGGGTCAGCTCCCCCGCGAGCGCATCGGTGAGGCCGGGGTCGCCGTCCGGCGACCCGATCCATACGACGTCGCCATCGCCGGCGGCCGCCACGAGCGATTGGGCACGCTGCCCCGGCGTCGGACTGTCCTCCGCGACGACCGACATGCCGGACTGGGCGATCGCCGCCGACTGCGGGTCCTCGACGTCGCCGGCGTACACCACATCTGCCGCGGACAGCGCCGTCCACGCATCACGCGTGAGCACGCCGGCTGCGACCCGCGGGCTCGTGGTCAGCAACGTCAGGGTGTGCCGCACGGACGACTCCGGTCCAGGACTTCGTCAGCTCTTGGGGGTGGCAGTGGCGGTGGACTTCGTGGCGGACTTGATCCAGGGCGCGAGATCCTGCGTCGGGCCCTTGCCCTTGACCCACTGGCCATACCGGGGGTTGAGCTGCACGTCGGCGGTCTTGAGGAGCTTCGCGACGGCCGGCTGGGCCTGAGCATTTTGAGCCAGCTTGGTGAAGAGCACGCTGCCGCGCGCCGTCGTGACTGTCGCACTGGACAGATCCATCGAGGCGGGGAACATCGCGCGCACCTGCGCCTCGGAGACCGCAATGCCGTACTTCTGACCGATCTGCTCGAGCTTCGGCAGCAGCAGCATGAAGGCCGTGGCCGACTCGCCGTCGAACCCCTGCGAGACCGTGCCGATCTGCTTGACCGCGGACTGCACCTGCGTGGTCGTGACGGTGGTGCCGTCAAAGCTGCCGGCGGTGTCACCCGAATGCATCAGCCCGCTGGTGCCGCAGGCGGACAACGACACGGCAATGGCCGCGGCGCCCGCCACGGCGGTCAGTCGCATCGACCGACGGGCATTCGAGCTCGACTTCACTACGGTTCCTCTCGTCACGGCATACGCGGTCACATCATGCCAGCAGTCACTGATCAGCTCGAGGCGGCCTGCGCCGCGGCGCCGATCTCATCCAGCAGCACCGATCGGATCAGTTGCTGCGCCCACTCCAGCACCTCGCTGTTTCGCAGCGGCCGGCCGCCGACGGGTGCCGTCTTGGGCGCGGGCACCAGCACGACCTTCTGGGCGGCCTTGATATTGGTGCCCTTGTAGATGCGCTGGATGCGCAGCGCCTGGCTCTCCCGCAGCTCGACCGGGCCGAAGCGCACATACTTGCCCTGCACGGCCACGTCGGAGATGCCGGCGCTGCGCGCCACGGTGCGCAGCCGGGCCACCTCGAACAGGTGCTGCACCGGCTCCGGGGGCTCGCCATACCTGTCCCGCAGTTCGGCGACGATCTCGGTGAGTGCCGCCTCGTCCTCGACGGTCGCCAGCTTCTTGTAAGCCTCGAGCCGCAGCCGCTCGCCCGGCACGTACTCGTGCGGCAGGTGCGCATCGACCGGCAGCTCGATCTTGACCTCCGACGGGCCGGTTTCCTCATCGCCCCGGAAGTCCGCGACGGCCTCACCGACCATGCGCACATACAGGTCGAAGCCCACCCCGGCGATGTGCCCGGACTGCTCCCCGCCGAGCATGTTGCCCGCGCCACGGATCTCCAGGTCCTTCATCGCGACCTGCATGCCGGAGCCGAGGTCGGTATGGCTGGCAATCGTCTGCAGCCGATCGTGTGCCGTCTCGGTCAGCGGCTTCTCCGGCGGGAAGAGAAAGTAGGAGTAGGCCCGCTCGCGGCCACGGCCGACGCGCCCTCGCAGCTGGTGCAGCTGGGACAGTCCCATCATGTCCGCACGCTCGACGATGAGCGTGTTGGCGTTGGAGATGTCCAGGCCGGTCTCGATGATGGTCGTGCAGACCAGGACGTCGGAGCGGCGCTCCCAGAAATCGACGACGACGTCCTCGAGCCGGTGCTGAGGCATCTTGCCGTGCGCCGTGGTGACGCGCGCATCCGGGACGAGCTCGCGGATGCGCGCGGCTGCCTTCTCGATCGTGCGCACCTTGTTGTGCACGTAGAAGACCTGCCCCTCGCGCATGAGCTCGCGCCGAATCGCTGCCGAGATCTGCTTCTCGTCGTAGGCTCCGACAAAGGTGAGCACGGGATGCCGTTCTTCGGGCGGCGTTGCGAGCGTCGACATCTCGCGTATGCCGGTCACGGCCATCTCCAGCGTGCGCGGGATCGGGGTCGCGGACATCGCCAGGACGTCGACGGCCGTGCGCAGCTGCTTGAGCTGCTCCTTGTGCTCGACGCCGAAGCGCTGCTCCTCATCGACGACCACCAGCCCGAGGTCCTTGAACTTCACCTCGCCGCTGAGGATGCGGTGGGTGCCGATGACCAGGTCGATGGCACCGCTCCTCAGGCCTTCGAGGGTCTCTCGGGCCTCACGGTCGGTCTGGAAGCGGGACAGTGCCCGGACCGTGACGGGGAATCCGGCATACCGCTCGCTGAAGGTCTGGAAGTGTTGCTTGACCAGCAGCGTGGTCGGGACGAGCACGGCAACTTGCTTGCCGTCCTGAATTGCCTTGAAGGCGGCACGGACCGCGATCTCGGTCTTGCCGTAGCCGACGTCGCCACAGACGAGCCGGTCCATGGGGACCGGCTTCTCCATGTCGGCCTTGACCTCGTCGATGCTGGACAGCTGGTCGGGTGTCTCGACGTAGGCGAACGCGTCCTCGAGCTCGCGCTGCCATGGGGTGTCGGGGGCGAACGGGTGGCCGGCGGTGGCCATCCGTGCGCTGTAGAGCTGGATGAGCTCGCCCGCAATCTGTCGGACGTGTCGGCGAGCCCGCGACTTCGTTGTCTGCCAGTCGGATCCGCCCATCTTGTTGAGCGTGGGCAGTTCGCCGCCGACATAGCGAGTGATCTGGTCCAGCTGGTCGGTCGGCACGAAGAGCCGGTCGCCGGGCTGGCCGCGCTTCGACGCGGCGTACTCCAGGACGAGGTACTCGCGGGTGGCGCCGGCGACGGTCCGCTGGACCATCTCGACGAACTTGCCGACTCCGTGCTGCTCGTGCACGACGAAGTCGCCGGGTCGCAGCTGCAGGGGGTCGACCATGTTGCGGCGCCGCGACGGCATCCGCCGCATGTCCTTCGTGGAGCCACCCTGGCCGGTGGAACCGGTTAGGTCGGTCTCGGTGAGCACGACCAGGTCACTTGAGGGCAGGGCGAATCCGCGACCGAGCACGCCGGTCGCCATTTCGACCATCCCCTTGGTCAGGTCGTCCAGGTCGCGGACCGGGATGTCGTTGTCGCGCAGCACCTCGCCTACCCGCCTGGCCAGGCCGGGTCCCTCGGTGATGACGAGCACCCGCTGGCCGTCCTGCACCCACGACTTGAGGTCGGCGACGGCGGACTCGGTGTCGCTGCGGTATTCGGGGACGTCCTTGGTGCGGATCGTGATCCGCTCCCCCGGTAGCTCGTCCAGGGAGAACTCCTGCAGCTCCTCGTCACTGGCGAACGATGAGAGTGACCACCAGGGGCGCCCGAGCTTCACTGCATGGTCACGCAGCTCGGCGAGACTCCAGTAGGACGCCGTGCCGAGGATCCCCGGCAGGTCGATCGGCACCTGGTTGCCGGCCGCGGCGTTGGACCAGCTGGCCTCCAGGAACTCCGCGCTGGTGGCGACCAGGTCATGCGCGCGGGTGCGCACCCGCTCGGGGTCGCACAGCACGACATGGGTCTGCTCACGCAACACGTCGAGTAACGATTCCATCCCCCCGCTGGTTGAGCCTGTCGAAACCCCCAACAGCATTGGCGACAGGGACTCCATCCCTTCGACCGCGATGCCCTCGGACACCCGGTGCAGCATCTCGGAGACACCGGGCAGCTGATCGGCGAGCACCCTGGCACGTTCCCGGACCGCGTCGGTGAGCAGCAGCTCACGACAGGGTGGTGCCCACAGCCCGTGCTCGGCGACCTCGAGGCTGCGCTGGTCGGCAACCTTGAACCAGCGCACCTCCTCGACCGTGTCGCCCCAGAACTCGACGCGCAGCGGGTGCTCCTGGGTCGGCGGAAAGACGTCGAGAATGCCTCCGCGCACGGCGAACTCGCCGCGGCGCTCGACCATGTCGGTGCGGGTGTAGGCCGCAGCGCTCAGCGCCTCGACGACGCTTTCCAGGTCGGCGTCGTCGCCCGCCCGCAGGGCCACCGGCGCCAAGTCGCCGAGCCCCTTGGCGATGGGTTGCAGCACGGCGCGCACGCTGGCCACCACCACGTCAACCGGGCCGTAGGCCGAGTCGCCCGCATCCGGGTGGGCGAGCCGACGCAGCACCGCCAACCGGCGACCTACCGTGTCGCTGCGCGGGCTGAGCCGCTCGTGCGGCAGGGTCTCCCAGCTGGGGAACTCGGCAATCCGGTCCGCAGGGAGAAATCCGCGCAACGCGGCGGCCAGATCGTCGGCCTCCCGGCCGGTGGCCGTGACCGCGAGGACGGGCACCTGCTTGCCCCCGGACCGCTCGCCCGCGAGCAGGCCGATCAACGGCGCCCGCGTGCCCGGTGCGGCAGCCACATCGACCACCTCGGCCACGCCGACGTGCGACAGCACCTGCCGCACCGCAGGGTCGGCCGCGAGCACGTCGAGCAGTGGATCAAGGCTCACAGGCCCTGCCTCCTTGAGATCTGGACAGCACAAATGCCCTCGATCTGGCGACCAAGGGGACTTCCAGCGTAACCGGCCCGGGTCGGTGGATCGTTCCCCCGTTCAGCGGCCGCCTACTCAGGCAAATACCTTTCCCCCTTCGCTCCCGCGCTGTCTACGGTCTAGAGCGCGAGGTCCGACATGGCCGAGGGCCCCGGGGGAAACGTGCTCATCGTGGTCCGAAAGGGGACAGATCTATGCGGAGTCGCTGGGCAGCTGCAGGGGGCTTGGGCGTCATGATCGCCGTCTTGCCGGCACGCAATGAGGCCGAGAGGATTGGCGCCGCCGTGGCGGGGCTCTTGCAGCAGAGCGTGCCGCCAGAGCGCGTGATCGTCGTGTCCGACAACTGCACCGATGAGACCGACGAAGCGGCACGGGCTGCGGGTGCCGAGGTGTGGCAGAGCGTCGGCAACACCGACAAGAAGGCCGGCGCGCTCAACCAGGCGCTGGCGAGGCTGCTGCCCGACCTAGACGACAACGACCTCATTCTCGTCCAGGACGCAGACTCGGTGCTGGGGTGTGACTTTGCCCGCGTTGCGCTCGAACGCATCCGCGCCGGCGTCGACGCCGTAGGTGGAGTCTTTGTGGCGAACTCACCCCAGAACCTGCTCGAGCACTTTCAGGCCAACGAATACGTTCGCTACTCGCCTGAGCTGTCACGCACCGGCCGGGTCATGGTCCTCACCGGGACCGCCGCCGCGTTTCGAGTCGGCGCTCTCCGCAAAGTTGCGATTGCGCGAGGCAGCGACCTTCCGGGACCGCCGGAGACGTCTACGACCGACATGCCATCACCGAGGACAACGAGCTCACCCTGGCGCTGAAGTCCCTCGGCCAGCGGCTTGCCTCGCCACGCATCTGCAGTGTTTCGACCGAGGTGATGCCGACTCCGGCCGACCTCATGAAACAGCGAATCCGATGGTATCGCGGGGCAATTGACAACCTGTGCGCGTATGGCCTGACGCGCGCCACCCGTCGCTACTGGGGCCAACAGCTGACGCTCGGGATCGGCGCGCTCGCCCCAATGGCTCTACGCCATGATGACCGCCCTTTCAGTCGCGACCGGCACCTTCACAATCCACCCGTGGTGGCTTGCCGTGGGCGCGCTGTTCTGGGTGGAACGGGTTGTGACAGCACGTCACTCGACGCGCACGGGCGTGCTGCTCGCCGCGCTCTTCGTGCCGGAACTGCTCTATGACGCGTTCCTGCAGGTCGCAGTCATCAGAGCACTATCGAAGTCGCTGCGTCGCGCCGACGCCGACTGGCGTCACGTCACAGCCCCCAGCCTGAGCTGACCCGAACAACGTTCGCCTTACCTCTGACTCACACAAGGAACAGCCTGATGTATACCCATGCCGTCACTGGAATTACGACCGCCGGAGTGACACTCTCCTTGACCGGAGGAAATCATGACGCCTGGCTCACCGTAGGAGCCTTCACGCTTGTCGCGGCAGGGACCGCGCTCACCCGGCTGCTGCCGCGGAGGCTGAAGGACTGACGACTGCACAGGGCCACAACGCCCCTTCCGATAACCGGCGCCAGGCCGCCGAGTCCCTTGGCGTCCGGGTGGGCGAGCCGACCGCATGCCGAAACGGTGACGGCTTAGACCCTGTCGGTGAGCACTGGTGCGTTACTCTGAGCGTCGCCATCACGTCGATCAGCAAGTGCTGGCCACGCCTGTGAGATGCCTCTATCGCGAACTTTGCCACGCGATGAACTCCTACCACCAGCGCTGCCAGTACGTCAAGAGTGCCTAGTCAGAAAATTTCTCCGCCGTTTTGCTCGTCGGCCTTTCAGGGCCAAAAACGCCGGAATGACAGGCAAACTGGTCGCGATCCCCACTTATTGCGTTCTAAATCCTGCCTTGCAATAATTCAATACTGTGTTGTACGTTTCCCCTGCTCGACATCCAAAAAGGGAGGATGACCAGCAAGGAAAGGTACGCATCGTGCGCTCGCCCATCACGACACGACGCCAATTTTTGACTCTGGCCGGTGCTCTCGCCGCCTCCGGCGCAGTCACGGCCCCAGCGTTCGCTGCGCAGCGTGTGAATCCACCCCGTCTCCCCGGCCAGGGCTTGTCGCCGGTCTCACCGGTGTTGCCGCCACCGGCACCACCAGCGTCGACAAGTCCCTACCGCCCGCTGTCGATCTCAGACCCCAGGGAGCTGCCGCACTTTCCATCGGACGCAAATCCGGTGCGTTGGCACTGGTCCCGCGCATCGCACACGACCATCCAGGAAGCGGTGGCCACGCTCCGCCCGAACGACGTTCTCGTCCTACCCGAGGACGAACAGCCGTATGAGGTGGACTCCAGCCGTGGCTTCCAGATGACCAGCCGCAACTTCCATTCGATGGCCTACCTGCAGAGGGGCCTAGTCGGACTTGGTCCGGGCGCAGTCGTCCAACCATCGGCTTCAGCGTTCGGTCGGGGTCGTCAGACCTACACCCAGGGCATGCAGGAAAAGATGATCGAGTGCCGGGCGGCGAGCGCGTACCTGGGCAACTTCACGATGTATGGCCGCGACTTCGGTGGTGTCGGCTACAACGCGACTCGGATGACCGGGACCGGAGCGACGTGGGAACGCATCTACTTCCGCGGCGCACATCGGGGGTGGCTAGCAGTGCCGCCGGGTGAGGCAGGTGCCATCACTGGATACAAGGGCTCCGGAATGCGGGTTTACAACTGTGAGATCGACTGCCGCGACCAGAGCGGCCTGTCGGTAGGCACCTCTCCGATGATGTGGAATGCGCAGTCAGATGTGCAGGTCGCGGACGCATACTGCCACCACACGTATGTCGGTATGCCAACCTTCTGGAAGGTAAATGACGCTATTGCGACCAACCTGATCCACACGAACGTCGCACAGGGCGCACCGTATTCCCCAGGGGTGAATGTCGAACAGTCGAGCGGCCACTTCCAGTTCAACGACTGCACCTTCATCATCGACTACGGCACACACAACCGCCGCTTTCACCTGCAAGCCGGCAAGCAGCCCTCGAGCATTCGCTTCGACATCCGCAATCCGACGATCGACGCAGGACCCTGGCCGGGCGACTTCTCGATTCAGACCTCGCCCGGCAGCCCGCAGCTGGTCTCTGACATCCACATCACGCGAGCGAACGGTTCAGCCTATCCGTTCCGCGTCGCCGGCCTATAGGCCGCGCGTCGGATAACCAGAACCTTGTGGTCAGGAGCTGGGCGGGACGCTGTCATGTGTACGTGACGGGTCACCTCGCTGATGCCGTGCCACCCAGAGCGCCGCGGCGCCACCGACACCCACAGCGGCGGCGCCACCACCGATGAGCCATGGAGTGTCTGAGCCCGAACCAACCGATGGGGTGCCCCGGACGAGGCGCACCCCATCGAGTTGGTGACCGTCCGCAGCAATCGCACGAACGTCGAGCGTGGCTGCCGTGCTGGATGAGGCCGGCGTAACATCGACCGTCAGCACCGACGGGGTAGCGGTCTTGGATGGCAGGGACCAGTCCTCATTCACGACCTCGCGGCCGCCGGCATACGCAATCCGCGTCTTTCCGGGTATGGGTATGAACCGAGCCTCTCCCCCCTCGCCGCCTCCACCTGCAGTGATGTAGGTCGTTCCGGTGAGGCTGTCGACCACACCCGCGCCATCGCCGACGACCTTGCCCCCGCGCAACGGTTTCACCCGCTCGTAGCAATGGTTATGCCCCGAGATCACCAGGTCGACTGTGTACTTGTCGAAGAGCGGCACCCATGCTTCGATCACGCCGCCCTCGCTCGCGTGGGTGTTGTTCGTGCTGTATGGCG
Organism: Leekyejoonella antrihumi; assembly: GCF_007845645.1. Classification (GTDB taxonomy): domain Bacteria; phylum Actinomycetota; class Actinomycetes; order Actinomycetales; family Dermatophilaceae; genus Leekyejoonella; species Leekyejoonella antrihumi. The sequence continues at coordinate 22,913 of NZ_VCQV01000041.1, forward strand.
CATGATGCATGAACACTACAACCTGGTCGATCCCCGACCCCTCCGCTCGGTACCGAGCGAGGGTCTGACCCAGCCACCGTGTCTGAGCTCCGCGGGTCCAACCTCTGTTGGCAGGGATCTCATACGAGACATCGTTGCTGTCGAGCCCAACGAACCCGACCGAGCCCACTCGAAATGCGCTCGCGACCGGTATCTCGAGTGGGCTTGCCCCGCCTGGCGCGACCCTGGTGAGATACCCGGCGTAGCCATGGGTGGTGAAGCCCGGCTCCATCTCGTGGTTTCCCGGGACACTCAGCCAGGGGATGTGTGAGGCGGCAGGATCGTTCTGCGCGAGCCAGGAGTCCCACAAGTGGGGCTTGAAGACGTCGCCTGGCCCCCCTTGTCCCGAACTGTCCGCGTAACAGAGATCACCACACATGAGATGCAAGCTCGGCGCCAACTGCTCCAGTCGCGCAAGCACACCTCGTGGTCGTCGTCCGGTCCCCTGGTCCCCGAAGGCCGTAAACCTGAAGGTCCTGCGATCGGCGAATGCGGTCTCCGCGCGGCCAGATCCAATCGTGCGACCATCGACGGCAATCTCGTAGGTGTAAGCAGTGTCCGGTTGAAGCCCGGTGAAGTCCGCGCGACAGTACCTGCGGCTCGAACCTCGCACAGTGCGAATGCGTGCCGGTTCCGCCGTAACCTGCTCGCGATTGGCCGCGATCAGCCGGACAGCCGCGGTGCGAATTGGCATCGCCGTCGCAAATTCAATGATGAGGGACGTCGTCGGATCACTGCCATAGGTGATGTGCCGGCCACGTATCCCAGGATCTCGCGTCGTACTGCTCTGCTGCCACAGAGTCGGCGAGAGCACAGCCGAGGCTCCGAGAGCAGCGCCGGTCACAAGGCTCCGGCGACTGACCTCGGCGTGTAGCCATTCATGCTGCTCCTGCATGTACATGCCACGCGCGAGCCGGTCGGGCAGGTCACCATATGGCGTGATCACGCCAGACTCCGTCTCCTAGAGAACCCAAGGAACTTCATTATCCATTCAGCACAGGCCGAACGTGCGAGGCGGGGATCAACCGTTGATCATGCCGGCGCCGACAGTGTTGCCGGTGGCTTCGTCGATCAGGATAAAGGAGCCGGTGGTGCGGTTGCGTTCGTAGGGGTCGACCAGCAGGGGCTGGGTCACCCGCAGCTGGACCCGGCCGATCTCGTTCAGGCCGAGCTGGTCGGCGCCCAGGTCCCGGTGCAGGGTGTTGACGTCCAACCGGTACTGCACATCCTTGACGATCGTGCGCGCCGTGCGAGTCGTGTGCTTGATCGCCAACTTCTGCCCGGCCCGCAACGGCGCGGTGGTCATCCAGCAGACCATCGCGTCCACGTCCTGGGTCTGGGTCGGCACGTTCTTGCTCCGGCAGATCATGTCCCCACGAGAGACATCCACATCATCGGTCAGGCGCACCACCACCGACATCGGCGCATACGCCTCACCCAGCTGCTCATCGAACAGGTCAATACCCGCCACCGTGGAGGTCATCCCACTCGGCAGGACCATCACCTCATCACCCGGCTTGAGCACCCCACCCGCAACCTGGCCCGCATACCCGCGGTAGTCATGATGCTCATCCGACTTCGGCCGGATCACGCACTGCACCGGGAACCGCACATCCCGCAACTCACGATCCGACGCAATGTGCACATGCTCCAAGTGATGCAACAGCGACGGGCCCTCATACCACCCCATCGCCTCCGACCGGGCCACCACATTGTCACCCTTGAGCGCGGAGATCGGGACCACCAGCAGGTCCGGAATGTTCAACTTCGACGCAAACGCGGTGAACTCCGCAACAATCCGCTCAAAGACCGCCTGGTCATAATCGACCAGATCCATCTTGTTGACCGCCAACACCAAGTGCGGCACCCGCAACAAAGACAACAACACCGCATGCCGGCGCGACTGCTCCGTCAACCCATGCCGCGCATCGACCAACACCAAACCCAGATCCGCCGTCGACGCACCGGTGACCATGTTCCGGGTGTACTGCACATGCCCCGGCGTGTCCGCAATGATGAACTTCCGCTTCGGCGTCGCGAAATACCGGTACGCCACATCGATCGTGATGCCCTGCTCCCGCTCGGACCGCAACCCATCGGTCAGCAACGCCAGGTCCGTGTAGTCATACCCCTTCGACGCGCTCGTCGCCTCCACCGACGCCAACTGGTCCTCAAAGATCGACTTCGAGTCCAGCAGCAACCGCCCGATCAGCGTCGACTTGCCATCATCGACCGACCCCGCCGTCGCGAACCGCAACAGATCCATGTCCGCTCCCACACGCGCCATCAGAAGTAGCCCTCTTTCTTCCGGTCCTCCATCGCGGCCTCCGAGAACCGGTCGTCCCCGCGGGTCGCGCCCCGCTCGGTCACCCGAGCGACCGCGATCTCATCGATGATCTTCTCCAACGTGTCCGCCTGCGACTCCACACACCCCGTCAGGGTCATGTCCCCCACCGTGCGGAACCGCACCGTCCGCTCCTCGACCATCTCCCCCGCCCGAGGCTGCACCGCGTCCGACGCCGACAACAACATCCCATCCCGCGCGATCACCTTCCGCTCATGTGCGAAATAGATCGACGGGATCTCGATCCGCTCCCGGGCGATGTAGTGCCAGATATCCAGCTCGGTCCAGTTCGACAACGGGAACACCCGCATGTGCTCCCCCGCATGCAACCGCCCGTTATACAACGACCACAACTCCGGGCGCTGATTCTTCGGATCCCACTGCCCGAACTCATCCCGATGCGAATAAATCCGCTCCTTCGCCCGAGCCTTCTCCTCATCCCGGCGACCACCCCCAAACGCCGCCGTGAACCCGCCCTCCTCGATCGCGTGCAACAACGTGCCGATCTGCAACCGGTTCCGGCTCGTCTTACCATCATCGACCACCACGCCGTTCCTGATGGCCTCGTCCACCGACGCCACCACCAGCCGGGCACCCAACCGGTCCACCCAGTTGTCCCGAGCCACCAGCACCTCAGGAAAGTCGAAACTCGTATCCACCTGCAACACCGGGAACGGCAACTTCGCCGGATGAAACGCCTTCTCCGCCAACCGCAACATCACAATCGAGTCCTTACCCCCCGAACACATCAACACCGGCCGCTCCAACTCGGCCGCAACCTCACGAAAAATATGGATCGACTCGGCTTCAAGCTGGTCGAGCTGAGTCAACCGGTAATCGGCGTGCGTGGACATGGCGAACGCGCCCTCCCTGGTGGCATCGGTTACTTGTGACGTTAGCCTCTGGCCAAGCGATCCGTCGACTTATTGCGCCGCCCCGAACGCCGGGCACCTCGTCCGCGTCCGATCCCGCTTGCAGATCGCTGTTTCGAACAAGGAAACTGCCCGCAATAACCAATCGCTCGCGTGCTGTTTGATCCATGATGCAGTTAGCGATCCGTGCGGCACCGTGGGAGGGCGCAACGTGAATCAGGCACGACCTTGAACTGGGCACTCACGCTGGCTTCGTTCGGCATCGGAATCGTCGTTGGCCTCACCGGCATGGGTGGGGGTGCGCTGATGACGCCAATGCTCGTGCTCTTCTTCAACGTTCCGCCCCTTGCGGCGGTCTCAAGCGACCTCGTCTCGGGCGCGGTCATGAAGCCGCTGGGATCGTGGGTGCACCTGCGTCGTGGCACGGTCAACCTGCGTCTGGTCGGGTGGCTGTGCGTTGGTTCAATCCCGGCCGGATTCGCCGGCGTGCTCATCGCTCGGGCCTTTGGCAATGGCTCCCAGGTCCAGCATGTCGTCCAACTGGCCCTTGCGTGCGCACTTCTGGTGGCGGCGATCGGCCTGATCGTTCGAGCACTACTTCGACTGCTGGAGCACGCTCGAGTCCGTGACGGTGTTGCGCCCCCTCTGCCAGCCGGTCAACCACGGGTCCTGGTCCGCCCACTGCCGACTGTCCTTGTAGGAGCGGTCGGTGGTGTCGTGGTCGGCATGACTTCCGTTGGCTCCGGATCCCTGATGATTATCGCGCTGATGGCCCTCTACCCCGGCCTTCGGGCCAACGAATTGGTCGGCACCGATCTTGTGCAATCGGTGCCGCTGGTGGCCTCCGCCGCTCTCGGCCACCTCCTGTTCGGCAGCGTCACGATGGCCGTCACACTGCCGCTGATCATCGGAGGCCTCCCCGGCACCTATGTCGGTGCGCATCTATCGTCGCGGCTCCCAAGCGGCCTTGTCCGCAGGGCTCTGGCGTTTGTGCTGCTGGCGTCCGCGCTCAAGACGTTTGAGGTCGACAATCTCATCACGGTCATCGCTCTCGGAGCCGCCGCGCTCGTCGCTCCGATCATCTGGATGCTGGTCCGCCGACACTATGGGTTTCCTGCCCTTGTCCCTCGCATCCGTCACGCCGACCCGGTGGACGCACATGCGCAGGTGCTTCACTAGTGCCGAGATATTGCGCAACCCGTATACATCGTGAACATCTCTACATGAAGGACTCCCGCCGTGCAATCTGTTGCTAGCCTCACGAGAATGACACTCGCTGGGGAGAGGACTCGCGCGTTCGGTAGCGCGGGTCGTGAGTCGCTGAAAACCATCACGCGCCAAGTCGGAGTGGCGACCAGTGCCCTCCGACCGCCGCCGGACTTCCTGATCATCGGCACCAAGCGCGGCGGGACCACCTCATTCTATTTTGACCTGCTGGATCACCCCGATGTGATGCGCCTCTACCCGCCGCCACTGCCACTGGTCAAACGCGAAGCGACCAAAGGTGTCCACTACTTCGACAGCAACTTCACCCAAGGAGAACGCTGGTACCGCTCCTACATGCCGACCGAGATCAGTCGAGAGGCGCACCGTCGGCGTCACGGTGTCCGCCCGGTCGCCGGTGAGGCCTCCCCCTACTATCTCTTCCATCCCGCGGCCGCTGAGCGCGCTCACCGATCCGTGCCCGATGCCCGAATAATCGTGCTGCTACGAGACCCGGTACTTCGTACGTATAGCCACTGGAAGGAGCGGCGCCGCGGGCATGCGGAACCACTCGATTTCCTGGATGCGCTTGAGGCCGAGCCAAGTCGTCTCGCCGGTGAACGCGACCGTCTCCTTGCAGAGCCGGGCTACACAAGTTATGCCTGGGAGCAACAGAGCTATGTCACACAAAGTCTGTATGCAGATGCGCTCCGACCGTGGTTCGATCGGTTCGGCCACGAACGGGTCTTCGTTGCCGCAAGCGAGGACTACTACGCAGATCCTGCAGCCGTTCTTGGGCAGGTTGACACCTTCCTCGGACTTCCACCTCGAGCGAGTTCAACCGGCATTGTCCGCAACGCCGCGCAAGGTGCGCCACTACCCGACAGCGTGAGAATGCGACTGGATGGGCTCTTTGCGGGGCCCAACGCTGCACTCGCGGCTCTCACCGGGAGAGACTTCGAGTGGTCCTGATAGTGCGCGAGAACCACGCTGGCTCCGGGGAACTGATGAAGGGCTTTCCGGCTGGAAGACCCGTCATCCTCCTGCCGTTCGGCGACCGGCGTGCAGCGGCACTCGGAATATCGTTATTTACAGCCTCCCGTCCTGCCATCGTGCGGGCCCAGCAAGCTGCCTTCACACTGACCAGGCGAGTAGGGGTGCGCGCCCTCCCGGGTCGATCGCGGCCATGGTCTCCACCATTTGAGCCCGACCTGTGGGAGGACATGCTCGAGCAGTGGAGAACAGCTCTTGGCGCGTTCGACGCGTACGCGATCTATCAACGGCGACAGACAAGTCGTGACGGGCTCACACTACTGTTGACACAACATGGCCGCCCAGTCGCGGTTGTCAAGGTCCGTGGCGACGGACGAACGCTGGAAACGGAGCAGCGCGCCCTCGAGGCGGCGACGGCGGCAGGAAGGCGCTACTTCCAGGTGCCACAGCCACTCGGAATGGCATGGCTACACCACGGCGGCGCGTGGAGCGCACAAGCGGCGGTCTTCGACGCTCCACACCGTCCCGTCTTCGACGCCCCCAGCGCACTCTTCGATGAGATCCGCGACGCGCTCCAGCCCGTGGTCTCCACGACGGGGACAGCAGTGCCGGCGCACAACGACATGACTCCGTGGAACCTACGTCGGGACCGCAGGGGCCAAATCTGGTTGTTCGACTGGGAGGACGTCGGGCCTGCACCAGTTGGCTTCGATCGCTCCCACTTCTGGGCGACCTCCTACGCCACCCGGCAATGCACCATGCCAGACGACCTTCCACGGTCGGGCGTCGCATACTGCCGGGAAATAGCGACCGCACGTCGCGACGACCCCACCACCGATCCCGCCGACGCCGCCACGGCGCGTCGCATGCTTGCAGGCCTTGACCGTGCTCCGAACACACGACCTAGCGAATCCGTCGCGGGAGACCAGACGTGATGATGACTCGGGAGGAGCGGCCCCTCATGGTCCGTGCAATCGCAAACCGTCAAAGCGTCCAAGCAGGGCGCTCCAATGGACGATTGCGCCTCGTCATCGCCTGGATATTGGTGGTACTCGCTCTACTTCCCTGGCGTAGCCAGACCTATTACTCTGGCGGGGTAGACCCCACGGTGGCGGTTAAGGCCGTTCTTCAGATTGTCGCATTGGTTCTCGCCCTCGGACGTGCCCTGCCCGGTCGCTTATATGCAGCGCTCGGTCCGCGAACCCTCGCAATCGTGTTTGCTTTCGTGCTGTTTGCCTGTCTCGGCGGATGGGCGGCGGGCTCGCCCGTCACATCCGCCATCCTCGGCATACGCATTCTTCTCATCGTGGCGACCGTTGCGCTACTTATGGTGTCTTACCCCCATGACGTGGCCCTAACCAGTGGAATTATGGTCCTAGCCGGGGTCGGAATGTTTTGCGGGCTCAGCGGACTTGGTAAAGTCGGCGCTACTGGGCGGCTCTACGGCGGCATATTGCCGATCAACCCCAATCAGATCTCTCTGATGATCAGTCCACTCGTAATTTGGCTAGTATGGCGGATGCTGCAGGCTCAAGCACGACTGGTGGAATACGCACTCCTCGTAGTGCTGTTCGCAACCACCTGGCTGACAGGATCACGGACCGGCCTCGTCGGTTTGATCATTGGAATCGTCATTGTTCTGATGTACGCACGGCGGCTTCCACTCGGTGGAATGCTCTCTATAATTTTCTGCATGCCTGTGTTGCTATGGATTGTCGGATTTACGGGTGTCATCGCGGGCTACGTCGGCAGAAACGGAGACGGGCACGTAATGACGCTCAGCTCCCGCACCATTGCGTGGTCGGCAGCCTTCAGTGCACCAACAGATTTCTGGTCACATTGGTTCGGCGGCGGCCTTAACGTGACTACGGTCTCGGTTACTGGCCAGTGGTGGAATCAGCAGGTAGTCGACAGTAGTTGGGTATCCGCCTACATACAAGCCGGGGTCGTGGGTGTCGCCCTTCTCGCGTTGTGGTCATTCACCTGCTTGACTGCATCCTTTCGTGCACCGCGCGCCACCCGCGGCCTCATGATCGCCCTTGTGGTCAACGCAATCATTCGAAGTGCCCTGGAGACAGGGCTGATCGGGTCATTCGTCCTTTTCGTCGTTATGCTCATACCGGCGTTGACCTGCGAAATTCGACCTAGGACCAAGCCCCCGGAGCATATTCGTCTCACCCAGAGTCCTATGCAACCCGACAGAAATGCCGCTAGCGCCGCCCCGGCCGAACTAAATGGCACCCGTTAGGACGTGAATTCTATGATCCGTGGAGGTAGTCTCACCGAGGCCCTGAATGCCAGAATGATCCGCGTCATGAGTAAACATGCCACCCAGATCAAAGGTAACGACTATCGCATTGATAGCAATGCGAGCCCCGGATATATTCTCACGCTAGCCACCGCAAGGGGGGGCATGAAACTACGCGGCACCATTGCATTCCCTGGCAGAGATTCGAAGCCGTTTATTGCATCTGGCGTCACCATTAAAGAGCGAAGCAAGATTCACTTCGGAAGTGGCGTCTCCATTGGCCCCAAATGCTACATCGATGCGTTGTCGACAAATGGAGTAAAATTGGGGTCCAACTCTTCGGTCGGACGAAATACTCGAATAGAGTGCACTGGAACAATTCAAAATATCGGAAAAGGCATGACTGTCGGTGAAAACGTTGGGCTCGGCACCGACTGTCTGTACGGCGCCGCTGGAGGCATCGAAATCGGCGATGATTCCATCATCGGAAACTTTGTGAGTTTCCATTCGGAGAATCATCAGATTTCAGATCTCGAGAAGCCTATTCGACTGCAAGGCGTGACGCGTCTCGGCATTAGCGTCGGGAGGGACTGCTGGATCGGAGCTAAGGCCACCATCCTTGATGGAGCTCACATTGGTGATGGCTGCGTCATCGCGGCGGGCAGTGTGGTGATCGCGGGAGAGTATCGGTCGATGACTATCTACGGCGGCGTGCCAGCGAAGGAGATCGGTTCACGCATCCGACCAAAGGATCGCAATGAGGGGCCCCCTCAATCTCACTAGGAAGCATCAACCACGCTGTCGTCACGTAGGTCATACCCGCACGATCGTCCCGCCGGGAGCACTACTTGATGAACATCGCGCACTCGGTTGGACAAGGCTAAGGTGATGTCGGGCACACGCTCAGGACGTCCTCATGCTGAGACGTCCGGTGAACGGTCCCGAGGCTCAGTTCGCCGGCGCAAGAGGGCTGATCTTGCCGGGTGCCGACGCCCGGCCAATAATGCGAGCATCAGGGGGTGCGTCGACGCGTTTGGTAGCACAATATGGGGGTCGGTGGGTAATCTGACTCGCCGGTGACAACAAGCATGTGCACCAGCCGCGGCATCGTCGCAAGAGGTTGGCTAAGGGAGGGGTGGATGACAGATGAGCCGAGTGCCGAACATGCTCCTCGCCGAGAATCCACCCACGGCATTCTGAGTGGGAGAAAACACAACATGACGTTGACGTATTACATGCGGATCCTGCGTAACCGCTGGCTTACCGTTGTGAACTTTGTGGTGCTCGGCGTCCTCGCTGGAGCGGGGATCACGCTACTGATGCCCCGCGTGTATTCGGCGGCGGCGACGAATTTTGTGAGCGCCTCGGCGGCGGGTAACCAACCCGACTCCCTTTACCAGAACTCACAGTTCACCTTGAACAATGTGCCGTCTTACACCGCACTTGTGCACAGCCCGTCCGTGCTTCAGCCGGTGATCGATCAACTTCACCTGAAGACAACGGTACCCGCGCTTGCAGCAGAAGTGACCGCGACCAATCCTACGAGCACCGTCCTCATCGTCGTAACGGCCACCAGTTCGAGTCCAAAACAGGCGTCGTCGATTGCGGACGCGGTGTCAACTCAGTTGGCGAAGTCTATCGAGAGCGTCGAGAAGCCCCGTCAGGGCGGCAGTTCACCGGTTTCGGTCACTAACGCACTGAAGGCGACCACCCCGACCGCGCCCGTGTCTCCGCGTCCGTCGTTGAACATCGCACTTGGTTTGATCCTTGGACTTACGATCGGTGCGAGCGTTGCCCTACTCCGCGACCACTTCGACACATCCGTGCACTCCAGCGAGGATCTGCAGAGGCTCAGTGGCGTTGCGCCACTTGGCGAAGTCCCCTACGAGGCGTCGATCGCCGAGCAACCGCTCGTCGCACTACGGCACGATTCGATCGCGGTGGAATCGTTCCGCACGATTCGCACCAACCTTCAATTCGTCGATGTGGACAACCCACCAAAGCAAATCGTCATCACCTCCGCTTTGAGCAACGAGGGCAAGACTGTGACGGCATGCAATCTTGCCCTGGCCCTCGCGCAGGGCCCGAGCAAGGTATGCCTCGTCGAAGGGGACCTTCGACTACCGAAGGCGGCGAGCTACTTTGGGCTCAATGGCGCCGTCGGCCTGACCAACGTCGTCACCGGTCAGTACCTGCTGGACGAGGTTCTCGTCCCGTGGAATCGTAGTCAGATCACAGTTCTACCTGCCGGCACAACCCCTCCGGACCCGAGCCAATTGCTTGGTTCACTCGCCGTTCAGGATATCCTTGCCCAACTGCGCGAGCGTTTTGACGTCGTGATCATCGATGCGCCCCCGGTGTTGCCTGTCAGCGATGCAGCGGTGCTGAGTGCGGCGTCCGACGGTGCCGTTCTGGTGGTGCGCCAGGGACAGACTCATCGTGACAGCGTGTCCGAAGCGATCGAGCGACTGCAGAACGCCCATGTTCATCTGGTCGGCACCGTCATCACGGGAGTGAAGGTGAAGCGCGGCCAGGAGCGATACGATTATGGTCAACGCCACCACGAAGGTGCTGTTGAGCAGACCTCTCTCACCAGGGCGTCGGTGGCACGCGGACGCCGAGCACTTGACAACGCGAGCAATCCGACCGCCACGGAGGCTAGCGCGAAACTCATCGATGACGACGAACTCGACCCCGCTAACCTGGCGCCGGCGGCCGGACAGCGCGAGGGCTAACATCTTGACCCGCGTCTGCGGTGGAACGGCGACCGCGGATGTGCCATCTACGGCCGTCACACCAGTGTCGATGACGCCAGTCTTGCTCCCGCACGACATCGATGCGGGTAGCCGGGCTGTGTGCCGGATCCCGGCCAGCCCCCGGGGGTCGTCGAAGCCAACTCGGCGACGGCGACCACATCGAGATCGACCCACAACCGCTCACCCAGCGACTCAGCCGCACGATGGTCGGCGGCGAACCCAGCAGGCGACCCGACCCTTCGAAGGTCGCGACCGACTTGTACCGTGTCGAGATCCGGACGGCGTCAGGATCTCGACACGGTACAAGTTCGAACTAGAAGACCCGGTCCGAGCCCACAACGGCTCGTCACCAAGGGGCGCAGGCTCGACTACTGGTCAGCTGGAACTGCCGAGCCATGCGCATTCCCGCTGACCTGCACCATCGCATCACTCAGTTGCGACGTTGCATCGGCGAGCAGGTCGACCATCCACCGGTGCTGTCGACGGCCATCCTGGTGGACATCCGGGACGTCGTATCCCGACCCCGATCCTGCCGCCTTCGTCCGGTCCTGTCGAACATGCAGCCCCAGACGCCGGTGCGGCGCAGGCACCGCAAACTTCCCCCGCGCAGCGTCCATCTCATCCACCAGCCATGAGAGGCTAGCCTCCGGATCATCCGATCGCGCAAGATGCCGTGCACTTCCCCGCAGGCTGTGATGCCTTAGCTCCGAGACAACGGCGGCGGCAAGCGCAGCGCCCTCTCGGATGGTGAACACCCGCGACCGTTGCCGCGGGGCAAGGCGCAGCACGTCCGCAGCTATGCTGCGGTCCGCAGCGAGGACCAGGTTGGCCTCCTCGATATCCGCCAACTGAATCGCATGTGGGGCTCCCTGCAACATCGGGGAAGCGTCGGCACCACGTGCGCCAACCTGCTTGGCGGCCAGCGCACAACGCTGGTTCCCTTTCGATGCGCGAGCCGCGCTGCTAGACGCAATAACGATGTCGCCGAATGCGTGGTCGCGAACGGCATGCCGTAGCAGGACCGCTGCTGTGGGAGATCGACAGACGTCAGCCGCACATACAAACAGCACAGTGAATGACACCGACTTCGGCCCCCTTTCATGTCTGGCCCGATTGGGCGAGTCTAATGCAGCAACCTAGAGGGTCCCTGGGAACTTGCTTATAGGTGTTCAGCTTTCCAGGGTGAGAAGACCCCATGGAGGGACACGAACCACTCCACCTGACGACCTCGCCCGGACGCCGGCGGGAGCGGCATCCGAACTGCTGGTCGCAATCGTCGAGACGCTCGTCACGACGTGAGTCGCCCGCCCGACGATTGCGGTGGTGTTGACAAGGACAGACTTCGACGTCGGATTGATCACCATGACGCGCACCGGCGCCGGTTCACGACAGGCAACGCCTACCAGTTGAGGTGCCGTGGCATGACGTGTCACCGACGATGTGCCTACAGCCTGTACCGACTGACAACCGCTCAGCGTGCCCACGAGCAGCTGCAGCATCCTGCCCGCCGCCGTCAAGTAGTAGCGGAACGGCCCAGCCGAGGAACCATTTGTCGAAATTGCCCGGATCGCCGCGTAGCTCGAGCCGACAAACCCCACAAGGTCATGGAAGTCGGCGAGATCGACCCGCGGATCCTCGACCATGCGGACGGCGAGTTCTGCCCCGCCGATTGCCCGAGCCCAAGGCAATGGCTGTTGAGCCTCTGCCGGCGTGTAATTCCACTCAGTGACCCAGATCGGAATGTTTGTTGGCAAACTTGGCGTAATCCGCCTGAGCGCGGCGCTCCACTGAGTTAGGGGTGCGGTCGCGACCTCCGCTGGCGTGGAGTCTGCCGCCTGTAGGTAGACGTGAAGTGCGGCCGCATCCGCACCACGAATGGTTGCGAATAACTCCTTGTTCCAGAGCTTTCCGCGTGGCCCCTTGGCCGAAGTGGGGTCGTTAACGGGCACGGCGATCTCCACACCTGGAAATTCGCGGTGCAGCGTCGCGATCCACGTGTTTGCCACCCTCGCGTAGACTGCACCGTCGGCGAATAAACCTCGGTACTGCCACGCCCACAGTTCATTGCCCAGCTCAACGCGCTTCACGGGTAAACCATCTGCTTGCGCTGCATGCAGCATGGCCAACTGGTCCCCCAGAGTCGAACTGACCAGGTTAAGATCGAACAGACCCGTCGCTCCGGCCGCCTTCGTCATCCCGATGAACTGCGGCAACGTTATCGGAACCTCAGGGTGCCCAGCCACGTATCCGCCACCACCAGTCGCGCTGGACCGAACCAGTCGACCCTGCCTCCAGTTCCAGAGGTTGGCACTGGTGCCACCGAAGAGGCGAAGGTTTCCTGCGCGAAGAGACGAGACCGCGCGCGTGAAGCCGGGATCTCTCCAGACATAGCCAGACGCGTCCGCGCTGATGCCTTCAGCATTGACGCCTATGAAGTCTGGCGCAATAGGTCTTGGGACACCCGAATAGCGAAGGGCCGTGCTGGCAGTCACGATCTGATTCGTGGTGGTTGGCCGGTCGCTACAACTTGCCGCCGAGAGTGCGACCGCAATAACGGCGAGCGTCCCGATGACCCGACCGCCCCGATGTGCCACATTCGTCTCCTGCAGACTGTTGTGTCGCAACCGCTAGTCCCATTGTGACGCCGACCGCCGACGGCCGTCGAAGCGGCCACGTTGGCTTTCGCCGTTTGCCAGTTTGAGGGACAACTGCTCGTACTGCTCGGCCACAGCGTCCCATGTGTACTCTGATGCCGCCCGCTGCTGCAGCACTTGGCCGCGTGCGGCAAACTCCTCGGAATTGGCCTCCGCTGCGACCAGGTGAGCAGCAAGGCCGTCCGCGTCTCGAAAGAGTAGGCCGGCAGGGCCGAGTACGTCCCGGTTGAAGCTTACGTCGTAGGCGACAACGGGGGCGGCGGCTCCCATAGCACGCAGCAGTGATGGGTTCGTGCCGCCCACTGAGTGCCCATGCACGTAGGTCAGCGAGTTTGCATAAAGCACGTCGAGCAGGTCTTGGTCCCAGACCCCACCGATCAGCCGTACCCGATCCGAGCGCGCCGCCAACTCGCGAACCCGGGTGTCATATTCAGCCGGATACGGCGTGGAGCCAACGACAACCAGTGGATGGGTCGCGCTGCTTCTCAGATAGCCCTCGATAGCGAGGTCGACATGGTTTTCCGGCTCAAACCGCGCGACGACCAGATGGTAAGCTCGCGGCTCACAGCCAAGTTCCTCGAGGCGAGTCATCTGCGAGTGACGGAGGATCGGCGCCCCGTAGGCGATCTGCTCGGTCGTCGCGCCAAATTCGTCGATGTAGTACGTGGCAATCCCCTTGGCGTCCGCGATCAGTGCGTCCGACCAGCGCACCGCCATTGATTCTGCGGACCGATAGTACTTCTTTCCGGCCGGTCCCCATTTGCCCCGCCGCCATTCCAGCCCGTCGACGTGCGTGGCGGTCGGCACTTGGCGAAGCCGCAGCAAGGGCAGGAACACCGAGTTCGCCGCGTTGAACACGAGGGCGACGTCATGACCCCGGTGCCGCAGCACATGCGCCACAGAGAGCCCTGTGTGACTAAGCGTTTCCAGCGAACGCCGCCGAGCCGCGGGGAAGTACACGAGTTGCATTCCCGCGTACCGCTCCGGCCGTGGGTCGCCCTTCCGAGAACGGCAGTAGACCGTCACGGTATGCCCACGTGCGGCGAGCCGCCGACCAACCTCTTCGACTGCCGTCTCAAAGCCACCATAGGTCGCAGGCACTCCACGAGTTCCGATCATCGCGATCCGCAACGGCTGGGGCGCCATGCATTCACTTGCTGACCCACCCATGAACTTCCTCCCCACCTCGACGCACTGAATCAAACCAAGTCGCGCCTTCTCGATTTGAGGGTTAGTTGCCACGCGATGGTTGTCATGAATAACTCTACAGAACTTCTGTAGATCGCAATCCGACTCGGTAGAGTCAACCTGTGCCGACGCTCGACTCTCAGCCCGGGCGTGGATCCGAGGTTGCCCCGGTCGCTGATCCGCAGTCAGCTCCGGACACCACTGTGCCCGCCACGACTGTGCCCGCCACGCCTCCAGCATCGGCGTCGCTTAGGGGAGCCGCGCGGGGTGGAAGCGTCAACATCGTTGGAGCCGTCTGTAATCAGGGCGCCCTGCTTGTGACGACTGCTGTCATTGCCCGGTTCCTCGGCAAGACCGCTCTCGGTGAGTACGCCCTTGGTCTCGCCGTGTTGGCCATCGTCGGCATCGTCGGGCTCTTCGGATTCCAGATGACACTCACCCGATTCGTCGCGACGCACCTGGCGGACTCAGACTACGGGCGCCTGCGTGGCACGATCCGCCTTGGCGTGGGCTTCAGCGTCGGGCTGTCCACGGGGCTCGCCATCGGAGTCGCCATCTTCGCAGCGCCAATCGCGAGCCTGCTGCACGACCCCTCGTTCGCCGGCGACCTGAGACTGGTCGCGCTGGCGCTGCCAGCAGCGACGATCCGTGATGCCTGCCTCGCGGCCGTCCAAGGCTGGCGAACACAACGAGCCTTTGCGGTCATCACCTGGATCTACGAGCCACTGACCCGCCTCGTCCTGACTGTGCTCGCACTCGCCCTGGGTCTTGGCATCCACGGAGCGTTCGTAGCCATCCCCATCGGCGCGTGGACCGCAGCCCTGCTGGCCGCCACTATTCTGCTACGACGTGTACGGCAGACACCTCCTGCGACGCCAGTCTTCAGGGCCGGAGCGATCTTCAACTTCTCGACGATCAGCCTCGGCACCGGCCTTGCGTCGGTCGGACTCATCTGGGCCGATGTGCTCATGCTCGGAGCCATGAGCACGACCGACTCTGTTGGCATTTACAACGTGTCCACCCGTCTGGTCAACCTTGCCGTATTCGTGATGGTCCCGATCAACGCTGCATTCGCTCCGCAGTTCGCGCACCTGCTTCACCGCCAGCAACTCGATTCCCTCAACCATATTTACACGGCGGCGACAACCTGGATCCTTCGGCTGTCACTGCCCGCCTTCGTTCTGCTGATCATCTTTCCCGGTGAGCTGTTGCAGATCTTTGGGACCGGCTACGGCGTGGGCGCCGCGGTGACCGTCATCCTGTCGATCGGTCAGCTCGTGAACGCCGGTACCGGACCGTGCGGCACACTGCTCAACATGGGGGGCAAGGTGGGTCTCAATACGATCAACAACGTGGCGGTACTTGTGCTCAACATTGCCCTCAACCTCTGGCTCATTCCGCGTCACGGCATCATCGGCGCCGCAGTCGCGTGGTCGCTCTCCTTGACGCTGGTGAACCTGGCTCGGGTGATTGAGCTTCGGGTGATCCTGCACGCCATGCCCTTCGGTGTAAGCACCGTCAGATCGTTGGCGGCTGCTGCGGCCGCCGCCGCGGCTGGACTCGCCATCCGGCTTGCTGTACCGGGCCAGATGGAGCAGGTCGTGCTGGGCGTCATTGCCATTGCTGTCGTCTACCTCATCTGCCAACTCACATTTGGACTCGACCAGGAGGACAAGTCCCTCGTCACGGGACTCGTCCGGAGAGCTTGACCCCTCATCATTGGCAACCCTCGGAAAGTGAGAATCCATGGTCCAGTCCACAGTCTGGTTCATCGTGCTCGTGCTCAGCGTGGCCGCTCTCCTCTGCGCCGTCGACCTGTCGACAGAACGAGGTTTTGGGCGACGCTTCAGTTCGGTGCCCAGAAGGCTGATCACGGCCGTGGCGAGCGGAGTGCTACTGATCGCGCTCGCGCTGATCTGGCGGGTGCATGCCGTAGCGGCGGCGGATGGTCACGTGATCGCCAAGTTGGACAAGTCGCGCGGCGCCGCACTAACCGGAATCATGAATGTCGTGACGACAATGGGAGACGCGATACCGAGCCTGCTCATCGCGTCCGCTCTCGCCCTGATCGTCTACCGGCAGCGACAGAACCCCCTCGCTGTACTGATCCCGCTCGCGGTCCTGGTCGAACTACTGATCCAGGCAGGCATGACAAAAGCGTTCCACGACATCACCGTCCACCAGGTGACAGCGAACCTCGTCATTGGCGGGACAGGGACGATCCCCTCCGGCTCAGTCGCTCGGCTGTACGCAGTCTTTCTGCTGACAAGCCACCTCTGGAACCCGAAGGATCCCGCCGGGAAGGCGCGCATTGCCACGTTGGGTGCCGTCCTCGTGCTCATTCAACTCACCACGCGGCTCTTCCTGGCACGGCACCTGCTGGCCGATATCGTCGGCGGGCTGCTCCTTGGCCTTGTGCTCGAACGCATCGGCACCGTCGTGATCATGTGGCGCGCCTCATCCCCCAGGCTGCGCAACAAGCCTGCGGCGAGCGACGCCGGTGACATAGACAGCGGTCGGGCTCCGGATGAACGGATCGTCCCTCGCGACCGCCTCATCTAACCTGCAGCCTGGCACTCGGGGAGTACCTCTCACAGTGATCTGAGACCTGCTGCCGGTCCCACCGGTGCCCGCAGCGGGCACATCCGAACAATCTGGAGAGCATCGTCACCATGCATCAACAGCGCATGATCTTCCTGCACTCGTCCGACGAGCTGTACGGCGCCGATCGCATCCTCCTGGAGCTCCTCGTTGCCCTCCCACCCGGGACGGACGCGGAAGTATGGCTACCCACGGACCTCAAGCATCCCGCGCGGCCGCTTTGCGAACGCCTTCATGCGGACGGGCGCACGGTCCGTCACGTTGACCTCCCGATTATGCGGCGCGCCTACCAGACTCCATCCGGGCTCGTGGGACTGACCCGACGAGCGGAGTCGCTGCGCCGCGAGCTGCGCCGAGCAGACCCGCACAGCGTGTACTGCACGACAAGCGCAGCGTTTCTCTGCGCACCCGTCGCCCGACTCGCAGGAGTGCCGCGGGTATTCGGCCACGTCCAGGAAATCTGGAGCCGAGCGGACCGCGCCGTTCTCGGCGCGCTCGCGACCGCGTGCCACGAGTTGCTCGTCATCTCCCAGGCCGTGCGCGTGTCGCTTCCCGCTCGTCTGCAGTCACGGACGACGGCGCTGCTGAACGCAACTGAGGCACCACGCGAGGTCGTGCCACTGACCGATCACAGCGGATCGCTGACCTTCGTGATCGCAAGTCGATGGAACGGGTGGAAGGGCTATCCGACCCTTCTGCGTGCGTGGGATCTGGCGGATTCACCGGGTCGCCTGATAATCCTTGGCGGGCCACCGCCCAGCGGCGATCGGGTGGACGTACCGCGCCTCGTCGCCGAACTTGATCGACCGGATTCCGTGACGCTGGTGGGCGAGGTCGACGACAGCTCCTCCTACCTGACGGACGCCGATGTGGTCCTCGTACCATCTGATCGGCCGGAACCGTTCGGCCTGGTCGCCATCGAAGCCTTCGCGCGCGCGCGTCCAGTCATCGCAAGCGCGGCCGGTGGGCTTCTCGAGATCGTGACCCACGCGGAGAATGGCTGGCTCTTTCCGGTCGGAGATGCGGATGCATTGGCACGAGTGCTCTTGACGCTCAGCCGGCCTCAGGTCACGACCGCCGGCATCGCAGCGCGTCGCACCTTCGAGGACCGCTTCACGATCGGTCGGTTGCGTGACGAATGGCGCCAAGCAGTATTCGGATCGCAACTCAACTAAGAGGTTCCGCGGATAGGCACGGTGTGATCGGCGTGTCGTGATGTGGTGCAGGCACAAGCCTCGGTAGAAGACGGGTTGTCGAGACTCGCCCAACGTCACCGGGAGGGCTTGTGCCTGCCGTGGCATCTTCCATCATCGAACCGATCTGGGACCAGTTCGCCGCGA
>NZ_VCQV01000042.1 GCF_007845645.1 Leekyejoonella antrihumi
GCGATGAAAATGGAGCAGCCGATCACCGCGCACAAGGCCGGCACCATCACCGGCCTGACCGCCCAGGTCGGTCAGACCGTCACCGCAGGCACCGTCCTGGCCGAGATCAAGGACTGACCTTCCGCGGACGGCGGTCACCCCAACAGAACCGTCAGCCGACCGACTCGGCGTGGAACTCCGCGAGACCGGTGAGCACCATCGAGATCGTGCTGCGCAGATATTCCTCGCGACCGGCCTCGGGGTAGCCGAGTGCGCTGAGCGCCACGCCCTCCAGGCTGGCCACCACGGCCTGTGCCCGAAGGCGCGGCTGCGGCTTGCAGCTTCGCTCCACAAGCACGGCCACGACATCGACCAGCTGCTGACGCCAGGTGTTCGCGTCGTCGCGCAGCGATGGCGTGCGCACCGCCTCCAGAGCGAGGTCACCCATGGTGACCAGCAGCTCCGGGTTCTGCGACCAGCGCAGCAGCAAGGCCGTGGTCTGGTCGATCACCGCGCCGGGATCGTCGTTCAGGTCGGGCAGGCTCTGCGTCATCTGCGCGACGTCCGCGGTCAGCTTGGCGGCGACGTACTCGGTCAGTGCGGTCAGCAGCGCGAGGCGGGTGCGGTAGTAGACCGAGCAGGTGCCCTCGGGCAGGTCGGCCGCCCGGTCGAGCGCTCGATGGGTGAGCCCGCGCAGTCCGGTGCGCCCCACCACCTGGATCGCCGACTCCAGCAGGTGCTCCTGGCGGGCGCGCGTTCCGCTCGGCCGTGACCTTGCCACTGCGACCCCATCTCCTGCGCTCGAACCTGCGTGTGAGGTAAAACACTACCGGCCGGGGCCCGTCGACGAACGTCGTGGCTCGGGCCCCTCGCCGGCGTGCTCATTCGGTGATTGCACCCTCGTCGTGTGTCCGCATCACGCGGGTCCACGCCTGGTCATACTTCGCCGCCAGCCTGGCCAGCGCCAGCGCACCGATCAGCAGCCCGAAGTCGCGCAGCGCGATGTCGTAGAAGCCGGAGTAGGTCAGCAGGTTGATCACGATGCCGGCCAGCCACAGCGCCACGACGTATGACGCATAGCGCGGCTTGAGGGCCACCAGGATCCCGGCCAGGATCTCCACCGCACCGACGACGTACATCGCCGTCTGGGCGGAGAACGGCAGCAGGTGCACGATCCACGGCGCCAGGTAGCCCGGCCAGTTGACGTTGAGGACCTTGGCGAACTTGTCGATGCCCATCCATAGAGGCAGGACCACGAACCCGATACGCAGCAGCCAGTAGGCGCCGTAGGCGGGATCGTTCCGTAGCCGGGCTCCCAGATCGGACGGCTGTTGGACATGCGCGGAGCGCATCGTCATGTGACTCATGAGGACTCCTTCTAAAAGTTAACCTGACAACTTTTAGAATGCGCCCGCCATCTCTCTTTTGTCAATAAGCATTGGTGTTAGAATCTGTCCATGGTCGAACCACCACCGCCCGAGGACGCCACACCGGATCTGAGCGCCCTGGCCGATCCGGTGCGACGGCGGCTCTACGACTACGTGGCCGCCCAGAAGCACCCAGTTCCCCGAGAGGCCGCCGCCGGCGCGGCCGAGATCAGCCGCACCCTGGCGGCCTACCACCTCGACCGGCTCGCCGACGCAGGGCTGCTCGCGACCTCCTACGCGCGCCCCGATGGCCAGAGCGGCCCGGGCGCCGGGCGGCCCGCCAAGCACTATCGGCCGGCGCAGGAAGAAGTCAGCCTCAGCGTGCCGCCACGCAACTACACCCTGCTGGCCCGCCTGCTCGCCGACGCCGTCGTGTCCGACGACTCCGGCACCGTGCGATCGGCGGTGGTGGCCGCCGCCGAGGTCGAGGGTCGCGCGACGGCGGCACCGGGCCGCGACCTCCTCACCACCCTGACGGAGAACGGCTACCAGCCCGAGGTTGCCGAACGCGGCGACGTCGAACTGCGCAACTGCCCCTTCCATCAGGTGTCCCGCCGGCACGCCCAGCTGGTGTGCGGCCTCAACCACGCGTTCGTGCGTGGCGCTCTCGTGGGCCGCGGCGACGATCCCGACCGAGCCGAGCTGGCGCCCCAGCCCGGACGCTGCTGCATCGTGATCCACCCCCGCGCGCTCGTGTAGGCCTCCGCCCAGCCGGTCCGCGACGGGTCGCCCCTCAGGGTCGACGGGACCGCTGAATGAGCATTTTGCCGAAACCCCAGGTGAGCGCACTCCCGCGGTGTGCCTCGTCCATGACGTCGACGAAGGCGTTCATGAAGCGGTCGACCTCCGCCTCGCCGATCGTCAGCGGCGGGATGAGCTTGATCACTTCGAGGTGATCACCGGACACCTGGGTGAGGATGCGGTGCCGGTGGAACAGTGCATGCACGATCGTCTGCGCGAACAAGCCCTTGCGGGCCAGCCGAAGCCCGGTCCACGCCGTGCGCCTCTTCCACGACTCGGGCCGGCCGAACTCGATGCCGATCATCAGCCCGCGCCCGCGCACTTCGTGCAGCAGCTCGTAGCGATCGACCAGGTCGGCCAGCCCGGTCTGCAGCAGCTCACCCATCTTGCGTGCGTTCTCGACGACGCCCTCGGTCTGCATCACGTGCAACGTGGCCAGCCCCGCCGCCATCGCCTGCGCGTTCGATCCGAACGTCGAGTCGTGCACGAGCACCCGGCTCATCGACGAGTAGACCTTGGCGAAGATCCACTCCCGTCCCAGCGTCGCCCCAACCGGGATGTACCCACCCGACAGGGCCTTCGCGGTGGCGACGAGGTCGGGCTCGACGTTCTCGTGCTGGAAGGCGAAGAAGTCACCGGTACGGCCCATCCCGCACTGGACCTCGTCGGCGATCAGCAGCGCGCCGTGGGAATGCAGCAGCTGCTGGGCGGCGGCGAGGAAGCCGGGCGGCGCAACGGCCACGCCCTTGCCCTGTATCGGCTCGACCAACAAGCCGGCGACGTCACCTCGGCGCAGCTGGTGCTCCAACGCGGCCAGGTCGCCCATGGCGATCGCGACGTCGGGAAGCAGCGGTCCGAATCCCTTGCGGAAGTCGACCTCACCGTTCACCGACAACGAGCCGGCGGTCAGACCGTGAAAGGCATGTTTGCAGTAGACGATGCGCTTGCGCCCGGTGGCGAACCGCGCGAACTTCAGCGCGGCCTCCACGGCCTCGGTCCCACTGTTGCCGAAGTAGACGCGATCCAGGTGCGGCGCATGCGCGAGCAGCGCCTCCGCCAGCAGGCCGGCGAGCGGCGGCGCGTCGAACTGAGTCAGGTCGGCGAGCCCGGCGTCCAGGGCATCGTGCACCGCCTGCCGCACGACGGGGTGGTTGCGCCCGAGCGCGAACACGCCGAAGCCCGCCAGCATGTCCAGGTAGTCGCGCCCGGCATCGTCATAGAGGTACGCACCCTCGGCGTGCGTGTAGATGCGGTCAAAGCCGATCGCGTGCAGCATCCGCGGCAGCTGCGGGTTGAGGTAGCGGCGCTGCAGGTCATACCTCTCACCGCCACGACGAGCGAGCAGGTCGCGTAGGTCGAAGTGGCTCTCGGTCGACACACTCCACACTCTATCCATCCGGGTCGGCGGCAAACCTGGGTATGCGGAGCGAACGGCTGGACGAGGCCCGAAGCACGTCGAGGCCCGCGCCCCTGCGAGCCGAAAACGGCGCGCACCAGGTGCACGCCGTTTTCTCGCTGCCTGCCTTGTAGGCGATGGGCCTACTCTGCGCGGGGCGCGCCGTCGACGCCAGGGGCGCCCACGTCCGGCTCTGACTCGCCCGTGTGCTGACCGGCGGCATCGCCGGCCGCCGGCCCGCCGGTGGCGGCGCCCGACTGCCCTCCGCCGGTGAAGCCGAGCTTGTCCTCCAGGGCGCCTCGCCCCTTGGCGATCTTGTCGTCGTACTTGTCGCCGGTCTTCGCCTTGACGACATCCTCGGCCTTGTCCAAGACGCCCTGCACCTGGTCCTTGTGACCGGTGGCAAAGTCCTTGGCCTTGTTGATCCATTCGTTGGCGCCCATGGGCACGCTCCTTCTGCCGGTGGTCCTGTCATTTTGACCCTAGCCCACGTCCCTGCATGCGCCGAGTCTGGCAATGACCGAGATCACATCCCACCGGGCGCTCGCCGACTTGCCAGCACGACACTACGGGCGTAGTGTCTTTCTCATCGGTACTACACATGTAGAAAGGCATCGACCATGAACATGATCAACGGAGTCTTCATCGGGACGATGGTCATCACCGCCATCGCGCTTGTCGCCCTCGTCGCGACCGTGGGCACCTGGACCGTCCAGTTCTTCGCCCGCAACCGCGTGCAGCGAGTCCGCCACCACGAGCCGCTGGTCGGCTACTATCGCGGCCTCGCGTCGCACAGCTTCGCGCACTGAGCCGAGACTGAGCCTGCGCCAGGCACCCCCGGCCAACGACCCCACCCACAGCAACGGGAGACGAGCACTGCTCGTCTCCCGTTTTCCTATCCCGCGAGCGGAGAACTTTGTGGGGTGACGCGTCGGGGTCCCCGCAAAGTATCGGAGCGAGCCCGCGAGCGGAGAACTTTGTGGGGTGACGCGTCGGTGCGAAGCCGTTAGATATCGAGCGAGTGCAGCCGCCGTGCGGCCTCGGCGATCGAGCCGGTCATCGACGGGTAGATCGAGGACGTGCTCGCCACCTGGTCCACGGTGAGCCGGTTCTGCACCGCCAGCCCGATCGAGTAGATCAGCTCGGACGCCTGCGGCGCCACCACCACTCCACCGACCACGGTGTTGCTGCCCGGCCGCATGAAGAGCTTGACGAAGCCATCTCGGATATTGCGCATCTTGGCGCGAGGGTTGGTCGACAGCGGCAGGGTCACGACCTGCGCATCAACGCGCCCCTGCTCGACGTCGAGTTGCGAGTAGCCGACCGTCGCGATCTCCGGGTCGGTGAAGATGTTGGCGCAGACACCGCGCAGGTTCAGCGGCGCGACGGCGTCACCGAGTGCGTGCGCCATCGCGATCCGGCCCTGCATGGCCGCAACGGAGGCCAGCGGCAGCACCCCGGTGCAGTCGCCGGCCGCATAGATGCCCTGCGTCGACGTGCGCGACACCCGGTCGACCACGATGTGACCGGACGCGGTCATCTCGACGCCGGCCTCCGCCAGGCCGATGTCCTTGGTCAGCGGGGTCGAGCCGACGGCCAGCAGCACGTGGCTGCCCTCGACCGTGCGACCGTCCTCCAAGTTCACGACAACCCCCTCGCCCGCGCGCACCGCCGAGGCCGCGCGCGAACGGTTGAGCACCTGCATACCGCGTCGCCGGAAGACGTTCTCGATGACCGTCGCGGCGTCCGCGTCCTCCCCCGGTAGGACCCGGTCGCGTGACGACACGAGCGTGACCTCGCAGCCCAGTCCGAGGTAGGCGTGGGCCAGCTCGGCGCCGGTGACTCCCGAACCGACCACGATCAGCTTCTCCGGGAGCTCCTTCAGGTCATAGATCTGCTGCCAGGTGAGGATGCGCTCGCCGTCGGGCTGTGCGGTCGGCAACACCCGCGGGGTCGTGCCGGTCGACACGAGGATCACGTCGGCGGCCAGCTCCTCGCTCGTGCCGTCGTCCTGGTCCAGCTGCACCCGTCCGGGCCGAAGAACCCGGCCCGAGCCGATGCGGACGCGGCAGCCCACGCTCTCGACCTGCGCGCGGATGTCGTGGCTCTGCGCCTTCGCCAGGTCCAGGATCCGGGCGTTGATCTGGCCCAGGTGCGCCTCGGCGTGCTGGTTGTCCTCGGTGCCCTCGAAACCGACGCCGAGTCGCCCGGCGCTGGCAAACCGGGACAGGAAGTCCGAGGTGGCGATGAGGGTCTTGCTGGGCACGCAGTCGGTCAGCACCGCCGCACCACCGAGTCCGTCCCGTTCGATGACGGTGACCTGGGCGCCGAGTTGCGCGGCGACCAGCGCGGACTCGTATCCCCCGGGGCCGCCACCGACGATAACGACCGACTTCTTGTGTGCGCTCACGGGACACCATGAAACCACGACGCCCACCCGCCGGTCATATGCCGTGACCCACACCCCCGGCTAACCTGGCTCCCGTGACAGACTTTCTCGATCTCCAGGACCCGCGGATCGACCCCTTCGACGTGGCGCAGCGCGCCGCCGCCGTCATCGCCGAACGCACCGGCTCGCCCACCCACGACATCGCCCTGGTGCTGGGCTCCGGCTGGGGCCAGACCGCCGACGTCATCGGTGAGACTCTGGCGACGGTGCCGAACGAGGACGTGCCGGGGTTCGCCAAGGCCGCCGTCACCGGGCACGACAGCGCGATGCGCTCGGTGCGCATCGGCGACTCCGACCGGCGGGCGCTGGTCTTCGGGACCCGCACCCATTTTTACGAGGGCAAGGGGGTCCGGTCGGTCGTGCACGGCGTGCGCACCGCCGCTGCGGTGGGCGCCCGGGCGATCGTGCTGACCAACGGCTGCGGCGGCCTGAACCCGAGCTGGACCGCGGGCACCCCGGTGCTGATCCGTGA
This sequence comes from Leekyejoonella antrihumi, assembly GCF_007845645.1. Lineage (GTDB taxonomy): Bacteria > Actinomycetota > Actinomycetes > Actinomycetales > Dermatophilaceae > Leekyejoonella > Leekyejoonella antrihumi. The sequence continues at coordinate 6,465 of NZ_VCQV01000042.1, forward strand.
CCACCTCAACCTGACCGCGGCCTCGCCGGTCGAAGGCGCCACCTTCATCGACCTGACCGACCTCTACTCCTCGCGGCTGCGGGACATCGCGCACACCGTCGATCCGCAGCTGCCGGAGGGTGTCTACACCCAGCTGCGCGGGCCGCACTACGAGACGCCCGCCGAGGTGTCCATGGTGGGCACTCTGGGCGGCGACCTGGTCGGTATGTCGACCGCGCTGGAGGCCATCGCCGCCCGGCAGAGCGGCCTGGAGGTCCTCGGCGTCAGCCTGGTCACCAACCTCGCCGCCGGCATCGGCGACCGGCCGCTGTCGCACGCCGAGGTCATCGAGGCCGGCCGGGCCGCCGCCGGCCGCTGCGGCCGACTGCTCGCCTCCGTCGTCGCGAAGATCTGAGGCCACGTGTCCTACGAAGCGCAGCGGGCCTGGCTCGCCGATGACCCCGACCCGCAGACCCGCGCCGAGCTGGCGGCGGTACTGGCCGCCGCGCAGGACGGCGACACCGGCGCCCAGGAGGACCTGTCGGACCGCTTCGCCGGCCGGCTCGAGTTCGGCACGGCGGGCCTGCGCGGCGCGCTCGGCGCCGGCCCGAACCGGATGAACCGGGTCGTCGTGCTGCGGACCGCGGCCGGCCTGACCCGTTATCTGCAGCAGACCCTGGGCCGCACGCAGGTCACCGTCGTCATCGGGTATGACGCCCGGCGTGGCTCCGACGTGTTCGCCCGGGACACCGCCGGCGTCGTCGTGGCCGCGGGGGGCAACGCCCTCGTCCTGCCCGGGCCACTGCCCACGCCCGTGCTGGCCTACGGCATACGCCGTCTCGGTGCGGACGCCGGAGTGATGGTGACCGCGAGCCACAACCCGCCCCAGGACAACGGCTACAAGGTCTACCTGGGCGACGGCAGCCAGATCGTGTCACCGGCCGACCGCGACATCGCGGTGGCGATCCACGGGTTCCCGACCGCCGCGTCCGTCGCCCGGGTCGAGGACGGCTGGACGACCCTCGGTGACGAGATCGTGCAGGACTACGTGGACGCGGTATGCCGGGTCGTCGAGCCGGACGGCCCGCGCGACATCGCCATCGTGCACACGGCGCTGCACGGCGTCGGGTCACAGGTCTTCCACCGGGCGTTCGCCCAGGCAGGGTTCCCCACGCCGACAGCCGTGCCCGAGCAGGCGCAGCCGGACCCGACCTTTCCCACCGTGCCCTTTCCCAACCCGGAGGAGCCCGGTGCCATCGACCGGTCCCTCGACCTGGCCCGCAAGAGCGGCGCGGACCTGGTCATCGCCAACGACCCGGACGCCGACCGGTGCGCCGTGGCCGTGCCGGACCCGCGACACGCCCCGGCCGACCGCGACACCCGCAGCGGGCGTCGCGCGGACACCGACCACTGGCGGATGTTGCGCGGAGACGAGGTCGGCGCACTCATCGGGGCCCGCGTCCTGCAGCGGGGCGTCGCCGACGGCGAGGTGCTCGCCAACTCGATCGTGTCCTCCCGGCTGCTCGGCGCGATGGCGCGGGCGACCGGTGTGCCGCACACAGAGACGCTGACCGGGTTCAAGTGGATCAGCCGCGTGCCGCACCTGCGCTTCGGGTATGAGGAGGCGCTGGGCTACTGCGTCGACCCGGCGGCAGTGCGCGACAAGGACGGCATCAGCGCCGCACTGCTGATCGCGGAGTATGCGGCGGCCCTCAAGGCGGCCGGCCGCACGCTGCTCGACGTGCTGGACGACCTGGCAGCGCAGCACGGTGCCCACCTGACCGACAGCTTCTCCGTGCGCGTCGACGACCTGTCGGTCATCGACCGGATCATGCAGCGCCTGCGCAGCGCCCCGCCGGCCGCGATCGGGGGCCGCGAGGTCGTGCAGGCCGACGACCTGGCGCACGGCGGCCGGTCGCTGCCGCCGACCGAAGGACTGCGCTACTACCTGTCCGACCGGACCCGCATCATCGTGCGACCCAGCGGCACCGAGCCGAAGCTGAAGATCTACCTGGAGGCCATCGCGGACACCCGCGGGGCCGCGCACCAGTCGCTCGCGGCCGTGCGCGCGCACATGGAGCAGCTGACGGCCGCGTTGTAACGCCGTGCCGGTATCAGGGACCGGCACGGAGTCCTCCTAGCAGTTGACAGGCCGCATCGGCGGCCCCGTCACCCGAGAGGAAGGCCGGTCGTGGCCGCACGTAGCACCACCGTGGAGTTGCAGAACAGCACCGCAGATGTCCTGACGTTGGGGGACAACAGCCTCGCGCATGGCGAGTGGACCACCCGGCCACCGGCAACCGTCGCCGCACAGGCGACCGTGACGTGGGAGTCGGAGTCCAACGGGTTCATGACTGGCACCGAAGGGCACCTGACCTATCACATCGGATCGGGCGGCGATGACGTCAACATCAACTGGGACAACCCCTTTTCGGGGACGAACAGCTATCAGGCCAGTGCCAACCCGCCCTTTGGCGCGTCCTTCACCGGTGGGTCCGGCAACAACGCGACCGTCACGATGGTCTTGACGGGCAACGGCACTCCCGGCGGTCCGCCGAGCGGCGCAGCGCGCTCGACCGATAGCACGTTGCTCAATGCGACGGGACTTCCCTTGGCACGGACCGGGATTGAGTTGGACCACGGCATCTGGGTCACCACTCCGCCAATCAGCATCGGGGCAGGTCAAACCGGTGGATGGCGGACGGAATCGTCGGGTTTCCTGACCGGGACAGAGGGCCGCGCGACGTATCAAGGTGGGTCCGTAACGGCCACGGTTCACTGGGACAACCCCTACGTGGGCTCGAACAGCGCCGACGGGACCGCAAGCGGGGGCGACTCCCGGCTGTTCGAGCTCGCCGGTTCGGGCGACAACTCGACAAGCGACTTCGCGCTCTGGCGCTCTGCTGCGCCGCCCGAGATCATCCTGTTCGAGCACGCGAACTTCCATGGCCGGCACAAGCACCTCTGCGCCGATGAGCCCGATCTCGCCGCCCCGGAGGACAACACCTTCAACGACATCGTGTCCAGCATCGTTGTCGTCTCCGGCGTCTGGGAGGTGTTCGCCGACATCGACTACGGCCGCCCATACGTCAGGGTCGGCACGCCGGTCAGGCTCGGGCCGGGCATCTACCCCAACCTGGATCCCGTCGGCATCACCAACGACGACCTGTCGTCGCTGCGTCTGACGTCGAACTCACCGACCGTGTCGGCCGCGCCCATACTCGGTCACGCGGTCCTGTTCAAAGCAGTCGACTTCCAAGGCGAGCACAAGCACGTCTTCAATGACGAACCGGATCTGGCTGCCGCCGACGACAACACGTTCAACGACACGGTCAGCTCCCTCGCCATCGTGTCCGGCCAGTGGCAGCTCTATCGAGACATCAACGCCCAAACGCCCATGGGCGCAAGCCTTCTGCCGGGGCTGTATCCGGATCTGGGAGCGCTGGGGGCCGGGGGTGCGCTCTCGTCGTTGCAGGTCTGCTCCACGGCGGCGGTCGCGACGGTGAACCAGTACGCCGGACACCTGATCGTCTTCGAGCACAACTTCCGCGGCCGACACTGGCACCTGTTCACCTCGACCGCGTTGGCGGATCTCGGAGCGTCCAATCTCGTCAGCTCGGCGGTCGTGTTCGCGGGCAACTGGACGATGGGCTCTCCCGATCAGACCAGGACATTCGGGCCCGGTTTGTATCCGTTCAGCCCACAGACCTTCTTTCTCGACAATGACACGCTGGCCGATGCGAGTCTGATCGGCTGCGCCATCTCGGCGACGAGCACACAGCCCGAGACCACGACGCTGGCGATGACCAACGGATCAGTGGTCAACACCTGGAGTATCAGCGAGAACGCGCACCTGCTTGCCGCGGACCGGGGGTTCGCCGCAGCCGGTCGGACCGACCTGTCAGACGCCAACCGGATGAACGGGAACGAGCAGATCAAACTGTCGGCCGGACTGCACACCTTGCACAACGAGCTGTCCGTGATCAGTCCGCTGTTCGGGCTGCCGGTCATCGTCCGCGAGGACGTGACGGTCGATGTGCAGGCCTACCAGGCTCCCGCCATCGACGCGTTCTATGCCACCCCCGGCTACATCACGACCTGCATGGGGCAGGCGAGCATCCAGGTGACCTGGTCGGTCCGCCACGCGACGGCCCTGACGGTCGCCCGCGCCGGCACGCCGATCGGCAGCAGGAGCGGCAGCTACGACTCCGCGTGGTCCGACAGCCTGTCGGACCCGGTGCCCCAACGGGCGCAGACCAGCTATCGCCTGACCGCGACGAGCCCCGGCGGGTCGGCCACAGCGGACGTAGCGGTCGGTTTCGGGCCGCCGCCGGGGGCAGTACACATCTACCGGTTGTACAACGAGACCACCGAGGCGCGCACCGTGCAGCTGATTGGCTATCCGGCCGAGAACGTGCTGCAGACCATGCCACTGGGACCGAGCGCGTCCTTGAACGTCACGATCCCCAACTGCCAGGAGACGACGGTGGCCGTCTTCGACGCCGTAACCGACACCTACACCTTGCAGTCACCGGTGCTGACCGGCTCGGACCAGGGAGCGATCGTAGGACCGATCGGCGTCAGCTGACCTGTTCGCCCGAGCGCACCGACACCGCCCGTCAGCCGAACATCACGGCGCACACCACCGCGAGCACCACGGCGACCGCGATCGCGGCAAGGGCCGGAATCGCCGGTCGGACCTGGATCGGCTGAGTCGACGGTGTCAGCTCGCCGGCCGCGACGAGGTTGTCGTAGTCCTCCTTGGTCTGGTCGATCAGCGTGCCGACCGACTCCGCCGAGGCTCCGCGGGCCTGCAGCGAGGTGTTGACCGGCGGCGGGTTGCGGATCGAGCCGTGCATCCGCATCCCGCCGATCGCAACCTCGCCCACCATGGGAGTCCCGCGCCGGGGGCGTTGCTGCGAGATGGCCCAGGCGCCGTACTTGTCGCCGCCCTGCGTGTAGATCTTGAGGTTCCAGCGGCGGGTGGTCAGGTCGACCTGCGTCCACGGGATCGACACGTCGCGCACCAGGTTGCGCAGCTCGACGCCGTCCTCGGCGACGACAACCGCCGGCCTCACGAGGACCACCCATACGACCAGGGCGACCAGCGCGGACAGCCCGATCGGTTCGAACCAGTGCGACGGATCGTTGGCCAGGTAGAAGGCACAGGCGATGGTCAGACACCCGATGAATGCCCAGCCCGTGATGTGGGCGCCGGGTTGCCGGAAGACCCTGCGCGTCGTCGCATCAGGCTGGGCATCGGAGCGGTGATGTGGCATACCTTCGAGTATGAGGCACGCCGGGTACGCTGGCGCCTGTGAGTGGATCCGTAGCAAAGTCGCAGGCCCGAGAGATCCTCGAAGTGACCTCGCCGACGAACTCCTCCATCCGGTCCTGGTTGCACGGCCTGCCCGGCGTCGACCAGGTCGGCTGCGAGGCGCGAGCCACGGGACTGGCCACTCGATCGATCAAGACCAGCAGCAAGGCGTGGGGTATCGACCTGGCGATCTCCATGATCGACCTGACGACGCTGGAAGGTGCCGACACCCCCGGCAAGGTGCGCGGCCTGTGCGCAAAGGGCGCCGCCCCCGACCCCAGCGACCCGTCCACACCGCCGGTTGCCGCGATCTGCGTCTACAACGACATGGTCGAGGTCGCGCGAGCGGCGCTGCACGGCACCGGGATCCACGTGGCTGCCGTGGCCACCGCGTTCCCGTCCGGGCGTGCCTCCATGACCGTCAAGCTGGCCGACACCTCGGATGCCGTCGCTGCGGGGGCCGACGAGGTCGACATGGTCATCGACCGAGGCGCCTTCCTCGCCGGTGACTACCGCAAGGTCTTCGACCAGATCGCGGCGACCAAAGAGGTCTGTGCGCGACCTGGCGACCGGCCGGACGCCCACCTCAAGGTGATCCTGGAGACCGGCGAGCTGGTCACCTACGACAATGTCCGACGCGCATCGTGGCTCGCCATGCTGGCGGGCGCGGACTTCATCAAGACCTCCACCGGCAAGATCGCACCGGCCGCGACGATGCCGGTGACCTTGATCATGCTGCAGGCGGTCCGCGACTGGCGCGAGCTCACCGGCTCCATGGTCGGTGTCAAGCCCGCGGGCGGCATCCGCACCAGCAAGGATGCGCTGCGCTACCTGGTGATGGTCTCCGAGATCGCCGGTGACGACTGGCTCGACCCGCAGTGGTTCCGCTTCGGAGCATCCAGCCTGCTGGGCGACCTCCTGCTGCAGCGTCAGAAGCAGCGCCTCGGGGTCTACTCCGGCGCCGACTACGTCACGATCGACTGAGAGACACCCATGTCCAAGTTCGAGTATGCACCCGCACCCGAGTCCCGGGCGGTCGTCGACATCGCCTCCTCCTATGGGCTGTTCATCGGCGGCGAGTTCGTCGAGCCAGCCGAGGGCGGGTCGTTCAAGACCCTGAACCCGGCAACCGAGGAGTCCCTGGCGGACGTCTCGCAGGCCGGCGCCGCCGACGTCGACCGTGCGGTCAGGGCCGCCCGCCGCGCCTACCAGCGGGTGTGGGGCCCGATGTCCGGCACCGAGCGCGGCAAATACATCTTCCGGATCGCGCGCATCATGCAGGAGCGCGCGCGCGAGTTCGCCGTGCTGGAGACGCTCGACAACGGCAAGCCGATCAAGGAGTCGCGCGACGTCGACATCCCGATCGCCGCAGCGCACTTCTTCTACCACGCCGGGTGGGCCGACAAGCTGGAGTATGCGGGGTTCACCCCCGCCGGGTCCGCCGCGCCGAAGCCGCTCGGCGTCGTCGGGCAGATCATCCCGTGGAACTTCCCGCTGCTCATGCTGGCGTGGAAGATCGCGCCCGCCCTGGCCACGGGCAACACCGTGGTCCTCAAGCCGGCCGAGACCACCCCGCTGACCGCGCTGCTGTTCGCGCAGGTGTGCCAGCAGGCCGACCTGCCACCGGGGGTCGTCAACATCGTCACCGGTGCCGGCGAGACCGGCCGGGCGCTGGTCGAGCACCCCGACGTCGACAAGATTGCCTTCACCGGGTCGACCGGCGTCGGCAAGGGCATCGCCCGCAGCATCGCCGGCACCCGCAAACGACTGTCACTCGAGCTGGGCGGCAAGGCGGCGAACATCGTCTTCGACGACGCCGCCATGGACCAGGCGGTCGAGGGCATCGTCAACGGCATCTTCTTCAACCAGGGTCAGGTGTGCTGCGCCGGTTCCCGCCTGCTCGTGCAGGAGTCGGTTGCCGACGACGTGGTTCGCCGCCTGAAGCGCCGGCTGCAGGCGTTGCGCGTGGGTGACCCGCTGGACAAGAACACCGACGTCGGCGCCATCAACTCGGCGGCGCAGCTGGCCCGCATCACTGAGCTCGCCGAGGTCGGGGTCGCCGAGGGCGCCACCAGGTGGAGCCCGGAGTGCACCCTCCCGAAGAATGGGTTCTGGTTTGCCCCAACGGTTTTCACTGGTGTGTCACAGTCGCACCGCATCGCCCAGGAGGAGATCTTCGGGCCGGTGTTGTCAGTGCTGACCTTCCGCACCCCACAGGAGGCGGTCGCGAAGGCCAACAACACGCCCTACGGCCTGTCCGCCGGCATCTGGACGGAGAAGGGTTCGCGCATCCTGTGGATGGCCGACCAGCTGCGTGCCGGTGTGGTCTGGGCCAACACGTTCAACCGGTTCGACCCCACCTCACCCTTTGGTGGCTACAAGGAGAGCGGCTACGGCCGGGAGGGCGGCCGGCACGGGCTCGAGGCCTACCTCCGCCTGGACTCCGCACCCTCGACAGCTCGGTCCACGCGCACGGGAGGATCCCACTGATGGCCGCGCAGCGCCTGCCAGTCCGCAAAACCTACAAGCTCTACATCGGCGGCAAGTTCCCGCGCAGCGAGTCCGGCCGCTCGTATGAGGTCTTCGGTCAGGACCGGAAGAAGGAGTTCCTCGCCAACGCCGCGCAGGGCTCCCGCAAGGACGTTCGGGACGCGGTGAAGGCGGCCCGCTCGGCGGTCAGCGGCTGGGCCGGCGCCACCGCCTACAACCGCGGTCAGGTGCTCTATCGCGTCGGTGAGGTGCTCGAAGGCCGCCGCGAGCAGTTCATCAGCGAGGTGGCCGCCAGCGAGGGACTGACCCGGCCGCTGGCCACGCGCGTCGTGGACGCGGCGATCGACCGATGGGTCTGGTATGCCGGGTGGTCCGACAAGCTCGCGCAAGTGCTCGGCAACCTCAACCCGGTGGCCGGCCCCTACTTCGACATCTCCGCTCCCGAGCCGACCGGCGTAGTGGGCGTGCTTGCGCCCCAGGCGAGCTCACTGCTCGGCCTGGTCAGCGTGATTGCACCCGCGATCGTCTCCGGCAACACGGTCGTGGTCCTCACCAGCGAGGACCGCCCGCTGCCGGCGATCAGCTTCTCGGAGGTGCTGGCCACCTCCGATGTGCCCGCCGGCGTCGTCAACATCATCACCGGTCGCACCGCCGAGCTGGCGCCCTGGTTGGCATCGCATCGCGACGTGAACGCGATCGACCTGGCCGGCGCCGCCGACGCGGCCGACGTGTCCTGGGGCGAGCTCGAGGCGTCCGGCGCCGACAGCGTCAAGCGGGTCGTGCGACCGGCCGGTGACGGCGCCGACGCGATCGAGCCGGACTGGTCGGTGACCCCGGACCTGCACCGGGTCCGCGCGTTCCTGGAGACCAAGACGGTCTGGCACCCCAAGGGCCGGTGAGAGCCCCACAAAGTCCTCGCTCGTGCCTCACTCGGTACTTTGCGAGGACCCGGTGAGAGCCTCACAAAGTCCTCGCTCGTGCCTCACTCGGTACTTTGCGAGGACCCCGTGAGAGCCCCACAAAGTCCTCGCCCGACGGTCCGGGTTGTCGTGCTGTGCGGACCGAGCGGATCGGGCAAGAGCCGGCTCGCCACTCGGCTGCGCCGTGAGCACGGCTGGCCCGTGGTCGCGCTGGACGACTTCTACAAGGACGGCACCGACCCGACCCTGCCCATGATCACGCAGGGTCTGGCGGACTGGGACGACGTGCGCTCCTGGCACGTGGACCGGGCCGTTGCGGCTCTCGAGGAGATCTGCCGCACCGGTCAGACCACCGTCCCGGTCTATGACATCGCCGCGAGCACGGCCGGCGACCAGATCACTGTGCTCGCCCACGGCGCGCCCGTCGTCGTTGCCGAAGGAATCTTCGCGGCCCACATCATCGCGCCGCTACGTGAGCGAGGTCTGCTGCTCGACGCGATCTGTGTTTGTCATCCGCGCTGGATCACCTTCGGCCGCAGGCTTGCTCGGGACCTTCGCGAGCACCGCAAGCCACCGCACATCCTGTGGACTCGCGGCCTCCGCCTGACTCACGCCGAGCCGCAGCTCGTCGCGGCCCAGCGTGCCCTCGGCGCCCGGGTGCTCTCTCCCGCCGCGGCGGAGCGTGAGCTGGCCGCCACCGCCTACGCCGACCCGGTCTGAGGCCTCGCCGTCAGCCGAGCCCGCGCAGCCGCACGGACAGGCAGGTCACGCAGCCCTCCAGCTTCTCGTACTCGCCGATGTCCACCGTGACCACGCGCCACCCGAGGTCTTCGAAGAGCCGCGCCGTCTGCGGTGCATCGGCCGCCATCAGCAGCGTCTGCGAGTCCAGTAGGACGACGTGCGACCCGGACTCCTCGGGCACCGGCAGGAAGCGGCCGAACATCGTCACGTCGTCCACGAGCGGCGGGTATCCGACAACCGTCCCGTCGGGCAGCGCGGTCACGGCACTCTTCAGGTGCAGCACCTTCGTCAGCGGGACGGCGATCACCGTCGCACCGAGGGGCGAAAGCGCCTCGCGGAGCTGACGAATGCCGTCGCCGTTGGTGCGGCCACCACGACCCACGAAGACGGTCGAGCCGACCTTCAGCACGTCGCCTCCGTCAAGGGTTCCGGGCGCCTCGATGCGGACGATCGCGTAGCCGAGGTCGCGCACCGCCCGCTCGGCGTCGGCGGTCTCCGGCTTGCGCGCGTCAGCGCCCGGTCGCGCGATCACCGCCGTGCGCTCGTAGACGACCATCGTGTCCTCGACGAAGGCCGAGTCCGGGCAGTCGTGCGCCGGCGGCACCTCGAGGGTCTGCCAGCCGTGCTCGCGCAGCGCGGCCACGTATCCCTCCCACTGCCGCACGGCCAGAGCCGAGTCCACCGGCGTGCGGTCGAGGTGGGTGACAATACCCTCCGCCAGCCGTGGGCTGGGGCGTCGGACTAGTGCCTTCATGGGGTCTTCCTCCTGGGCGAGCCATCGATCCACTGAACTCATCATCGCCGACGGCGCAACCCCAATGGATGTCGAGCCGAGTAATGTACAGAGCTGCGTCCCAACTGCACTGAATTTCGACAACAGGTAAAGCCGGGTGAACCAGCTCCGCCACCGGTTAGGGTCGTCCCATGACGAACGGATGGACGAGTCCGTCGGGGGACGACGGGCGTGCTCCGACGCCGCAGTACGGTCAGCCCGGCCCGCCGCAGTGGGGGCCGGGCGCCCCGCCGTACCCGGGCGGCTTTGCGCCACCGATGTCGCCCAAGCCGGGCGTCATCCCACTTCGGCCGCTGACGCTGAGCGACATCTTCGAGGGCTCGATCGCGACGATCCGCGGCAACCCGGGTGCGACGATCGGATTTGCGCTGATCCTCGGGCTGATCGTCACTGTGCCCGTGGCCGCGGCCATGGTCGTCGTCGCGCAGATCCCCACGACCAGCCAAGGCGTCGGTGTCGGCCTGACCGTGCTGGTCGCCTACGGAGGCAAGTTCATCTGGGCATTCGGTGACCTGCTGCTGACCGGCATGCTGATGGTGGTGCTCTCCGAGGCCGTTCTGGGCAGGCGTATGGCGATCGGCGCGGCGTGGGCGCGATTTCGCCCCCGGTTCTGGGCCCTGATCGGGCTGACCCTGCTGATCACCCTGGCAGTCGCGCTCTCGATACTCCTCCTGGTGCTGCTGATCGTGCTCATCTACGCGACTCTCGGGTCGACCGCGGCGATCATCGTCGGGGTGCTGGCGGGCATCGGGTGGTTCCTCACGCTGGCGTTCTCCTTCATCCGGCTCAGCCTGGCCGCGCCGGCGCTCGTGCTCGAGCGCATCGGCCCCATCCCGGCGTGCAAGCGGTCCTGGGCGCTCAGTCGCCACCAGTTCTGGCGCATCCTCGGCATCAGCCTGCTGGCCGCGGTGGTGGTCGGCTTCATCGGCGGAATCCTGTCGGCAGTGATCACTTTCGGGACGGAGGCGATCGCGATGACGGCCACCAGCGGGACTGCCGTGCTGACGACCACCTTGCTGGTCAGCACCGTCGCGGGCACCCTCATCAGTGCGCTGACGGCACCGTTTCAAGCGCATGTGACCGGGCTGCTCTACCTGGACCAGCGCATCCGCAAGGAGGCCCTGGACGTCACGCTGATCGCCGCGGCCGATCCGAAAGCCAGTGTTTCGCGCTGATGGGCCACCGCTGCACCCCAGCGCCGCCCACGCCCACGAGCTGCTCGCGCAGGAGCTGTCCAAACCCGCCTACCACGACCAGTCCTCGCCGATCATCCGCGTCATCGCCTGGTCCCGCGACCAGCTGCAGCGCCTCCTGGCCGACTCCGCCGGCCGGCTCCCGCCGGTGCTGCTGGTCGTCGTCGTGCTCGTCGTCGTGGCGATCATCGCGGTCACCGTCCCGCGCCTTCGGCGCAGCAAGCGCCGGGTCAAGGCGGCAGCGGGCGGCGGGGTGCTCACCGGCGAGAGCGCCGACGCCGACGAGCTGCGGCGCAGGGCGGCGGCCGCTATGGGTCGTGGCCGATACGGTGACGCACTCACGGACTACTTCCGGGCCGTCGCCCGTTCGAGCGAGGAACGCGCGCTCGTGCAGGTCGCACCGGGCAGCACCGCGCACGAGATCGCGCTCGAGCTGCATACTCTCTTCCCCGCCGAGGGCCGCGCCTTGCTCGACGCGGCAGGGGAGTTCGATCGGGTCTGCTACGGCGGTGCCACCGCAGACCCGGGCAGCGCCGGCGCTGTCCGCGACCTCGACCACCGGCTGGCGCAGGCACGGCCCACGCATCCGGATCGCCTGGTCGCACAGTGACCCGCCGCCGCCTGCTCGGATGGGGTGCTCTGACGCTCGCGCTGCTCCTCGTGGCCGTCATCACGGTCGCCCTGACCCGCACCAACGGCGAGCCGCTGGACCCCGACAACCCGCACAGCACGGGCGCGCAGGCGCTCGCCCGCGTGCTGTCTCACCAGGGGGTGCACCTGCAGACCGTGCGTGACAGGGACGCGCTGGACGCCGCTGCACCCACCCCGGGCACCACCCTCGTCGTGACCCGCCCAGAGCTCTTGTCGCCGAGCACTCTGCGCAACCTCAGCGACCAGCGGGTCGATCGGATCGTGCTGATCGACCCGGACCGGTATGTCGTGGATCAGCTGGAGCTGCCCGTCCTGGTGAGCACCGCGTCCGGCTCCCCCACCGCATCCGGCAGCTGCGCCGTGACCGGTCTGGACGGCCTGCAGCTCAGCGGGTTCCAGCACACCTACCAGCCCGTCGGGGCCGGCGAGCCTCCCGGTTGCTTCACCTCCACGGAGGACCCTGGACAGGTGCTCATCGACCTGCCGCGCCACGGTTCGGCGCCTCAGGTGGTGCTGTTCGGCAGCGCCGACGTGCTGCGCAACGACACGGTGCTCCACGGCGACAACGCGGCGATCGCGCTGCGGGTGCTCGGCCAGGACCACACCCTCATCTGGTTCGCGGCGTCGTCGAGCTCCCAAGAGGCCGCGGCAGGCGCCCCGTCCGTCTGGCCGGCGTGGGTGCGCCCGTCGATCATCGTGATCGCCCTGGCGGTGCTGCTGCTCGCCCTCTGGCGGGGGCGTCGACTGGGCGCCCTCGTGCCCGAACCACTGCCGGTGATCGTCCCGGCCAACGAGATCACCCGCAGCCGTGGTCAGCTCTACCGCAGAGCAAAGGCCACCGGGCGCGCCGGCACGATCCTGCGCGAGGCCACCCGCACCCGTCTCACGGCCTACCTCCAGCTGCCCCATGGCTGCCCGCCGCAGACCCTGGTGCAGGCAGCCGCCCGATCCAGTGGACGCGAACCGGGCGAGGTGGACCGGCTGCTGTTCGGCCCGATGCCGGAGGATGAGGTCAGCATGACCTCGATCGCGCAAGACTTGAGCTCCATCGAAAGGCAGGTCAGACCACGATGAATCCCGATGCCACGACGCCGATCCCCGCGGACCGTGCCCGGCAGGCACTGATCGCCGTCCGCACCGAGATCGGCAAGGCGGTCGTCGGCCAGGACGCCGCTGTGTCGGCTCTGGTGATCGCGCTCCTCGCCCGCGGGCACGTGCTGCTGCAGGGTGTGCCGGGAGTGGCCAAGACGCTGCTCGTGCGGACTCTCGCAGCGACGCTGGCAATCGACAGCAAGCGGGTGCAGTTCACCCCGGACCTGATGCCCGGCGACATCACCGGCTCGCTCGTCTATGACGGGTCGACGTCCGACTTCTCGTTCCGGCCGGGACCGGTGTTCACCAATCTGCTGCTGGCCGACGAGATCAACCGCACCCCGCCCAAGACCCAGTCCGCACTGCTCGAGGCGATGCAGGAGCGCCAGGTGTCCGTCGACGGGAAGCCGATGCCGCTCCCGTCACCGTTCCTGGTCGCCGCCACGCAGAACCCCGTGGAGTACGAGGGCACCTATCCCCTGCCCGAGGCGCAGCTCGACCGGTTCCTGATGAAGATCGACATCCCGCTGCCCACCCGCGAGCACGAGCTGCAGGTGCTGGCGCGGCACGCGGCGGGGTTCGACCCGCAGGACCTCGCCGCGGCCGGCGTCCGTGCCGTGGCGAGGCCGGATGACCTTGCCGCCGGATCCGCAGCCGTACAACGCGTCACCGTCGCACCGGCCGTCGGCGCCTACATCGTCGACATCGCTCGAGCCACCCGCAGCTCGCCCTCGCTGGCCCTCGGCGTCAGCCCCCGCGGTGCGACCGCGCTGCTCTCGACGGCTCGCGGCTGGGCGTGGCTCAATGGTCGAGACTTCGTGACCCCCGATGACGTGAAGACGATGGCGCACCCCACTCTCGCCCACCGCCTCTCGCTGCGACCGGAGGCCGAGCTCGAGGGCGTAGGCGTGGGGTCCGTGCTCGCCTCGGCCATCGGCTCTGTGCCGGTCCCCCGCTGAGAGAAGCAGACCCGTGGCCCTGACCGGACGTGCGGCGGCCCTGGCCCTGCTGGGTCTGGTGCCTGTCCTGCTGCTACCCACCCCGGCGACCGCCTGGTGGTGGCTCCTCGCGACCCTCATCCTGATCGCGATCGATCTGCTGCTGGCTCCAGTGCCACGCGGGCTACTGCTGCACAGGGACGAGGTCGGTCAGGTGCGCCTGGGCGAGTCGACGGCCACGTCGCTCGTCGTGCGCAACGTCGGTCGTCGCACCATGCGCGGAGTCCTCCGCGACGCCTGGGCGCCCTCGGCGGGAGCGACCGCGAATCGCCACCCGCTCCGCCTACGGGCGCAGGAGCAGGCCCGGCTGCAGACCCTGCTCGCCCCGACTCGACGGGGTGACCGGCCGGCCGACCGGGTCACCGTCCGCAGCGTGGGACCGCTTGGGCTGGCGGCGCGGCAGTCCTCGATCATTGTGCCCGGTGTGGTGCGCTGCGTGCCGCCCTTCGCATCCCGCCGGCAGCTGCCCAGCCGGCTCGCCCAGCTGCGCCAGATCGACGGGCGTTCGGCCGTGCGGGTGCGCGGCCAGGGCACCGAGTTCGACTCGTTGCGCGACTACGTCGACGGAGACGACGTGCGCAGCGTCGACTGGCGCGCCACCGCGCGGCGACAGCACCTCGTGGTGCGGACCTGGCAGCCCGAGCGGGACCGGCGAATCGTGCTGCTGCTCGACACTTCTCGCACCAGCGCAGGGCGCGTCCTCGACATCCCGAGACTCGACTCCGCGATGGATGCCGCGCTCCTGCTGGCTGCACTCGCGTCCCGTGCCGGCGACCGGGTCGAGTTCTTGGCGGGAGACCGCGGCGTGCGGGCGCGGGTCAGCGGGGTGTCCGACCGCTCACAGCTGCTGCACCAGCTGGTCACCACCATGGCACCGCTCGAACCCGCGCTCGTGGAGGCAGACTGGCGCACCCTGGCCGGAGCGGTGACCGGGCGCTCTCGGCATCGCGCCCTGGTCGTCCTGCTGACGTCGCTCGAGCCCGCCGCGATCGAGGAGGGGCTCCTGCCCGTGCTTCCCGGGCTCGTGAATCACCACCGCGTTGTCCTCGCCTCCGTGGCCGACCCCGCCGTGCAGGCTGCGGCGGCCGACCGGTCCGACGCTCCGCACACCTACGACGCGGCTGCCGCAGAGCGCACCCGTGCGCTGCGTGCGCGCACCCAGGAGGCGCTGCACCGCCTCGGCGTCACGGTCATCGACGAACCGCCGGACCACCTACCGGTCGCCCTCGTGGACCACTATCTGCTGCTGAAGCGGGAGGGCCTGCTGTAGCCCCGGTGGGGGTCGCCCGCTCGTCCAGTGGCACCGTGTTCCGCCTCATCCACAACAAGGCCGGCAGGACGCCCGGTCTCCACACCCGACAGCAGCACGATGGCGCGTGACTGTGCGCCCAACCGACACTGATCGCATCCGTGCGAGACAGTCATCGGGTGAAGAGTGCTCGATTGTTCCACCACGTCGGTGTAACCCAGGCGAGGTCGGGCCGTGAGTCGGTGGGTTCCTACCCTATCCTTCGCGGCGCGCTGCTCGGATCCACAAATCCGGCCTGGGTCAATCTGCGTGGTCAACATCAGGCGGGACGCAGTGAGTGGAGACAGCGACTGGACCGAGCGATCGACCTGGCGACCTCCGCGAACGATCCTCAGAGTCGCATCGGTGACAAACTGTTGGCTGACCTTATCGAGTCGAGCCTCGGAAGCCGCGACGACCGTGACCGGGCGCGTCGGGTCGCGCAGATCCGGGTGACCCAACTGGAGGAATGCAGTGAAGATACCGTCGAGGTAGACGCTGATCACGACGTGAGCAACAATGGCACCGACGAGCAGGAGGGCAGGCTACGACAACGACGCCCGCACCGGTCCGTGTACCGGCGTCGACGGTTCGGTTCGCTCGTGCTCTGGTCAATGATGCGCGGCGCCGCGGCACCAGCGAGTCCAAGTGGATCGAGACGGTGGCCAAAGCGCCGCTACCCGGCGACAAGAAGAACTGACGCCGGCACCTGCCGGTCGCACTGGTCGACCACTACCGGCTGCTGAAGCGCGAGGGACTGCTGTAGCCCCGGTGGGCGTCGCCCGCTCGTCCATTGGCACCGTGTTTCACCTCGTCCCGGACGCCATACGCCCACCGAGGGTATGCCTCGCCGAGATCGCACTTTTCCGCCCTAAAGCAGGGTGGAAGGGTCAAGAATTGCGATCTCGGCATCGTGACGCTGGGTGTCAGGTCCCGACCGACTGCAGCGGATGGATGGCGGGAGCCGCCGTCAGGTGCTCGCCCGCTACCTTCAACGCCTGCGCCAGGTGCGGAGCCTGCATATGCGCATCCAGCTTCGCCTGGCTCTCCCAGGACTCGATGGTGAAGAACGTCCCAGCGGCGGCCGCTGACTCGAAGAGCTCATAGCTGTTGCATCCGTCGTCGCCCCTGCTGGCGGCCGCCAAGGTGGCGAGCGCGTCCCGCACGACCTGCTCCGAGCCGGGCTTGGCGGTGATCTCTGCTACTACGCGTAGTTCACTCATGAGGAACCTTTCGAAGCCGGAACCGATCTGCTGCTGCCCGCCAGGCTACGCCGCGATTGGCGCGGCCGCCGTCTGATCAGCCTCTCGGGGTGACCAGCAGGGGCTGGTTGATCGACGCGCAGAATCCCTGATGGTCGAGCATCGCGGCCTGCGTCAAGCCGATGCCATCCGGGCCGATCGTGGTGCGTGCGTCGAGGAGCATCCAGTCCCCGGCCGGTGGCCGTTGAATGGTCGCCGTGGTCGTCGAGGGGATGAACAGCCATTTTGCGAGGGGTAGCTCGCCCGACAGACCGTTGGCGGAGCCGCCGACCACGAGCAGTCGTTGAGCGGGTGAGGTCGTCTCACCGTCGACGAGGGGATCCGAAGCCGCGACCAGACACGTGCCGGTCCGAGGTCGTTGAACCCACCGGTGACGAATCGCCAGTCGATGGCGCAGCCGTAGCCCCAGTCGGGGCTGACACCGGCGAAGAACCGCTGCGGCGCAGGATCCGGGAGCGCCGGCACCTCCGGCTCATCGGTGTGCTCGCTCGTGGCGCCCTCGTCGACGCGGATCCGCCAAGCGGTCGCGGTGACGCTGAGGCGGTCGTCGACCCACAGGCGTGCTTCGGTCATCTCGACCCGGCGCCCGGGTCGAACGACCTTCGCCTCGACACGCACGGTTCCCTGCGGGATTCCTCCGAGCATGTCGACCGTGATCCGGGCGAGCTGCATGCCCGGGTCGGGTCGAGCCTGCTCGACGGCCCGGACCAGCAGTCCGGCAGGCGGTCCCCCGTGCTGCAGCGACTCGTCCCACGGGCTCGCGGTCGACTGGGTGGCCTCGAACGTGCCGTCGCCGCGGGGTAGGTAGAACGCCCGGCTCGCGGGCGCACTCGGCTCTGTCATCGTGCAGTTCCTCTCCAGCTAGGCGGCGACCGGCGCTGCCGCCGCCCGATCGATATCGGCCACGTCGCTGCTCTGGCCGGAGAGTACGGCGCGGCGTCCGATCACGAACACATAGGCCAAGAAACCCACCTCGGCGGCCGCACCGATCCCGATGCGCGCCCACGTCGGCAGACCCGACGGTGTCACAAAGGCTTCGATGACCCCGGACACCAGGAGCACCAGCACCAGCCCCAGCACGACAACCACCGACGACCGCACCTCCTCCGCCAACGCATCCGCACGACGCCGCGGTCCCGGCTCGATCCACGTCCAACAGAGTCGCAGGCCGACCCCGGCCGCCACGAACACCGCTGTCAGCTCGAGCATCCCGTGCGGCAGGATCAGCCCGAAGAACTCCGCCGACCGACCGTGCGCCGACATGATGCCGCCCATCACACCGACATTCAGCGTATTCATCCACAACAGATAGATGACCGGCAGCCCGAGCACGCCGGTGGCGATGCAGACGGCCGCGATCCAGGCGTTGTTCGTCCACACGTGCGCCGCAAAGTCCTGCGCCGCATACTGCGAGTAGTAGCCCGAGAACTCGTGCTGCACCAGGTTCTGCAGCTGATCGGCCGGCACGAACGACGTCTGCACGCCGGGATGCCGGTCCACCCAGATCCCGATGGCAAACGCCAGCAGCACATTGACGACCAAGGTGCTCAGCCACCACGCTCGCGTTCGGTAGAGCATCCCGGGTAGCTGCACGGCAAAGAACTGGCCCACCCCGGCCCACGAGGCAGTGCGCACACCCGTCGCCTTCGTCCGCGCGTCGGCGACCAGGCCGGACAGCATCTGCACCACCATCGGGTCCGGCGCACCGGACCGGATCTGCGACAGATGGGTGGCGACACGCTGGTAGAGGTCGAGCAGCTCGTCGGCGTCCTCTCCCGACAGCCGTCGACGGCGCACGAGCACCCGCAGACGGTTCCACTCGTGCTGGTGCGCGGCCACATACGCATCGAGATCCACGATCAGAACTGTACGCTCGATCGTAATGAGCAAGCCGTCGTCGACAATGCCCGCGCAGCCGCGTCCGCTGCGCGGATCGCAGGACGTCCAGCTGATCACCGGCGAGGCCGTGCTGATCGACATCCCACCGGCAGCGCTGCCGATTCGAGCCGTATCCGGTGCGATCGACCTGCTCGTCTACAGCGCCTTGCTGCTCGGGTGCCTGTGGTTCCTCGCCACCCAGCTGGACTCGCTGAATGCCGCCTCGGCGTCGGCGTTGAGCCTGGCCGCCACGGTGCTGTGCATCGTCGTGGCGCCGATGACGATCGAGACGGTCACGCGCGGTCGCACCCCCGGCAAGCTGATCATGTCGCTCCGCACCGTCCGCGACGACGGCGGGCCGATCGTCTTCCGGCACGCCTTCGTGCGGGCACTGGTCGGAGTCGTCGAGATCTTTTCGTTCGTGGGCGTGCCCGCGCTGATCGCGGCGCTGTGCACCGTGCGGGTCAAACGCCTCGGGGACCTGGCGGCCGGCACCTACGTCGTGCGCATCCAGCGGCTGGGGCCGCTGCCTCCCCCGCCGCCCATGCCGACAGAGCTCATCGGCTGGGCGCAACAGTGCGACATCGCGCCTCTGCCCGACGGCCTCGCGCTGGCAATCCGCCAGTTCCTCAGTAGGACAGGCAAGCTCAGCCTGCAAGGCAGAGCATCCGTGTCGCAGTCGCTGCTTGCGCAGGTGGCCCCACTCGTGTCACCCGGACCGCCGGCCGGCATGCATCCGGAGGTCATCCTCGCGGCGGTCCTCGGCGAGCGCCGCCGCCGAGATCAGCTCCGGCTGATGCGCGACGACCGGCTGCGCGCTCGCCTGCTGCCGCCCGATCGGCTGACTACCCCGCCCGCGACCCTCCGGCAGTGAAAACGGAAGCTATAACGCGCGCATCCACTGCACCCCACGACATCACATGCCGCCGCCCGCCGACCTGCAGTGAATACGGAAGCTATAACGCGCGCATCCACTGCACCTACGCCTCGAGCGCCCGGTCATACCCCGGCTTGACGAGCTCCTCGATGATCGCGAGGCGCTGCTCGAAAGGGTAGAACGCCGACTTCATCGCATTGATCGTGGCCCAGCGCAGGTCCTCGATCGTCCAGCCCGCCTCATCGACGAGCAGCTGCATCTCCCGCGACATGGACGTGCCGCTCATCAACCGGTTGTCGGTGTTGATGGTGACCCGGAACCGCGCGTCCTTCAGGTGCGTGATCGGGTGCGTCGCGATCGAACGAGCCGCTCCCGTCTGGATGTTCGACGATGGGCACATCTCCAGCGGGATCCTGCGGTCGCGGACGTACGCCGCCAGCAGACCGAGCTTCTCGTCTCCCGTTCCCAACCCCACGAAGTCGTCCATGATGCGCACGCCGTGGCCGAGCCGCTCCGCGCCGCACCACTGGATCGCCTCCCAGATGCTGGGCAGCCCGAAGGCCTCACCGGCGTGGATCGTGAAGTGCGCGTTCTCCCGGCGGAGGTATTCGAAGGCGTCCAGGTGGCGGGTGGGCGGGAAGCCGGCCTCGGCGCCGGCGATGTCGAACCCGGCGACCCCGTGGTCGCGATACTGCACCACGAGCCGGGCGATCTCGGTGCTCTTGGCCGCATGGCGCATCGCGGTCAGCAGGGCTCGCACCACGATTCGCGGCCCGGCTTCGGCGGCCTGCCGCTCCCCCGCGCGGAACCCGTCGTTGACCGCTTCGACGACCTGCTCAAGGGCGAGCCCGCCTGACAGGTGCTGCTCGGGCGCATACCGCACCTCGGCATACACGACACCGTCCGCCGCGAGGTCCTGCACGCACTCGGCCGCGACCCGGCGCAGCCCCTCCTGCGTCTGCATGGCGGCGACGGTGTGCTCGAACGTCTCGAGATAGCGCTCGAGCGAACCGGAGTCCGCGCTGTCCCGGAACCACGTGCCGAGGTCGACTGCATCGTTCGACGGCAGGTCGGTGTACCCGATGCGGTCGGCCAGATCGATCACGGTCGACGGTCGCAACCCGCCGTCGAGGTGGTCGTGCAGCAGCACCTTCGGCAGCGCGATGATCTCCCGGCTCGGGTCGCCGGTCATGCCTGTCTCCCAACGGTGTCCGGGCTGAAGGCGGGCAGGCACACGGCGATGTATTCCGCGCCGTCGGGCCCGCACGAGTAGCGAATCCGTTCTCCGGCAGCGGTCTTCACCGACTCACCGGCAGCCACCTCGAGTCGGCCACCGTCGTGCTCGACGATGACCTGTCCCTTCAGGACCACGGTGTACTCGTCGAACTGCGGTGCCTGGAAAGGCTCCTCCCACCCGGGTGGTGCGACCATGTGCGCCACGGACACCTGCCCGTCTCCGGTGCTTGCCAGTCCGATGTGCTCGTCGATGATCTTGCCGCCGGGTACTGGCACCCGCACGGCCTTCGTGAAGTGTTCAGGCATCCGGTCAGCCTACGACTCATCGGCCGCGATGCGCTCCATCACGAGCGATCTGGGTGCGATCTGTTTGCCACTGCCGATCGTCCACGCGCCCGCGAGGGTCTGCTCGGCGCGCGCAAACCGCTCGGGCGTGTCCGTATGCAGGGTCATCAGCGGCCGACCCGCGCGCACCGTATCCCCGGGCTTGGCATGCAGCGTCACCCCTGCGCCCGCTTGCACCGGGTCCTCCTTGCGAGCCCGTCCGGCCCCCAGCCGCCAGGCGGCGACGCCGACCTGCAGCGCATCCAGCCTGGTCAGCACACCGTCGCGGTCGGCCATCACCTGTGTCTGCTCCGCAGCGACCGGCAGCGTGGCAGCCGGGTCCCCGCCCTGAGCGGCGATCATCCGACGCCATACGTCCATCGCGCGCCCGTCCGCGAGCGCGTCCGCCGGGTCGATGTCCGTGCGACCGGCGCCTTCCAACATCTCGCGCGCCAGGGCCAGGGTCAGCTCGACGACGTCGTCGGGGCCGCCGCCCGCCAGCACCTCGATCGACTCCTGCACCTCGAGGGCGTTGCCGGCGGTCAGGCCGAGCGGCGTCGCCATGTCGGTGAGGAGCGCCACCGTGTGCACACCCGCATCCGTGCCGAGATCGACCATGGTGCGCGCCAGCTCGCGGGCGTCCTCGACGGTCTTCATGAAGGCGCCCGACCCGACCTTCACATCCAGCACCAGCACACCGGTCCCCTCGGCGATCTTCTTGCTCATGATGGAGCTGGCAATCAGCGGGATCGCCTCGACAGTGCCGGTCACATCCCGCAGGGCGTACAGCTTCTTGTCCGCTGGTGCGAGACCGGCCCCGGCTGCGCAGATGACCGCGCCGACGTCCTCCAGCTGGTCCAGCATCTCCTGGTTGCTCAGGGATGCCCGCCAGCCGGGGACCGACTCGAGCTTGTCGAGGGTGCCGCCGGTGTGGCCGAGGCCGCGACCGGACAGCTGCGGCACCGCCACACCGCAGGCGGCCACCAGGGGCGCGAGCGGCAGGGTGATCTTGTCGCCGACGCCGCCGGTCGAGTGCTTGTCCGCCGTGGGACGAGACAGCGTGTCGAAGCTCATCCGCTCACCGGAGGCGATCATCGCGGCGGTCCAGCGGGCGATCTCCCGGCGGCTCATCCCGTTGAGCAGGATCGCCATCGCCAGCGCCGCCATCTGCTCGTCGGCGATCGCGCCGCGGGTGTAGGCGTCGATCACCCACTCGATCAGGTCGTCCGGCAGCTCCTGCCGATCGCGCTTGGCACGGATCGCGTCCACGGCGTCGAAGGACTCACTCATGACGGAATCCTGCCACGCCGGCATATCCGTGCCCACCCGCGCCGTATGCAGATCGGCCGCGCCCGCGCAGCGCTCAGCCGGTCACCTGCTGAAGGTCCTCGCGGCCGAACGGCTGCGGCAGCACCTGACTCATCGGCAGCACACCCTGCGGAGTCTGCAGCAGGCACTGCGGGCCGCCGTGCTCCCACAGCAGCTGCCGACACCGGCCGCAGGGCATCAGGGACTCCCCCTCGGCGTTGACGCAGGCCACGGCGACGAGGGCGCCGCCGCCCGTGCGGTGCAGGTCCGACACCATGCCGCACTCCGCGCACAGGGTCACACCGTATGCCGCGTTCTCCACGTTGCACCCGGACACGAGCCGGCCGTCGTCGACCAGCCCGGCCACGCCGACGGGAAACCCGCTATAGGGCGCGTAGGCCGTGTGCATGGCCTCGACGGCCAGCCGCGTCAGTGCCGCCCAGTCGACCGACGGTCGCTCAGCCCTTGACATACGGCTCACCGTCGGCAGCGGGTGCCCGCACCCGCCCGACCAGCCCGGCCACGGCGAAGATCGTCGCGAGGTAGGGCAGCGTCCCGAGCAGGTTGGAGTTGATCGGCACGGGTGTCTGCAACAGCGACAGCACAGTCTGCAGCGCGGTCGCAAAGCCGAAGAGCAGCGCTGCACCGACAGCGCCACGGGGCGTCCACCGGCCGAAGATCAGCGCGGCGAGCGCGATGAACCCGTTGCCGGAGGTGATGTTCTTGGTGAACGACCCGACGGATCCGATGGTGACGAATGCACCGGCAAGACCGGCAACGCAGCCGCCCATGATGACGTTGTGGTAGCGCAGCCGCAGTACGTTGATGCCCACGGTGTCGGCGGCCTTGGGGTGCTCGCCGACCGCCCGGGTGCGCAGCCCCCATCGGGTGCGGACCAGCGCGACATCGATGACGATCACGATCAGGTACATCGCGTAGACGATGATGTTCTGGTTGAACAGCAGCCCGCCGATGACCGGGATGTCCGACAGGACCGGGATGCTGATCGGCCCGAAGAAGCCCGGGTCGTTCATCGTGTTCTGGTTGTTGGCCATCAGCCCGTCGAAGAGGAACCCGGTCAGACCGAGCGCGAACACGTTGAGCACGACGCCCAGGACCACCTGGTTGACCAGGAACTTGATCGAGAAGACCGCGAGCATCGCTCCCATCAGCCCGCCGACGATGATCGCGCCGAGCACCCCGATCCACAGGTTGCCCGCGATGGTTCCCACGAAGGCCCCCGCGAAGGCCGCCGCGAGCATCTCGCCTTCGATCGCCACGTTGATGACGCCCGAGCGTTCGCACAGCAGACCGGACATCGCGCCGAGGATCAGCGGGGTCGCCAGGAAGAGCGACTGATACAGCAGGCTGCCCACCTGAACCGTGCTGCCACCGCTGCCGGCCCAGGCCAGGAAGGACAGCACGAAGAACAGCGCGGCAACCGAGCCGATCCACTTCATCGCGCGCGGGGAGAACCCGCGGATCAGCTGGTAGATCCCGGCCAGCACGATCAGGAGACCGAGCACGAGGCAGGCGGTCTGCGCGGGCAGGTGCAGCTTCGGCACCGAGCCGCCGCCGCTGGCGTTGAAGTCGAAGATCGACGTGGCCGAGTGGGCGCTTCGGCCGAGCACCAGCACGGTGATCAGCCCGATCAGCACCAGGGCAACGCCGGTGCCGATCTGGCGGCCTCGGCTGACTCGCGCCTCGATGACCTTGTGCTGGACGACCTCCTCGGGGATCGGTGCATCCGGCTCGGGCGACAGCACGTCCATGTCGCTCATCGGACTGCCCTCGTTTCGGTCGACTGGATCGAGCAAGCACTGACGGGGGTCCCCGCGAAGTATCGAGCGGAGCTCGCGGAGCGAGAACTGCCGGGGCCCCCGCAAAGTACCGAGCGACGAAGGAGCGAGGACTTTGTGGGGTGGCTTCGTGGGGTCGGGCTCATCCGTTCCACCCCTTCGCCTCGACGGCCATGCCACCGTGATCGGTCTGACGCAGCCGGAAGACCAGGCGCACCAGGCCGGGGGCCGCGATGAAGAGCACGATCAACGACTGGATGATCTGCACCAGGTCCTGCGGGGTGCTGGTGGACGCCAGCATCTGCACACCTCCGGCGCGCAGTGCGCCGAAGAGCAGACCGGCCCAGAAGGTGCCCACGGCGCTGCCGCGCCCCAGTAGGGCCACCGTGATCGCGTCGAACCCCATGCCCGCGTCGGCGTCCGCGGTGACCGCGCCGTTGGGTCCGAGCACCTGCGCGGCGCCGGCCAGCCCTGCCAGCGCGCCGACGATCAGCATGGCGGTGATGTAGGCGCGCGAGATGCTCATCCCGGCGGTCTTGGCGGCGTTCTGGTTGGCCCCGACCGCTCGGAAGCGGAAGCCGATCGTGCTGCGGGTGAGCAGCCACCAGACGAAGAAGGTCGCGAGGATCGCCACGATGAAGGAGGCGTTCACCCGCAGGTTGTTGCCGAGGCCGAACGGCAACAGCCAGAAACGGGCGTTGCCGTCGATCGGCGGCGAGATCGCGTTCTGGTAGGGCTTCGCCTGGAAGCCGTGCACGCCGAGCAGGTAGTTGATGATGCCGATCGCGACATAGTTGAGCATGATCGTCGTAATCACCTCGTGGGCACCGGTCTTGGCCTTCAGCCAGCCGGCGATGCCGCCCCAGAGGGCGCCACCCACGATGCCGCCGATCACCGCGATCAGCAGGTGGATCACGACCGGCAGGTGCCAGGCGAACCCGATGTAACCGGAGAAGATCGCCGCGATCAGCATCTGCCCCTGGGCGCCGATGTTGAACAGCCCGACCCGGAACGCCAGGGTCACCGATAGACCGGCCAGGATCAGTGGGGTGGCCGCGACCAGGGTCTCGGACAGCGGTCCGAGGATCTTGGACGCCGAGCCGGAGGACAGCGCCGACGGGTCGAGGATCGCGCCCTGGAAGAGCGCGGCATACGCCTGCGAGATCGCCTTCCACCCGAAGGAGAACGTGTCACCGGGAGCCGAGAAGAAGTATTTCGCCGCATCTCGGGTGGGCTGGTCGGAGATGACGATCAGGACCGCGCCGACGACCAGCGCGGCAAAGATCGACAGCACGGTGACCACGGCCGGGTGGTCGCTGCGGAAGAGCTCCCACAGCGTGCTCTTGGCGGCCGCGTTCTCCTGCGGCACCTGTTGCTCGCCCTCGGGCACGCCCTTCGTGGGGGTGTTCACGCGCTCTCCTTGGTGCTGTCGGGGGCCTGGCCGGCCATGAGCAGGCCGAACTGCTCGGCGGATGCGGTGGGCGGCAGCTCGCCGATGATCTTGCCGCGATACATCACGCCCACCCGGTCTGCGAGGCCGATGACCTCGTCGAGCTCGGTGGACACGAGCACCACCGCCGCACCGCGGTCGCGCTCCTCGACGATCCGCTTGTGCACGAACTCCATGGATCCGACGTCGACGCCGCGGGTGGGCTGTGAGACGACCAGGAGCCGCAGCGGCCGAGAGAGCTCACGGGCGAGCACGACCTTCTGCTGGTTGCCGCCGGACAGCGTTGACGCGGTCGAGTCGATCGACTGGGTCCGCACGTCGAACTCGTCCACCCGCTCCTGGGCATTGCGGTCGATCTCGCCCAGGTTGAGGGAGATTCCGGTGCCGAACGGCGCCTTGTCGTAGGTGTCGAGCACGAGGTTCTCGGCGATCGTGAAGCTGTCGATGAGCCCGTCGTGCATCCGGTCCTCCGGGACGTAGCCGACGCCGAGGCCGAGGATGTCATCGGTCGGCAGGTCGGTGATGTCCTTGCCATCGAGCCGAACCCGCCCCTTCTCCGGGTCGATCAGTCCGACCAGGGCCTCGGTGAGCTCGGACTGGCCATTGCCCTGCACCCCCGCGATGGCATAGATCTCGCCCGCACGCACGGTCAGGCTGATGTCGTCGACCAGCACCTGGTTGGTGTCATCGACGACTCGCAGGCCCTCGACCTCGAGCACCGGCTCCCCGGGCTTGGCCGGCTGCTTGTCCACCCGCAGCTGCACGGGGCGTCCGACCATCATCGACGCGAGCTGCGCTGGTGTCGCGCTGGGTTCGGCACTGCCTACGACCTTGCCCCGACGGATGATGGTAATCGTGTCGGCGACCGCCCGGACCTCGCGCAGCTTGTGACTGATGAAGACGATGGAGGTGCCGCCGGCCTTGAGTGCGCGCATGACGTCCATCAGGTGGTCGGTCTCCTGCGGGGTCAGCACGGCGGTCGGCTCGTCGAGGATCAGCACCTTGGCCTTGCGCGCAAGGGCCTTGATGATCTCGACCCGCTGCTGGATCCCGACGGCAAGATCCTCGACCTTCGCGTCCGGCTTGACCTCCAGGTGGTAGGCGGCAGACAGCTCGGTCACCATCTTGCGGGCGCGAGCCCGGTCGAGGAAGCCGAGCCTCTTGGTGTATTCGTCACCGAGCATGACGTTCTCCGCGACGGTCAGCACCGGCACCAGCATGAAGTGCTGGTGCACCATGCCGATCCCGGCACGCATCGCATCACCGGGACCGTGGAACTTCACCGGCTCATCGTCGACGAGGATCTGCCCCTCGCTCGGCTCATAGAGCCCGTAGAGCACGTTCATCAGGGTGCTCTTGCCGGCACCGTTCTCACCGAGCAGGGCATGGATCTCCCCCGGCTCGACGGTCAAATCGATGTGGTCGTTGGCGACCAGCGACCCGAACGTCTTGGTGACGCCGCGAAGCTCGAGCTTCACCTTCTACCTCCAGGACACACGACAACTCGGGCAGGGCAGGTGGTGACCTGCCCTGCCCGAGGACTTCGTCAAGACTTGGGCTGGTTGGGCGAGGTGATCTTGATCTTGCCGGACATGATCTCCGTCTTGACCTGCGCGAGCTCGCTCTTGAGCGCACCGGGGACCTTGCTGGCGAACTGGTGGAACGGCGCCAGGCCGACCCCGTTGTTCTTCAGCGTGCCGATGTAGTTGCCGGTCGGGAACGTCCCGTCCGACGCCTGCTTGAGATAGGTCTGCACGCCCTGCGACAGGTTCTTCGTCGCACTGGTCAGGATGTACTTGCAGTACTGCGCGGCGCTCTCGCAGCCGTCGGTGTCGACCCAGATCAAGTTGAGCTTGCCGTTCGAGGCCTGCGCGGCGGCGCCGGCGCCGAGTCCCGCGCCACCGGCAACCGGGAAGACGATGTCGGCACCCTGCGACTCCATCTGCTGGGTGATCGACTTGCCCTTGCCCTGGTCGGTGAAGCTGCTGGAGAAGGTCCCCTTCTGGGTCTTCTCGTTCCAGCCGAGCACCTTGACGCTCTTGTGCTTCTGCGTGTTGTAGTAGGTGACGCCCTCGGTGAAGCCGTCCATGTAGATCGTGACCGGCGAGATCGGCAGGCCGCCCCACGTGCCCACGGTGCCCGACTTGGTCATCCCGGCCGCGGCATACCCGGCCAGGAACGCCGCCTGGGCGGTGTTGAACTGGATGCCGTAGTCGTTGCTGCCCTGGGATGCGTCGTCGATCTCGGCGAAGTGCGTCTTGGGGTACTTCGCGGCAGTCGACTTGACCGCGCTCTCCATCAGTCCGCCGACCGCGATGACCGGGTCGCAGTTCTGGCCGGCCAGCTTGGTCAGGTTCGGGATGTAGTCGCTGCTGGAGTTGGACGGGACGTACTTGATCGAGATGTTGGGGTTCGTCTTGTTCGCCGCCTGCATCCCGGCCCAGGAGGACTGGTTGAAGGAGCGGTCATCGACACCGCCGGTGTCCAGCACCATGCAGGCCTTGAGCTTGGCGCCGGCCGCGGCGCCGCTGGCACCGCCCGACGCGGCACTGCTCGACGTGGACGACGATCCCGACGCGCCCGCCGAACCCGACGATCCCGACGAACCTGATGACGGCTTGCTCCCGCAGCCCGCCAACGCAAGCGACCCCAACGCGGCAACTGCCGCGATCTTCATCACCGGACGCACAATTTTCTCCTTCTTCCGACTTCGCACTCGTGGTCGCACCCGGGAGCCTGTTGCGCGCCCTGACCGGCGGAACGGGTTGGTGGCCTGACCGCCCCGGTATGACCGACAAAGACTAGCCCGGCCAGGGCCCACTGTCTGCGGGCTCGGCACATTACGACGAACTGTTATCGGACTGTTCCCTCAGGGTCGGGTGGCGTCCGGTTCCTGCAACACGGCGACCGCAAGCACCCGCGCGCCGACGCTGATCGCCCGCTCGTCGACGACCAGGTTGCCCTGGTGCAGCTCGTAGGTCGCGCCGCCGGGGGTGCGGGTGCCGAGCCGGGCCATCGCGCCGGGCCGGTCCATCAGCATCCAGCTGAAGTCCTCCCCACCCAGGGACTGCTTGGTCGGCACCACGGATGCCGGCCCGACCGCTCGCCGGGCAGCGGCGGCCAGCGCCTCGACGCAGACCGGGTCGTTGACCACGGGTGGCACACCGCGCACGTGCTTGACGTCCGCCTGCACCCGATACGGCTTGACGATCTCGGTGACCAGCTCCTCGACCAGGCCGTCGACCGCCGACCAGGCATCGACATCCAGCAGCCGCAGGGTGCCGATGCACGTGCCGACATCGGGGATGACGTTGACGGTCTGCCCCGCGTTGATCGAGCCCCAGACGAGTGCCGCGCCGGCGCGGGGGTCGAGCCGCCGGGACAACGCACCGGGCACGTCGGTGACCACCTTCGCGAGCGCGTAGGTGAGGTCACCGGTCAGGTGCGGCCGTGAGGTGTGCCCGCCCTTACCGGTCAAGGTGATGGTGATCGCGTCGCAGGCCGCGGTGATCGGCCCGTCCAGCAGCCCGATCGTGCCGACGTCGATGCTCGGGTCGCAGTGCACGGCGAACACTCGGTCCACTGCGTCCAGTGCATGCTGCGCGATGACCTCGGGTGCACCGCCGGGGATGACCTCTTCGGCGGGCTGGAAGATGAATCGCACGGCCAGCCCCCGATCGACAAGCGCCGCCTCGTGCTCCTTGAGGGCGAGCGCCGCGCCCAGGACCACCGTGGTGTGCACGTCGTGGCCGCAGGCATGGCATACGCCGTCGCGGGTCGAGGCGAAGTCCAGCCCGGTGCGCTCGGGGATGGGCAACGCGTCCAGATCCGCGCGCAGCCCGACGCGGTAGGTCGGCTGGGCGGCGCCGATCTCGGCGATCAGTCCGGTGGCCTCGAGGCGGCGGACCGAGATGCCGGCCTCGGTCAGCGTGCTGGCCAGGAAGTCGGTGGTGCGGTGCTCCTGATTGGACGTCTCCGGATGCGCGTGCAGGTCGCGGCGCCACTCGATCAACAGCGGCGCCAGCGCCTCGACCCGGTTGGCCACGAGGTTGCCGAGATCGACGGACATAGGCAGAGAAGCGCTCACAATCTGTCGATGTTAGTCCTCGCCGAGGGCGAGCTTGAAACCGGAGCCACGCTGCTGGGCCCGCTCCCGCAGGATCTCGACTGCCGTCCGGCGGTCGTCGTCGCCCACCAACGCGCTGCCGGACCAGACCACCAGGACACCCGGCTGACCCTGCGCGGGTTGCACGTCGCGCAGGCTGTCGACCAGTGCATCCCAGTTGTGCCCGAACCAGTCCGGTAGGCCGAAGGCGCCCTGGAAGGCACGCAGCAGCGCGGCCTTGTCGGTGGGCCGTGTCAGGGTGATCTCTATGACCCGCCAGCCGGCATCCGCGCCCGCAGCGACCACCTGCTGCGGATCATCCACCTGCAGCAGGGCGCCACCGCTGGCGAGCCAGTCGCGGACCTCGCCGTCGTTCACTGCACGATCCTGCGAAACGACCGGTAGTGGTCATCGGTGTAGTAGAGCGTGCCGTCCCGGGCCTTGATGATCCGGCGCGCCCCGCGGTCAGACGATCCGGGCGTGTCCACGGTGTACTCGTGGTAGTAGCCGTTCGCCTCCTTGGGCAGCATCCTCTCCCGGTTCTGGTAGACGATGCCATCGTGCGGGTAAGGGAACGGCCCGCCGGCGGCGATCAGGTCCAGCGTGTGGTGCGCCTGCGTGGGCAGTCGGTCGTAGGCAACGGTGCCACCCTGGTCTGCGGCCTGGCTGGACGTCACCGACGTGGTCGGCACCAGGCTGCGCCCGCTCGCCGAGCCGCCGCTACCGCCGCCGTCCCCGACGTGCGCGATCGCCCAGACGACGAGCAGGATCAGGACCAGCGCGCCGACCGCCATCGGCGCGAACCGGCGTCTGACGAGACCGAGAAACGAGCGCATGACCTAGAAGGTGTCGTGCGGTACGTAGGTGCCCCAGATGTCGCGGAGGGCGTTGCTGACCTCGCCGCCGGTGGCCCGGGCGGCCAGCGCCTCGCGCATCGGCAGCAGCACATTGTCGGTCCCCTTCGCCGCGGCCCGCAGCCCGTCCAGGGCCCGAGCGACCGCGTCGTTGTCCCGCTGCGTGCGCAGCACCGCGAGCCGCTCACACTGATTCGCCTCAATGCTCGGGTCCACCCGCAACGGCTCATACGGCTCCTCGGCATCGATCCTGAACTTGTTCAGGCCCACCACCGTCCGCTGACCCCCATCGATCTCCAACGCAATCTGATACGCGGACCGCTCGATCTCACCCTTTTGGAAACCCTCCTCGATCGCCCGCACCGCACCACCCTTGTCCTCGACCTGACCCATCAACGCCAACGC
>NZ_VCQV01000043.1 GCF_007845645.1 Leekyejoonella antrihumi
AAACCAAAAAACCCAATCCCAGCCGAAATCAACAAAAGCAAAAAATGCTATCCATCGAAATCAACCAAACAAAAAATCTGGCATCAATCACTCGACACGCTGTTGAGTTCTCAAGAAACGATCTCTGCCGCAATTCCGGGATTCTCTCCCTTGCTTGCGGCGACTGGTTAAACTTACCATCCTGTTTGCGTCATTCCCAAATCGGGATTTGCGCGGATGTCGGTCGCTCCGGGACCGGCCATCTGGTCTCCCAGCTGTCCGTGCCTCCCGTAAGGCGACCTGCAGAACTGTACGGCAGCGATGGCCGCAGACCAAATTGAGCGGCGGCGCTGCCCCATCTTGCCTCAGCCGCGGCGGCGGCGGGCGGCCGCGAGGTGCTTGCGGCCGCGCTTGACCAGGGCGGTCTGACCGTGCAGGAAGTCCGCGTCGGACAGGGTCTGCTCGGGGTCGGTCACCTTGATGTTGTTCACCGACACCCCGCCGTCCTTGATCAGCCGGCGAGCGGCATTGCGGCTGTCTGCAACGCCGACGGCAACGAGTGCGTCCACGATCGTGTCGCCGGCGGCCACGGCCCCACCGGGAAGCTCGCCTGTCGCGTCCTTCAGGGTGGCTGCATCGAGCACGTGCACGTCGCCCTTGCCGAAGAGCGCCGCCGATGCGTCCTGTGCCGCTCGGGTCGCCTCGGCGCCATGCACGAGTGTCGTGACCTCGGCGGCAAGGGTGCGCTGTGCCTCCCGGCGGAACGGTGCGTCCGTGACCTGCTGCTCGAGTTCGGCGATGGCCTCGTACTCGAGGT
This sequence comes from Leekyejoonella antrihumi, assembly GCF_007845645.1. Classification (GTDB taxonomy): domain Bacteria; phylum Actinomycetota; class Actinomycetes; order Actinomycetales; family Dermatophilaceae; genus Leekyejoonella; species Leekyejoonella antrihumi. Next base: position 797 of record NZ_VCQV01000043.1, read on the forward strand.
CGGTGAACACCTTGAGCAGCTTGATCACCTCGGAGTCATCGATGTTGATCCAGTACTGGTAGAACGCGTATGGGCTGGTCATCTCGGGGTCGAGCCAGATCGCGTTGCCCTCGGACTTGCCGTACTTGCGCCCTGACGCGTCGGTCAGGAGCGGCGTCGTGAGCACATGGGCATGCCCGCCGTCCGCGCTGCGGATCAGATCCACGCCCGCCAGGATGTTGCCCCACTGGTCGACGGCACCGGTCTGCAGGGTGCAGCCGAACTCCCGAAAGAGGTGCAGGTAGTCAAGGGCCTGCAGGATCTGATAGCTGAACTCGGTGTAGCTGATGCCCTGGTCGCTGTTCAGGCGCGCCGCCACGGCGTCCTTCTTGACCATGGCGTTGACTCGGAAGTGCTTGCCGTAGTCCCGCAGGAAGTCCAGTGCGCTGATCCCCTGCGTCCAGTCCAGGTTGTTGACCATGGTGGCCGGATTGTCGCCGTCGAACGACAGGAACGACTCCGCCTGCGCGCGGATGTGTGCCACGGCGTCGGCTACCTGCTCCTTGGTGCGCAACACTCGTTCGGAGTCCGGTTTCGGGTCGCCGATCAACCCGGTGGAGCCGCCGACCAGACAGAGCACGCGATGCCCGGCCTGCTGCAAGCGACGAGCGAGCACGAGCTGGACCAGGTTGCCGAAGTGCAGCGACGGCGCCGTGGGGTCGAAGCCCACATACAGCGTGAGCGGCCCGTCGGCGAGTGCCTTGCGCAGCGCGGTCTCGTCGGTGGTCTGGGCCACCAAACCGCGCCACTGCAGCTCGTCGAAAATGTCGCTCACGGTGTCGTTCCTCTCGCCGTGCCCGGCCTGGTGCCGGGCCCTGCCACTAGGGTGCCGTATGCCGGTCAGCCTCTGCGACGGGGTTTTGCCGGACGGTATGCCGACACGCTCGGCTCGCCATCGATCCAGAAGCGCCAGGGGTATGCCGTGCCGTCTCCGCCTGGTCCGCTCAGGCCCACTCGTGGCCCGCACCTGATGCTGTCTGCGTCGACAGCGACAGCCGGGCCGAGCACGAACCCGGCCCCCGTCGACCCGATGGTGCTGCCGTTGTGACTCAGGTCGATCGCCAGGCACTTCGTCATTCGTGCCGGCCCGCGCGCCAGGTCCCGGTCGGAGGAGCGTCCACGGCGGCTGCGCGCCGTCGCCAGACCGTCGACGACGGCCCCGGCCCGCAGCAGCACCGCCGATGCCTCACCCTCGGGACTCAGCACAACGTTCATGCAGTGATGCATGCCGTAGGTGAAGTAGACGTACAGGTGCCCCGGTGGGCCGAACATGACCGCGTTCCGCCGAGTGGGACCGCGAAAGGCATGCGAACCCGGGTCGGCCACGCCGGCATACGCCTCGACCTCGGTGAGTCGCACCGTCACACCGCCATGGCCGACGATGCGACCGAGCAGGCTCCGCGCCGTCCGCAGGACTGGTGGCTCGTCGGTCGCTCGCTCCGCCATCGTGGAGACCTCAGACCTCGGCCGGGCCGGCCTGTGCCCAGTCGCGTGCCTGCCGGGCCTCGGCCGCGGCGAGCTCGAGCTGCTCGGCGACCCGGGCGGGCGCGGTCCCGCCGACGGCGTCACGCGACGCGAGCGAGCCCGGCACGCTGAGCACATCGTGGACACCGGGCGTGAGGTGCTTCGAGATGCGCTGCAGGTCATCGTCGGTCAGGTCCCACAGCTCGACTCCGCGCTCTTCGCACTCTCGGACGCACGCGCCGGCCACCTCGTGGGCGACTCGGAACGGCACACCCTGCCGGACCAGCCACTCCGCGATGTCGGTCGCGAGCGAAAATCCTTGTGGTGCAAGCTCTTCGAGCCGCTCTGGGTGGAAGGTCAAGGTCGCGACCATTCCGGAAAAGGCGGGCAGAAGCACCTCGAGCGTGTCGACGGCGTCGAAGACCGGCTCCTTGTCCTCCTGCAGGTCCCGGTTGTATGCCAGTGGGAGCGCCTTCAGGGTGGCCATGAGTCCCGACAGATCGCCGATCAGGCGCCCGGCCTTGCCCCGAGCCAGCTCGGCGACGTCCGGGTTCTTCTTCTGCGGCATGATGCTCGAACCCGTCGAGTACGAGTCGTCCAGCGTCACGAAGCCGAACTCCTTGGTCGCCCAGAGGATCGTCTCCTCCGCGATGCGGGAGATGTCGACCGCCGTCATCGCACTGATGAAGCAGAACTCGGCGACGAAGTCGCGCGAGGCCGTCCCATCGATCGAGTTGGCGGTCGCCCGGCTGAATCCGAGGTCGTGCGCCACGGCCTCCGGGTCCAGCCCCAGTGATGACCCGGCGAGTGCGCCCGACCCATACGGCGACTCGTCGGTCCGGCGATCCCAGTCCTGCCAACGCTGCACGTCGCGCAGCAACGCCCACGCGTGAGCGAGCAGATGGTGCGACAGCAGCACCGGCTGCGCGTGCTGCATGTGGGTGCGGCCGGGCATCGCCACACCAAGGTGCGTGCGCGCCTGCAGCACCAGCGCATCGACCACGTCCAAGACCAGCGCACTGACAGCGCGAGCATGATCGCGCAGATACATCCGAAACAGCGTCGCCACCTGGTCGTTGCGCGACCGTCCGGCTCGAAGCCGTCCCCCGACATCGGCGCCCGCGCGTTCGATCAGGCCACGCTCCAGTGCCGTGTGGACGTCCTCGTCGTCGGGCGCCGACGTGAATGCCTCGGACCGCACGTCCGCCAGGAGCTGATCGAGGGCCGAGAGCATCTGCCGGAGCGCATCTGCGTCCAGCAGGCCCGCTCCATGCAGGACCTTCGCGTGGGCGCGGGACCCGGCAATGTCATACGGCGCCAGACGCCAGTCGAAGTGAGTGGACTTGGACAGTGCGGCCAGAGCGTCCGCAGGACCTCCGGCGAAACGGCCACCCCACAGGCTCAGCCGGTCTTCGTGCTTGTCAGTCATCGCTGCTGCCCCGGTCTATGGTCTTTGCGGTCACTCCGGCTCCTCGTGTCATGGCTGCAGTCTGTCTCACTCGCCGCTGTCGGCAAGCGCCAGGAAGTACTCGGCGACGCCCGGTGCCGCCCTGGGTCCGCTGGCGACGACGATGATCGTGTCGTCACCGGCGATGGTGCCGTCGACCTCGGGTGGCTCTGCCTGGTCGATGGCCTGCGCAAGGTAGTTCGCCGCTCCCGGCGGGGTTCGCAGCACCACCAGGTTGGCCGACACCGTGGCCGTCACGAGCACCTCCGCGCACAGGCGCCGTAGGCGGGAGTTCATCTCGTGCGCCGCGCCGCCTCCTTGTGGTGTGCGGTCGCCGCCCTCGCCAGGGACGACGTAGAGCAGTTGCCTCCCGCGCCGCACCTTCGTCGCGCCGAGCTCGACCAGATCACGAGACAGTGTTGCCTGGGTGACGTCGACCCCGTCCGACAGCAGTCGCTCCGCGAGCTCGGTCTGTGAGCGAATCGGCTCTCGCTGGATGATCTCCACGATGCGCTGTTGTCGTGCGGTGCGCGTGCCCGCGATCATCCCTGGGCTCCCGCGGCGTGGTCGAGCAGAAAGCTGAGCAGCGCCTTCTGGGCATGCAACCGGTTCTCCGCCTCGTCCCACACCACCGACTGCGGCCCGTCGATCACGTCCGCCGAGATCTCAAACCCTCGGTAGGCCGGGAGGCAGTGCAGGACGATCGCGTCACCCGCCGCGTGGGCCAGCAGTGCCTCGTCGAGCCGGTAGGCCGCAAACGGAGACTCCTGCCCCTGACGTGCGGACTTCTCCTCCTCCTGCCCCATCGACACCCACGTATCCGTGACCATGACGTCGGCGCCGGCGGCCGCCTCCTCGGCATCGGTGCCGGCCGACACCGAACCACCCGTGGTCGACGCAATCTCGCCCGCACGTGCGAGCACCGCCGGATCCGGCTGGTGGGTCGACGGGCCGGCCACCCGCACCTGCATGCCGGCCAGCGCACCCCCGAGCAGGTAGGAGTGAGCCATGTTGTTGGCACAGTCTCCGACGTACGTCATCGTGAGGCCGGCAAGCTCGCCCTTGTGCTCGGAGACCGTCTGCAGATCGGCCAGGATCTGGCACGGGTGGAACTGATCGGTCAGCGCATTCACCACGGGCACACCGGCGTGGGCGGCCATCTGCTCGAGCCGCTCCTGCTCGTAGGTCCGCCAGACGACGGCCGAGACCTGACGACCGATCACTCGCGCAGTGTCCGGGATGGACTCCCGCGAGCCGATCTGCGCCAGCTTGCCGTCCACCACCATCGGGAAGCCCCCGAGCTCCGCGATGCCGACCGAGAAGGACAGCTGGGTCCGCAACGTGGGCTTGTCGAAGATGATCGCGACGGCTTGCGGTCCGGCCAACGGTTGACGGGCGTGCCGGTCGGCCTTCAGCTCACGCGCCCGCTTCAACACTTCTGCCTGCTCGGCCGGGCTCAAGTCGTCGTCACGAAGGAAGTGCCGGATCATGCCGTCGCCGCCTCGATGAGTCCCGGCAGGGCACCGACGAAGTCGTCGACCTGACCGAGGCTGAGCACCAGTGGAGGCACCAGCCGGATCGCCTGGGGACGAACGGGATTGATGATGAATCCGGCATTCATCGCGGCACTCGCAACTCCGGGTGCGATCTCGTCCCGCAACAGGATTGCCCGCATGAGGCCGAGCCCGCGCACACCGGTCACCTGGCTGAGCCCAAGCCCCTCGACGGCAGCGGCCAGGTAGTCACCCACCTCCTGTGCATGCTGGACGAGGCCTTCGGACTCGATGGCATCGAGCACGGCCAGTCCGGCAGCGCAGGCCAGTGGGTTGCCACCGAAAGTCGTGCCGTGCTGCCCTTTCGTGAGCAGCTTCGACACAGACTCACCGAACGTCACCATCGCACCGATCGGAACTCCCCCACCGAGCCCCTTCGCGATGGTGATCGCGTCCGGCTGGATTCCCGTGTGCTGGAAGGCAAACCACTTACCGGTGCGTCCGATGCCGGTTTGGATCTCGTCGATCACCAACAGCGCGCCCACAGCACTTGTCAGCTCGCGAGCGGCCTGGAGATACTCCCGGGACGGCACGATGACGCCCGCCTCGCCCTGGACGGCCTCCAGGAACACCGCGCCGACCTCCTCGGTGACGGCGGCACGCAGAGCCGCCACATCGCCATATTCCACATGCGTGACACCGGGAATGAGTGGCTCGAACGGCTCGCGGTAGGCGACCTTGTGGGTCAGTGCCAGGGCACCGGTGGTGCGGCCGTGGAACGCTCCCGTCGCCGCGACGATGCCGGTGCGTCCGGTGCGGCGGCTCAGCTTGATCGCGGCCTCGATCGCCTCCGTGCCAGAGTTGCCGAAGTAGACCCTGGAGCCCTCCGGCGCACCGGCTACCTCGAGCAGGCGCTCAGCGAGGCGGATCTGGGGCTCGGACGTGAACAGGTTGGAGATGTGCACCAGCTCGGCGGACTGCTTGGAGACTGCCGACACGAGGGCGGGATGTCCGTGCCCGAGCACATTGACGGCGATACCGCCGACCAGATCCAGGTAGCGCTTGCCGTCGGCGTCCCATACGTACGCGCCGTCTCCATGCGTGAGGACCAGCGGCGGACGCCCGAAGACGCCGAGCATGCTGGCCTCGTAGCGTGCGAGCAGCTCGGACTGCTTACTCATCGGTGGCCTCCTTGGACGTGGGGTTGCAGTCGTTGGTGATCATGGTGCCGATGCCCTCGTCGGTGAAGACCTCGAGCAGCAGTGAGTGCGGCTGCCGGCCGTCGACGACGTGCGCCTGGGCGACTCCGCCACGGATGGCTCGCACGCAGGCCTCCAGCTTGGGGACCATGCCGGAGTCCACCTGCTGGAGCAGCTGTTCGGCCGCGCTGACCGTCAGACCGCTGAGCAGGCTGCCCTTGTCCGGCCAGTTGCCGTAGATGCCTTCGACATCGGTGAGCACGACCAGCTTGTGCGCGTCGAGCGCCACGGCCAACGCGCCGGCGGCGGTGTCCGCGTTGACGTTGAGCACCTGGCCGTCATGATCGAGATCGGGTGCCACCGATGAGACGACGGGAATTCGGCCGGCCGCGAGCAGGTCTTCGACGGCGGCAGGGTTGACCGTCTCCACATCGCCGACCAGGCCGATATCCACCAGTTCGCCGTCGATCAGTGCGCCGCGCCGGCGGGCGCCGAACAGGGCACCGTCCTCGCCGGAGAGTCCGACTGCCAGGGCACCGTGCTGGTTGATCAGGCCCACCAGCTCCCGAGAGACCTGCCCGGTGAGGACCATGCGAACGACATCCATCACTTCGGGCGTCGTCACGCGCAGTCCGCCCTTGAACTCGCTGGAGATGCCGAGTCGGTCGAGCATGTCCTGGATCTGTGGCCCACCGCCGTGCACGACCACGGGACGCAGCCCGGCATACCGCAGGAACGCGACATCCTGTGCGAAGGCCAGCTTGAGGGCATCATCCGTCATGGCGTTGCCGCCGTACTTCACGACAACCAGTGCGCCGCGGAACCGCTCCAGCCAGGGCAGCGCCTCGACCAGCGTGCTGGCCTTGCTGGTCGCCTCGGCAATGGCGTTCACATCTCGAAGGCTCATCCGAGATCCTCGCAGTCTGTTGAATACGGTGCGAGCGAGGAATGCTCGGGGTCCCCGCAAAGTAGGGAGCGAGGCACGAACGAACAACTTTGCGGGGTGGTCATGTGCTGTAGGCCGAGTTCTCGTGGACGTAGTCGTGTGTCAGGTCGTTGGTCCAGACCGTGGCGGTCTGGGCGCCCGCGTGCAGGTCGACGATCACGTGCACGTCACGTACCGACAGATCGACCCCGGAGCGGTCGTCGCCCACGCCGCACCCACGGCATACCTGGACACCGTTGATGGTCACGTCCAGCTGGCTGGGTTCGAATGCTGCGGACGTCGTGCCGACCGCAGCCACGACCCGTCCCCAGTTCGGGTCGTTGCCGAAGACTGCGCACTTGAAGAGATTGTTGCGGGCGATGGCTCGTGCCACCTCCAGCGCATCGTCAACCGTTGCGGCGGAACGGATCTCGATCTCGATGTCGTGAGCCGCGCCCTCGGCATCTCCGATCAGCCGGCGCGCCAGGTCCGCACACACGCCCGTGACCGCCGTCGCCAGCTCGCGCCGATCGACCTGCACTCCCGATGCTCCGGACGAGAGCAGCAGGACGGTGTCGTTGGTCGACTGACACCCGTCCGAATCGATGCGGTCGAACGTCGTGGAGGTCGCCTCGGCGAGCACTTCGTGGAGAGTCGCGGCGTCGGCAACCACGTCGGTGGTGATGACGACGAGCATCGTGGCGAGCGAGGGCGCGAGCATACCGGCGCCCTTGGCCATCCCGCCGACGGTCCAGCCTTCACCGGTCACCACGCACTCCTTGGCAACGGTGTCGGTCGTCATGATCGCCTCCGCTGCCGCGTGTCCACCGTCCGCCGACAAGGCCGGGGCGGCGGCGTCGACACCGGCGAGCAGCGTGTCCATCGGGAGCAGCTCGCCGATGAGACCCGTTGAGCAGACGGCCACGTCACCGGCCGAGACCTGCAGCCGCTCGCCCACGTGCTCGGCCGTGCGATGGGTGTCGGCAAAGCCCTGTGCGCCGGTGCAGGCATTCGCACCCCCCGAGTTGAGCACGACGGCGTCGACACGACCGTCGGAGACGACCTGGCGACTCCAGGTGACGGGTGCGGCCTCGACCCGGTTGCTGGTGAAGACGGCCGCGGCGTCCCGGTTCGGTCCGTCGTTGATGACCAGCGCGACATCGGGACGCCCGCTGGGCTTGAGGCCGGCGGTCACGCCCGAGGCCCGAAACCCCTTGGCTGCAGTCACGCTCATGGTGAAACTCCTGTGGTTGGAAGAGCCGTGCCCTCGGGCAGGCCCAGCGCGAGATTCATGCACTGCACCGCGGCGCCGCCGGTCCCCTTGGTGAGGTTGTCGACCGCGGCGACGACGACGACCCGGCCGACCCGCTCATCGACGGTGACCTGCAGCTGGAGAACGTTCGATCCCAGCACATTTCCCGTGTTGGGCCACCGTCCATCCGGCAGGAGCTGCACGAAAGGTTCGTCGGCATAGGCCTTCTCATAGACCTCCCGGACGGTGTCACCGGTCGCTCCGTGGGCGAGGGGTGCACTGCAGGTGGCGAGGATGCCTCGCGGCATCGGCGCCAGGGTCGGCGTGAACGAGACCTTCACCGGTTCCCCCGCCGCTGCGGTGAGGTTCTGTTCGATCTCTGGCGTATGCCGGTGCACGCCGCCGACGCCGTAGGGGCTCATCGCGCCCATCACCTCGGAGCCGAGCAGATGCGGCTTCAGCGACCGTCCGGCGCCTGACGTGCCACTCGCGGCGACGATGACGAGGTCGCGCAGCTGCACCTGTCCGTCGGCCACTGCAGGTGCGAGCGCAAGGCTGCACGCGGTGGGATAGCACCCCGGCACCGCGATCCGGTGGCTGCCGGCCAGCACCTCGCGCTGCTTGCCGCCGCCGACACGCACGAGCTCCGGCATACCGTAGGGCCACGAACCAGCGTGCGCGGTGCCGTAGAACCTCTGCCATCCGGACGGATCCGTCAGGCGAAAGTCCGCACCGCAGTCGATGATGACGCTCCGTTCGTCGAGCGCCTCGGCGACTGCTGCGGACGCACCGTGCGGAAGCGCCATGATGACCACGTCGTGCCCGTGCAGAACCGCAGCCGTGGTCTCCTCGATCACCCGATCCGCGAGCGGCACGAGATGCGGCTGGTGCTGCGCCAGGGTGGAGCCCGCGCTGCTGCCCGCTGTGAGTGCACCGATCTCGACGTCTGGGTGCCCGAGGAGGAGCCGCAGCACCTCGCCGCCGGCATACCCACTCGCACCCGCTACTGCTACCCGAACCATGTGCATGAATATACACACTCACGCATATTCATGCACATGCGGTCTCCGGTGGGTACCCAACAGTCGACCAACTATCGTCTCAACCTGCGGGACCGGGTCGCAGTATTCGAGATCGCAAGTTCGGCTCCTACGACTCGCCGAGATCGCAGCATCTGGCCCCACTTTCGATTCTGGGACCCGAAAGTGCGAACTCGCGGTCGGCTGAGCTCGCCGCCGGCCAACCCGTCCGCCTACGGCTCGAGACGGAGCTGGTACCACCGAGTGTCGACCCACTGATCGAACTTCCGACCGACCTCGCGCAGGGTGCCGACCAGCTCGAACCCGAGGGACTCGTGCAACGACACCGACGCGGGATTCGGTTCCGCCACGACGGCCACCGCGCTGTGCATCCGATCCGCCCGGAGCAGCTCGAGCAGATGGGAGTACGCCAGACTGCCCAGACCCTGACCCACCGCGTCGGGTAGCAGGTAGACCGACGTCTCCCGAGTGCGCGCGTATGCCGGACGAGGGCGGAACCGGCTCGAGCAGGCGTAGCCGGCCACCGTGCCGTCGCGTTCGACGACGACCAGGTGGTCGCCGCGCTCAGCGCTCGACAGCCTCTCGCGCCAGTAGGACAGCGGCGGATCGGTGACGTCGAAGGTCGCGACGCTCTCCCGCACGGCGTGCCCATAGATCTTTGCGAGGACCGGCACGTCCTCAAGCCGGGCGGCCCGGATCACTGGCGACACCGCTTCAGCGTATGGCAGGCGGCTTCGACGCGACCCTCGACCGAGAGTTGGCCGCCTACCCCGCCCGCTGAGTGTCGGCATCCGGGGATGCCTCAGGCGCGAGTTTCGACGCCTCCCTCCGGCCCGCAGCCGGGTCGTACATGTCTTCGACGAGCGGCACCGGGAAGTGATCGCCGGGGTGACCTTCGGGACGGCCACAGGGCGTCAACGTGCCTTCGGTGAAGAAGTCACGCAGTGTGCCCTCGCACCGCATCGTGTCGATCGGGCGGGTACCCACGGCAGACGCGCTCCCTGCTCGGGCCGTCTGCCGATCCGACGCCATTCGCCTCGAACCGGACGTAACAACGCTATGGCCTCGGCTCCTGGGGATGATGGCGTCCACAGTCACAGTGTCGTCTAGCGACTCAGCGGTGGACCAGCAAAACGAGCCATGTAGCTCCCTGCACTCGGACCTCGCAAAAACTCTAGGTCCGCTGGACGGCACCCGTCGCAGAACCGGCAGCCGCCACCGCACGGTCACGGAGGGTGTTGACCTCCTGGGTGGTCAGGGTGCGGTCGAGGGCACGGAAGGACAGCCGATACGCCAGCGACTTCTTGCCGTCCTCCACCTGATCTCCCTGGTAGGTGTCGAAGAGCACGATCTGCTCGAGCAGGTCGCCGGCACCGCTACGTAGCACGGCCTCCACCTCGGCGGCGGTCACGGACTGGTCGACCACGAGGGCGACGTCGCTCTGGACCAGCGGATAGGTCGCGATCGGACGGGACACCACGGCCTGATCGCTCGCGTGGATGAGCACGTCCACATCGATCTCGGCGCCCACGACCCGGGCCGGGAGCCCCAGTGCCTGACACACCTTCGGGTGCAACTCGCCGGCGTGACCGACCAAGGTGCCGTCGGGCAGAGCGAAGCATGCACAACGCCCGGGGTGGAACGGCATGGCGTCGTCGGCTCGGACGCTCACCTCGAGCGCCAGCGCGGTCCCTACCGACCGCACCAGGGCGACGGCGTCAGACCAGTCGGCAGGGCGGCCGGCGCCCCACCAGCCGGCGTGCTCGGTCTCTCCGCTGAGCAGGATCGCCAGGTGCCTCGGCTGCGGTGGGACCGCGGCACGAATCGCATCCAGCACCTCGGGCGCCGGGTGCACCCCCACCGGTGACGTCAGTGCGTGCTGCTGCTCGCCCTCGCGCGCGAGCACGAGGCCCAGCTCGAAGATGGCCACGTCCTTGACGCCGCGCGAGATGTTGCGGCGAAGCGTGTCGACCAGCGTGGACAGCACCGAGATCCGCATCAACGGCTGCTGCTCGGACAGTGGATTGGCGATCCGCACGGTGCGCGCCCGTGCCTGCTCCGCGTCATAGCCAAGGGCCACATGCCGCTCATCGCTGACGAACGGCGCGGTCCACACCTCCGAGAGCCCCTGTGCGGCAAGCGCATCGGCAACGACGCGACGAACCCGCTGCCCATGGGTCAGGCCTCGCCCGCCGGGTGGAGTCGGCAGGATCGACGGAATCCGGTCATAGCCCTTGATCCGGGCGACCTCCTCGACCAGGTCCGGTGCCGTATGCAGATCGGGCCGCCAAGATGGCGGGACCACCGAAAGCGCATCGCCGGAGGTGTCAACCTCGCAGCCGATCTCACGGAGTACACCGACGACATCGTCCGTCGAGTAGTCCACGCCGACGAGCCGGCTGGGCAGCGTCGGATCCAGCTCGATCGCCTCTGGAGTCGGTGGGGCACCCACGTCGGTCACACCCTGGTCGACGTTGCCTCCACCCAGCTGCACCAGCAGGTCCACCGCCAGCTGCGCCGCAGCCGGCGCCGCCTGCGGGTCGACACCGCGCTCGAACCGGCGAGCCGCCTCCGACGGCAGCTTGTGTCGGCGCGACGAGCGCGCCACTGTCGTCGCGTCGAAGTGCGCGGACTCGATCAGCACATCGGTGGTCGACGCCGTGACCTCGGAGTCCTCGCCGCCCATCACACCGGCGATCGCCAGCGCCTTGTCACCACCGTCGGTGATCAGCAGGTCCTCGGGGTAGAGCGCACGCTCGACGTCGTCGAGGGTCTTGAGCTTCTCTCCCTGCCTGGCCCGGCGCACCACGATCGGACCCTGCAACGTCTGCACGTCGAAGGCGTGCAACGGCTGACCGAGAGCGAGCATGACGTAGTTCGTCACGTCGACGGCCAGCGAAATGGGGCGCATCCCGGCCTCGGTGAGACGGGTGGCCAGCCACGCCGGTGTCGCGGCAGTGAGATCGATCCCCCGCACGATCCGGGCGACGTACCGATCGCAGCCCTGGTTGCCGCGCAGCGGCGCGTCGTCCTCGAGCCGCACCTCGTAGCCTGCCTCGTTCGAGGCCGGCGCGCGTGCGGCGAGATCGAGTGCGGGGTCGGTGAACTCGGCGCCCGTGGCGTGCGCATACTCGCGGGCCACACCACGCAGCGAGAAGCAGTAGCCACGGTCCGGGGTCACGTTGATCTCGACGGTCTCGCGGTCCAGGCCCAGCAGCGGGATCGCGTCGTCGCCCGGCTTCACGTCCGCGCTCGGCAGGAGGTCGGCAAGCCGGATGATGCCACCCGAGCCGTCGTCCGGCAGACCGAGCTCGTCGGCGGCACAGATCATCCCGGCACTGACGTGGCCGTAGGTCTTGCGCGCCGAGATCGCAAAACCTCCGGGCAGCTCGGCGCCCGGCAGCACCACGACCACCAGCTCGTCGACCTGGAAGTTGTGCGCGCCGCACACGATGCCCTGGGGCTCGCCGGTGCCATTCGCAGCGCCGACGTCAACCGAGCACCAGTTGATGGTCTTGCCGTTCTTCTGCGGCTCGGGGTCCAGGGTCAGAACCTTGCCGACGACGAGTGGACCGGTGACCTGCCCCCCGTGCACGCCCTCCTCCTCCAGACCGACCTGCACCAGACTCGCCGCGACGTCCACGCCACGCGCATCCTTGGGCACCGCGACATACTCGCGCAGCCACTCCACCGGCACCCGCATCAGATCTCCATCCCGAACTGCGCGCCGAAACGCACATCTCCCTCGATCAGCTCTCGCATGTCCGACTGCCCGGTGCGGAACTGCAGCGCGCGGTCGATGCCCATGCCGAAGGCAAAGCCTGAGTAGCGATCCGGGTCGACCCCGCAGGCGCTCAGCACGTTGCGGTTGACCATGCCGCAACCACCCCACTCGATCCATCCGGTGCCGCTGCACGACCGGCACTGCGGATTGCTGCCGCGGCACACGAAGCAGCGCAGGTCCATCTCGGCGCTCGGCTCGGTGAAAGGAAAGAAGGAGGGTCGCAGCCGCGTGGTGATGTCGTCACCGAACAGCTCGGACGCGAGCCGGTCCAGAGTGCCCTTCAGGTGGGCCATCGTCAGCCCCTCGTCCACCGCCAGGCCTTCGAGCTGGTGGAAGGCGGGCATGTGCGTGGCGTCCAGCTCATCGGTGCGGTAGACCCGGCCGACGCACGCGATGTAGAGCGGCACCCCGCGTTCCAGCATCGCGCGCGCCTGCACCGGCGAGGTCTGCGTGCGCAGCACCAGGCCCGAATCGGCGGGCTCGACATAGAACGTGTCCTGCATCTGCCGCGCGGGGTGGTCGATGTCGAAGTTGAGCGCGTCGAAGTTGAACCACTCGGCCTCGACCTCGGGGCCTTCGGCGATCTCCCAGCCCATCCCGACCATGAGGTCGGCCATCCGCTGCCCCATCAGCTCGACCGGGTGACGTCGCCCGAGCGGTCGACGCGCCGGGATCATCGTGACGTCCACCGACTCTTCGACGAGGATGCGCCGGTCGCGATCCGCCTCGAGCTGCGCCTGCCGCTCCTTGACCGCCGCACCGACCTGCCCGCGTGCCTTGCCGACCCGCTTGCCGGCCTCTGCTTTGGCCGTCGGGGGCAGCGCGCCGATCCCCCGGTTCGCCAGTGCCAGCGGGCTCTTGTCCCCCTGGTGCGCAGTGCGGGCCGCCTTCAGCTCGTCCAGCGAGCCGGCACCGGCGAACGCGGCGAGCGCGTTCTGCACGGCCTGGTCGATGGCGGCCGGGTCGAGTGCACTGACCTCGACCGGGTCGTCCTGCATGTTCAGGCCTGACATTGCTCTCATCTCGGGTGGGGGGTGTGGCGCTCGGCAGCCGCGATTCTATCGGCGACCGCTCCGTTGCTGCACGGAGGTTTCAGCGCAGCGACTTGGGTAGGTCGCTCGGCAGGGTCACCCGGAAAGTGGCGCCCGGGCCTTCGTCCAAGACCGTGACGTGCCCACCGTGCGCCTCGACCAGGCCGCGCACGACATACAGCCCGAGACCGCTGCCGGTCTTGCGCCGCGCATCCGCCTGCCAGAAGCGCGAGAAGACCACCGTGCGCTCGTCCAGAGGGATCCCCGGGCCCTCGTCGGAGACATCGAGCATGATGTTGTCGCGCCCGGAATGCACATGCGCACGGACCTTTCCCGCGCCGTGCCGCACCGCATTCTGCAAGAGGTTGTCGACGATCTGCGCGACCCGGTCGGGATCTGCCCACAGATCTGTGCCGTCACTGTCATCGATCACGCTGAACCTCGTCGGGTCCTGGCCGGCGCTCACGATCCGTGCGACCCGCTCCGAGACGGCCGCTGTCAGATCCAGCGGGCGTCGGTGCAGGACCAGGCGTCCGGTGTCGAGTCGGGAGATGTCCAGCAGCTCCCCGACCAGTCGCGACAGCCGCTGTGCGTCGGTCTCGATCGCGTCCAGCATCCAGCGCTTCTGGTCATCACGCAGCTGCGACCATCTGCCGGCGAGCGTGCGGGAGAATCCACTGACCGATGCGAGCGGAGAACGCAGCTCGTGCGCGACGGTCGTGATCAGCGCCGACATGTCCGCCTCGATCCGGTCCCTCGCCCGGGTGTCGCGCATGGACATGATGAGGAAGCGCAGCGTGCGATCGCTACGTCGGATGTGCCGCGTCGCCAACAGGACGGTATGCCCCGACGAGACCGCCACCCGGCACTCCGGCGAGCCGCTGCGAGTGCGCAGGCCGCCCCAGGGGTCGTTCCCCTCCCACCAGCTCGAACCCGCCGCGTCGAACAGCGGCAGAGCCGTCCGCACATCCTGGCCGACCATGGTGCGCAGGGGTAGACCGGTCAGCCGTTCCGCCCGGCTGTTGGCAAGCATCAGCCGATGTTGGGCGTCCGCAAACACGATGCCCTCCGGCAGCTGCTCCATCAGATCGACGTAGCTGCCGGCGCTCAGCCGCTCCCCACCTGGGCTGAACGGAAGGTCAGCAGGGGTGTCCATGCTCCCCAAGCCTAACGACGCCGCTCCTCACGTGCGAAGGGCACCCGCGCTGGCATACATGCAGCAGGTGGCGGCCATCGCAAGGTTCAGCGACTCCGCACGGCCGTAGATCGGCACCCGCACGACCTGGTCGCACAGCGACCGGATCTGCGGATCGAGGCCCCACGCCTCGTTGCCCATGACCCAGGCGTGCGGCGTCTGCAGCTCCACATCGGGCAGGAGGTCGGTGCCGCCGCCGTCGGCGGCGAGCACTCTGAGGCCCCGGTCACGGCACACCGCCAGGATGGTCTCGATGCTCTCACCGATGGAGATCGGAAGGTGCCAGAGCGATCCGACGCTCGAGCGCACGACCTTGGGGTTGTAGATGTCGACGCTGGCGTCGCTCACCACGACACACCGGGCTCCGGTGGCATCGGCCCCGCGGATGACGGTGCCGGCATTGCCGGGGTCGCGCACGTGGGTCAGCACGACCACGAAACCCGGCCCGCCGTCCAGGGCGGCCGCAAGAGGGACGTCGACAGGGCGGCATACGGCCAGGATTCCCTGCGGATGCTGGGTGTCGCTCATGGCACCGAGCACGTCGGGACTGCACTCGTGCACGGGGATCCCGGCGGTGCGAGCGGACTCGATCAGGGCCGTATGCCGGGCACCACCTTCGGGATCGCCGTAGACGTCGAGCACGGTCTCCGGCCGGAAGCCGAGCAGCTCCCGGACCGCCTGCGGCCCTTCGGCGACGAATCGCCCGGCTCGCAGACGTGCCGAACGCCGACCCAGCGCGTGCACTGCCTTGACCCGCTCGGCGCGGGGATTGGTCAGCACGGGCGTGGGCCGGCGTGGGGCGATGGTCGGGCGATTAGGCAGCGCTGTCCGCGCCGGCTGCACCGGTCACGGCAGGCACGTTCGCCCTGGCGATCTCCACCAGCTGGGCGAAGGCCGGCGCGTCGTTGACGGCGAGCTCGGCCAGCATGCGACGGTCCACCTCGATCTCAGCGGCCTTGAGGCCCTGGATGAAGCGGTTGTAGGTCATCCCGTTCGCACGGGCACCGGCGTTGATCCGCTGGATCCACAGACGGCGGAAGTCACCCTTGCGGGCGCGACGGTCCCGGTAGGAGTAGGACATCGAGTGCGTGACCTGCTCTTTGGCCTTGCGGTACAGCCGTGAGCGCTGGCCGCGGTATCCGCTGGCCTGCTCGAGAACGGTACGACGCTTCTTCTGGGCATTGACTGCCCGCTTCACGCGTGCCACGTGAGTGCTCCTTCTGGTTCAGGGGGCCCGGGTGGGGCTGGAAATGAAAAGTTCTCTACTTGCCGAGCAGGCGCTTGATCCTGCGCTCGTCCGCGGGGGCCACGACCACATCGGGCACGAGGCGGCGGGCGGCGCTGCTGCTGCGCTCCTGGAACTTGTGCACGTGACGCGCGCGCTGGCGCATCACCTTGCCCGAGCCAGTCACCCGGAAACGCTTCTTGGCACCGCTGTGGGTCTTCATCTTCGGCATGTGGCCGATCTCCTTCTGCTCATCGAGGCCATCGGGTGACGCTCGGTGTGTGTGTACGTGGCTCGGGTGTCGCCGCCGGGGCGACCGGTCAGCTTTCCGACTTGGCAGGCTCGGGCTGGGCTGCCGCGGCCTTGCGGCGGCGGTCCTCGGCGCGGGCTTCGGCCTTCTTCTTGGTCGGTCCCAGCACCATCACCATGTTGCGACCATCCTGCTTGGGCGCGCTCTCCACGAACCCCAGCTCCGCCACGTCCTCGGCCAGCCGCTGCAGCAGGCGGAAGCCCAGTTCGGGCCGGGACTGCTCGCGACCGCGGAACATGATGGTCACCTTGACCTTGTCACCGGCCGAGAGGAAGCGGACGACGTGGCCCCTCTTGGTGCCGTAGTCGTGCGGATCGATCTTCGGTCGGAGCTTGATCTCCTTGATGACGGTGTTGACCTGGTTCTTGCGGGACTCACGGGCCTTCACGGCGGCTTCATACTTGAACTTGCCGTAGTCCATGAGCTTGGCCACCGGAGGCTTGGCCTGCGGCGCCACCTCGACCAGGTCGAGATCGGCCTCTGCGGCCAGCCGCAACGCGTCCTCGACGCGCACAATGCCGACCTGCTCACCATTGGGTCCGACCAACCGCACTTCCGGGACCCGGATGCGGTCGTTGATACGGGGCTCGTCGCTGATGTCTGCTCCTTCGTTCGTCGTCGCTCTCAATTCCCTCGGAGACAAAGAAGGGCTCCTCGTCACCGAGGTGCACGAGGAGCCAACGCTGCGTCCAGGAGGGTGATCGTCGGACGACCATCGAACCTTCTCGCCGCTGGGGCGAGATGCTCATATCCTGACCGAACCCGGTGACATGCCTGTCGCGCGGGTGGAAGCTAGGCTTCTCTTGCACACTGATGCCTACGCACCAGTCGGTGACGCAAGACTACCAGCAGCGCCGCGGCAAACCCAATCGTGGGGTGCGTTAGGCGGCGAGAGCGTGCTGCGCCACGAACCGGCGGCGCAGCTTCATCGCGAACCAGCCGCCCCCGGCGACCACCACGCCCAGCGCCGCCACCGAGAGGAAGCCGCCCCGGAACCCCAGGTGGTCGATGGCCACACCGGCCAACGGCGCGCCGACGGCCGACCCGGCGGTCATGAACGAGCCGTGCCAGCCGAGAGCCTCTCCGCGGGCCACCCCGGGCACCATCCGGCTGACGGCGTCGACCGTCGAGGTCACGGTGGGAGCACAGAACAGACCCGCCACGAAGGCCAGCGCGCCGAGCCGGACGATGCCGCCCGCCAGCGCCATCGGTGCCGTGACCATCGCGAGGCCAAGGAGGAGGGCGAACGGGGAGATCGCTCGAGAGAGCGTCCCGTATACGAGCCCGCCGATCACCGACCCGAGGCTCCAGAACACCAGGACGAGGCCCATCATCGCCACGGCGTTCCACTCCTGCACGGCCGCGACAATGGATACGTCGCTGCCCGTCAGGACGATGGTGCCTGCTGCGGCAGCACCACAAACAGCCACAAACCCGGGCCGGAACCATGCACGTCTGGGGACCGTCGGCACGCCTTCCAGCCGCACCGTGTCAACGGCACGTAGCGAGGGGTTCTGCCACCAGAGCAGCGCACACCCGACGACACTGAGCATCTCCACTCCGAAGAGCACGTATGCGGTCGACACGAACGTCGTCAACCAGACGCTCACGAGCGGCCCCACCATGTACGACAGCTCCAGAATCACGCCGTCCAGCGACAGCGCGGTGCGCCGGTCGTCGATCGACACCGCGGCCATCACGCCCTGGCGGATTATCGAGAACGTGGGAGCCGCGAACAGCCCTCCCACGGTGGCAAGTAGGAGCAGCTTCCAGTAGCCGACGAAGGGTGCCACACTCCAGCAGAGACCTGTCATGACCAGGGACGGAAGGACGACCTTCCGCAGGCCAAAACGGTCCAGCAGTCGGCCACGGAGCGGCTCGGACGCCGCCACGGCAAGGGTCGCGCCGGCCGCCACCAGACCGGCGGCGGTATAGCTGCGACCGAGCCGTTCCACCACATGCAGGGTGAGGATCACGCCGGCACTGAAGATCGGGATGCGGATGAGGAAGCCGAGCAACAGGATGCGGCGCGCATCACTCACTTCGAGGACACGACGGTAGGGCGTAACGGACACCGCTAAATAGTTCCATATCGAAGTTCTTGACGCGAATGCGATCACGGTGATCTACGCCACTTCCGCTGACCTCCTTGTTCGCCCTGCGACAACTGCGTACGTTGAACGGGTGCGAGGACTACCCGGGGCTGCGCAGTGAGCATCGTCAACGAGACTCGCGCGGCGATCGCCTTCAGCCAGGAGCTCTACCGCACCCGCCTGGCCACCGCCTACCACGGGCATCTGCATCGGGACCCCGTCGCGCGCCTGCGCCTCGCCGAGGGGCGCACCGACCCGTACCGCATCTATGCCGAGCTGCGGCCTCACGGGCCGCTGGTGCCGACCAGGCTGGGCAACCTCGCCACGGTCGACCACGCCGTCGCAAGCACGGTGCTGCGCAGCGCCTCCTTCGGCGTTCGCCCCGTCGATGAGCCGGCCGGCACCGAGGCGACCTTCGATCTGTCGTTCCTCGACCGCAACGAGCCCGATCACAGCCGGTTGCGCCGGGTGGCCGCACCGGCCTTCCGGCCACGGCTGGTGCGCGGCTATCAGGAGCGGATCGACCAGTTGGTCAGTGGGCTCATCGACCAGCTGGAGCGCCGCGGCACGGCAGACTTCGTCGCGGACCTGGCCGCTCCCCTACCCATCGCCGTCATCACGCAGATGTTCGGCATCGACGACACCGTCGGCATCGACGCTCAGGCCTTCGCCCGCTACGGAGCCGCCCTCGGCGGGTCGCTCGACGGCATCCACTCACTGCGACACGCCCGCGAGCTGATGGAGGCGGGCACCGCCCTGCTGGCGATGTTCGACCAGCTGCTCACGCTGCGCGCCCGCGAGCCGCGCGACGACCTGCTCAGCGTTCTGGCGGCCGAGCGCGGAGACCAGGTCCGGGCCGCCGAGCTCGTGCCGATGTGCACCCTGCTGCTGGTTGCCGGTTTCGAGACGACCGTCAACCTCCTGGGCAACGCTCTGCAGGCGCTGCTCGACCACCCGGACCAGTGGCGGCTGTTGACCGAACAGCCCGATCTGGCGGCGCAGGCCGTGGAGGAGACGCTGCGATGGAACCCGCCGGTCCAACGCACAGAGCGGATCGCGTTCGAGGACCAGGAGATCGACGGCATACGCATCCGCAAGGACCAGTGGGTGATGCTGCTGCTCGGCGGCACCGGCCGGGACCCGAAGGCCTTCCCGGATCCCGACCGCTTCGACATCACCCGGTCGCACGCCCTGGAGCACCTCGCGTTCTCCAGCGGAATCCACTACTGCCTCGGTGCGCCACTGGCCAGGCTCGAGGCGACCGTTGCCCTCCAACAGCTCGCCACCAGACTCCCCCAGCTGCGACGCAACGGCCCGGTCACCATGCGCCGGACCACCCTGATCCGCGGGCCGCTCCACCTTCCGGTGGCGCCGGGCCCACCCGGCCGCCGTCGCGACCAGCCCGTCCGCGAGCGTCCCGCTAGAGGGGGACCTGGCTGCCCATCGCCACCGTGCGGTCCTCCGGCAGGCTGAAGTAGTCGATCGGAGTCGCGGCGTTGTGCGCGAGCGCGACGAAGAGCCGCTTGCGCAGCTTGCCCATGCCCGGCTTGCTGCTGCGATGCACGGTGATGCGCGACAGGAAGTAGTACACCTCGTCCGGATCGACGTCCACTCCCTGCAGCTGCGCCCGGCGCAGGGCACGGGGCAGGTTCTGGTCATCCTGGAACCCGTAGGTGATCGTCAGGTGGATGATCCCGTCGTCGGGGCTGCCGACATCCTCGACCTTGATCCGCTCCGTCGGCGGCACGTGCGGGACGTTGGCGGACCGCATCGCGACGATCAACACCTTCTCGTGGAGCACGTTGTTGAACGACACGTTCTCCCGCAGCGCGAGCGGTGTCGTCTCGTGGTTGGGGTGCAAGAAGACGGCGGTGCCGGGCACCCGGTGCGGCGGGTTCTCCGCGCAGTTGGTGAGGAACGACAGGATCGGGCCCTCGATGTGCGAGCGTCGCTCGGTTACCAGCGTCTGCCCGCGATGCCAGGTGAGCATCACGGTGCACACACCGCCGGCGATGAGCAGCGGTAGCCAGCCCCCGGTGAGAACCTTGGTCAAGTTGGCGGAAAAGTAGGTCAGCTCGAGCCCACCGAACACCACTCCGGTGACGACCAGCTTCCAGCGGCTCCAGTGCCACGCCGACTCGGCGTAGACCAGGAACAGCGTCGTGGTCAGGATCAGCGTGCCGGTCACGGCCAGGCCGTATGCCGTCGCGAGACGCGACGACGTCCGGAAGATCAGCAGCAGCACCAGGACACCGGCGTACAGCAGGTAGTTGACCGAGGCGACGTAGATCTGGCCGCCCTCGTGCTGCGAGGTGTGCCGCACCGTCAGCCGCGGGAGGTAGCCGAGCCGCTCGGCCTGGGACGAGACCGAGAACGCGCCGGAGATCACCGCCTGCGACGCGATGATCGTGGCGACCGTCGCGAGGACGACCAGCGGCAGCGCCATCGTCGAAGGCGCCATCTTGAAGAACGGGTTGGACACCGTGCTCGGGTCGCGCAGAATCAATGACCCCTGGCCGAGGTAGTTGAGAGTCAGGCACGGGAAGACGAGGCAGAACCACGACCGGCGGACCGGAGACCGCCCGAAATGGCCCATATCGGCATACAGCGCCTCCGCACCGGTGATGGACAGCACGATGGCGCCCATCGCGATGAACGCGATCCCTGGATGGTCGACGAAGAACAGGATCGCGTAGGACGGCAGCAGCCCCTTCAGCACCGCCGGGTGCGGCAGCACGTGGTCCAGACCCATGATGCCGAGCACGAGGAACCAGACCACCATGATCGGCCCGAACAGCCGCCCGACCACGTGCGTCCCGAAGCGTTGCACCGCGAACAGCCCGGTCAGGATCACGGCACCGATCGGCAGCACCAGGTGCTGCAGGCTCGGCGCCGGCACTTCGAGGCCCTCCACTGCCGACATCACCGAGATCGCGGGCGTGATCACACTGTCGCCATAGAACAGCGACGCCCCGAGGACGCCGAGCAGCATCGCCAGCTTGAACCGCCGACCTCCCGCCCGGACGGTTCGGTGCGCCAGGTGCGCGAGCGCCATCACGCCGCCCTCGCCGTCGTTGTCGGCGCGGAGCACGAACACCACATACTTCAGCGTCACGATCAGGGTGATCGACCAGAACACGAGCGACACCACGCCATAGACGTCGCCGGGAGTCGTCTTGACCATCCCGTGGTCACTGCTGAACACCGTCTGCATCGCATACAGCGGGCTGGTGCCGATGTCGCCGAACACGACTCCGAGCGCCAGGACGGACAGACCGAGCCGGCCGCTGCCCTGTCTGGGCGAGGGTCGTTCGTTCTCGATCGCGTCCTCAGCGGGCGCCGATGTAGTGGCCACGGTCGGTCATTATGGCGGCACGACCCGAGTGTTCGCGCACAGCGCGCTGGACGCCGCACGTGGAGCCCGCCGACGCCCACGCCGGGTTCGAACCGCGGACGGCGCAGGCCCATCTGCCGGTGTCAGTGGTAGAGCCGGTCCAGGAGGGTCGAGTAACGATGGCGGAGCTCCTGGCCTGCGTTACCGGCCGGCACATCGTGGGCCGCACCGAGCGTGGTCGTCCAGGGCGGCGGCTCCTCCCGGCCGCTCAGCGCCCATGCCGCCTGACGCGCGGCTCCACGGGCGACGTACTCCCCCGGCACGGGGACGACCACGGGCACGCCGAAGACGACCGGGGCGACCTCCTGCACCGCCCGGGAGGCCGCCGCGCCACCGATCAGCAGCACGCGGTCGGCTCGGATCCCCTGCCGGCGCAACGAGTCCACGCCGGCGGCAAGGTTGCAGAGCATGCCTTCGACGTGCGCCCGAGCCAGGTTCTGCGGTGTCGCATTGAGGCGGGTCAGGCCTCCCAGGGTCCCGGTCGAGTCCGGCAGGTTCGGCGTGCGCTCGCCGTCGAGGTAGGGCAGCAGGGACAGACCGCCGGCCCCCACCTCTGCCTCGAGTGCGAGCTGGTCGAACTGGGCGAGGTCACAGCCGATCATGGCGGCTCCAGCACTCAGCACCCGTGCCGCATTCAGCGTGCACATCAACGGCAGATGACCGCCGGTTGCACTCGCGAAGCCGGCGATCTCGCCGCTTCGGTCTCCGACGGGCGAGTCATGCTCGGCGAACACCGTGCCGCTGGTCCCCAACGACACGACGACGTCACCCGGTTGAAGGCACAGCCCGAGCGCGGCACCCATGTTGTCGCCGGTGCCGGCGGCGACCAGGAGTCCGTCACTGGTCCGTCCGGCGGCCTCGGCGGGCGCGAGGACCCGTGGGACGGCAAGATCCGTTCCGGCCGCCCGCCGCACCAGATCCGGCACGTAGTCACCCGTCACCGCGGACCAGTAGCCGGTGCCCGATGCATCACCGCGATCGGTCGTCCAGCCGGTGAACCCGTCGCCCGTCCGGAGGATCCGGCCGGTCAACCAGTCATGCGGCAGGACGACCCGCGCCGTTCGGGCGAGGTTCTCCGGCTCGTGCCGCGCAAGCCAGCGCAGCTTGCTGACGGTGAAGCTCGCGACCGGGACCACATCCACCGCGTCGACCCATGCCTGGTCACCGCCGAGCTCTTGGACAAGGTCTGCCGCGTCCGACGCAGATCGAACGTCGTTCCACAGGAGCGCATCACGCACCAGACCGTCGTTCTCGTCCAGGGTGACCATGCCGTGCTGCTGGCCGGCAACCGCGATGGCGCTGACACCGTCCAACAGCCGCCCGGCAGTCGCCTCCGCAAAGGCATCCCACCAGTGCCGGGCGGAGACCTCCGTGCCGTCCGGATGGGCGGCTCGGCCGACCCGGACAATCTCTCCGGTCCGGGCGTCGCAGACGACGACCTTGCATGACTGTGTGGAGGAGTCGACTCCGGCG
Source organism: Leekyejoonella antrihumi (assembly GCF_007845645.1). GTDB lineage: Bacteria > Actinomycetota > Actinomycetes > Actinomycetales > Dermatophilaceae > Leekyejoonella > Leekyejoonella antrihumi. The sequence continues at coordinate 24,161 of NZ_VCQV01000043.1, forward strand.
ACCAGCTGACGTTGCACCATGAGGATCTCCGGTTCGAGGGCTCGGGGACACCAAGAGGTTAGCGTCTCACGCGGTGGGGCCGGCCGACCTGGGACCTAGTGCTCACCGGCCACGAGTGTCTCGAGCGTGGCGCGGGCACCCTCCTGATGCAGCGACTCCAGGGACTGCCGGTATGGCGTAGTGAACGCCGCCGCCTGCACGAGCGAGCCGAACAGGGTGGGGTCTCGAAGGAAGGCCAACGGGTCCTCCCCCTGTCGGGCGGCGGCGGCCATGACCTGCTCCTTGCGATGGTCCACCACCTCGATCGGCTCCCCCTGCTCGTCGACGCCCTCCGCATACCGCGCCCACGAGGCGACCACCAGCGCCGATCGGCGCAGCCGACCGCCATCTCGCAGGTTGTCCTCGATCACCGGGACCAGCCACTTCGGGATGCGGTCCGAGCTCTCCAGGCACAGCCGCGCGAGGTGGTCCCTGATCTCGGGGTTGGCGAATCGCTGAATGAGGGTCGTGCAGTAGTCGTCGAGATCGACCCCGGGCACCTCGGGAAGGGTCGGCATACCCTCCTCGTGCATGTAGCCGAGCAGGAAGTCCACGAACAACGGGTCCTGGCAGACCTCGTGCGCGTAGCGGTAGCCGGCGAGATAGCCCAGGTAGCACAGCGCCTGGTGGCTGCTGTTGAGCAGGCGCAGCTTCATCAGCTCGTACGGGACCACATCGTCGGTGATCTGCACCCCTACGTCCTCGAACGACGGTCGGCCCAGGGCGAATTCGTCCTGGAGAACCCATTGGGTGAAGGGCTCGGTGACGACGGGCCAGCCGTCCCGCAGACCGAGGTCACGGGTGAGATGCTCGATGTCGTCCTGGGTGGTCACCGGAGTGATGCGGTCGACCATGCAGTTCGGGAAGTGGACATTGCCGTCCATCCAGTCCGCCAGCTCGGGGTCTTTCAACCTCGCGAATGCCGTCATCATCTTGCGGGCGACGTCGCCGTTGCCCGGCAGGTTGTCGCACGACATCACGGTGAAGGGCGCGGTGCCCGACTCTCGCCGCCGGCGCAGGGCCTCGATGATGAAACCGAAGGCCGTGGAGGGCACAGCGCCATCGGTCAGGTCGGCCTGGATGGACGGATGTGTCCCGTCGAAATCACCGGTCGCCTGGTTGACGAGGTAGCCGCCCTCGGTGATGGTGAGGGAGACGATCCGCGTGGCCGGGTCCGTCATCCGTGCGAGAACGGCCTCGGGGTCGTCCGGGGCCAGCAGCATCCCGATGATCGACCCGATGACGCGAGCGTCACGCCGGCCGTCGGGATGCTTGACCACCACGGTGTAGAGACCGTCCTGAGCGTTCAACGTCTCGACGATGCGCCGATCCTTCGGCAGCACACCGATGCCGATGATGCCGAAGTCCTGCGCCTCACCGAGGCCCATCAGGGTGTCCAGATACACCGCCTGATGGGCTCGATGAAAACCGCCGACCCCGAAGTGCACGATCCCCGGGGTGACCGCGCTCCGGTCGTATGCCGGCCGCTCAACCCGCTCGTCCAGGTCACCAAGGGTGTGCTGGCTCAGGCCTACTGGCGCCCCACTCACTTGACTGCTCCCATCGACAGGCCCTGCACCAACTTGTCCTGAGCCGCGAATCCGGCGAACAGCACCGGCAAGGACACCACCAGCGAGGCGGCGCACACCTTGGCAAGGAACAGCCCCTGACTGGTCACGAACCCGGTCAGGTAGACCGGCGCGGTCTCGGCCCGGGTGCCGGTGAGCACTCGGGCGAACAGCAACTCGTTCCAGCTGAAGATGAAGCAGATCAGCCCGGCGCTGGCGATGCCCGGTGTCACGACGGGCGCGACGATCGACCTCAGGGTGCGAACCAACCCGGCCCCATCGACCTGCGCCGCCTCGAGCATCTCTATCGGGACCTCGGAAAGGAAGCTGCGCAGCATCCATACGGCAATCGGCAGGTTCATCGAAGTGTAGAGAATGATCAGCAGCCAGATGTTGTCGAGGAAGTGCACCTTGGTCGCAAACAGGTAGACCGGCAGCAGACCGGCGACGACGGGCAGGAACTTGGTCGACAGGAAGAAGAACATCACGTCCGACCAGCGCTTCACCGGACGGATCGAGAGGGCGTAGGCCGCCGGGAACGCCAGCAGGAGCACCAGCGCCGTGGAGACCACGCTTGCCGTCAGGGAGTTCAACAATGGCGGCCAGGGCCCGGAGTCGAAGAACGACCGATAGCCCTCCAGGCTCAACGACGCGCCGAACTTCGGCGGGTTGGCTGCGGCATCCGTCTCGGAGTGGAACGACGTCAGGACCATCCACAGCACCGGAAGCACGAACAGCACGCTGATGATCCAGGCCAGCCCGGTCAACAGCACACCCTTGTTCTTGCGCTTGCCGGGCTCACGCTCGACGACGTTGCTCGGCGCCTCTTCGGCGACCTTGTCGACGGTGGTCATGATGTCGTCTCCTCACTGAACAGGCTCAGCACCGTGCGAAGCGCGAACGTCGCGATGATGATCGTGCCGATCACGACGATCACGCCGGCAGCGGACGCCTCGCCGTAGTCGTGTGCCTGGTAGAACGTCTCGTAGATGAAGTAGGGCAGGTTGGCCGAACCCAGTCCTCCCGAGGTGATGGTGAAGACCGCATCGAAGTTCTGCACCACATAGATGGCGCCCAGCAGCCCGGACAGCTCGATGTATGGGCGCAGGTGCGGCAGCGTCATATTGGTGAAGATCTGCCACGGTGAGGCGCCGTCGATGCGAGCCGCCTCAACGACGTCCAACGGCCGGCTCTGCAGCCCCGCCAGCAGGATCAGCATCATGAACGGGGTCCACTGCCAGACCAGCGACACGACGATCGCGGTGACCGGGTTGTTGGAGATCCAGTCCGGCTGGGCCGCACCGTCCCCGAAGAACAGTTTCAGCAGCCCGTTGAGGAGTCCGTAGTCGGGGTTGAACAGCGCGTGCTTCCACATCAGGGCTGCGGCAACGGGAACGATGAGGAACGGTGTGATCATCAGCGTTCGGGCAAAACCTCGACCGCGGAACTTCCGGTCGAGCAGCATCGCAATGATCAGACCGAGCACCAGGCTCACCACGACCACTGCGACGGTCAGCATGATGGTGACGATGATCGCTTCACGCGCGTTGACGTCCGTCAGCACGCTCTTGAAGTTGGCGAAGCCCGCGAACCCCTTGTCGTCGGGATAGTAGGCGTTCCAGTGCATGAACGAGATGCCGATGGTCACCAGGAACGGCAGCTGCGTGACGATGATCATGAAGACCAGGGCCGGGAGCAACGGCATCCGCCGCGCCCAGGCGCCCGCCTTTTCCATTGCCGAGTTCCGCTCGGCAGCAACGGCGCTCACTTCTTCTCCCGTTCCTTGTACTGGTCACCCACGTCTTGAGCGATCTGCTGTCCCTTCGTGAGGGCGCTGTCGACGCTCTCCTTCCCCGCGATCGCCGAGCTGATGTCCTGGCTGATCTGGGTGCCGATGCTGGTGAACTCCGGGATGTCCACGAACTGGATGCCGGGCGCGGGCCGCGGCTGCACACCGGGGTTCTGCGGGTTGGCCGAGCTGATGGCCTTCAGGGTCGGCTGCGCGAAGGCCTTGGCCGCCGCGACGTACTTCGGGTTGGAGTAGAGGGACTTGCGGTAGCCGGCCGGCACTCGGGTCCAGCCGAGCTTGTTGCCCACCAGGTCCTCATACTTCTTGCTGCTCGCCCAGGAGATGAACTTCCACGCGGCGTCCTTCTTGGTGCTGGCCTGCTCGATCGACCAGGCCCAGCTGTAGAGCCAGCCGGAGTTCTTGGTCTTGACGACCGGCGCCGGGGCATAGCCGATCTTGCCCTTCACCGGCGAGCCCGTCGCCTCCAACGATCCGGCGGCCGATGTCGCGTCGTACCACATGGCGACATTGCCCTGGGTCAGGTTGTTCAGGCACTCGGTGAAACCGGCCTGCGGCGCTCCACGCTCGCCATACTTGCGCACCAGGTTCACGTAGAAGTTCACCGCCTGCTTGAACGGCGCCGCGGTGAGCTGTGCGTTCCAGTCCTTGTCGAACCAGGTGCCGCCGAAGGTGTTGATGACGGTGTCCAGCGGGGCGAACAGCTGACCCCAGCCGGGCTGCCCGCGTAGGCAGATCCCCGCCATCCCCGGTTTGGCCCCGTTGACCTTGGCCGCCAGCTGCGCCACCTGCTGCCAGGTGGGGTGGGCCGGCATCGTCAGGCCCTTTTCCTTGAACACATCCTTGCGGTACATCAAGAAGGAGGACTCGCCGTAGAACGGCTCCCCGTAGACCTTTCCGTTCGCGCTCAGCGCGGTCTGCATCGGCTTGAGGATGTCTTGCTGGTCGAACCCGGGGTCCTTGGCCAGGTAGGAGTCCAGCGGTGCGATCCACTTGCTCTTGGCGTAGATCGGAATCTCGAAGTTCGACAGGGTGGCCAGGTCGTACTGCCCCGCCTGGCTGGAGAACTCCTGACTTGCCTTGTCCCGCAGGTCATCCTCCGGCAGCACGGTGAACTGCACCTTGATGCCCGTCTCCTTGGTGAAGTACGGCGCCAGGGTCCGCAGATCGATCATCTGCGGGTTGTTCACCATCAGGACGTTGATGGAGTCCTGCCCGCCGCCGCTGAGGCCACCGCCCCAGCCGGCGCAGGCGGTCAACGACCCCACGACCATGCCGGCGGCGCCCAGGGTCGCTACTGCTCTCGTTCGTGTTCGCATGGACCTTCCCTTCGATACGGGCTCGCGAGCTCGCCTGCTCAGGACAGGCTCCCCGTCGCTCATTTGAGCGGTCTGCTGCACATATGAGTAGAGTGTTGCACATCACATCCACTCACGGGTGGTTTAACGTCGACTCACCGAAGGAGGCGAATGATGCCGAACGATGTGGATGATGTGGCAGCGCAACGGGCCATGATGATGACGGCCGTGCGCCGCTTCTACCTTGCCGACGAGTCGAAGGTGAAGATCGCGGCGGATCTGGGGGTCAGCCGGTTCAAGGTGGCCCGGCTGCTCGAGCAGGCCCGGGCGACGGGTGTCGTGCGCATCGAGATCGTCGGAGAGGAGGGCGTCGACCCGGCGCTGTCCGAACAGCTGCGTAACGCCCTCGGGCTGCGCAATGCGATCGTGCTCAGTCCGGCGACCGGACGGTCCGCGACCGAGCTGCGTGAGGCGATCGGGCGACTCGCCGCCCAGGACCTGGCCCGCCGCCTGACGACGAATGACGTGCTGGGACTGCCTTGGTCTCGGACGGTCGCCTGTATGGTCGCGGCTCTCCAATCGTTACCGAAGATTCCGGTCGTGCAGCTCAGCGGTGCGCTCAACCTGACCGGGGTCGACTCCACGCCGGTGGACGTGGTGCGTGACGCCACCCGCGTCAGCGGTGGCGCTGCCCACCTGTTCTACGCCCCGCTCGTGGCCGCAGACACCGACAGCGCGTCGATGCTGCGCCGTCAGCCCGGCGTAGCCGCAGCGTTCTCCCACGTCCCCGAGGTCACCGTGGCCGTGGTCGGTGTCGGTCAGTGGCAGCCGGGCGAGTCCACCATCTTCGATCTGGCAGATGCGGACGAGCAGTGCGCCCTGAGTGCCGCCGGTGCCATCGGCGAGATCTCGGGAGGCTTCATCGACGCCGACGGCGCGCCGGTGACCAGCCAGCTGACCGGGCGAATCATCTCGATCAACGTCCCCCAGCTCGCCGCGATACCAGAGGTGATCGGCCTGGTCACCGGTGCATCTCGGCACTTCGTCGTCGCGGCGGCGGTGCGCGCCGGCCTGATCAACAGCCTCGTGACCGACACGAGCCTGGCGAAAGCCCTCCTCGCTGCCTACTGAGCAACCGTGGGATATAGGGTTGGGCCCGTGGCAAATCACTTTGACGTCGTTGTCCTGGGAGCCGGCCCCGGTGGCTATGTTGCGGCCATCCGCGCCAGCCAGCTTGGTCTGAAGACCGCTGTCATCGAGGAGAAGTACTGGGGCGGTGTGTGTCTCAACGTCGGCTGCATCCCGTCGAAGGCGTTGCTGCGCAACGCCGAACTCTCGCACATCCTGACGCACGAGAAGGACAAGTTCGGCATCCAGGGCGATGCCACCATGGACTACGGCGTCACCCACAAGCGCAGCCGACAGGTCTCCGATGGCATCGTCAAGGGTGTCCACTTCCTGATGAAGAAGAACAAGATCACCGAGATCAACGGCTGGGGCACCCTCACGGACGCCAAGACCGTCGAGGTGAAGAACGGCAACGGCGAGTCCCAGACCGTCACCTGCGACCACCTCATCCTCGCCACCGGTGCGACGACCCGCCTGGTGCCCGGCACGTCGTTGTCCGAGCGGGTCGTGACGTATGAGGAGCAGATCCTCGACAGCGAGCTGCCCGGCTCCGTCGTGATTGCCGGATCGGGCGCCATTGGTGTCGAGTTCGCCTACGTGATGAAGAACTTTGGTGTCGATGTCACCATCATCGAGTTTCTGGACCGGATGGTCCCCACGGAGGATCCGGAGATCTCCAAGGAACTGCTGAAGCAGTACAAGAAGCTCGGCGTGAAGGTGATGCTCTCCACCAAGGTCGAGTCCATCGACGACTCCGGTGACAAGGTCAAGGTGACCGTCTCCCCCGCCGCAGGTGGCGACCGCCAGGTCGTCGAGACCGACAAGGTGCTGCAGGCGATCGGGTTCGCTCCCCGCACGGAGGGTTTCGGCCTGGAGGCTGCCGGCGTCTCGCTCACCGAGCGTGGCGCGATCGCCATCGATGGGCGCGGTCGCACCAACGTCGACGGTGTCTACGCAATCGGTGACTGCACCGGCAAGCTGATGCTCGCGCATACGGCCGAGGCCATGGGAATCGTCGCCGCGGAAACTATCGCGGACGTGGAGACCATGGAGGTCAACTACGACATGATCCCGCGGGCGACCTACTGCCAGCCGCAGATTGCCTCGTTCGGCTACACCGAGGAGCAGGCCAAGGAGAAGGGCTACGACGTCAAGGTCGCCAAGTTCCCCTTCTCGGCCAACGGCAAGGCGCAGGGTCTGGGCGAGGCGGTCGGCTTCGTCAAGATCATCGCCGACTCGAAGTACAACGAGATCATCGGCGCCCACCTGATCGGCCCGGACGTCACCGAGCTGCTGCCCGTGCTGAACCTCGCTCAGCAGTGGGACCTGACCGCTGACGAGGTCTCTCGCAACATCTTCGCCCACCCGACTCTGGGTGAGTCGGTCAAGGAAGCCATTCACGGCATCGCCGGGCACATGATCAACCTCTGATCCGAACACGATTCAGCGTCCAGGGAGGGTTCACACCAGCGGGCCCTCCCTGGACGTCTGTCCGGAGAGCATCCGCGCACCGGCAGTGGCAGGTTCTTCGGGCCGAGGAATAGCGGTGGCGCGCTGGGCCACAGCGCTATTCCGCTCTGCCCTTGGGTCGCGTCGCAGTGACCACGTGCCGCCACCTGACGGCGGGAAACGCAGCGCCTCCCCCATCTGGGGGATGTTGCAGCCCCATCACTCGAACATCATTTCCCTTAAGAGAAGTGGTCCGAGTCGTCAGGAGTCTCCATGCACCTGTTGCTGCCGGTGGCACTCGCTGCCCACCGAAAACCTCGCGGTGAGCATGGCGGGCGGCCCGATCGCGGCTCACCGACCGGGCGTGAGCCCCGCGGCACGGAGGTCATCTGATGGGGCTCCGTCTCCGCATCGGTGTCTTCATCGCCGATCATGACCCAGCCGCTCCGCCGTTGGCTGACGGGGTTGCCAACAGCGCGGTCCTGACGGGCGCACACTCGATCATCGCTTACTGGGCGCAGACAAGCCGTGGCTTCGTGGATCTCTCCGATTCTGAGTTGCTCCCCCCGGTGACCATCACGCTGAGCCGCTCGAACCTGAGCGTGCGGGAGATCGCGCAGACAGCCATAGACGCCCACTCGGCGGATTCCGGCCCGACCCACCCGGTCGACGCCTTCATCGTCCTGGTGAATCCTGGTGACCTAGAATTCACCAATCCGGGTTTCAACCCGGCCAAGCCTGCCGTTGGTGCCAATACTCCCACGGTTGTCCGCGCATTTCGGGCGGCCGCTGTCCCGGCGGGCAAGAACCTGCCCGTGCCAGTTGTTGTCGTCCCGGCCGCGTCGGTGACCTTCTCGACGCTGTACCACGAGGTTGGCCACCTGTTGGGCCTACAGCACCCCTATGGACTGGTCACGGCTGCCGACGACGACAAGTCGACCGCGGTGGTGGAGTTGAGCGCGGTCTACGGTTCGCCCTTCGACATCATGGGAGTCGGAGGGCAGGTCGACACCACCCACGATCCGGCCTGGTTCCGCTTCACGTCGACGTTCACCACCATCTCCCCGTTCGGGTGGTCATCGGTCGGTAGCCGCGTCGGCCCGAACCTCTCTCTGGCGCACCTGCACCTGGCCTGGCCGGCCGCGTTCGCCGCATCGTCGGTGATCGAGAGGAACCTTCCACACGGCGGTGTGGACGTGACCGCCCGCCTGGTGGCCGGTCGGCTTCTGGTCCTGCGCAGCCAGTCCGAGGATGCGCACGCCACCAATCGGCTGTACCTCGAACTGCGCACGGCAACCGATTGGGATGCCGGACTGGCGAGTGACGTCAACGACACCGTTCGGGAGGGCGTTGTCCTCCACCAGGTCGCCTACACGCCGGACACCGGTGACAACCGGCTGTGGTACCGCGGCAGCATCGGTCGAGACAGTTTCGACCTCGACACGCGGCTGCCTGGTTCAGCGATGACTGTGACCGTAACCGCCTGGGGACCGAACTGGGCCGACGTGCAAGTCTCGGTTCACGACAACACCGAGACCGTGACAGTCGAACTGATCGAGGAGGCGAGCCAGTTGGGCGAGCCCGTGTCGGTCGAGGAACACCGGACTCCGTGCGGCTCCACCTACGAGACTGGGACGTGGCAGACCGACGATCACAGCGTGTTCGAGGCACGAGCCCGCGGATTCGGCGGCGAGGGATCCTTCTCCGATCCCCCGCTCGAGGTGGACTGGTGGATCGGCGGGCGCTCATTGGGCACCCTCAGAGCCGGACCGGTGAGGGTCACGAACTCGGACGGCACGGCACACATCGTCATGGTGTCGGTCGATGACCTGCGCGGACGGCTCTCGGTGGACGCCGAGTCCGGCAGCGTGATCGACGTCGAAGTTGGCGCGCGAGCACGGAGCGCCGCATCGGTAGCGTACGGTTCCGCTCGCCTGACGGCGTCCGGGTCGTACACGGGAATCCGGCCCGAACACCTTTCACGGATCGTGCAGTGCATCAAGGACAACCTCCCGGTCGACTACGAGCGGTTGCGACTCGGACCACCGACCCCGGTGGACGGCGGCGGCTTTGTCGACTGGGCGCGGCACCGCCAGATGGAAGGTTGGATCACGGCCACGCTCGACACCACGCTCGGCCCGCCGACCCTCGGGGCCACCGCGCGGAGCGCCCTGCAACGGATGACCCGAGAGGTGCATGTGAACGCGGTCGATGGACGGATTCCGGCGGTTGGTACCCAGCGGCGGGCACCGGAGGTCGTGCGTCGCGGCCTCGCTGAGGGTTCTCGGATCCCCACCGCAGTATTCGAGACGAAGCGAAACCGCCCTGACAGCGAAATTCCAGGCCGAACGTCACCGACGAGTCTCTTGGAGGAATGATGAGCCAGATCAAACGCATCCCTTTCCGCGGTTCAGCCACTTTAGGAAGGGGCGTCAACACCCTGACCGGCGACGCCCTGGGAAAGGCCCTCACCGTTGTCAAGACGGAGACCGCCACCAGCGGCCAGGAGGCCAAGTACTCCGTCGAGATTTGCGAGACCTACGATGCGCTCATGGACAGCATGGGCCTGTCCATCGAAGCCGGTGGACGGTACGGCCTGTTCTCGGGGGAAGGAAAGTTCGCGTTCTCGGAGAGTTCCCATTTCAACGCGCACTCCACCTTCGTTGTGGCGAGTTGTCGCGTGCAGAACGCGTTCGAGATGGTTGACGAATACGAGCTGCGTCCAGATGCCCAGCGGTTGTTGGAGGATCCAGACAGATGGAAAACGGCGTTCGGCACCTCATTCGTGCGCGGGCTCCAGACCGGTGGCGAGTTCTTCATCGTATTCCAGGTGACGTCCACCAGCCAGGAGAGCCAGAGAGATCTCAGCACATCGTTCCATACCAGTTGTCAGGGGCTGGCCGTCTCGGCTGATTTCGACGCGAGCTATCAGCAGGCCAAGGCGTCCACGTCCCAGCGGACCGAGACCTCCATCTTGATGTATCAGCGCGCGGGTCAGGACGAGGAGGTGAGTTACGTGTCCGATCCCAAGGAAATCATCGAGCGTCTCCGCGCCTTCCCCGCCATCGCCCGCGCCAATCCGGCCGGCTACGAAGTAGAGGTGGCCGATTACAACACGCTCGCTCTGCCGGACGTCAACGACGAGGAAGTTGCGGACCGCGAGGCCTCACTCAACGACTGCGCGCGACTTCGCCTGAAGTTCATGACGCGACGCAACGACATCGAGTTCGCACGCGACAACCGCACCTTCTTCGCCGACCTTCCCGACGATGCCGAGTTGGGTAGAACGTGGGAGCAGTACAGTCGGGCGGTGAGCGCAGTTCAACGGCACGCCCAGAAGATCGCGGGCCGCCGCATTCCCCCGGTGATATTTGACCCATCCGCGCTCGAGCCTGCCTTGGAGCTGCCGGTGGTCAACCTGGCGCGCGTCAACTTCCCGACGGATATTCCGGTCCCCGACCTCACCGCGATGCCTGTCGAGAAGGCGAAGGAGGAGATCGCCAGGATCGGTCTGAGACACGAGAGCGACTACTCCTACGTGGACGCCCAAAGCACCGCCCCCATCGGCATCGTGACGGGCCAGTACCCTGCGGCGGGCACGATGCTCCAGCCGAACGGGCTTGTCCGGATCAAGCAGAACGCCCACGCGTTCGACTGGCGGGACCTGCCTGTCACGAAAGCACGGATGGCACCCGGGGCGAAGAGACTGTTGGCACCGGCCTCGTATGTGAAGGCCGTGCGCCTCGGGGGATGACACCACGCTCGTGAGCTCCTGGGCTACCTTGCCAGTCTCCGCCTTTACCCGCCGAGTGGAGCAATCACCCGCCGAGCGGAGTACGAATAGGTGCTCCACTGGGCTGGTTGGTGCTCCACTCGGCGGGGGTGGGGCGGGCTGGTGTCGGTCAGTAGCGGCCGAGTTCCATCACCTTGGTCCACGCGGTGACGAAGTCGGCAACGAACTTGCCCTTCGCGTCGGCGGCGGCGTATACCTCGGCCACGGCGCGTAGCTCGGAGTTGGAGCCGAAGACCAGGTCGTTGCGGGTGCCGGTCCACTTCCGCCGACCCTGCGCATCGGTGCCCTCGTAGCGCTCCTGGCCCTCGCCGACACTCTTCCACGTGACGCCCATGTCGAGCAGATTCACGAAGAAGTCGTTGGTCAGGGTGCCGGGCTGGTCGGTCAGCACACCATCGGTCGAGCCCTGCACGGTGACACCGAGGACCCGCATACCGCCGACCAGCACCGTCATCTGCGGCGCGGTCAACGTGAGCAGGCTGGCCCGCTCGACCAGCAGGTGCTCCGCCGACAGGCTGTTGTCCTTGCCGAGATAGTTGCGGAACCCGTCGGCCTTCGGCTCCAACGGAGCGAACGACTCGATATCCGTCTGGTCCTGCGTCGCGTCGGTGCGACCCGGGGTGAACGGCACCTGGACCTCCTGCCCGGCGTCCTTGGCAGCCTTCTCGATCGCGGCCGCACCACCCAGCACGATCAGGTCGGCCAGCGAGATCTTCTTGCCACCGGACTGGGCACCGTTGAACCTCTGCTGCACCCCCTCCAGCGCGGTCAGCACCGTCGCCAGCTGAGCGGGTTCGTTGACCGCCCACCCCTTCTGCGGCTCGAGCCGCAGCCGCGCACCGTTGGTGCCACCGCGCTTGTCACCGCCACGGAAGGTCACCGCCGACGCCCACGCCGTGCTCACCAACTGGGACACGGTCAACCCGGTCGCGAGGAGGTCACCCTTGAGCGCCGCGACGTCCGCGTCGCTGACCAGCTCGTGGTCCACGGCCGGTACCGGATCCTGCCAGATCAGCCGCTCGGCCGGCACCTCCGGGCCGAGGTAACGCTCGATCGGGCCCATATCACGGTGGGTCAGCTTGAACCAGGCCCGGGCGTACGCATCGGCGAACTCGGCCGGATTCTCCAGGAACCGCCGCGAGATCTTCCCGTAGATCGGGTCCTCCCGCAGCGCGATATCGGTCGTCAGCATCGTCGGCGGCCGGTTCAGCGTGCCATCCTGCGGATCCGGGAACGTGTTCGCACCGGCCCCGTCCTTGGCCTGCCACTGGTAGGCACCCGCCGGGGACTTGGTCAACTCCCACTCGTAACCGAACAAGATCTCAAAGAAACTGTTGTCCCACGTCGTCGGCGTGTTCGTCCAGGTG
>NZ_VCQV01000044.1 GCF_007845645.1 Leekyejoonella antrihumi
TCTCTGATCGCCTTGGCCAACGCCATCATCATCACCCGGCGCCTGATCCGGACCGCCTGGACCACCCACCGCTGGGACACTCGACCAACCCGCCGACCATGACCTATCCGCGGAACCTCTAACCCGCGATCGGACTGGCAACCGCACCATCCACGTGAGCCCTCCGGGCCTGCACAGCACGCCGATCGGTGGCACATTCTCGTCACCGGGCGGTGGCCCATAGACTGCCCCTATGTCATCGCTGTCCCGGGACGAGGTCGCCCACGTCGCCATGCTCGCCCGCATCAATCTGACCGACGACGAGCTGGACACACTGGCGGGTCAGCTCGACCAGATTGTCGGCTTTGTGGCCGCGGTGGGTGAGATCGGCGTCGAGGATGTCCCGCCGATGTCCCACCCGCTCCCACTGTCCAATGTCACGCGTCCGGACGTGGTGCGTCCCAGCCTGGACGCCGCGGAGGCACTGGCCGGTGCCCCGAAGGCTCAGGCGCAGCGCTTTGCAGTGCCGCGCATCCTCGACGAGGAGTGAGAATAACCCCGCTGAGTGCTCCGCTCGTACCTCGCTTTCATTCTTTGCGGGGCCCCGGAAGGAATCCACCGACAAAGTCCTCGGCGACACCGAGACATCTTTCGAACCACAGAAGGTGCGCATCTTGACCGACATCATTCGCCAGAGCGCCGCCGATCTGGCGGGCGCCCTCGCCAGCAAGCAGATCAGCGCCGTCGAGGCAACGCAGGCGCACCTCGACCGGATCGCGGCCGTCGACGACGACGTGCACGCCTTCCTGCAGGTCGACCGTGACGGAGCCCTCGCGGCCGCTTCGGAGGTCGACCGGCGCCGTGCGGCGGGGGAGTCCCTGCCGACGCTCGCCGGTGTGCCGATCGCGGTCAAGGACATCGCGACCACCAGAGGTCTAGTCACGACCGCGGGCAGCAAGATGCTCGAGGGCTGGGTCCCGCCCTACGACGCGACGATCGTGACGCGTCTGCGCGAGGCCGGTATGCCGATCCTCGGCAAGACCAACATGGACGAGTTCGCGATGGGCAGCTCGACCGAGCACTCGGCCTACGGGCCAAGCCACAACCCGTGGGACCTGGAGCGCATCCCGGGCGGCTCCGGCGGTGGATCCTCCGCCGCCGTCGCGGCATTCGAGGCGCCACTGGCCATCGGCACCGACACGGGCGGCTCGATCCGCCAGCCTGCTGCGGTCACCGGAACTGTGGGGATCAAGCCGACGTATGGCGGAGTGTCGCGCTACGGCCTCGTCGCCCTCGCCAGCTCGCTGGATCAGGCGGGTCCCTGCTCGCGCTCCGTGCTCGACGCCGCCCTGCTGCATGAGGTGATCGGCGGGCACGACCCGATGGACTCGACCTCGATCGATGCGCCGGTGCCACCGGTGGTCGAGGCCGCCCGCCGCGCCGATGTGAAGGGTATGCGGGTCGGCCTGGTCAAGGAGATCTCCGGCGAGGGATTCCAGCCCGGCGTGAAGGCCCGGTTCGACGAGTCCGTGCAGTTGCTCACCGAACTGGGCGCGGAGGTCGTCGAGGTGTCCTGCCCGAGCTTCGAGAAGGGGCTCGCGGCCTACTACTTGATCCTGCCGAGCGAGGCGTCCTCGAACCTCGCGCGGTTCGACGCGATGCGCTACGGCCTGCGGGTCGGGCCCAAGGGGATCGAGCGTCCGTCGGCCGAGCAGGTCATGGCCGCCTCGCGCGATGCCGGCTTCGGTGACGAGGTCAAGCGCCGCATCATCCTGGGCACCTATGCACTGTCGAGCGGCTACTACGACGCCTATTATGGGCAGGCGCAGAAGGTGCGCACGCTCATCGCTCGCGACTTCAACGCGGCCTTCGAGCAGGCGGACGTGCTGGTCACGCCCACCGCGCCGACGACCGCCTTCAAGATCGGCGAGAAGATCGACGACCCGATGGCCATGTATCTCAACGACGTTGCCACCATCCCGGCGAACCTCGCCGGTATTCCCGGCATGTCGATCCCGAACGGGCTTGCCGACGAGGATGGCCTGCCGAGCGGCATGCAGTTCCTCGCTCCGGCGACCAAGGACGAGCGGCTCTACCAGGTGGGCGCGGCACTCGAGGCCGCGCTGAACGAGCGGTGGGGCGCGCCGATCCTGTCCAAGGCACCGGCCCTGGCCGTGAAGGAGAGCATCTGATGACCACCACGACGGACGCCGTTGTCGGCTATGACGATGCGATTGCCCGATTCGATCCCGTCATGGGGCTCGAGGTGCACGTCGAGCTCAACACCGCGACCAAGATGTTCTGTGGCTGTGCGACAGTATTCGGCGCCGAACCCAACACGCACGTCTGCCCGGTGTGTCTGGGTCTGCCCGGTGCGCTGCCGGTCGTCAACAGGACGGCGGTCGAGTCGGCCATCCGGATCGGTCTGGCGCTCAACTGCAGCATCGCCGACTGGTGCCGTTTCGCCCGGAAGAACTACTTCTACCCGGACATGCCCAAGAACTTCCAGACCTCGCAGTATGACGAGCCGATCGCCTTCGAGGGGTACCTCGACGTCGAGCTCGACGACGGGTCGACCTACCGCGTCGACATCGAGCGGGCGCACATGGAGGAGGACACCGGCAAGTCGCTGCACGTCGGTGGGGCCACCGGCCGCATCCAGGGTGCGGAGTACTCCCTGGTCGACTTCAACCGCGCAGGAATCCCGCTGATCGAGATCGTCACCAAGCCGCTCACCGGGGCCGGTGAGCGCGCGCCCGAGGTGGCGCGAGCGTATGTCTCCGCCCTGCGCGATCTGGTGAAAGCGCTTGGGGTCAGTGACGTTCGGATGGAGCAGGGCTCGATGCGCTGCGACGCCAACGTCTCGCTGCGGGCCAAGGCGGGCGACGGCGGCGATCAGAACGCGGTGCCGCTCGGGACCCGCACGGAGACCAAGAACGTCAACTCCCTCCGCTCCGTCGAGCGCGCGATCCACTACGAGATCTGTCGGCACGCAGCCGTGCTGGACTCGGGCGCCTCGATCCTGCAGGAGACCCGCCACTGGCACGAGGACACCGGCGCCACGACCTCGGGTCGTCCGAAGTCGGATGCGGATGATTACCGCTACTTCCCGGAGCCCGACCTGGTGCCGGTCGCGCCCGCCGCCGAGCTCGTCGAGCAGCTGCGTGAGTCACTTCCCGAGCCGCCGGCCAAGCGTCGCAAGAGGCTCCAGGCCGACTGGGGCTACAGCGATCTGGAGATGCGAGACGTCATCAATGCCGGTGCGATCGACCTGATCGAGCAGACCGTGGCCAATGGTGCCACGGCGGCGGGCGCGCGCAAGTGGTGGACCGGTGAGCTGGCCCGCCGCGCGAACAACGAGGGCAAGGCGTTGGAGGACTTCGGGGTCACGACCGCCGACATCGCCGCGCTGGACGGCATGGTCCGGGACGGCCGACTCAATGACTCGATGGCGCGCCAGGTGCTTGACGGTGTGCTCGCCGGGGAGGGCCGGCCCACACAGGTGGCAGATGCCCGAGGCCTGGAGCTGGTCCAGGACGACGGCGCCCTCGAGGCGGCGGTCGACAAGGTCATCGCCGGCAACGAGGCCGTCGCCGACAAGGTGCGGGCCGGCAAGCTGAATGCCGCCGGCGCCCTGATCGGCCAGGTCATGAAGGAGCTGAAGGGCCAGGCGGATGCCGCCAAGGCCCGGGAGATGATCCTGGCCAAGCTCACCTGATCCGGCTGTGCTCCGTGGCTACTGTGCCCATGGAGGACTGATGGGTTGTGCGCTGCCACTCATGGTGGCCGTCATACCCAGCGCAGTGGTGACCCAGGCCCGAGCCGGCTGCGTGGTGTTGTTGCTGACACGGAGGCTTGCTCCGCGCGGAACGAGGACGGCATCGCCGGTCCGCGCCACGAAGTGTGCCTCGTCGATCTCGACGTCGAGGGCGCCATCCAGCACGTGCAGCACCTCTTCGTCGGACATTGTGTGCAGCCGGCCGGGAGTGTTTGGTGAGAAGTCGGCGCGCCAGGCCGCGAGCCGCGAGGCGCCGGTTGCGCTCGATGCGTAGGAGTGGAAGGTCACTCCGTGCCTCTGGAAGGTGTGGACGGAAGTACTGGGCAGGTGCGGCATGACATCTCTCCGATCAGAGGTAGACAACTAGGTTGACCATATATCGTCAACCCGGTTGTCTACAAGCCCTTAGGATCGCTGCATGGACTCCACGGACGACCTGGCGATGCCCTTCCTGCTCATGTCCGCATTCCGGGGGTTGGTGGACGCGGTCCACGCTGAGTTGGAGGCAGCCGGATATCCCGACGTTCGTGCGGCTCATGGATTTGCCATGCAGGCAATTGGTCGTGGCTGCACGGGAGTTGAGCTGGCTGAACGCCTTGGCGTATCCAAACAGGCAGCGGCCAAGACGGCGCACGCGTTGGAGCGGATGGGACTGATCAGCCGCGTGCAGAGTCCGAGGGACCGGCGAGAGCGTCTGCTTGCTCCGACGGCGCGTGGGGAGGACATGCTGCGACGCTCGGCCGCGGCCTTCGGCCGTCAGATCAAGGACTGGCGCACCCGTGTTGGTGACGACCATGTCAGCGCGACCCTCACCACCTTGGCACATGCCACTCCAGGCCGTCGGGGGCCGACCGACCTGTCGGACTGGGTCTGAACACCCACGGGAGGGTTACGCTGGCGAGCCGGATTGTCTGCCGCGCTGCGAAGGAGTCGTATGCGATCGCCCATCAGCCGTGCCGAGCTCAGGCTCGCGCGCATGTTCGCGGGTGAGCTCTACTTCGCGAAGCTGCGCACGCAGGTCGATGGGCGCCTGCGAGGCGACCCGCTCGCCAGGGTGGGTCTCTATCCGTGGCACACCAACCCGTATCCGTTGTATGACCAGATTCGCGGCCGCGGGCCATTGGTGCAGGGCCGGGTAGAGGGCTACTGAAACACCGCCAGCCACGCGGTCTGCAAGGAGGTGCTCGGCAGCCGGGAGTTCGGCACGGAGGGCAGAGAAGGCCCCGGTCGCAGCTCGGGGGAGTTCGACCTGTCGATTCTCGAGAAGAACCCGCCGGATCACACTCGGCTGCGAAAGGTCGCCGCCCCTGCCTTCCGACCACGGCGTATGGAGTCCTACCGGGGCCGCGTCGAGAAGCGGGTCAACGTGCTGCTCGACGCGGCGGAGGGCAAGGAGTCATTCGACCTGATCCGAGATCTGGCAGCCCCATTGCCGATTCGGATCATCTCCGAGCTGCTCGGGGTGCCCGATGCCGACGAGGAGACCTTCATCCGCTACGGCACCGCATTGGGGACCGCGCTCGACGGCCTCAAGTCGATGCGGCACGCGCACGAGGCGTTCGGCGCGAAGAAGGGTCTCGAGGTGATGTTCACCCGGCTGCTCGCCGAACGGGAGAGGCAGCCGCGTGAGGACATGCTGTCGATCCTGGCAGCCGAGAAGGGCGAAAGCATCCGTCCCGAGGAGATCCTGCCGCTGTGTCAGCTGCTGCTGGTCGCCGGGTTCGAGACCACGGTGAACCTGATCGGCAACGCTGTGCACGCGCTGCTGCTGCATCGAGACCAGTGGCAGATCCTTGTCGACGAGCCGACGCGAGCCGCGGACGTCGTCGAGGAGACCTTGCGCTACGACCCACCGATTCAGTTGACTTCGCGAGTTGCGTTGGAAGAAACGGAGGTCGAGAGCTCCGCGACGTCTCAAGGCGGGCCAGTCCGGCTGTCGAAGGGCAACTGGGTCGTGACCGCACTCGGCGGCGCGAACCGCGACCCGGACGTGTTTGCGCGGCCGAACACCTTTGACATCACCCGCAGCGACAACTCCGACCACATCGCCTTCTCCAGCGGAATCCACTACTGCCTCGGTGCTCCGCTGGCTCGCATTGAGGGGGAGATCGCGCTTCGCGTGCTGGCCGAACGAATGCCGGACCTGCGCATCTCCGGCAAGGTGCCTATGTGCCGGTCGAACACGATCCGGGGTGTGCGGGCCCTTCCGGTCTCCGTGCACTGACGGGATACCGTCGGCTCATGGTGACTGTGGCGCTGCCGGAGCGCAGCTGGGTGGAGCAACTGGCGGACGTGCCGGGCGTGCGGACGGTGCTGTGGGAGATGACCGGCCCGCCGCCATCGGACGACGTCGAGCTGGCGGTGCCGCCCTACATGGGTGGATCGGAGCCCATGACCTGGCTCGGCCACGCGCCGCGGCTGCGCGCCGTGCAGCTGGTGACGGCCGGCTATGAGCATGCGCTCCCGCACCTGCCGACGGGAGTCGCACTGGCCAATGGTGCGGGTATCCACGACACGTCGACCGCCGAGCTGGCAATCACGCTGACCCTCGCAGCACTCCGCGGCATACCCGAGGCAGTTCGTGCGCAGGGCCGCGGCGAGTGGGCATCACTGGCAGGACGCAGATCGCTCGCGGATCGTCGAGTGCTGATCCTGGGGTACGGCTCCATCGGACGCACGATCGCGCACCGGTTGTCGGTGTTCGAGGTCGCGCAGATCACGGCCGTCGCCTCTCGCTCTCGAGCCGGTGATGACCTGGTCGACCGGATCCACGGCGTTGACGACCTCACCGAGCTGCTTCCCTCGCACGACGTGGTCCTGCTGGTCCTTCCACTGACCGAGGCGACCCGTGGCCTGGTCGGCCGGGACTTCCTGCGCCGTATGCCCGACGGAGCCCTGCTGGTCAACGTCGCCCGCGGTGGAGTCGTGCTGACCGATGCGCTCGTTGCCGAATGCGCCAGCGGTCGCCTGATGGCGGCCCTGGACGTCACCGATCCCGAGCCGCTGCCGAAGACCCATCCGTTGTGGCGCACACCAGGGGTGCTCATCAGTCCGCATGTCGGCGGCGCCAGTACGGCGTTCGATCCTCGCGCCCTTGCCCTGCTGCGTCGGGAGCTGACCCGTTTTGCTGCGGGTGAGGACCTGTCTCACCTTGTCGCGACCGGATGACATGCTTCACCTCATGAAGGAACACCCCACAAAGTGCTCGCTTCGCTCCTTTGCGGGGGCCCCAAATGAGTAGGGCGACCCGGCGGCTGGTGCTGGTGCGACATGCCAAGGCGCAGGACCCGGCAGGCACGGCCGACCACGAGCGCCGGCTGACGGCCGCCGGCCGCTCGGATGCGCGGGAGCTCGGCCGGTGGCTCAAGGAGCGCAAGGTCGTCCCCGGCACCGTGCTGTGCTCAACCGCTGTCCGCACTCGAGAGACCTGGGCGAACGTCTCCGACGCCGGCACTCTGGGTGCCCTCATCGAGCACGATGCGCGCATCTACAACGCCGGCGTCTCCACCCTGCTGCAGGTGTTGCAGGAGGTCGACGCTGACGCCTCGACGGTACTTCTGGTCGGCCACGCGCCCGGCGTGCCGGCGCTCGCGGATGTGCTGAGCGAGGGGCAGCCCGGCACCGAAGAACTGGCCGCCGGATATCCGACCTGCACGGTCTCGATTCTGCGAGTGGGCGTGCCGTGGGCAGACCTGGCGCCCGGTGTGGCGTCCGTCGAGGCGGTGCACACCGCCCGGCATTCCGAACATTGAGATCGGCGTCCCAATGGGCGGACATAGCACTATTATCGGGCCATGACTGACACACCCGATCTGAAGCCCCGCAGCCGTGATGTCACCGATGGTCTGGAGAAGACCGCATCGCGAGGGATGCTTCGGGCCGTAGGCATGGGTGACGACGACTTTGCCAAGCCGCAGATCGGAGTCGCGAGCTCCTGGAACGAGATCACCCCGTGCAACCTGTCGCTCGATCGACTCGCGAAAGCGGTCAAGGACGGTGTGCACGCCGCGGCCGGCTACCCGCTGGAGTTCGGCACGATCAGTGTTTCCGACGGCATCTCCATGGGTCACGAGGGCATGCACTTCTCGCTGGTGAGTCGCGAGGTGATCGCCGACTCGGTGGAGACGGTGATGAGCGCCGAACGCCTCGATGGGTCAGTGCTCCTCGCGGGTTGCGACAAGTCGCTGCCCGGAATGCTGATGGCTGCCGCGCGCCTGGACCTGGCGTCGGTCTTCTTGTATGCCGGGTCGATCCTGCCGGGCATCGCCAAGCTCTCGGACGGCACCGAGAAGGAGGTCACCATCATCGATGCGTTCGAGGCGGTTGGCGCCTGCGCACGGGGGCTGATGAGCCGGGAAGACGTCGACACCATCGAGCGGGCGATCTGCCCAGGTGAGGGCGCATGCGGCGGCATGTACACCGCCAACACCATGGCTTCCATCGGCGAGGCGATCGGGATGTCACTGCCCGGCAGTGCCGCCCCACCGGCCACCGACCGGCGGCGAGACGGCTTCGCTCGGCGCTCGGGTGAGGCCGTGGTCGGGCTGCTGCGCCAGGGCATTACCGCCCGGGACATCATGACCAAGGAGGCGTTCGAGAACGCCATCGCCGTCCTCATGGCCTTCGGTGGTTCGACCAACGCCGTTTTGCACCTGCTGGCCATCGCTCACGAGGCCGACGTCGACCTGACGATCGACGACTTCCAGCGCGTGGGCGCGAAGGTGCCACACCTGGCCGACGTGAAGCCGTTCGGCCGGTTCGTGATGACCGACATCGACAAGGTCGGCGGCGTGCCGGTCATCATGCGGGCGCTGCTGGACGCCGGCCTGCTGCACGGCGACTGTCTGACCGTGACTGGCAAGACGATGGCCGAGAACCTCGCGGCGATCCGGCCGCCGGATGTGGACGGCAAGGTGCTGCGGGCGATGAGGGAGCCGATCCATCCCACCGGAGGGATCACCATCCTCAAGGGCTCGCTGGCGCCGGAGGGTGCCGTCGTGAAGTCGGCGGGATTCGACAAGGACGTCATCGAGGGGACAGCTCGCGTCTTCAACGGGGAGCGCGCTGCGATGGATGCCCTCGAGGATGGCACCATCGCGGCGGGCGACGCGGTTGTCATCCGCTACGAGGGACCCAAGGGTGGTCCGGGCATGCGTGAGATGCTCGCGATAACCGGCGCCATCAAGGGCGCGGGTCTCGGCAAGGATGTCCTGCTGCTCACTGACGGCCGCTTCTCCGGGGGTACGACGGGGTTGTGCGTCGGGCACGTCGCACCGGAGGCCGTCGACGAGGGCCCGATCGCCTTCGTCGAGGACGGCGACGTGGTCCGACTCGATGTCGGTGCCGCCACCTTGGATCTGCTGGTGGATGACGCGACGATGCAGGCTCGTCGGGATGCCGGCGTGACTCATCCGGAGCCGAAGTACACGCGCGGCGTTCTTGCGAAGTATCGCAAGCTCGTGCGCAGCGCCAGCGTAGGCGCAGTCTGCGACTGACGACTGGTCGCGGCGGTGAGACGGAGGCCGAGTATTCCCGCTATGTGAGACCGGCGTCTCGAAGTGTTGACACTACGGGTGTTGACCAAGAGACTCGGTGCATGGCACGAATTCTCGTACTTCGAAGGCGCGCAAGCTGATTCGTCAGCTCGCGCGCCGACCCTCACTGCCCTGACCGGCTGAGGGTTTTTTTGTGTCCGAGACCGAGCCATTCACATAGAGGATAGAAGAGACAAGGGTGAGTGCCGTGACGAACGTTCAGGCTCCAGGATCCGCCGCCCGGATCCCGACTCCAGCGCAGGTCGCGCATAGCGCGGCGCCGGTAGCGCCGAGGCAGGTCAACGGTGCCCAAGCGCTCGTTCTCGCGCTCGAGGAGGTCGGGGTCGAGGTGGTCTTCGGAATCCCGGGGGGCGCGATCCTGCCGGCCTACGACCCGCTGCTCGACTCGACCAAGGTGCGTCACGTGCTGGTCCGCCATGAGCAGGGTGCCGGTCACGCCGCCGAAGGGTATGCCTCGGCGACCGGCAAGGTCGGCGTGTGCATGGCCACCAGCGGGCCGGGCGCGACCAACCTCGTCACTGCGCTCGCGGACGCCTACATGGACTCGGTGCCGGTCGTCGCGATCACCGGGCAGGTCCACTCCCGCACGATCGGCACGGATGCCTTCCAGGAGGCCGACATCCGCGGCATCACGATGCCGGTCACCAAGCACAACTACCTCGTGACCGATCCCGCCGACATTCCGCGCGCGATCGCCGAGGCCTTCCACATCGCCGCGACCGGCCGTCCCGGCCCGGTGCTGGTCGACATCAGCAAGGACGCGATGCAGGCGCAGACGACCTTCTCCTGGCCGCCGACCCTCGACCTGCCCGGCTACCGCCCGGTGACCCGGCCGCACCACAAGCAGATCCGCGCGGCGGCCGATCTGATCAAGGCCGCCAAGAAGCCCGTCTTCTACGTTGGCGGCGGCGTCATCCGGGCGCGGGCCAGCGAGTCGCTGCGCGAGCTGGTGGATCTGACCCAGATCCCGCTGGTCACCACCTTGATGGCTCGAGGAGCGGTGCCGGACAGCCATCCGCTGCACCTGGGTATGCCGGGCATGCACGGGTCGGTCGCCGCCGTCACGGCACTGCAGAAGGCCGATCTGCTGATCGCCCTCGGCACCCGGTTCGACGACCGCGTGACCGGCCTGCTGTCGTCGTTCGCGCCGGAGGCCAAGGTGATTCACGCTGACATCGATCCGGCCGAGATCTCCAAGAACCGGGTGGCCGACGTGCCGATCGTGGGGGACTGCGACGAGGTCATCCGGGAGCTGACGACTGCGTTGCGCGCCGACATCGAGGAGGGCCACGGCGGCGACTACTCCGCGTGGCGTGAGCGCACCGCAGGGTGGGTCTCCTCCTTCCCGCTCGGCTACTCGCCTCCCGAGGACGCGACCGCAATCGCTCCGCAGTACGTCATCGAGCGCATCGGGGAGCTGACCGGGCCCGAGGCCACCTACGTGGCCGGCGTCGGGCAGCACCAGATGTGGGCAGCGCAGTTCGTCAAGTACGAGCGGCCGAACGCCTGGCTGAACTCCGGTGGCCTGGGCACGATGGGCTACTCGGTGCCGGCCGCGATGGGCGCCAAGGCAGGGCAACCGGACCGCGTCGTCTGGTCGATCGACGGCGATGGCTGCTTCCAGATGACAAACCAGGAACTGGCGACCTGCGTCATCAACAACATCCCGATCAAGGTCGCGATCATCAACAACTCCAGCCTCGGCATGGTGCGCCAGTGGCAGACGCTGTTCTATAACCAGCGCTACTCCAACACCGACCTGCACACGTCGGCCGCCGGCTCCCGAGTGCCCGACTTCGTGAAGCTGGCAGAGGCCTACGGTTGCGTCGGGCTGCGCTGCGAGAAGCCCGAGGACGTCGACGCGACGATCAAGAAGGCGCTGGAGATCAATGACGTGCCCGTGGTGATCGACTTCGTGGTGGAGCGCGACGCGATGGTCTGGCCGATGGTGCCGTCCGGAGTGAGCAATGACATGGTGACCGTGGCACGAGCCATGACACCGGTGTTCGACCGTGAGGGTGATGACGGTGAGTGATGCAGCAACGGCACGGCACACGCTTTCGGTACTGGTCGAGAACAAGCCCGGTGTGCTGGCACGCATCGCCGGCCTGATCTCGCGGCGTGGGTTCAACATCGACTCCCTCGCCGTCGGACCGACCGAGCACGACGCAGTCTCGCGGATGACGATCGTCGTCGATGTCGAGGAGCTCGCCCTGGAGCAGGTCACCAAGCAGCTCAACAAGCTGGTCGAGGTGCTCAAGGTCGTCGAGCTCGACCCGTCCGCCTCGGTCCAGCGCGAGATCGTGCTGATCAAGGTGCGATGCGACGCCACGACCCGACCCGAGGTGATCCAGCTCGCGGAGGTGTTCCGCTGCAACGTCGTCGACATCAGCGTCGATGCGGTGGTGGTCGAGGCAACCGGCACCCGGACCAAGCTCGATGCGCTGCGCGACGTGCTCGAACCGTATGGCGTGCGGGAGCTCGTCCAGTCCGGCCTGGTCGCGGTCGGCCGCGGTGGCCGCTCGATCACCGACCGTTCCCGTCGCACTGCCTGAGCCAACCGCGAATACTTCAATCAACCCATCAGAATCAAGGAGACATAACCGTGGCGCAGATGTTCTATGACGACGACGCCGACCTGTCCGTGATCCAGGGCCGCAAGGTGGCCGTCATCGGTTACGGCAGCCAGGGGCACGCGCACGCACTCAACCTGCGCGACTCCGGCGTGGATGTGCGGGTCGGGCTCCGGGAGGGCTCGAAGTCCCGCGAGAAGGCGGAGGCCGAGGGACTGCGGGTGGTGTCCGTCGCCGATGCCGTCAAGGAGTCCGACGTGGTGATGATCCTCGCCCCGGATCAGGTGCAGCGCAAGGTCTATGCCGACGAGATCGCCCCGAACCTGCAGAAAGGCAATGCGCTCTTCTTCGCGCACGGCTTCAACATCCGCTTCGGCTACATCAAGGCGCCGGAGGGTGTCGACGTGGTCATGGTGGCGCCCAAGGGGCCGGGTCACCTCGTGCGGCGCGAGTATGTCGACGGGCGGGGCGTTCCCGTGCTCGTCGCGGTAGAGGTCGATGCGTCCGGGAAGGCCTGGGACCTGGGCAGGGCCTACGCCAAGGGAATCGGCGGACTGCGTGCAGGCGGCATCGAGACAACCTTCACCGAGGAGACCGAGACGGACCTCTTCGGTGAGCAGACCGTCCTGTGCGGTGGCACGTCGCAGCTGGTGCAGTACGGCTTCGAGGTTCTCACCGAGGCCGGCTACCAGCCCGAAATCGCCTACTTCGAGGTGCTTCACGAGCTCAAGCTGATCGTGGACCTGATGGTCGAGGGCGGCATCGCCAAGCAGCGTTGGTCGATTTCCGACACGGCCGAGTACGGCGACTACGTCTCGGGCCCGCGGGTCATCGATCCGAGCGTCAAGGACAACATGAAGGCTGTGCTGTCCGACATCCAGGACGGCACCTTCGCCAAGCGGTTCATTGCCGACCAGGATGCGGGTGCACCGGAGTTCAACGCGCTGCGCGAGAAGGGTGCTCAGCACCCGATCGAGGTGACCGGCAAGAAGCTGCGTGGGTTGATGAGCTGGATCCAGGACAACGACGCCGACTATGTCGAGGGTTCGGCTGCTCGCTGACCTCCAGCAGTGCCATGGCGGCCGGTCATTCCCGCGGGGGAAGTGGCCGGCCGCCGTGACATCGGCGCGGCTTTTCGGGGTCCCCGCGCAGTACTCAGCGAGGGACGAGCGAAGACTTCGTGGGGTGGGGTGACATAGGCTCGGTGCCCATGGCGGTAGTGGAGACTCAGGGGCTGATCATGCAGTACCCACGCGTCCGGGCACTGGACAACCTCACTCTGGTGATCCCGGAGGGGGTTACCGGAGTTGTCGGGGTCAACGGTGCCGGCAAGTCGACGCTGATCAAGGTGCTGCTCGGGCTGTTGCGGCCGACGGGTGGCGGCGCGCGCGTCCTCGGGCTGGATCCGGCGACACACGGTGCCCAGGTGCGTGAGCGGGTCGGCTATATGCCGGAGCACGACTGCCTGCCGGCGGACGTGTCTGCTGCCGAGTTCGTGATGCACATGGCGATGATGTCGGGTCTGCCCAAAGATGCTGCACGAGAACGCACCTCGGAGGTTCTGCGGCACGTCGGCCTCGCCGAGGAGCGGCACCGGCTGATGGGTGGCTACTCCACCGGCATGAAACAGCGGGCCAAGCTCGCGCAGGCGATCGTGCACAGCCCGGCACTCGTTCTGCTGGACGAGCCGACCAACGGCCTGGATCCGAGGTCGCGGGACGACATGCTCTCATTGATCGACCGGATCGGGCACGACTTCGGGATCTCGGTCGCGGTCACCAGCCACCTGCTCGGCGAGCTGGAACGCAGCGCCGACTACATCATCGTCATCGACGGCGGACGGCTGCTGAGGGCGTCCCAGACCACGGAGCTGACCCACACCACGGGGAACGTGGTGGTGGAGGTGCTCGGCCCGCTCGGCTGTGACCGCCAGGTGGGTCAGGCACTGGTCGAACGCGGTGTCACGGCGTGGCCGTCGGGCAGTCGGATCGAGGTGCGCGTTGATCGACCGGAGACCCTCGATGTCATTCGCGACGTGGTGGTCGAGCTTGGGCTCGGCCTGGTCCGCATCCAAGAGGTCCACCACACCCTCGAGGAAGTGTTCGACCGCCCGGCAGAACCACCGACACCGGCGGTGGCGCGATGAGCCAGCCACACGGCGTCATCCACGACATCGGGTACCGCCCATTCACCGGTCGACGACAGGGGACCGGGGCGATCGCAGCCTCGCTCTATCTGACCTCGTTGCGGCACTGCTTCGGCCTGGGGCGGTCGGGTAAGTCCAAGGTCATCCCGTTCCTGATCTTCGCCATCATGCTGATTCCCGCACTGGTGCTGGCCGGCATGCTGATCCAGTTGCACAAGATGTCAATGTCGAGCCAGGCCGACCTGTTCGGGCCGCTGTCCAACTACTTCGGCTACCCCTACTGGACCCAGCTGCTGATCACCATCTTCGCGGCGGCGCAGGCGCCGGTGCTCTTTGCCCGCGACCTGCGCTACCGCACGATCGTGCTCTACTTCGCCCGCCCGTTGTCTCGCGCGGTCTACGTGCTCGTGCGCCTCGGTGCGCTCGTCACGGCGCTGTTCGCGATCATCGCGATCCCGATGGCGATCTGGTATGCCGTGGCACTGACCGCGTACGTCGACACCGGCGAGCAGTCACACAACTTCTGGACCGCCATGGTCGGTGTCGTCGTCCTGGTGCTGGTCATTGCCGCGTTCAGTGGCATGATCGCGGCCCTCACCACCCGTGCCGGTCTGGCGGTGGCGGCCATCATCATCGCCCTGATGGTGACGTCCGGCATTGTGACGGCGCTGCTCGGCGCCGCCCATGGATCGCACAACGGGACGCTCGGGCTCGTGGTCGCCGCGTTCAACCCGTTCACCGCGGTGGCGCAGCTGGTGACCGGCGTCTTCACCACGCCCGCTCCCAACCCCGACCTCCCGCACCCGTCGGCAGCGTGGGCCACGGCATACGCCGTGATCGCACTTGTCTGGATCCTCGGCCCGGTATGGGTGCTGCTGCTGCGAATCCGCAAGGCGGCCGCGCTATGACCGATCTTGTGCTGAGCAACGTATCGCGGTGGTACGGCAACGTTGTCGCGGTCAACGACGTCAACATGCACATCACATCGGGCATCACCGGTCTGCTCGGACCAAACGGGGCCGGCAAGTCGACTCTGCTGTCCATGATGGCCGGGCTGCTGCCACCGTCGACCGGCTCCGTCACGATCGGCGGAGCACCAGCCCGCGAGAATGTGGCGATCTACCGCCAGGTGGGGCTGGTGCCGGTGCAGGAGTCGCTGTACGACTTCCTGACCGGAGAGCAGTTCGTGCGGCTCAACGCCGACCTGCAACGGGTCCCGCAGCCGGCGACCGCCACGAAATACGCCATCGGACTGGTCGACATGGCGTCTGCGGCAGACCGCAAGATCTCCACCTACAGCAAGGGCATGAAGCAGCGCATCAAGGTGGCGTCGGCACTCGTGCATGGCCCGCACGTACTGCTCCTCGATGAGCCGTTCAACGGGATGGACCCGATCCAGCGCCGGCACATGATGGGCCTGCTGACCGGCTTTGCCGAGCGCGGGCACACCATCGTGTTCAGCTCACACATCCTCGAGGAGGTGGAGCAGATCGCGCGTCAGGTCGAGGTGCTGGTGGCCGGTCGGCACGCGGCGTCGGGCGACTTCGCCGAGATCCGCCGGCTGATGACCGATCGGCCCAATCAGTACCTCATCCGCAGCTCCGACGACCGGGCGCTTGCCACGCTGCTACTGGGCCATCCGTCCGTCCGTGGTGCGCGCCTGCGCGGGCATCACGGCCTGGAGGTCGAGGCGGATGACCTCGGCCAGTTTGCCCAGATCGTGCCCCGACTGGCCCGTGAGCACGGGGTGCGCATCTTCGAGCTGACCCCGACCGACGAGTCGCTGGAGAGTGTCTTCAGCTACCTGGTGAACACATGACCACCCCGCGCCGCATGAGTACCTCCGGTGTCCTGGTTGTCTGCGAGGTGCTGACATGAACACCCCGATCCTGCGACTCGGCCTGCGGTCGCTCTTCGGCCGCGCCCGGGTGTGGCTGCTGATCGCACTACCCCTGGTCCTCATCGGCCTCAGCGTGCTGCTCCGCTCGGTCTCGACGGGCATGACCGACGCCGACGCGCAGTCGTTCCTGCAGGTATTCGGCATCGGCATCGTCGTGCCGGTCGTGACCCTGCTGGCGACCACCACCTTGATCAACTCCGAGTTCGATGACGGCTCGATCATCTACCTGCTGACCAAACCGATCTCTCGGGTGGCAATCATCGGCAGCAAGGCAACCATCGTGCTCGGCGCCGCCCTGATCGGCGGCGCCGTGCCCATGGGTATCGCGGCGCTCGTCCTGGTCGGGAGCGGAGGGGGACTGGCACTAGCCGCCCTGGTCGCCGGGGTGGTGGCCGCGGCAGCCTACGTCGGGATCTTCATCGCGCTCGCGACCGTGATGAAGCGCAGCATCCTGGGCTGCCTGCTCTACTGGCTGATCTGGGAGTCCACCATCTCCAGCCTGATCTCCCCGGTGAAGTGGCTGTCCGCGCGGTCCTGGGGCGACTCCCTGGTCGCGGCCATCTCCTCCATCGTCGGTGCCGGCAAGCCGCCGGTGCCCGCGCTGTATGCCGTGCTCGCGGCGCTGGTGGCACTGGTCGCGGGCGTGCTGCTGGTCGGCAGACGACTTGCCGCCATGACGAGCTCCGACGAGTAGCGGCGCCGCACAACCTGCTGAAACCGGTCTGAAACCAGTCTGTATGCGGCATGCTGCACTGTGCTCCTGTTGCACCACGGGGGTGCGGCGTGGAGTGGGAGGTAACCGTGAGCGACCTGGCAGTACACGCCAGAGGCCTGGTCAAGGAGTTCAAGGGCTCGGGTGGGGTCCGGGCCGTTGACGCAGTGGATCTGGAGGTTCGCCCCGGAGAGGTCTTCGGGGTGCTCGGGCCGAACGGCGCCGGCAAGACCACGATGCTGCGCATGCTCGCCACGCTGCTGCGGATCGATGACGGGGAGGCCACAATCTTCGGGGTCGACGTCAAGCGCAGTCCGCACCAGGTCCGGCAGTTGATCGGTGTCACCGGGCAGTACGCCTCGGTCGACGAGAAGCTCACGGCACGGGAGAACCTGCGCCTCTTCGGCCGGATCCACGGGCTGTCGAGCAAGCGGGCCGGTGCGACTGCGGTGGACCTGTTGGGGCGGTTCGACCTTGAAGATGCCGCCGACCGCACGATCGCCCAGTTCTCCGGTGGTATGCGGCGCCGGCTCGACCTGGCGGCCAGCCTGATCTCCCAGCCGCCCCTGATCTTCCTCGACGAGCCGACGACCGGGCTGGACCCCCGGACCCGAGGTCAGATGTGGGACACCGTGCGCGACCTGGTGCGCACCGGGTCGACGATCCTGTTGACGACGCAGTATCTGGACGAGGCGGACCAGCTCGCCGACCGCATTGCCGTCATCGACCGTGGCCGCAAGGTTGCCGAGGGCACCTCGGGGGAGCTCAAGGCATCCGTCGGCAACTCGACGCTGGCGCTACGCCTGGCCGATCCGGACAGGCTTGACGAGGCGGCACGGTTGGTGGCCAGGACGGTCGGCCGCACCGCCGGCCGGACGCCGGAGTCGGGGCGGCTCACCGTCCCGCTCGATCGCGCTGACGAGGCGGCGGATGTGCTGATCGCGCTGCGCGAGACGGAGATCGGAGTCGTGCAGGTCTCCGTGGAGGAGCCCACACTCGACGAGGCGTTCCTGGCGCTGACCGGTGAGCACGCCCATGACAAGGACGATCCCGGGCGGTCCAACTCGTCCATGAGCGAGACCGACCTGACCAACGAGATGGAGGCAAGCCGATGACCAGCATCACCGCGACGACCGGCACGGTCGACGTCGGCAGCCTGCGCGGGCACGTCAGCCCGCTGGACACTCTGCGCCAGACGATATTGATGGCGGGTCGCGCGTTGCAGAAGATGCGGCGCAACCCAGAGCAGTTCTTTGACGCGATCGTCCAACCGCTCCTGTTCACACCGATGTTCGGCTTCATCTTCGGCGGGGCGATCGCCGGGAGCGTGACGAAGTATCTGCCCCTGCTCATCCCGGGCATCCTCGTCCAGACCGCGCTGACCACCTGCATGGCGACGGGTGTCACGCTGCGAGAAGACATGGAGAAGGGAGTCTTCGACCGGTTCAAGTCCTTGCCGATGTCACGACTGGCACCGCTGGCGGGTCCGGCGCTGGCGGACTGCCTGCGCTACGTCATCGCGACGACGCTGACCCTGATCGTCGGCCTGGCAATGGGCTACCGTCCCGGCGGGGGCGTGCTCGGTGTCCTGGCTGCGGGCGTGCTGGTGGTCGTCGCGGCCTGGTCGCTGGCGTGGATCTTCACCTTCCTCGGCACGGTCATGAAGTCGGCGCAGGGCCTGCAGGGGGTGTCGATGATGATCATGTTCCCGTTGACGTTCCTGTCCAACGCCTACGTGCCGGTCACGTCCCTGCCGGGCTGGTTGCAGAGCTTCGTCAACGTCAACCCGGTGTCCCACATCGTGTCGGCCATCCGGTCGCTGGCCAATGACGGCGCTATCAACGGGCAGGTGGGCTGGGCCATGGTCGGCTGCGCTGCCGTCGTCGCGATCTTCATGCCACTGGCCGTCCGCGGCTACCGGCGTCAGGCCTGATCGAGAGCCTCGAGCAGGCGCACACCTTCGGGCACGCGCTCATCGAGCGGTAGCTCGGCATACGACTCCACTGCGGAGTCGTATGCCGACCCTGCTGTCTCACGGGCAAACTCGGCGGACCACTCCCGAGACATGGACGGCTGGTACCGCGGGTACTGCATGGTGTCGGCGAGCACGACCATTGCGGCGCCGATGCGGGCACCGGTTTGCGAGCCGGCTCGCAGCCGGGCCAGGCCGATCGCGAGCAGGCCCATGCCGAATACCGGCAGGTCGAGGGTGAACGGGTTCGGCGGCAGTACTCTGGCTCGTTCGCCCAATGCCTGCAGTTTGCTCCGAAGGGTGCGCTCCAGCCCCGCGACCTCCGGGAGGTGGTCGTAGCGCGCATGGGCAATCAGCGTCTGAGCCTCTGTTGAGAGGCTCCACGGCTCCAGGCCGGGCGGGTCGGTCACGATCACGTTGCCCACAGTCGCGCTCAGTCGGTCGAGCAGGCGCCGCCACCGGCGGAGCCCACCGGGGACGTCGCCGCGCACGAGGTCGAGCTCTGCGCGCACTCGAAGGTCGTCGTTGACGTTCGGTCCAAAGGGGTTCTCGACAGTAGCCTTTCCGGCGTGTTCGAGCTCGGCCTCGGCACTGGGGACATCCCCCCGGCTGAGCGCCGCGAGGGCGATGCTCCACCGCAGCACCTGCACGTCGGACGTGGCGCCGATTCGTTCGAGGACGGGGATTGCGGATCGCAGGTATCGCTCGCCCTCGTCGAGCCGACCCGTCTGCAGATAGAGCTCTCCGATGCGGCTGCGCACCAGAGCCTGCTGCCACAGGCCCTGCCGCGCGGTCTCGCCGGCCAGGAGCCTTTCCGACTCTGCCAGGGCCTTGTCGGGTTGCCCGTCGTTCTCCCACACCTGGCCGACGATCACCGACGTGGCGGTGAGGAGGTGCTGGTGTTGGGAGTTTCGCAGCTCCGGGGGCAACGGTGCGCCCGGGACCATGAGTTGCGGGATGTGCGGCAAGAGCACGGCGAAGGCTCGGATCAGGTTGTCGGGCACGGCCTTCGGGAGTTTGCGGAGCGCCACCAGGGCACGTAGACCGCTGCGTTGCCCCATGATGATGTCGCTGGCGCACAGCACAAGCGCGCAGCGCACGATCTCGACCTGCGCGGGATCCGGCCGGAAGTGCGACAGCAGTGCGGCGACCTCGCCGCTGTAGGCCAGGGTGCGTGAGTGGTTCGACTCGACCGTCCAGAGGGCACCGAGCGCGCCGAACGTCGCCGCGGCCGCCAACTCGTCCTGATCCGTGATCGCCGTGCGCAGGGCCGCCACGAGGTTGTCCTGCTCGTCCCGAAGCCGGTCGATCACCGGGACGGGATCGGCGCCGAAGACCGGCTCGGCACAGGCCGCCCCGAAGGCCGTGGCCCACCGCTGGAACTGGGCACGCATGGCCCGGGCATCTCCCGACATCTCGAGCCGCGCGGCGCCGAACTCACGGACGGTCTCCAGCATGCGGTAGCGCGTGCCACCGGGTCGGTCCTCGACCTTCAGCAGGGACTGCTCGATGAGTGCGTCCAGGCTGTCCACCAGGCCATTCGGTCCGGTGGCATCACGGAGCAGCGCCTCGGCCGCGTCCAGCGTGAAGCCGTCGGGGAAGACCGACAGCGCAGCAAGGGTGGACTGCTCCGATGGTTTGAGCAGGTTCCAGCTCCAGTCGATGACGGCCTGCAGGGTGCGGTGTCGCTCGGGGGCATCACGAGGACCACCGCGCAGGAGGGCGAAGCGGTCACCCAGTCGCGCCGCGATCTGCGACACCGACATGACACGGGTGCGCGCGGCCGCCAGCTCGAGCGCGAGCGGAAGCCCGTCGAGGTGACCGCAGAGCGCCCGGACGACCTCCACGGGCAGGTCGACCCCCGGCCGTGCGGCCCGCGCGCGCTGGGTGAACAGGTCGATCGACATGGCCAGATCGAGCTCCGGCAGCAGATACACCGACTCGGAGGTGACACCGAGCGGCGCGCGACTGGTCGTGAGCACACGCAGGTTGGGCGAGAGCGAGATCAGGGAGCGCACCAGGTCGGCGACCCCGTCGACGACGTGCTCGCAGTTGTCGAGGACGAGCAGGCTCGGGCCGGGGCTGAGAGCTTCGATGATGCTGGACAGCACGTCTCGGGGCACGGTGACGTGCACGTTGGGGCGGATGCGTTGGTCGCGAACCCCCAGGGCCGACGCCACTTCTGCGGTGACCGCGTCCGATGAGGACACCCCTACAAGGGGCACGAACTGCACCTGCGGCTGGTCCGCCCGGTGGCTGACAAGATGCGCGAGCCGGGTCTTGCCGAGGCCTCCGGGACCCACGATGGAGGTGACGCGAGAGCTGCGGATCAGGTTGCCGACCGCGGTGAGATCCTCGTCGCGTCCGACCAACGAGTTGGGTTCGAAGGTGACGCCGGAGCGGATCTTCATCCGGCCACCGGTGAGCAGCTCCCGCTGCACCGCCTGCAGCTCGGGCCCGGGATCGGAGCCGAGGTCGTCTCGCAGGGAGCGTCGATAGGCCTCGTACCGGATGAGCGCCGCGGACGGACTGGTCGCGACCGCCTCCGAGCGCAGCAGCGCCGCGAGCAGCTGCTCCTCGCGAGGCCGGGCACCGACGAGATCGATGAGCAGTGGCAGCGCATCGTCGTGCCGACCCAGGCGGGAGAGGGACAACGCACGGACGCGGGCCAAGGCGGCATACGTGGACACCCGCTCACTGCGCAACACACTGAGCGGGTCGTCGCCGTCGTCGGCGGTGGGCGGCGCGTCATGCCACAGTGCCAGTCCGGACTCGGCGTGGGACAGTGCTGCGGCATGGTCGCCCTCGCGGGCGGCGCGATCGCAGGCGGCAACCTTGAGCACGGCGCAGGAGCTGTCGACCTCGTCCGCGGGCAGGCCGAGCCGGTAGCCGCTCGGCGTGTTGACGATCAGCTCGGGGCCCAGCTGGCTACGCCCTCGTGACACGAGCACCTGCAGTGCCTTGTTCGGGTGATCCGGCAGGGCTCGCGGCCAGAGCTGCTGAATCAGTCGCGACGTGCTGGCTCCTGTGCTCAGGTCGGCGGCCAGCGCGGCGAGCAGCTGCCGCAGCTGCGGACTGGCCACCGGCCGATCCTGGTAGGCAACCCGGGGCAGAAGCGTCAGTTGGGTGGCCACCGGTTCATCGTAACCATGGGGCACGTCACGCTGACGAGGACTTTCTCGCGGGAGGCCTGTCGCGCTCAGCCGACCGCCGCGGGGGAGGCCTTATTCTGGGCGTCCTCGCCGGTGACCTGGTTCAGCGTGGGCATGATCCACTTCCAGAAGAGCTTGGCGCCGGCCGTCGTGTAGTGCACCCCGTCGTCGCGGACCTTCACACCGTCCAGGTTCTCGGTGAACTTGCCGCCGGGGCACACGTGCTCGGCGACGTTGAAGATGTGCACCTGGTGCGGGTGCGCGGAGGCAAACCCGGCGAGGATCTTGTTCAACGCGGCGGCGCGCTGCGGAGAGTTGCGGCTCGGCGCCAGATTCTCGCCGCCCACCACATACTGGGGCTGGTTGTAGCACGGGACGTTGGGGATGACGACCTGCACGTTCGGGCCCAGCAGCTTCAGGCCCTGTTCCAGTCGGGAGCGGAAATAGGTCGCATAGGCCGGGCTCTGCTCCTTCATGACCTTGCCATTGATCACGTGATCGAAGACGTCCCAGCCGCCAAGTGACCAGACGACGGCCTGAGCCTTGGTCTGTTTGACGTAGGCGCTCCAGTTCTGGAAGGGATCGTTGCATTCCTGGTTCGCGCCGCCCGGCTGGGGCTTCCCGTTGAACGCGAGATACTGCACCGCCGTGCCACATCCGAGCATGGTGTGACCGGTCATGGCGGTGTTCGGGTAGTCGTGGCCCGGGAAGTTCAGGCCGACCGAGAAGCCCACTGAGTCACCCACGATGAGCACCCGCTGCTTGGCCTGGGTGTCACTGTTGCCGGTGTCCGCGGTGGTGCCCGTCTTGGCGTTGATCAGCGGGTTGGCCTGCACGGAGGAGGTCGCGACCAGGACGAGGATCGCGGTCAGGGGCAGCACGGCATACCCGGAGATGATGCCCACCGTGCGGCCGAACCAGCGCTTGAGGCCGTGCCGGCGGATCGGCTCCTCCAGCAGGTAGAACGAGACGGTGCCGAGGGCGAAGCTGACGGCGAACCGCACGACGAACAGCGGGATGCCGCTCAGGCTGGTGTGAGCCGGGCTGATCATCACGAAGATCGGCCAGTGCCAGAGGTAGAGGCCGTAGGAGATCTTGCCGACCCACGCGAGCGGCCGGTAGCCGAAGAGCTTTGCGACCGGTCCGTCCTGGTCCAGCTCGACGACGGCGATGACTGCGCAGGTCGCGAGGACGAAGACGAAGAAGCCGCCGCGATAGGTGAACGGGTTCGAGTCACTGATGAACAGGAAGAAGGCCACCATCGTCAGGGCGCCTGCCACCCCGACCGCGGTCACCTTGCGCAGGTCACGGGTCAGGCGACGACGGTCGGCCATGGAGATCCAGACCGCGAGCGCCGAGCCGAGCAGCAGGTCCTGGGCGCGGCAGTCGGTGCCGTAGTACATCCGGGACGGGTCCTGGCCGGGGGTGAACAGGTGGGCCATCCACAGCGCCGAGATGGCGGCCAGCGCGAACAGGATCCAGGGCAGCGCCCGCCGGTTGCGGGCGGTGACTCGCAGGAGGAAGCGCATGGTGAGCGGCAGGACGATGTAGAACTGCTCCTCGATCGCGAGAGTCCACATCTGCCGGTAGGGGGATGGATCGCCGAACGCCTGGAAGTAGGACTGGTCGGTCGAGATGAAGTGCCAGTTGGCGTAGTAGAACAAGGTGGCCAGGCCGTCGGAGCGCATGGTCGACATGGCGGTCTGGTCGACGACCAGCGGGCAGATCAGCGTGATGCCGATGACGACGGCGACCAACGCAGGCAGCAACCGGCGGGCCCGGCGGATGTAGAAGCTGGTGAGGTCGAGACTGCCCCACTTGCGGTGCTCCTTCAGCAGCAGCCCGGCGATGAGGTAGCCGGACAGGACGAAGAAGACATCGACACTGTAGAAGCCGCCCTGGGGCAGGCTGTTCGTGCCGTGGAAGACCATCACCAGCAAGATGGCGAGGGCTCGCACACCGTCCAGCGCCGGCCGGTGCTTCTTCACCGGACGGGAGGAGGCCTGCCTGTGGGTCAGGGGCCGGTTGGCATACGTCGTCACGAAGTGGCGGAGACCTTTGGCTCGACGGGAGTGCGATCGGGGTGGCCGCACGACTGTACTGGGCAGTAATCATAGAGGTCGCGGCAGGGTGCGGGTGGCAGGCAGAGCTGCCCGATTCGCGCAAGCAGACGTCTCATGATGTGGGAAACGGGTTTCGGACCGTGGACATCTCCTTCTACAGTTGAGGTCATGACGCGACGCTTTCTCATCCTTCGGCGCCGCGACGAGTCCTCTTAGGTCGGCAGCTCGTCGCGGAGACCCCGCGTTGCGCCGACCAGACTCACCCCGTTGAACCACTCGATCGTGTCGGCCGCTGCCGGCGCAGCGAAGGATTTGATCCCCATGACCGAAGAGCAGCTGGACGCACGTCGCGCACTGCAGGAGTCCATGGACCTGCGCGACTGACGCACTCCGAACTCACAGCAGGGCCCCGATCGTCTGGTCGGGGCCCTGCTGCATGTCCGGTGTTGGCGAAAAGTCCCGCTATAGCGTCGGAAGCGGCCACCACCGCGCGCTGAAGGTTGACCTTCATGTCGTGTGCGGTGCCATCCACTGCGATCGTGGAACCTCGGGCGTCCGTCTTCTGAGACTGAGATACCACATGTCAAGACGCCGTCCTACGCTGACGACATGACTTCCGGCACCAGCGGCGCGCCCGCATCCAGCGACAGCATCAACCTGGCCGTCATCGGAGGCGACGGCATCGGCCCCGAAGTCGTCGCCGAGGGGCTCAAGGTCCTGCAGGCCGTCTCCGGTGCCAAGGTCTCCACGACCGACTACGACCTGGGCGCCCGGCGCTGGCACCGCACCGGGGAGACGCTGCCCGACACGGTGCTCGAAGAGTTGCGGGGTCACGACGCGATCCTGCTCGGTGCCATCGGGGACCCGAGTGTGCCCAGCGGGGTGCTTGAGCGCCAGTTGCTGCTGCGCATCCGCTTCGAGCTGTACCACTACATCAACCTGCGCCCGGCGCGGCTGTTCCCCGGAGTGTCGACCCCGCTGGACGTCGCCAAGGTCGCACCGAACGGCATCGACTTCGTCGTCGTGCGCGAGGGCACCGAGGGCCCCTACACCGGCAACGGGGGAGCGCTGCGGGTCGGTACGCCGCACGAGCTGGCCACCGAGGTGAGCGTCAACACCCGATTCGGTGCCGAGCGGGCGGTGCGGGATGCCTTCGCCAGGGCACAGGCGCGGGAGCGCAAGCACCTCACCTTGATCCACAAGCACAACGTGCTGTCGTATGCGGGGCACCTGTGGCGCCGCACCGTGGAGGAGGTCGGCCAGGAGTTCCCCGAGGTGTCCACCGACTACGCGCACGTCGACGCCGCAACCATCTATCTGGTGCAGGACCCGAGCCGGTTCGACGTGATTGTCACCGACAATCTCTTCGGCGACATCGTGACCGATCTGGCCGCGGCGATCACCGGAGGCATCGGTCTGGCCGCCTCCGGCAACATCAACCCGGACCGCACGACCCCCAGCATGTTCGAGCCGGTGCACGGCTCCGCGCCGGACATCGCGGGCCAGAGCAAGGCCGACCCGACGGCGACGATTCTGTCGGTCGCGATGCTGCTCGCGCACCTGGGCCGCCACGACGAGGCGCGCCGGGTGGAGCACGCGGTCTCGGCCGACCTGGCCTCACGTGGCGACAAGGTGCGTTCGACGACGCAGGTGGGGGATGCGATTGCCGCTGGCGTAATCTGAGCGGTGATATCGATCACACCCAGATCGAGCCCTCAGCATCCCGCCACAGCCCAGGAGGAGAAATGGCGAACCCCCTGACCTTCACGGTGAATCAGCGTCCCGACCCAGTCAGTGACGAGGACCGTGCGGCGATTCTTGCCAAGCCGGGATTCGGCAAGTTCTTCACCGATCACATGGTGCAGATCACCTGGACGAAGGACGACGGCTGGCACGACGCCAAGGTCACGGCATACGGCCCGCTGCAGCTGGACCCGAGTGCCGCAGTCCTGCACTACGCGCAGGAGATCTTCGAAGGCATGAAGGCCTACCGGCACGCCGACGGTTCCGTGTGGACCTTCCGGCCCGAGGCCAACGCCGGACGGTTCGCCCGTAGTGCCGCGCGGCTCGCGCTGCCGCAGCTGCCGGAGGTCGACTTCCTGGCGTCGCTCAAGGCGCTCCTGCAGGTCGACCAGGCATGGGTGCCGGACGCCGGTGCCGGCGAGGAGAGCCTCTACCTGCGACCGTTCATGTTCGCCTCCGAGGCGTTCCTGGGGGTTCGTCCCGCGGCAAAGGTCACCTACTGCGTGATCGCCTCTCCGGCGGGAGCCTACTTCTCCGGCGGTCTCAAGCCCATCTCACTGTGGATCTCGAAACAGTTCTCCCGGGCCGGCATCGGCGGCACCGGTTCGGCGAAGTGCGGCGGCAACTATGCCGCCAGCCTCGCGGCGCAGACCGAGGCGTCCGAGCACGGCTGCGACCAGAGCGTCTTCCTGGACTCGATCGAGCAGAAGTGGATCGAAGAGCTCGGGGGGATGAACATCTTCCTGGTCTACAAGGACGGCCGCCTGGTGACTCCTGCACTGTCGGGGTCGATCCTCGAGGGAGTCACCCGCAAGTCGATCCTCGAGCTGGCCAAGGGCCTGGATCTACAGCCCGAGGAACGGCGCATCGACATCGACGAGTGGCGTCAGGGTGCCGAGTCCGGTGAGATCACCGAGGCTTTCGCCTGCGGCACGGCGGCAGTGGTGACCCCGGTGCACCGTCTGCTCTGGGATGGCGGCGAAGTCTCCTTCGGCCCCAGCGACGACGCCGGCCCGGTGGCAGGCAGGATTCGGCAGACTCTGCTGGACCTCCAGCTCGGCAAGGTCGACGACGAGTTGGGCTGGCTGACCCGGCTCGCCTGACGTCGTGATGAGCCGGCCACGGCTGGTGGCCAGCGACCTGGACGGGACGCTGCTGCACACTGACGGCACAGTCTCCGCGCGGACCGTTGCCGCCTGGCAGCGGCTCGATGCGATCGGCATTCAGTCCGTGCTCGTGACGGCGCGGCCACCGAGATGGCTGCACGGGCTGACCGATCTGGTCGGGCCGCACGGTGTGGCAATCTGCGCCAACGGCGCGTTCGTGTATGACGTGCGCCGACGGGTTGTGCTGCAACAGCACGGAATCGACCACCATCTCGTCCAGGAGCTGGTGTCAGACCTTCGCGCGGCCGTGCCGGATATCGGGCTGGCCGTCGAGCATGCCGGCGGGTTCTTTGCGGAGCCGCAGTATCCCGAGCTGCACCCGGAAGATGTGCCGATTGACGTGCTGGTCGCCCCGATCACCAAGCTGCCACGGACCCTGGTCGTCGGCAAGCTGCTCGCGCGCGGCACGGTGCTCGCTGAGGACGAGTTCCTCGAGCGGGTAGCGCAAGTGGTCGGTGACCGGGCCGTCGTCGCCTTCTCCGGGGTCGGGGGTCTGGCAGAGATATCGGCCGTGGGAGTGACCAAGGCTGCGGCGCTGCAGGACTGGTGTCGCGAGCTCGGCGTGGCTGCCTCGGACGTCTGGGCGTTCGGTGACATGCCGAACGACCTGCCGATGCTCGCCTGGGCCGGCACGGCCTACGCCGTGCGCAACGCACATCCGGATGTGCTGAAGGTGGCCGATCGGGTGTGCGCAGCCAATGACGACGACGGAGTGGCCGAGGTGATCGAGAGGCTGGCTCCGGTCCAATGATCCGCGGTTCGTGCATGAGCGCGCGTCACATGTTGAGACGGTGGTGCCATTTTGCGGACGGATGCGGCAGGGTGTGAGGCGTGATGCACTTCGGGTTCGCGGCTACCACCGCTGCGACGATTATCGACTAGCGCGTCGGACTTTCTGTCCGGCGCGCAACCTCCCGTTACCTCGGGAGGTTTTTTCGTTCCCGGGCAGCATCCCCGCCCGAGGCGAGCGGCGGACAGGCGTCAGCAGGACCCAGTGCCACAGCGGCCACACTCGGCCGGCCTGCAGGGTGCGTGATCTCCACCCTGCAGGCCGGGCCGACCGGATTCGAGCGAACGGGCAGGCATGCCATGACCGACTTCCATGTCTACGACACCACGCTGCGCGATGGCGCCCAGCAAGAGGGGCTCAACCTCTCGGTGGCCGACAAGCTGACCATTGCCCGCCACCTCGACGCGCTCGGTGTGGGCTACATCGAGGGCGGCTGGCCAGGGGCGAACCCGAAGGACACCGAGTTCTTCCGGCGCGCAGCGGGTGAGCTCGACCTGACCTGCGCAACCCTGGCCGCGTTCGGCTCGACCCGGCGCGCGGGTGCCGTCGCCGCGGAAGACCCGCAGGTGCGCGCACTGCTCGATGCTCAGACAACCGTTGTCACCCTCGTGGCCAAGTCGCACATCACGCACGTCACCGACGCGCTGCGCACAACCCTTGACGAGAACCTCGCCATGATCCACGACACCGTGAGCTTCCTGGCCGGGCAAGGGCGCACGGTATTCCTCGACGCCGAGCACTTCTTCGACGGTTTCGCGCTCGACCCCGGGTATGCGATGGAGGTCGTGCGCACGGCGTCGGAGGCCGGTGCGGCAGTGGTCGTGCTGTGCGATACCAACGGGGGAATGCTTCCACCGCAGGTCGGCGACGTCGTCGCCAAGGTGCTGACCGACTCGGACACTCTCCTGGGGATCCACTGTCACAATGACACCGGATGCGCGGTGGCCAACAGCCTCGCGGCGGTCGATGCGGGTGCGATGCACGTTCAGGGGACCGTCAACGGCTACGGCGAGCGCACCGGCAACGCCGACCTGGTCACTGTCGTCAGTAACCTGCAGCTGAAGCAGGGCCGTGCGGTCGTCGACCCCGAACGCCTGGCGAGGGCGCTGCATCTCAGCCATGCGATCAGCGAGGTCACCAATGTCGTGCCCTACAGTCGGCAGCCGTATGTGGGGGTGAGCGCCTTCGCGCACAAGGCAGGTCTGCACGCCAGCGCCCTCAAGGTGGACCCGGACCTCTATCAGCACACCGACCCGTCGTTGGTCGGCAACTCGATGCGGACGCTGGTCTCGGACATGGCGGGACGCGCGAGCATCGAGCTCAAGGCTCGCGAGCTGGGCTACGACCTGTCCGGCCGACCGGAGCTGGTGGCTCGGGTTGTCGCGCGGGTGAAGCGCCTGGAGCAGGAAGGGTGGACATTCGACGCGGCGGACGCGTCGTTCGAGTTGCTGCTGCGGGAGGAGGTGACAGGCGAGCGACCCAGCTACTTCGACACCGAGTCATGGCGCATCATCACCGAATCCCGGCCGGGCCAGGAGTCGGTGTCCGAGGCCACGGTCAAGCTCCACGCCGGTGGAGGGCGAGCGGTCGCCACCGGTGAGGGGAACGGCCCGGTCAACGCCCTGGACCATGCGCTGCGCGGCGCGCTCGCCACGGCATACCCCGAGCTGAACGACTTGGAGCTCATCGACTTTCGCGTGCGCATCCTCGACGCGGCGCACGGCACCGACGCCACGACGCGGGTGCTCATCGAGACGGGCGACGGTAGCGAGACCTGGCAGACGCTGGGAGTGGCACCCAACATCGTGCAGGCCAGCTGGACCGCACTGGTCGACTCGTTCACCTATGGCCTGCTGCGCCGCGGAGTCACGCCCCGCTGACGTGCCGAGAGGCATACAAGCCCATCGAGAGGCATACCAAATAGGTAGGCCGCTCGGCGGACAAGTATGCCTCTCAGCGGGGAAGGATCTGGTCACACACGTCGATCAGCCTGCGGCGCAGCGTGTTTGCTCGCTGGGAGAACTCCCGCTGCCGGCGCACATACTCGGCCTTGCCCTGGGCTGTCTCGATCCGGATCGGCTCATAGCCGAGCTCGCGCAGGTCGTAGGGCGCTGCGCGCATGTCGAGCCCACGGATCTCGCGAGCCAGGTCGAAGGCATCCATCGTCAGATCACTCGGCACGATCGGCGTCAGCTTGTAGCACCACTTGTAGACGTCCATGCCACCGTGCAGGCAGCCGGGCTGTTCCATGGCGACCTGCGTATCTCGTGTGGGTGCAACCGTATTCAGTGGACGGGCCGACTCGGTGAAGAACCGGAAGGCGTCGAAGTGCGAGCACTTCACGGTGTGCGAGCGAACCACGTCGTCGGTGCCGTCGTGGCCGAGTCGCAATGGCCAGTCGGAGTGCCGGACGCCGCCCTGCTGCGTGTCGTAGACCATCGCCCACTCGTGCAGCCCGAAGCAGCCGAGATGTGCCGGCCGGGCCAGCGTGGCGTGCAGCAGGTCGCGCACAAAGACGACGGTGTCGCTGCGCGCTGCGAGAAACGCCCCGACGTCGACGTATGCCGCGCCGTCGGCATCCGCATAGAACCTCCAGTCGGCGTGGCTGGGCGCCTCCGCCAGGCGCACACCCGCTCCCGGATGCCAGCGGCGCAGCGCGGCGGGGCGATGGGAGTAATAGGTGAAGAGAAAATCCTCCACCGGATGCGGGCGCCCATCGGCGCGGCGCCGCCGGTGCATCGACGTCGCCTGGTCCACGCGGGTCTGATGGGCCTGCTGCAGCGGCTGCCACTGCGCGGGGGAGAGCACTTGTGCCATGACCGCAC
Source organism: Leekyejoonella antrihumi (assembly GCF_007845645.1). Taxonomy (GTDB): domain Bacteria; phylum Actinomycetota; class Actinomycetes; order Actinomycetales; family Dermatophilaceae; genus Leekyejoonella; species Leekyejoonella antrihumi. The sequence continues at coordinate 30,355 of NZ_VCQV01000044.1, forward strand.
CAGGCTAGACGACAGATAGGCTGACCCCGTGCGCATAGCGAGATATACGACGGGTGAGGACCCGACCTTCGGTCTGGTCGACGGTGCAGGCGAGAAGATCGCGGAGATCAGCGGCGACCCGCTATACACCAAGATCGAGCTGACCGGGACGACAACCACGGTCGATGAGGTGCGTCTGCTCGCGCCGGTCATTCCGCGATCCAAGGTGATCGGCATCGGCCGGAACTACGCCGAGCACGCCAAGGAGATGGGCAACGAGGCGCCGGCCAAGCCGCTGATGTTCCTGGTGCCCAATACGGCGGTGGCCGGCCCGAACGACCCGGTGGTCATGCCGCCTCAGTCCACGAGCGTGCACTACGAGGGCGAGTTGGCCGTGGTGATCGGGCGAATGTGCAAGGACATCTCGTCGGAGGAGGCCCGGAAGGTCGTCTTCGGATACACCTGCGCCAACGACGTCACCGCACGCGACCTGCAGCGCTCGGACGGGCAGTGGTCGCGGGCCAAGGGCTTCGACACGTTCTGCCCGCTCGGCCCGTGGATCGAGACCGACCTGGACGTCAGCGACCTGCGACTGGTCACCCGGCGTGACGGCGTGGTCGTGCAGGACGGGACGACGGCCGACATGATCCACGACGTGTGGACCCTGATCTCGCATGCGTCGCAGGCCTTCACCCTGCTGCCCGGCGATGTCATCCTGACCGGCACCCCGGCCGGGGTGGGTCCGGTCGAGCCGGGCCAGCGCGTCGAGGTGGAGATCCAGGACATCGGCACCCTCGCCAACACCTATGTGCGCCGCGGTCCAGACGAGGGGTGAGTGGACTCACATCGTTTCGATCTGGTAGGAGCGCACTGCCGCGCATACTCTGGTGCGGTGTCTGACGCACCGATCGGGATCTTCGACAGCGGGTATGGCGGGTTGACCGTCGCCCGCGCGGTGCTCGACCAGCTTCCGCACGAGTCGATCGCTTATCTCGGCGACACCGCCCGCGCACCCTACGGCCCGCGACCGATCGCCCAGACGCGGGAGTTCGCACTCGAATGCCTCGACCGTCTGGTAGATCACGGGGTGAAGGTCTTGGTGATTGCCTGCAACACCGCCAGCGCCGCAGTGCTGCACGACGCCCGCGAGCGGTACGACGTGCCTCTCGTGGAGGTGATCCGCCCGGCCGTGCGCCGTGCCGTGAGTGCGACCCGCAACGACCGGGTGGCGGTGATCTGCACGGAGGGAACCCACCAGTCCGGTGCCTACCCGGACGCGTTCGCCGCGGCGCCCCGACTCCAAGTGCTCAGCCAGCCGTGCCCGCGATTCGTGGAGTTCGTCGAGTCGGGTGTGACCGGTGGTGACGAGCTCATCGCGGTGGCGCGTGAGTACCTCCAGCCGCTGCGTGACGCGCAGGTCGACACGCTGGTCCTGGGGTGCACGCACTATCCGCTGCTTACCGGGGTGGTCTCCTACGTCATGGGCGACGGCGTCACCCTCGTCTCGTCCGCAGAGGAGACCGCGAAGGATGTCTATCGGGTGCTGGCCGATCGGCACGCCCTGCGGGACGGCGCGCTGCCCGAGCCGGGGCACTCGTTCACGACGACCGGCGACACCGAGGAGTTCCGTCGGCTCTCGCGTCGCTTCCTCGGCCTCGGGCCGGAGTTCGATCAGGTCTTCCAGCACGACTTCCATCACGTGGGAGTTCACGTGGGGGAGCGCGGATGAAACTCACCGTCGTCGGCTGTTCCGGGTCCTTCGCGGGCGCGGACTCACCGGCATCGTGTTACCTGGTGCGGGCCGAGCACGAGGGGCGCACCTGGAACCTGGTTGTCGACCTCGGCAATGGTGCGCTCGGTGCCCTGCAACGCCACCTCGACCTGGACGCGATCGACGCGATCGTGCTCAGCCACCTGCACCCGGACCACTGCCTCGACCTGTGCGGCCTGTTCGTGGTGCAGAAGTTCAACCCCGCGCGCGGTGGCATCCCGGCCCGGCGCATCCCGGTCTACGGTCCGGCCGACACGGCGGCCCGGATGTCTCGGGCGAACGGGGTGACGCTGCCGGAGTCCCAGAACCCGCGCGGGCTGGACCCGGAGTTCGACTTCCGCCGGATGGTCTCGGGAGTGCCGTTCACCCTGGGTCCGTTCACGGTGCGTCCGGGGCGAGTGAACCACCCGGTTGAGGCCTTTGGTATGCGGATCGAGGCCGACGGCACGGCTCTGTGCTACACCGGTGACACCGACTCGTGCCCGGCACTAGGCGTCCTGATGAGGGACACCGACCTGGTGCTCGTCGACTCGGCGTTCCAGGAGGGGCGGGACCGCGCGACCGGGATCCATCTGTCGGGACGGCGCGCGGCGCAGGCCGCAGTAGACGCCGGGGGAGTGCGGCGGCTGATGCTGACCCACATTCCGCCGTGGAACGACGTGCAGGTCAGCGTTGATGAGGCCAAGGCCGTCTGGCCCGGCGAGGTCGAGGTTGCCGCGGCCGGTATGACCTACGAGATCTGACCGGGTCAGGCGGCCTCCTGGCTGACGACCGTCGGTGCCTGCACCGTCGGCCTGGCCTCGAGGGTGCGAGTGCCACGCGCAACCAGCGGGAACATACCGGCGAACAGCAGCACCACGGCGCCCCCCAGGAGGATCGAATTCAGCCCGAACCTGTCGGTGAGCAGTCCGGCCAGGGCGTAGCCGATCGGCATGCCGATGAATGAGGTGAGGATGTCCCAGGAGCTGACCCGGGCCATCATGTCGTGTGGCACGTGGTCCTGGATCGCGGTCTCCCACTGGATGTTGAAGTAGATCATCCCGAGGAAGCCGAGCGCGGCCATGCTCATCACGACGAGCAGCTCGCTGGACCAGACGTAGCTGGAGATCCATAGCGGCATCGCGCACAGCGTGAGATAGCCCACCATCAAGGGACGCCGCGGCCGCAGCCGCATCGCGAGCAGGCTGCCGACGACACCACCGACTCCCTGGGCCGCCGCGATCAGCCCGAGTGCGTGCGCACCCCCGAGCTCGCGGAACGCGACGACTTGCACCACGACGACCAGGACACCGGTCGCGATGTGCAGCACGGCCGCGCTGAAGATGCCCCAGACCAGCCAGTCATTGGAGCGGACGGTCTGCCAGCCAACGACAAGGTCACTGCGAAAGCTGCGGCCTGTCGTGGTCTTGTGGCGCACGACTCGCACCCTGATCAACGACACGGCAACAGCGGAGGCGAGGAAGCTGACGGCATTGACCGCGAACCCGAACGGTGCCCCGATCAGGCCCACCAGCACGCCGGCGAGGACCGGCCCGACGACGTCGCTGCCGGTTGACAGGGCACTCAGCAAGGAGTTGGCCGACTTGCGCTGATCGGGCGCCACCACGATGGGTTTGACGGCGCGCATTGCCGGTCCGAAGAAGGCGCTGCCGGTGCCCATCACGACCATCAGCCCGCCCAGCAGCAGCAACGAGGTGTGATCGGTCGCGAACGCCATTGCCATCCCGCCGACGGCTGCGGCGCGGGTGAGATCCGCGGTGATCATCACCAGACGCGCCTCGAAGCGGTCCGCGAGCACCCCTCCTACGAGGGTCCACAGCATCTGTGCGGCGACCAGGACGGCGAGCAGGATGCCCAGCATGCTGACCGACCTGCCGGAGCCGAGGATGGCGACGGCGAGCGCGATCGGTTGGAACGTGCTTCCCAGCCAGGACAGGCCCTGACCCACCGCGAGCAGGTGGAAGTCATGGCCGAGACCACGAGTGGGTGTGCCCGTGGCCCCGGTGAGCGGTCCGGGCATGCAGGTCAACCTAGTTCGGAAACCTGCAACATGGGGTGTCAAAACCTTCTGGATTTGGTCAAGGTTTGCGGCCTTCAGTTCGATGCCGGGCGACATCTCGGATGCCCACCACGAGTCCCGCGTGGTCTCATGTCCTCATGCAGATTCGTTATCCCCGCCCGTTGCAGCCCGGCGACCGGATTGGGGTCACCGCACCGTCCGCCGGTGTGGCGCCGCGACACTGGGCACGACTGGAGTTCTGTGTCCAGTGGTTGCGTGATCGTGGCTTCGATGTAGTCGTCGGAGACTGCATCGAAGCCACCTCCCATGTGTCCGCCCCGAAGCAGCAGCGGGCGCACGAGCTGCAGGCGATGCTGACCGATCCGTCGATCGCTGCCGTGATTCCCCCGTGGGGTGGGGCCGGCACGACTCATGATCTGGTCGACCTGCTCGACTACGACGCGATCGCCGCCGCAGAGCCGACCTGGTGCGTCGGTTTCTCCGACACCTCCACCTGGCTGCTGCCGCTGACGCTGCGCACTGGGATGGCCACGATCCACGGGCAGAACCTGATGGACACGCCCTACGACAGCCCGGCGGGCATCCTGCCCTGGTGGCAGGTCGCGGCGGGACCGTCGTCGTTCACGCAGTACTCGCCGGGCCGCTACCGCACGCACTTCGACCCGTGGGAGACGGATCCGGCGATCACCGACTTCCCCCTTCCGAAGGCGGGCCGGTGGCGGATGCTTCGCGGCGGCGACCGGATCGAGGTGAGTGGCCGGCTGATCGGTGGGTGCATCGAGACCGTGGGCCTGCTGGCCGGCACCACCTACGGGGATGTCCGCACCTTTGGCAGGAACTTCGAAGGGGGGCTGCTGGTGTATGTCGAGGCGGCCGACGAGGAGGCCTTCACCATCTGCCGGTCCCTGCACGCGATGCGGCTGGCCGGCTGGTTCGACCACGCCAACGCGATTCTGGTGGGTCGCACCAGCGCGCCGGCCTCCGGCGGCTTCACCCAGCAGGATGCCGTCCTGGATGCCGTGGGCGACCTCGGGGTGCCCGTCATCATGGACATGGACTTCGGCCATGTCCCGCCCTACCTGTGCTTCGTCAACGGCGCAGTGGGGCATGTCGTGGTGGGCGGCGACCGGCAGGAGATCACGCAGACCTTCCGCTGAGGCGTAGGCCGGTGCCGAGATGCAGCGAAGACTGAACGAATCGAGGTCTTTCGTGATCAAGGGTCAGCTGTCCACAACGAGCTGCGCCACCTGCTGACCAGGGAATCGACGCCCCAGCCGCCCTCGACCCAGTGACGCACGTCGGCAAGATCCAGAGTCTCCAGAGCCTCGATGACCTCGACCGATTGCACACCGCCATTGTGTGCCACCGCCACCGCCAGAGGATCTCTACAGCGCCGCTGTGTTTTGTCAATTGGATGTCGGCCGTTTGAGCGCTAATTTTCCGGCCAGTTGAGCGGGGTTTCCTGCCGTTTGAGCGTTACGACTAGAACGGCGGGTTTTTGGGGTCGTCCGGGTGGGTG
>NZ_VCQV01000045.1 GCF_007845645.1 Leekyejoonella antrihumi
CACGACCAAGGAAATCGACGCGCTGCCCCTGACCCGCCACGAATTCCACGGCGACTGGAACTACACGCTGGCACCACCCGACACGCCGTAACCAACCCACATTATTAGATCGCAGCCCCTAACGCCAGCACCACCTTCGCTGGGTTGCGCTCGGCCGCGGGCATCACCACACCGGCCGGTCGCCGACCCGCACGGATGACGGACCTGCGACACAGCTTCGCGGTCGCCACCCTGGTCGCCTGGTACGACCAGGGCGACGACGTGCCCGCCCGACTGCCAACGCTGTCAGCCTATCTTGGACATGTTGGCCCAGCCTCCACCTATTGGTACCTAGAAGCAAGCAGTGAATTGATGACCGCGGCCTGTTGGCTGCTCGAACCCTCATGGGAGGGACGCTGATGGCGACACTCGCACCGTATCCGCCCGCGGTACGCCTTCGGCTTTTAAGCGAGGGCGATGACCCGGTCTACCGCTCCCGGGTCAGCGAGCGTTCCAGCTCGGTCCAGTGCAGTCCGAGCGGGGGACCATCCGTGGATGCAAAGTGCTTGACGACTCGATTCTGGGATCCTAGGATCCCAGTAGTGATGTAGATCACGTTCAGTGTCTGGAGCCATCATGAAGCGACGGCTGGGCTGCACCCGCAGGTGCAGCGTGTGGCGCCCGTCTTGCTGGCCTTCATCGGGTGCACACTCCTGGCGACTCGGTGTGCCGCACCATCTGGCCTTGTCGATGCTGTCGGAAGCCGCCGTGACTCGCTCACGATGTTGCCCTCGCACAGCCAGTCATCTCGGACGGACTCGCTACGCGTCCGGTCCTGCACGCACTCCCTGACCGACGGCGTAGAAGGCGAATCATGAACATCTCACAGGCACCCGACGGCCGAGACTGGTCGCGAGCAGAAGGGCGGCCGCGCGACCGGAGTTCCGACCTGTCGATCCCGGCCCTCGGGCGCGCCCCAAGCCCCCGTCTCTATAACCCTGACATCGCGCCGAGCACTCGAGACGAGCGGCGATGGGGCACGTACAGCCTCTTCATGTTCTGGTCCAACACCGCCCACAACCTTGGCGCCTATACATTCGCTGCGGGCCTGTTTGTTCTCGGGCTCAAGGGATGGGAAGTAGTCGTCGGGATATTACTCGCGTCTGTTGTCGTCTATCTGGGATGCCGCCTCTCGGGGCCTATCGGAGCGGCTACCGGCGTGCCATTCCCGGTGGTTAGCAGGCTGAGCTGGGGGGTGTTTGGTGCCATTGTGCCGGCTCTGATCAGAGCATTCGCAGCGATCTTCTGGTACGGCATACAGACCTATCTTGCAAGCGTCGCAATTAACGCCATTTTGCTCCGCTTCATCCCGTCCAGCGCGGGACTACAGAATTATTCCTTCGTTGGGCTGGACGCTCTCTCATGGATCTCTTTCGTCATACTGTGGGTAGTCCAGCTCGCAATTCTGTCACGCGGCATGGACATCATCCGCCACGTTCAGGGATGGTCGGGGCTCGTGATCTGGGCACTCATGATCATCCTTGGCATTTACATGCTGATCAAGACCGGCGGTCATATCTCCCTTAATACGTCGACCACCCATCTTTCGGCGGGGCAGCAAGTTCTTCACACGGCCTACATTCTGGGTCTTATCATGGGTATTCTAGCGACCCTCATGGTGAACTATGCAGACTTTACTCGCTTCGCCCCGAGCCAGAAGTCTGTACGGTGGGGGACTATTTGGGGAGTCCCCGTCAACTGGACCATCTTCGCGGTCACGTCTGTTGTTGTCTCGGCGGGCAGCCTTTCACTATATGGAAAGGTTCTTCTTGACCCGGCCGAGATATTCGCAAAACTCAGTAACGCCGCGCTGCTTCTCGTCGGAGCGCTCCTGCTCATCGTCGCCGCTGTCGGCGTGAACATCGTGGCAAACTTCGTCTCTCCGGCATTTGACTTCTCCAACGCCTGGCCGCAGAAGATCAGCTTCCGAACCGGTGGGGTCATCACGGCAATAATCTCGCTTGTCTCACTACCTTGGAAGCTGTACTCGACGCCCGCCGTCATCAACTACTTCCTGGGGGCGTTGGGGGCGATGATGGGTCCGCTGTTCGCGATCATGGTGGTCGACTACTACCTGATCAAGGCGCGGAAGTTCGATATCGACGACATGTTCTCAACCGACACCGGGGGTCGCTACTACTATAGGCACGGCGTAAATTATGACGCGGTCTATTCTTTCGTTCCGGCTGCGGTCATCTCCATCATCCTCGCCGTTGTGCCGGCCTTCTCGCTTGTTGCACCCTTCTCCTGGTATGCGGGCGTGCTTATCGCGGCAGCGCTTTACTACGGACTGTCACGCCGTTCGGGCCATGCTAACGCCAGGAATGGGAAGGTACGCGTAGAAGCATGATGGCTGCATGCGGCGAGACTTACCGACCGGGGAGGCCCTGGGCAAAAGAGGATGCCCACCACGGGCGCTGGTCGCGTCGAGCGACCTCAGTGCGCATGAACAGCTTAGATTCCCGCCGAGGGGTGGCGGTCTTAGGGTCCGGTTCGCCCCGTGGAAGGGATAAGTGAGATGGCACAGTTGGAGATCGCAGTCGGACAGATGGGGCCGGTACCTCAAGGGAATACGCGAGAAAGTACAGTTGAGCGCCTTGTTGATCTCCTGCGTGAAGCAGCCCATAGGGGCTGCCATCTGATCGTCTTCCCTGAGCTAGCGCTCACGCCATTCTTCCCTCGAGCCGCCGGCGACCCCGACGACTTTCCCGAGTTCTTCGAAGACACGATGCCCAGCCAGGCTGTCGAGCCCTTATTTCGTGAGGCCGCACGCCTGCACGTTGGGTTCTGTCTCGGTTTCGCCGAAAAGGTAATCGACGAGGAAGAAGTAAGATATTTTAACGCAAGTGTCCTCGTAGATCGGCGCGGGCGTATTATTGGCAAGTACCGCAAGACTCACATCCCCGGATTGCCTGAAGCTGCCCAAGGTGAGGCTGACCAGCGCTTCGAGGGGCGGACAGCGAACTTCGAGAAGAGATACTTCGAACCGGGCAACCTCGGGTTCCCGGTCTTCAAATTCGAAGGAGTCTCGATTGGAATGGCGATCTGTAACGACCGTCGATGGCCCGAAACGTATCGGTCGCTTGCAGGTAACGGCGCCGAGGTCGTACTGATTGGCTATAACACGATGGCTCGCCGTCGGCTCATTACGGGAGACGGCAGCATTAGCGAACCAGGGCATCTCGCGCTATTTCACAATGATTTAGTCATGCAAGCGGGCGCCTATCAAAACGCGGTATGGGTCGTGGCGGCGGCACGCGCGGGGGAGGAAGATGGGGGGTATCTCATCGGAGGCAGCGGCGTGATAGCACCCACCGGAGAGATTGTCGCGCGCGCGTTAACCCAAAGCGACGAGCTTGTGGCATCTCGTATCGACACCTCATATTGCGAGTTGTACCGGCGCAGCGTCTGGAATGATGCGGCGTTAGCGCCGCCCTAGATGGTGGCCAACGACGCAACAGTGGGCCACCCTTGAGGGGCCGCGGCGTCGGCGGCGGTCGCTCAAGGGCAGAGCCCCCGGCGTAGCCTGTCCACTGAAGATGCGCGCGATCCCCTGATCGGTGATCGGCGCGGCGTCTTGCGGATTGATCATCCCTCGCTTCCGGCGACCCTCCCACTGGCATCGCAGGCCGTCAACCGATCCCCGTCCCGCACCCACGGCGACGTCTGATGGTGCGGCGCCGCGCAGAGGGACAGCCGGTCGGAAAATTCACTCGGCCCTGGAAGTCGACCCACGCTTCCCTTGGAAGCCCACCGCCTAGAAAGGTCAAAGATGACTGATCTCCCGGCCGTCGAGCCGCGCGATCTCAGAGGATATGGCCCCCATCCGCCGCGGGTCTCTTGGCCCGGCGGAGCCCGGGTTGCCCTCTGCCTCGTGGTGAACTACGAAGCGGGCTCGGAATATGCGCTCGGTGATGGTGACAAACGGCGCGAGGCCGTCGGCGAGTTCGGGACGGCGATCAACCCGACACCCGCGCACATCCGTGACCTATGCACGGAGTCGACATTCGAGTATGGCTCTCGGGCGGGGGTCTGGCGGCTCGCGCGCCTGCTCGACCAGTACGCAGTACCCGCGACCTTCCATGTCGCCGCCCGTGCGGTGGAACGCAACCCCGAGGTCGGAGACTATATCGCCGAGCGTGGCCATGAGGCATGCGCGCACGGCTACCGGTGGGAAGAGTTGTGGCGGCTAGGACCAGAGGAAGAGCGTGCCCAGCTCCAGGCGGCGGTGGAAAGCATCGCGCGCACCTGCGGATCACGCCCAGTCGGCTGGCACTCACGGTGCACACCGTCGAGTCACACCCGGCAGCTTGTCGTAGAAGAGGGCGGCTTTCTGTATGACAGCGACGCCTACAACGACGATTTGCCCTACTACGTCAACGTCGGGGTGCACCAACATCTGGTCCTTCCGTACTCCTTCACCTTCAACGACATGCGCTTTGCCTTTCCCGGCTTCGCCGACCCAATGTCGTTCTTCACCTACCTCCAGATGGGCCTCGACGAGCTCTGGGAGGAAGGAGCGACCAGCCCCAAGATGATGACCATTGGCGTGCATCCCCGGTGGACGGGCCAGCCCGGCCGCTCGCTCGCGCTGCGGAAGTTCCTGGACTACGCACGTGACAAGGGCGACGTCTGGTTCGCCCGACGGTCTGATGTGGCTGAGCACTGGCTAAACCACCACGTACCCGCACCCACGGAGAGCCCCGAAGATGTCGCCACGCCTTGACGAACGTGCCGTCGCGGCACAGACCGCGCTCATTGACATTGTCCGCCTGAAGCTGGACGTCAGTCGAGTCACACTGCGTCTCCTTCGAGACGGCTCCATCAACCTGGTCGCCGAGTCGATCGCGGCCGGCGTCAAATCGATGCGATCCGGCACCCAGGAGGACGCGTCCCGATTCCCCACATACCAATACCTGCAGGACACCCGCGACGTTCTCGTCCAGAACGACCTGCGGGACGGCGAGATCCGGCCGCCGCAAAGCCTCATCGACGAGTACGGGACCCTCGCACAGATGCTCGCCCCCGTCATCGTGCACCACACCCTAGTCGGAGTCATCTCGGTGCACCAGGTCGGCAGGCCCCGCGAGTGGTCCCACGGCGACATAGGAACACTGAAAACGGCGGCCACCGCGATCGGCCTGCTCGAGGCCCTCCTGGCGCCCTCAGTACCGTGACCCCACCCAGCGTTCCTCAAGGACGCGAATCCTCCACGAATTGGCCGGCGCGCCCGGCTCACGTCCGCAGGTGTCCATCGACCGTTAGGAGCAGGAATCATGGCAATCCGGTTTATTGACTTGAGTGTGCCGTTGCATAACTTCGCGAGTGAGTTCAACTCGCCGCAGATCACGTATTGGGACCATCGCGACTTCGGTCACCGGACCGCGACCAAGTGGGGCCTGGATCCTGCGGACTTTCCCGAACCGCATGTCGGCAGTGCTGCCGAGGAGCTCACCCTGGCCTCGCACGCCGGTACCCACATCGACGCGCCGTGGCATTTCGGGCCAACGACTGCCGGCCTCCCCGCCAAGACGGTCGATGAGGTACCGCTGGAATGGTGCTACGGCAACGGTGTTCTCCTTGACTTCAGCACCAAGACGACGGCGGACCCGATCGATGTTGGTGACCTGCAGGAAGCGCTAGCCAAGATCGACCACCAGTTGCAGCCACTGGACATCGTGCTCCTACGCACGGGGGCCGAGGACTACTGGGACAAGCCCGAGTACAACGAGATGGGCACCGGGCTGACCGCCGCGGCGGTGGAATGGCTGGTCCAGCAGGGTGTGCGGATGATCACCACGGATGCGTTCTCCCTCGATATCCCGTTGAAGTACATGGCCGAGAAGCTCCGCAACGGAGACAAGGACGGATTCTTTCCCGCACACCGGATCGGTCGAGAGGTCGAGTACGTGCACGCCGAGAAGGTCGTCAACCTCAAGGCGCTGCCGACCACAGGGTTCACGGTCGCGCTCTTTCCGATCAAGATCCGGCGCGCGAGTGGGGCCTGGTGCCGCGCCGTGGCAATCCTCGAGGACGACGCATGACCGCCACCCGTCGTCCTGCACAGCGAGGTTGAAAGCAACCCACTCGACGTGCGTGCCGGCGATCCAGCCCAGTCGCGGCGGTCAAGAGGCTGCCCACTTACCTCCCTTGGCCCAGGGCACGACAGTGCAAGGCAGTGCAGCGACGCATGCGGCAGAGAGGGGGGCTAGCATTCGATGGTGGGAGATTCCGATGCTCTTCTCGTAGACGATCTGCGGCCTTTGCGCGATCAGATCCGCGAGAGGGTGCGTGCGTGGATCATCGACGGTCGCCTCGAGCCAGGTGTCCCGGTCCGCGAACGTGAACTCGCAGAACGGTTCGGTGTCTCCCGTCTGCCGGTCCGTGAGGCAATTCGGATGCTCGAGGTCGAAGGGTTTGTTGAAACCAGAGCACGGCGAGGAGCCATCGTGCGTGGGCTCCACCGCCGGGACGTCGAGCAAGAATTCGAGGTTCGTGAGGTCCTTGAAGTACTAGAGGCGAGGCTGGCCGCAAAGCATCTAGAATCCGCCGGAGCGCGACGGTTACGCTGGCTGGTGGATGAGTCGGAGCATATGCTCCAAACCGATGACCGCGCACGATTCGCCGAAGTCAACGCCGAATTTCATGACGCGATCTCGCAAGCGGCGGGCAACCACACGCTGGCCGCAGTTCTGCTGCCTCTTGCGGGCCGGCTGCAATGGAACACGGCTCAGAACGCACATCCCGAAAGGATCCTCGCCGAACACCGTCGCCTAGCCGACGCGATCGCCTCCAACGACCCCGACCGAGCAGGAGAGGAGGCGCGGGTACATCTCAACTCACGTCGACAAGCCCTGCTCGGCACTCTCCCTGACTCTGAATCCGCAGACTCTCTCTGAATGGGCTCCACGGTTTGAGGGATTGCCGGCGTCGCACCCGGCTTCCGCGACCGCGGCAACTCCCGGCTCCGCGAGCTCCCGATCGGTGGCCGACTCACCCACCCACCTAACCCCACCTCAGGTATGACGCCAAGGCCACCACGCTGAAGACGCTGCCCCGGCGTGGAGTGACAGCACCCCGGCCCCACCGATAGTCACGCCAGCACGCCACCCGCACCAGCGGGGCAGGAAGACCCCAAAGAAGGGGAGTCTCACTCAGCCGATCGTGCACCCGGCGACTGCGGTCCATGCTCGGGCCACCGGTGCCCGAAGCCGCTGCCCGTCGTAAGTTCTCGGGCTGCGCGCAGCAGGAGTGCGTCATGGTCGGGGCGAGCGACCAGTTGGACACCGAAAGGCAGGTTCCCTCCGGTCCACACGGCGGGTACGGAGATGCTTGGAAAGCCGATGAGAGAGATAAGGAAGGTGCAGGCGAGGTAGTCGATGATGGAACCGGTGGGTTCACCGTCGATGGTGCTGACTTCGCCTTGGCTATTGGGGAATGGGAGGACGCTGGCCGCGGGAAGCATGAGTATGTCGTAGTCCTGGAAGAATCGCTGCGCGCGACGGTACGCCGTGCTGCGCACGTGTTGGGCATGGAGGTAGTCCTCGGCGGTGATTCCCTGGCCGCGTCGCACGTTCCATACGAAGGACTCGGTAAGTTCGGCTTCGCGTTCTTCTATCAGGTCCTTGAAGGTGGACCATGTTTCCGCTGCTCGCAATAGTTGGAAGGCGTCTATGGCGTCGGACATGTTCGGTGATGCCTGGTCGATGCCGCCAAAGGTTTGGGATGCCGCAGAGATCGACTGCGTGAAGGCCGCTCGAACGGCGGGGTCAACCCTGAAGGCTCCATCGAGGTCTATACTCGCAGCGACTCTGAGCGGGGTATTCGTGTCTGGTGCGGGCTGGCGTGCGGAGCTTGGATCCATGAGGTGAGGGCCACCCGCGACGGCGAGCATCAACGCGGCGTCCGCGACGGTTCGGGTGAGGACACCTTGGGTAGCAAGTGGGGCCCAGGCGAGTGACCGGTTCGGCTCGGGAATTATTCCCGGCGTGGGTCGGAACCCATAGCATCCACAAAACGACGCGGGGGTTCGCACGGATCCTCCGAAGTCGACGCCTTGCGCGAGCGGCACCAATCCGGCAGTCACCGCAGCCGCCGAACCCCCGCTGGACCCCCCCGAGCTGCGGGTGTGGTCCCAGGGATTGGATGTTGGCCCGGTCAGCCGGTTCGTGCACACGGCACCGAAGCCGAACTCGGGCGTGTTCGTCTTCCCCACGACCACTGCGCCCGCGGCCCGCAGCCGACTTATAGACACAGCGTCCCGCTTCGCAGGTACCTGGCCGGTTATCAGGGATCCGTGGGTGGTCGGGAACCCAGCAACGTCGGTCACGTCCTTCACCGCTATCGGCACGCCGTGCAACGGTCCTCGATGACCTCGATCGCGAACCGAGTCCAGTTGGCGGGCCACACGTAGGGCAGCTTCTGGATCGACGCTAGTAAACGCGTGGAGCTCGCGGTCCAGGGAGTCGATGCGCTCAAGCGCCGCACTCACGGCGTCCACGGCGGACAGGTCGCCCTGGGCGATGGCTTCGGCAAGTTCGGTCGCGCTAAGCCGATAGATGTCCATCGTGTCAGTCTCCTCATCACACTCGACTGTCTTGGGTCCTGTTGCAGTGAGCTGGATCACATAGACGATCGGCAGGTGCCACAGTCCTGCCAGGTTGAGGGACTCGTGAGATGCGCCGATGTTGGTGGTGCCATCACCCAGCAGGCACATCACTGCCTCCGCATCCGGCCCAGGGCCGCCCCGATACGTGAGCGCCAGCGCGACACCGGTGGCTGGAGGGATCTGTCCGCCGACGATGCCGTAACCGCCCAGCAGCCGCGCGTTCTGGTCGAACGGGTGCATCGAGCAACCACGACCCCCCGAGACACCGGTGATCTTGCCGAACAGCTCAGCCATCACCAGGCCCGGTTCCAGACCACGCGCCAGGACATACCCGTGCTCCCGGTAGGTCGTGAACACGTAGTCAGTAGGCCGTAGCGCGGACATCGAGCCGACAACTGGCGCCTCCTCGCCCAGGTTCAGGTGGCAGTAGCCCCCGATCTTGGCGCGCTGATACATTTCGCTTGCTCGAGTCTCGAAGGCTCGGATCAGCGACATCTGCCGGATGTACCCACGTAGCGTCTCCGCCCGCTCATCACTCAGCGCGCCTGCCGCCACCGCGCTCTGAACAGCGGATGTGTCGGATTGCTTCCCTCATCGCCATACTTTTTCCTTCCGCTGTTCACAAGGGCGTCGGCCGGGCCTGCATCGAACACCTGTTAATCACAACTCCGGGGGATTGCTCGTGGATCGCCACCCGGTCAATTACCTGAGTCACACCGCAGGCAGAGCGCCGGCGGAATCACCGCGCCCGGCCTCGCCGCGGGTGCCACACACTCGCTTGGGCGCCCGCCACGCGACCGATCGGGTGTGGCCGACGACCCCGTCCGGCTTGCCCTTCGGTACGGGGGCGTACGTCGACTTAAGGCGGTGAGCGCTAGGCCGCGTAACGCGTTCATGTGAGGAGCCTTCCCCACCGCCTGTCCAGCAAGGGGGCGTCGATGATCGTGAGGCAGTGCCAGAGGGTGACGGCAACGGAGTCCAATGCAGCAACCTGAGATTCTGCTTCCACAGGTTGTACGGCCGGCGCCCCGTAGAGGTTGGTGCACAGGTAGATGAGTGCGTCCGGGGCGTATTCGATGAGTTCACGAGAGGGTTGCAGCAGTTCGTCGGGCGTCACGCGGGCGAACGACTCGTTGTCGGACAGCCCAATGGCGTGGTCGGCGACCACGTGGATCCCTCGCGCGCCGTACCGGGCGGCAACGCGCTGGTTTACGTCCGTGGTGTAGGGCGTCAACAGGCCGACGGATTGAATGGCGAACCTCTCGAACGCGTCGAAGTAGGCCAGGGTGGATGTTGTCGCTGGGACTCCCGTGGCCTGGGCGATCACGGCGGTGATGTCCTGGTCGTGCTCGGCGCCGAGCCAGGACCCGGATGTGCCGTTCCAGGCGATGACGTCCACGTCCGCGGTGGCGAGGAGTTCCGCGGCCTGACGCATGCTCTCCGCGCTGAACTGGTGGTCCGAGCCGGAATCGAGTGCGATCCGGGTGACGGGGATGCGTGCGGAGTGTACGGTCACGTCGTCGCGTGTGCCCAGGATCCGGTAGGTCATGGGTTCGAGGCAGGTGTTGGAGGAGGGGACGATCATGCCGATCCGCTGCGATCGCTTCAGCATCGGTCATATTCCTTTGGTGGAGGTGGCTACCTGATTCGACCCTCGGCCTCCAAGCCGGTGTGAGGTCCTGGGCGCCCGGTGTTGCTCATGGGCACCACGCCCGCAGCGACGAACGTGCATGCGTTGTCGTGGGCGAAGATGAGTCTGTGAAGGTGTGACGGGGTCAGGCATCGTGAGATCCTTCCTGTGTGCTGGGGTGCTGTCGTCCATCGGGCTCGACGTGTGACTGGGCAGCATCTAGGGCAGCATTCAGCGATGCGGGCAGGCCGTGTCGAGGCTTGCGCGGCGGGGCGGCGTAAGCGCCGACACGATGAGATCCGCACCCGAGGCTGACGAGCGCCTCGGTGAGGCGCACGCCTGCGGCGACCCCGTCGACGACAGGAACGGGGATCTGGCGGGTGAGGTCACGGGCCAAGCCTGCCAAGGGCGCGCCGGCCAGGATGACGGCGTCGGCGCCGTCCGTGAAGACCGCTTCAGTGGATAGTTTCACGATGGTGGGGCGGAAGTCATTCTGCACCTCGGCGATGTTGCCGAGCTCTTGCTTGATGGAGCGGATGGAGGCCAGCCGGGTTGCGAGGCCGAAGTGCTCGACACAGTCTTGGTACCAGGCGGTGATGCGGTCGGAGATGGCGATGATCGAGAACCGGTGGCCCTGCAGCGCGGCGGCGCACAGCGCGGCCTCGGTGATGCCGATAACGGGGACGCCGGTCATCTCCTTCAGCGCCGGTAGGCCCGGATCGCCGAAGGCGGCCACTACCACCGCGTCGGCGCTGGGGTTCTCGGCGATGACCTCGGCGACCGCGCCGGCCGCGATGAGTGCCTCGAACCGGGTTTCGAGGTACTCGACGCCGTAGGGTGCGGTGCGTAGCATCACCTGGGTGCCGACGCTGCAGGACCTTCGCGCCTCGGCTCCGATGAGCGCGGTCACGTCCGGGCTGATGTTGGGGTTGATCACAAGGAGCCTCACGCGGTGATCACCCCCGCCAGCGGCCGGGGAAGACCAGCCAGCCATGGTCCGTCGTGTTCAGGGTGGGCCGCACTGATTCCCGCTCTGCAGATGGGCCAGGGTTGCACGACACTAGGAGCACGGGCCAGGGATGGGGCTCGCTGCTTTGTGGTTGGTGGGTGTCGCCCCAAACGTCCTAAACGCCTGTTGCGGGTGCCATTTCGCATGATTCACACTCTCGCAGTGGCTTGCCTGGTTGATGGCGTCTGATCGCCGGTCGGCGTGCGGTGGAGGAATCGTCCGATCGGGCCGGGGTCGTCAAACGTCCCTTCGGAGAGCACGACGCGGCCGCCGGAGACGACGGTTTCGGGCCAGCCAGCCAGTTCGCGGCCCTCAAAGGGTGAGTAGTTGGTTCCCATGTGCAGTGCGCCGCCGTCGACGCGTCGGGTGGCATCGGGGTCGACGATGACCAGGTCCGCGTCGTAGCCGGTCGCGATCACCCCCTTGCGGGGAAGGTGGTTGATCCGGGCCGGGGTGGTGGCGAAGACGTCGACGAAACGCTCGACCGGAAGCCCGAGCTCGCGCACCATGACGGTGTAGGTCACGGGCATGCGCGTTTCGACACCGGGCAGCCCGTGCGGCATCCGTTGGATCTTGTCCATGCGTTCGCGCTTCTGTGCGGTGTCGTAGCACGAGTGGTCCGAGGAGATGGTGTGTACGCGTCCACTGATGAGGCGATCACGCAACTGCGTGACCATGGTGGCGTCGCGTAGGGGCGGGCAGCAGGCGTACAAGGCGGCATCAGCGGTGGCGTACACGGAATCATCCACGGCCAGGTAGTGCGGGCAGGTCTCGCTGTAGGCCTGGATGCCCCGGTCGCGGGCTCGCTGTACGAGATCGACCGCGCCGGGGGTGGTCTGATGCACGAAATACACCGCGGCCCCGGTGTATTCGGCCATGCCAAGCATTTCGCGCACGGAGGTCTCCTCCGATACCGGGGGGCGAGTGCGGTGCAGGTCGTGGATGCTGGTGTGCCCGGCCTGCGCGTGCAACCTGGCGCAGTCGATGATGATCGGGTCGTGCTCGGCGTGAATGTAGACGAGCCCGCCGATCCTTGCCATCGCGTGCATCACCTGCAAGATCGTGTCGTCGTCGGCCATCGTGGTGGCGCGGTTGGTGGTGTACACCTTCACCGAGCAGATGCCCATCGCGACCAGCTCGTCCAACTGCTTGGGTACGGTGTCATCCCACGTGATGACCGAGCCATGCAGCGCGACGTCGCAGCGTGCCACCCGGGCGAGTTCTCGCTTATTGTGCGCCGCCTGCAGCGGTGACTCGCTGTCGTCGCGGGGAATACCGAAGTCGATGATGGTGGTGGTCCCACCCCACAGGGCCGCCATGGAACTGACCGCGTAATCATCCAGGGTGCGATACCGCCCGGTGACCTGGGCGACGTGACAGTGCCCGTCAACCCCGCCCGGTATGACCAGGCGTCCACCGGCGTGCACGACCTGCCGCGCGGCCGGGATGGGCGATCCCGCATCGACCATGGCCCGGATCATGCCACCCTCGATCACGACGTGCGCCATCTCGCGACCCCCGGAGTTGACCACGGTCCCACCCGCGACAACGAGGTCGGCCACCTCAGCCACGGCTAAGGCCCTCGAGAATCGAGCGCGACCAGCTGGCGACGCCACCGACTCGATCGATCACCGGTGTCATGATCACGTCCCTCTCACAAGTGCCTTCGAACATGGCCCACTGTTCTACTCGTTGGGATACCAGTAACGCGACGGGCACGCACGTTGGTTCTAACCATACCGCGATCGACGGCAACCAACAACGCTGCTGTTGCGACTAATTGGAGACGTCAAAAAAGTGCGAAAGATGGCTCGGAGGCCTTGACGCGCCTTCTAATCAGCGGTGTACTTACGGGATACCAACGATGCTTGTTCGGCTGGCTTGCCCGGCTATCTCTTCGGTGTGGTGACACACCAGAGGGTTCCTTGCCATGACTTGTTGATGAAGAGGTGCATGATGGCGAGTCGACTGAAAGCGTTCCTCCCTCAAGTCTCCGGGGACGATGTTCACCCGGTTGACGCGATGCTGCCACCCGGCCGGCTCGCCGCCATCGGCCTGCAGCACATGCTCGCGGCATACGCCGGGATCATCGCCCCGCCCCTGATCATCGGGACCGCGTTAAAACTGTCGTTCCTGGACATCACCTTCTTGATCAGCGCGAGCCTGCTCGCGTCCGGGATTGTGACGATGCTGCAGACGGTGGGCATCTGGCGGATCGGGGTCAGGCTGCCGCTGGTGCAGGGCGTGTCCTTCTCCGGGATCGCCTCGATGATCGCCATCGGCAAGGAGCACTCGAACGGGATCGTGGCGATGAACGTGATCGTCGGCTCGGTGCTGGTCTCGTCGGCGATTATGTTCTTCTTGACCCCGCTGTATGCCAAGCTCATCCCGGTCCTTTTTCCCCGCGTCGTGCTGGGCGCGGTATGCACGGTCATCGGCCTGACCCTGCTGCCGATATCTATTGGCTGGATGCAAGGCACGTCCGGCACGCCCGAGTACGGCTCGATGAGGAACATTGGCATCGCGATTTTGACCCTGCTACTGACCGTGATCATCGTCCACTACGTGCCCGGGTTCACCAAACGCGTCGGCATGTTGGTCGCGATGCTCATCACGACACTCATCTCGATCCCGTTGGGTCTGACCGACTTCTCGAAGGTTGGCGGCGCCGGCGCGTTCGCGGTGCCAGGGTTCTTCCACTTCGGTGCGCCACGCTTCGAGCCCGCCGCGATCGTCTCGATGATCATCGTGATGCTCGTGATCATGACCGAGGCCACCACGGACATGGTGGTTATCGGAGACATGGTAGACAAGAAGATGACCCCAAGGACCGTCTCGGACGGGCTGCGGGCCGACTGCCTCGGCTCGGTGTTCAGCTCGATGCTCAACGGGTTCCAGGCCAGCGCCTACGGTCAAAACATCGGATTGATCACGGTGAGCCGGACCAAGTCCCGGTTCGCGGTCACAGCCAGCGGCGTGATCCTGGTCATCATGGCGCTGTTCCCGCCGACGGCCGCGATCATCGCCGCGATCCCGCTACCCGTGCTCGGTGGGGCCGGCGTCGCGATCTTCGGCCTGGTCGCGGTCAACGGAGTGCAATACCTCTCTAAGGTCGACTTTCTCAGCGACCGTGGCGCGGCGAACGGGTTGATCGTCGCCGCGACCTTGACCATGGGGATCTTGCCCACCGCGGCGCCGAACTTCTACGTCCACTTCCCGCAGTGGGTACAGACCATCTTCAGCTCGGGGATCGCCGCCGGCGCGATTACCGCCATCATCTTGAACCTGATTGTGACCGGGTTCCACCGCGGGCTGTCCGACAGTGGCATCAGCGCGGCGGGGACCTCACCCGTCGATGACGGAATAGGCATCCCAGCGGTGACGGACGAACCCTCTGCGACCTGACAAGGAGGAGCGTACGAGGCGGATACGGGAGGTGACACCGTGACTGGTGAGCAAGCAGCCAGCGAGCACACGAGACCGGTGCCACCTCGCCGCCGGGCAGGGCTGCTCCTGGTGGCGATGCTCCTGCTCGCCGCGAACCTGCGCACCCCACTGACCGAGGTCGGGCCGGTCTTGTCCACGCTGCGTGGTCAGTTCGGGCTGACCAGCGGGGCGGCGTCCCTCCTTACCGCGCTGCCGATCCTGCTCTTCGGGCTGTGCGCCCCTCTCGCATCGCCCGCCCTGCGCCGCATGGGCATCGACCGGCTGATCCTGCTGGCCCTGGTGGTCCTGCTTGCCGCGGGCCTGCTGCGGTTGGCCCCGTCCTTGCCGGCGCTCCTGGTGGGCACGACGGTGATGGGGGCGGCTATCGCAATCGGCAACGTGGTGCTGCCCGTCCTGGTCAAGACCCGCTTCCCCGATCGGGCTGGAGTGGTGACCGGGTCCTACACCATGGCACTGAACGTCGGCGCGTCCGCGGCTGCCGGCACCATCGTTCCCCTGACGGCCGCCCTGGGCAGTTGGCGGGCCGGGTTCTCCGTGTGGCTGATCCCCATCGTCGCCGCCTGCTGCTGCTGGGCACCGCTCGTACGGGCCAGGAACCGCGCCGGCAGTACGAGCCAGCAGATGACGGCTCCCACGAGATCGCTGGCCATGCTGGGCAATGCTCGCGTCCTAGCCATCGTGATCTTCACCGCATCCCAGTCGGTGGTCTACTACGGAATGATCACGTGGCTCCCGTCGATCTTCTCCGATCACGGCGCCAGCCCATCACAGGCCGGTGCACTGCTATCCGTCGCGACCTTCATCGGTGCCCCGGTCGCCCTGGTGCTGCCACCGATGGCGGCCCGTGCCCGCGACCAGCGACCCTTTGTCGTGGCCCTGGTGATACTCGCCGCCGCCGGACTGTGCGGGCTGCTGATCGCCCCCACCGCGGCGCCCTACCTGTGGGCGGTCCTGCTCGGCATCGGACAGGGCGGCATCTTCCCCCTGGCCTTGATCATGTACGTCCTGCGCACCTCCAACGGGGAACAGACCGCAGCGCTGTCCGTGCTCGCACAGGCGACCGCCTACGTCTTCGCCGCATTCGGGCCACTGATCATGGGAGTACTGCGCGACCGCTCCGGGACATGGAGCTCGTCGATTCTTCTTCTGCTCGCGTGCCTGGTGGTCGAACTGGTCACGGGCCTGTCCGCTGGCCGTGCCGGCCACATCCACCTGACACCGCCGGTCGACCCCGGCCGGCCAAGCCCACCCGCAGCCATCGGGCCAATACCCACCGCCCGGCCGTGCGGCCACCCGGACCCGCCCACCTACGATGGAGACAACCCATGAAGCTACTGACCTTCAAAACCCGCGGCGCCGACCAGGCTCGGCTCGGCGGGGTGTTACCCGGCCAGGAGGTCCTCGACCTGACCGGCGCCTCTGCTGGCGACCCCCAATTCGAGTCCATGCTGAGCCTGATCGAGGCCGGACCCGATGGTCTGTCACGGGCCGCGGACCTCATCCACGGCGGGGCGCGAGCCCACGCGTACCCGATCGCTGAGGTCGATATGCTCGCCCCGATCCCGCGGCCGCGCAAGAACGTCTACTGTGTCGGCCTCAACTTCCGCTCCCACGTCGAGCAGAACGCGGCCGCTCTCGGTCAGCCCGTCGAGATTCCCGACGTGCCACTGTTCTTCTCCAAGCCGGTGACCGCTGTCATCGGCACCGGCGAGGCGATCAGGCTGGACGAACGACTGACCACCCAGCTTGACTATGAGGTCGAACTGGCCATTGTCATCGGCCGGCGAGGCATCGGGATCGACCCCGGGCAGGCCAGTGACTACATCTTCGGTTACACGATCGCCAACGATGTCAGCGCGCGCGACCTGCAATGGCGCACCAGCCAGTTCCTGTACGGCAAGGGCCTGGACACCTACTGTCCGTTAGGGCCAGTGGTGCTCACCGCCGATCAGGTCCCCAGCCTGGACGATCTGACACTGGAACTGCTCGTCAACAACGAAATCCGCCAGAGTGAGTCCGCCGGGCACATGCTCTTTTCCCCCGCTGAGGTCATCGGCTGGCTCTCCTCCGGCATCACACTCGAGCCCGGGGACATCATCACCCTTGGCACACCAGGCGGCTGCGGATACCAGACGACACCGACCCGATTCCTCGGCCCCGGGGACATCGTCGAGTGCCGAGTCGACGCGATCGGCAGCCTGATCAACCCAGTTCAAAGCGTCTAACGCGCATCCACGAAAGAGAGGCTTCAAAAATGAAGGTCGGAGTGCACCGCATCGGAATGGCCCACCCGGGAGACGTCAGTGGTCTCGCCCAGCTCGTCGAAGACGGCACCGTGGACCCCACAAAAATCGTTGCGACGATCGGAAAGACCGAAGGCAACGGGGGGGCAAACGA
Organism: Leekyejoonella antrihumi; assembly: GCF_007845645.1. Classification (GTDB taxonomy): domain Bacteria; phylum Actinomycetota; class Actinomycetes; order Actinomycetales; family Dermatophilaceae; genus Leekyejoonella; species Leekyejoonella antrihumi. The sequence goes on from NZ_VCQV01000045.1 coordinate 17,131, forward strand.
CTTCACCCGCGCGTTCGCCACCACCAGCTTCGCTACCTACCTCGGCAGCATCCTCAAAGACAGCCCCGAGGCGGTGGCCGAACGTGTCGCGTTCGTCTGGTCCGGTGGCTGCGAAGGCGTCCTCTCCCCGCACGTGACCCTCTTCACCCGCGATGACCAGGCGCCCTCAGGACCATCGACCGAGAGCCGCCTCGCCGTGACCGTGCAACGCACCCGGGACTTCCGGCCCGAAGAAGTCGGCCGCATGGCCGAGGTCACCGAGGTCGCCGGTGCCGTTAAGAGGGCCGTCCAAGAGCTTGGCTGCGCCCCCCAGGACGTGCACTACGTGCAGGTAAAAGGCCCCCTGTTGACGCCCGCGGCGATCACCGACGCCACCCGTCGCGGCGCCGAGGTCGTTACCACCGACCCGAACGGCTCGAAGGCGTACGCGCGGGGCGCGACAGCTCTCGGGGTAGCCCTCGGACTCTCCGAGGTCGACGCCGCGAAGGTCGACGACTCCGTGATCGCACAGGACATGTCGCTGTTCTCCAACGTCGCCTCCACCTCCGCCGGGGGAGAACTGACCAGCTGCGAGATCGTCCTCTTCGCCAACTCCCCCCAATCCTCCAGTGAATTCCGCATCGGGCACGGCGAACTCCAGGACGCCGTGGACATCGCCGGGGTCCGCAGCATGCTCAAGGACGCCGGGCTAAGTTTCGACTGCGACCCCAGCGACCACGAACGAGAGCGGATCGCCGCGGTATTCGCCAAGGCCGAAGCCCCGGTCGGTGGACTCCTACGCGGCCAGCGGACCACCATGCTCTCGGACGCCGACATCAACTACGAGCGGCACGCTCGAGCGTCCGTCGGTGCGGTCATCGCCAGCCTCACCGGGGACTCACGGATCTTCGTCTCCGGCGGGACGGAGCACCAGACGGCACCCGGGCACGCCCCGATCTCCGCGATCGTGCGAGTCTGACCACCCCAGAGTCCGTGTGCGTGCCTCCCGCGTCCACAGATTGCGTTACGGTTACGACCGCCGCGGGAGGCACGCACACCACAAGCCGAGACACCGCAGACCCCAGGAAAGGCGAGCCCGCGAAAGACAGACGAACCACGCGGGCAGCCCGACCGCGGCATGAATCGACGAACAACAAGTCAGGGGAGGAACAGCCGATGGCTTCCAGACCACGAAAGGCACACCCGAAGACTCCCCTACGAGAGCGGGTAAGCGACCAACTACGTCAACGCATCGTCACTGGTGCCCTCGTGCCCGGGCAGCGGCTCGTCGAGCGGGACCTGGCCGAACAACTCGGCGTCTCACGCCTCCCGGTACGAGAAGCACTACGCATCCTCGAGTCCGAAGGGCTCCTCAGCGCCGGGCCTAGTCGCAGCATCATCGTGCGACAACTATCGCTTCGAGACGTGGAAGAACTCTTCGATACCCGCGAGGCGCTCGAGGTGTTCGCCGCCCGGCAAGCGGCCGAACGGGCAACCACCGCCGAACTAAGTCGCCTAGCCCGCATCGCCGACAACGGGACTCTCGCGGCCAACACCGGTGACACCCGCAAGGCACTGTCCAGCCAAGAGCGCTTCCACGACACGGTCATCGACCTCGCACACAACCAACTATTACGCGACATCCTCCAGCCGGTCCAGGCCCGACTGCACTGGTTATTCCGCCAAGGAGGCGACTCAAAACAGTTATGCGAGGAGCACCGCAAGCTCGCCGACGCGATCGCCACCCGAGACCCCGATATTGCCGCGAAGGAAGCGCTCGAACACGTGCGTCTCAACAGGGCACTGTCCGTGCAACTCCTCTTCGGCGAACCCGCACACCAACCGCCCAACCACACCTGAGCGGATTAGCGTCACACGCCGAGAGTGTCAGAAATCGGGCTCTGGCTCACCTTTCGGTGGTCGCCGCTACGCCGTGGTCTGTCAGTGGTCTGGTTCGATGGTCCGATCGGGTCGCGGACTGCTATTGATCCTCCTGATTCCGCGGAATGTTGGGACCGAGGGTGTTCGTAGGGCAGCCTGACCTGGATGCTGTTACGACGAGGGCATCACGCCCAGGCGACCCACCACCGGAATTGCGCCAGAGCCGTTACCCGGACAGACCCGACCCTCCGGGGGCTGCCGAAGGCAGGATCATCAGCTGGGGTCGCATGGCCGACTTGCCTGTGGGATCAGCAGTTGCAGGCGTTTTCGCTCTTCGGTGGATAGGAGCGGGCCGTACACATCCAGCAGGCTGCTGCGTGCGAGGTGCGCGGCGAGTTCACCGTCCTGCTGTTCGATTGCGTCGTGTAGTTGGCGGTGTAGCGCCAGGAAGTCTTCACGGGTGCGGTCAGGGTCGACGGATTTGTTGATGGCGTCTGCCATGAGGTTGACGATGAGCTTGTTGATGATGCCGTTGACCACGTTGAGCAGGTTGTTCCCGGAGGCGTCCGCGATGGCCTGATGGAATTGTAGGTCCTGCTCGGCGAACTGGCGTGTCGCGCTGGGTGGGGTGGATTCCATTTTCTTGATGGCGGTGGCCATCTGGGCGAGGTGCTCTGGGGAGCGTAGGTGTGCGGCCAGGAGATTTGCTGCGCTCCCGCTGATCATGCGGTACTGGACGAGGTCTGCCAGGCTGACGTTCTCCATCTGTACGAAGCCGTGCAGCATGCGGTGCAGGCCGGCCACGTTCGAGGCGGAGACCTTCGGCCCGAGAGGGCTGCCCGGCGTGGTGTGCAGCAGTCCGAGACTTTCCAGGATCCGAAGGGCCTCGCGCACCGTGGACCGGCCGACCTTGAATTCTTCGACCAGGGCCCGTTCGGCAGGTAGATGGTCCCCAGGCTTCAGTTGCCCGGAGTAGATGGCTTGTTCGATCTGTTCGACGACACGCTCGAACGCTCGAGATCGTTCCACTGGTTCGAACATCTGATCCCTCCTGGACGCCAGTGCGCCTTCCAGGTTTAGGGCCCGGTGGACGCTTGACACGCGGTGTTAGGCATATCACACTGAGAGCATCCTAGCCGCTGGTCAGACCAGTCACTAGGTATCTAGGTACCTTACGTTGGGAGGTGTGATGCCCCGGAAAGTGGCGCTGGTCACGGGTGCGTCCTCTGGTATCGGTCAGGCGACGGCGTATGTGCTTGCTGATGCCGGGTACGACCTGGCGTTGCACGGTCTGGATGATGGGGTTGATCTAGCCGGCACGGCGCACGAATGTACTCATCGCGGCGCACGAGTGAGTACCCACGCCGGGGATCTGCGGGCCAGCGGGCTCGCAGAAAGCCTGGTCACTCGGACCGTTGACGAGCACGGTCGACTGGATGCTGTTGTCAGCAATGCGGGCACCGGCCTGACTAAACCGTTCGCGCGGATCACGCCGGCTGAGTGGGATGCCTTGTCCACGCTTCACCTGGGCGCGGCGACCACGCTGTGCCGGGTCGCGCAGGACCCTCTTCGCGCTACGCGGGGCGCGATTGTGCTCATGTCGAGTGTTGCCGCCACGCGGGCGTTACCTGGCCGGGTGGGGTATGGAACGGTCAAGGCCGCGATCGAGGGTTTGACCCGGTCTTTGGCCAGCGAGTGGGCGGGCGACGGCGTCCGGGTGAACGCCGTGGCACCTGGGACGATTCGCACACCGCTGGTCGAACAGAACTTCGCTCAGGGGCTGCTTGACCCTGCTGGAGTCCTTGACCGCACTCCGATGCGCCGTTTTGGCGAGCCGGCAGAGGTCGCTTCGGTGATCGCGTTTCTGCTGTCGGAGGCGGCCTCGTATGTCACGGGCCAGATCGTGCATGTCGATGGCGGATGGTCCTGTTGGGGCGGGTGGTCGTGATGAGCGAGCAGTCGGCGCGGCAGGTTCGTGACGCGGTGGCATCCCGGGAGATCTCGGCCCGCGAGGTCGCGGAAGGTGTCCTGAGTCGGATCCGCGCCCAGGATGACGAGCTGCACTCGTTCTTGACCGTCGATGAGGACTACGCCCTGGCTCAGGCGGATGCCGTGGACCGACGACTGGAGGCGGGGGAGCAGCCCGGCCCACTGTGCGGTGTGCCGTTCTCGGTGAAGGATCTGTATGACACCAGGGGGATGCGTACCACCTACGGCTCGCGCGTGTTCGCCGATCGTGTGCCGGACGCGGACGCGGTGTTCGTGGAGCGGGTTCGCCGGGCTGGGGGAGTGCTTATCGGGAAGACGAACACGCCGGAGTTCGGTATCTACATCCGTACCGTGAATGATCTGCAGCCGGAGACTGTCAACCCGTGGGATCCGGGCCGGACCACCGGCGGCTCCAGTGGTGGGGCGGCTGCGAGTGTCGCGGCCGGGTTCACACCGATAGCGATCGGCAGCGACGGGGGAGGCTCGGTGCGGATTCCTGCCGCATTGTGCGGACTATGCGGGCTCAAGCCGTCCTTCGGCTCGATCCCGCAGGGTGGGGGATCGGTTGGGACACGGCGCTTTTCGGCTGCCGGACCGATCACGCGTTTCGCGGATGACGCCATGCTGCTGTGGCAGGTGATGTCGGGCCCGCACGGGAGCGACCCGTTGTCACAGCCCGGCTACCTGCCACCATTTAGCACGTTGGCGCAGCGGGAGAGGACGACACCGAGGCTGGGATGGATCGGTGACAGCGGTGTGCCCGGCGCGGAGGCCGACGTGATCGCTGCGGTGCGCGCGGCCGCCGAGCGGCTCAGCGACATGCTCGACACGCCGTTGAGATCGCCAGCACCCAGTGTGGATGCGGCACGGTTCGCGGGCGACTTCTACGCGATCATGCAGGCGGATCGGGTATCAACCGGTGGGGCCGAGCTCATGGCCGACCCCATCCGCCGGGAGCTGCTGACCGACTACAGCCGCCACCAGTTCGCCAACGGCGCACAGATCAGTGGTGCCGATTACTCGCGAGCCGTGGAAACTCAGACTCGCGCGCAGGTCCACCTCAGCACGTTGCTGGATGAGGTGGACGTGTTGCTCACTCCGACACTTGGCTTCGTCGCGCCGCGGATCCCGAGTGACCGTTCGGCCCTGCCGGAGGATGCTCGCCGCGGCTTTGTCGCGTTCACCTTCTTGGCGAACTACACCGGGTTCCCGGCTGCAACAGTCGCGTGCGGGATGGTCCGTGGCCTTCCAGTCGGTCTGCAGCTGGTGGGGCGCCCCGGGTCGGAGCGCACACTGATGCGGCTGTGCCGTGACATCCAAGAGGGCGTGTTCGCTCCTCCCGTGCCCGCCCGGTATGCCGCGCCTGTGAGTTGAAGGAGCTTCTCATCATGCCCAAGATCCCTGTGCTGTTCACGTTCGACATGGACGCCGAGACCCTGTGGACAGCGCGCGACCCCGAAGGGCACCGCAAGCCGGTGTGGCTCTCACAAGGCCACTACGGCCCGACCGTCGGGCTACCACGCATCCTGGGCCTGCTTGACCGGTACGGCATCCCGGCGACCTTCTTCATCCCCGGGAGGGTCGTTGAGAACTACCCTGCGCAGATCGAGCAGATCCTCGCGGCCGGGCTACCGATCGAGCACCACAGCTACAGCCACACCTGGTCCGACAGTCTTGGCGCCGAGGAGGAAGAACGCGAGTTTCAGCAGGGCTGGGACGCGATCCTGGCCGCGACCGGCCGCAAGCCGCAGGGTTGGCGCTCACCGGCCGGTGAGCTCACGGCGCACTCGATCCCGCTCATGGAAAAGTTCGGGCTCGGCTTCTCGAGCAACATGTTTGACGCCGATACCGCGTACCTGCTGCGCGACGGTGAGCGCGCGACCCAGATCGTGGAACTGCCGTTTGCCTGGGCACTTGATGACGCGCCGTTCTTCATGTACAGCAACCGGCTACCCGGCAGGGTGATGGCCGCCCCGAGCGTGGCCGTGGAGACCTGGTGCCGCGAGTACGACGGTCTTGCCGCCGAGCCGGGAACTCATTTCATGATCGCGATGCACCCCCAGGTGACCGGCCGGCCATCGCGGCTCTGGGCGCTCGAACAGACGATCAAGCACATCCTGGGCACCGGTACCGCCGAGTTCCTTACCTGCGCCGATTACGTTGCCCGGGTACGACCGTCACTAACCCAGGGGACGCCATGACACCAGCCCAGGCGCACGCCGGCCAGGTCGCAGTGGTCACGGGTGGGGCAAGCGGGATCGGTGCCGCCGTGGTGACCCGGATGCGCGCGGCCGGCGCGACGGTCATTGCCGCGGACATCACGCCCGGGGACACGGGCGCGCACGCGTTGGACGTGAGCGACCCTGCCGCGGTCGCATCATTCGCCGAGGAGATCCGCGATGCGCACGGGCGCTGCGACGTCCTGGTCAACTGTGCCGGCGCGGTCACGGTGGGCACGGCGGTCACCTGCACGGAGCAGGACTGGGACCGCACGTTCGCCGTCAATACCCGCGGGGTCTGGCTGATGTGCCACCACCTGATACCACTGATGCCGGATGGGGCGGCCATCGTCAACGTCGCCTCCGGGGCAGGACTACGTCCGATCCCGAACATGGCGGCATACGTGGCCTCGAAGACTGCGGTCGTGGGCCTGTCTAAGGCGATGGCCATGGATCACGCTGACCGGAACATCCGCGTCAACTGTGTGTGCCCCGGCCTTGTCGACACCCCGCTAGCGTCCCGCACACAGCAGCAACGCCCAGCCGCGGCGAGCCAGGCAGTGGCCTCCTTCGAGGGGTATCTGATCAAACGGTTGGCGACCCCCGACGAGATCGCCGGCTGCATCTGCTACCTCGGATCCACCCAAGCCAGCTACATCACCGGGGCGGCCATCGCGGTAGACGGCGGCCGCACCCTGCACTGACGACAGCGATTACCTCACCCATTGCATGTACCAGGCCAAACGACTAGAGGACAACATGATGAAGCGGAAAGCATCGGCGCTGCTGGCCGGCGCCCTTGGCGTGACCCTACTTGCGGCCGGGTGCAGTAGCTCGGCCAAACCCTCGGCCGCCGGCAACGGATCAACGGCGGCGAGCGGCCCGTTCAAGCTCGGGCTGATGGTGCCTTTGACCGGCAGCCTTGCCCAGCCCGGGGGCTGGATCGAGGACGGTGTCAAGTACGGAGTCAAGCAGGTCAACGCCGCCGGCGGCATCGACCACCAAAAAGTCCAGCTCGTCACGGTTGATACCGGAGGCGACCCCACGCAGTCAGTCAGCGTCGCCAACAAACTCATCAGCCAGGACCACGTGCAGTTCATCATCGGCCCGATCACCACCGATGCGATGAACGCTGTCCTGCCGATCGAGCAGCACGCCGGGCTCGCGACCATCGGCGTGGTCGGCTCGCCCAAGCTGACACCCAAGGCGATGCCGTACGGGTTCAGCATGCTGCTCAATGCCGGCGACCAGGCACAGGCGATGGTGCAGTACGCGACCAAGCACCACTACAAGACGGTTGCCATCCTGCACGACAACGGTGAGCAGGGCCTGGCCGCCGACCAGGCGCTAAACGCGCAGGCCAAGAAGGCCGGTCTGACGGTGACCGGCGATCAGCAGTACTCGGTCGGATCGACTGACGACTCCGCCCAGGTGCTCTCCCTCAAGCAGTCCCACCCGCAGGCCGTACTGCTCTTCCCGACCACTGGAACGGACGTCGGGTATGTCCTTAAGGCCATGAAGAACGTCGGCTGGACCATCCCGGTCATCGGCGGGTACGGGGCGCACTATGCCGATCAGATCGCCGCGGTGTCCGGCCAGGGCTCGATGAGCAACGTGGTCGCAACGGCCTACGCGCCCTTCGGCGCCTGCCCGGGTAAGCCGGCACCCGCGGCGACCCAGAAGTTCATCACCGGCATCAAGGCCTTCAACCCCGGCGAGTTCAAGGGCCTCGCCCTAGACCTTGCCGCCGCATCGGCGGACTCGGTGCACATCATCCAGCAGGGCGTGCACGGTGCCGGCACCGCATCCGGAGCCAAGTTCGCGACATGGATGGAAACGCACGCCACCTCGATCAGCGGACTGGTCAACCCCTCGGTGTCAGCCAGTAGCAGCTCACACTTCCTCTTCGGCCCCAGCGACATGGTCCTCGTCCACCCGGGCAAGCAAGTGTCCTCCGGCGTGTTCGAACGAGCCGACTGTTAAGCACCCTCGGCCTTCACCCCACATCCGGGAGCAACCGTGCAAGAACTAGTGATCACGGTCATCGGCGGCCTTGGCCAAGGAGCGGTCATCGCCCTGGTCGCGATGAGCCTCAACGTCCTCTACAACGCCTCGGGCATCCTCAACTTCGCGCAAGGAGACTTCCTGGTACTCGGCGGTGTCCTGGCCTTCGTCACCGTCGAGTCCCACAGCCCCACCATCGTGATCATTGGCATCGTGATCGCGGCCGCCGTGCTCGTGGGCATCACCATGGGCGTGCAAGGCGTCCTGACTTTGGCCCGGCTCCGCTCGTCCGTGGAGCAACACACCTGGCTGGTCACCACCTTGGCGGCCTCCGCGATCCTCGAGTCGTGCATCCTGCTCGTCGAGGGGCCAGCCCAACTGGTCGTGCCCAACAAGCTGGGCAGCTTCACCATCGCCGGGGTCACCCAGCCATGGCTGTACCCGATCTTGCTCGGCGTCGCGATCGCGATCTTCGGGGGCCTACAGGCGTTCTATCGCCGCACCACGGCGGGCCTGGCGATGAACGCCCTGCGGCAAGACCTCGAAGCAGCCCGCGCCGCCGGGGCAAACGTGCGGATGCTCCAGCTCGCCGGCTTCGTGATCAGCGGCATCATTGTCGGTCTCGCCGGCGCGCTGGCCGCACCGGTCGTCAGCCTGTCACAGGCCTCAGGGATCGGCTACGCGCTCAACGGGTTCGCCGCAGCCGTCATCGGCGGGCTCGGTAACCAGTTCGGCGCCCTGATTGCCGGCCCGGTCCTCGGCATCGTCACCGAGGTCGCCATCTTCCACCTCGGCGGGGAATACCAACAGATCGCGCCCCTGGTACTGCTGGCCGTCGTGCTGTTGTGGCGGCCACAGGGCATCTTCGGCCAGGTCGCCCCAAGGAGGGTGTGATGACGACAACAGCCAGGGAACCGTCGACCGCGCCCCATGACCGCTCGTGGCGGCTGGGCGTGCGGATCCGACACGAGCACCGCACCGAAGTCACCGCCGGCATCGTGATCGTCCTGGTCACCAGCCTCCTGCCATTCGCCCTCGGAAGCGTGTACTGGCAGCAGGCCATGCTGCTGGTCGACCTCTATGTCGCGGCCGCGGTCTTCTTGAACATTCTGCGCGGCGAAGGAGGACAGATACACTTCGGACTCGCCGCCGTCTTCGGCGCCGCCGCCTACACCGAAGGCATGGCAGCGACCATCTGCGGGCTGAACTTCTGGCTGTCCCTGGCGATCGGCGTGGTCATCGGGTTCGTGTTCGGGACCGTCACCGCGCTGCCTGCGCTGCGCGTGCAAAGCTACTATTTGGGCTTTATCACCCTGGCGGTCGCCGTCGTACTGCCGGCCATGCTGCTCAACTACAACGACTTCACCCATGCCGCATCCGGGATACCGGTCGTCAGCCCCGGGATGTACACCACCACGGTCTGGGGCATGAACTGGGTGGACATCGTGGCCATCATCTTGGCGGCACTAAGTTTCGTGATCCACGCCGTCGTGAGGGCATCCCGGTTCGGCCGACACTTGAAAGTCGCGGCCGACAGCCCCGAAGCAGCCGCCAGCTTGGGAATGCGTCCCGGGGTACTGCGCCTCGCAGCGTTCGGACTTGCCAGCCTCGGCGCGTCCCTGTGCGGTGCGCTCTACGTGCCCGCCACGGGCTTCATCAGCCCCGGGGCGTTCCCGTTCACCCTGTCGATCCTGTTCTACTTCGCCGTCATCGTCGGCGGCGCAGGAAGCATCGTCGGGCCCCTGCTGGGCATCTACCTGCTCTACCTCGTCCCGAACGTCGTCTTCTCCGGCCTCGCGCAATACCGGCTGCTGATCTACGGGTGCATCGCCTTCATCGTCATGCTCATCTTCCCCGACGGCATCATCGGCTTCCTCCGGTCACGGTTCGCCTCGGCCGGAACAATTGACCCAGACCTGGGCGAGCGGCTCTCCGAGGCGATGCTCAGCCACCATGCCGATGCACCACTGGAGAGCCGACGCAGCGACGAGCCCGCCTTGACCGTGACCGACGCGGCCAGACAATTTGGAAACGTCCATGCGCTCGATGGTGCCAGCCTCGAGATCCACGCGGGCACCGTGCATGGGCTGGTAGGCGCCAACGGATCCGGCAAAACCACTCTCCTCAACGCCATCTCGGGCTTCATTACCCTCGACCGTGGCTCGGTGCACGTAACAGGTCAAGACATCACCACCTTGTCGGCGACCCGCCGCGCACGCAACGGGCTCGGTCGCACGTTCCAAGCCCCGCGCGTGTTCGAGGACATGTCACTCCAAGAGAACCTGCACCTAGACACCCCACCTGACCACCAGGACCTCGACACCTGGCAACGCTGGGACCAGACCAGCGCTCAGGCCCTGACCCACGGCCAGCGCCGCCTCACCGAGCTGTACAGGGTACTGACCCGACGCCCCTCGGTGCTGCTACTCGACGAGCCTGCAGCCGGCCTGTCCGCCAGCGAGCGTGACGAACTCGGCCAGGTACTGACCCGGCTGGCACAAGACGGGGTCGCGGTCCTGCTGGTCGAACATGACCTCACACTGGTGTGGAACATCGCCCACACGGTCTCGGTCATGGAGCTGGGCAAGGTCGTGCGCACCGGCACCCCGTCAGCGCTGGCCGACGACCCGGTGATCGACTCACTGCTAGGGGGCGTCTCCAATGCTCAACGTTGATGACATCAGCGCACGATACGGTCGCGTGCCGGCGCTGAACGGCGTTTCGCTGCAGGTGAACCCGGGCGAACTACTGGCCATCGTGGGCCCGAACGGCGCCGGCAAGACCACCCTCGCTAAGTGCATCGCCGGGTTTGTCACCCCGACCCACGGCACGATCAGTCTCGACGGACAGCGCATCAGCAACCAACGACCGGACAAGCTCGTGCGGAACGGGGTCCGGCTCGTGCTCGAAGGCCACCGCGTCTTCCCCGAACTGACCGTTCACGAGAACCTTCGGCTCGGGCGGCTCGCGCTAAGTGACGCCGCCCAGTTCCCACAACGCCTCGAGGACGTCCTCGACCTGTTCCCGATCCTGCGCGAGCGTCTACGCCAGCCAGCCCGTGAGCTCAGCGGGGGCCAGCAACAGCTTCTCGCACTCGCCCAGGCGTTCATCGGTGAGCCCCAGCTGCTGATGTGCGATGAACCATCGCTCGGCGTGGCCCAGCGGCTCATCCCAGAGATCCTGACTGCGCTGCGCCGGATGGCGGAGCGGGGCACTCGGGTCATCGTGATCGAACAAGTCCTCACCCCGCCACTCAGCATTGCCGATCAGGTCATTGTCCTCAACCGTGGAACCGTCATCGCTCGCGGTACACCAGGCGACTTCCCCCGAGAGCGCCTGCAGGAACTGTTCCTGGGAACCACCTCCGACGGCTGAACGGACCCAATGATGCAGATATCCGTAATTCCCGGCGATGGAATCGGGCCTGAAGTGATCGCCGAAGCACTCAAGGTTCTTCGCGCACTCGATCAGCGGTTCGCCCTTGGAGCCTCCGTGACGCAGGTAGACCTTGGCGCCGAGGCCTACCTACGTGACGGCGCGATCCTTCCCGCGGCCGCCATCGACACGCTGGCACACAGTGACGCAATACTTCTCGGCGCCCTCGGGGACCCACGCGTGACTCCGGGGATCCTCGAACGCGGCATCATCGTCGCCCTACGGACCCGATTTCGGCAGCCCGTCAACGTGCGCCCCTGCAAGACCCGCCCTGGGATCCCCAGCCCACTACGCGATGTCGGACCGACAGGATGCGACTTCGTCATCGTGCGGGAAAACACCGAAGGACTCTACGTCGGAACCGGCACCAGCGCACACACCGGACAGCAGACCGCGGTCGCCGTACACACCTCAATCACGACCATGACCGCAACAGAGACCGCAGTGCGCTACGCGTTCACGCTCGCACGCCAGCGGCGGCGCCACCTGACCCTGTGCCACAAGACCAACATCCTCCTGGACGCGGGTCAGCTCTGGATGCAGGCAATCGAACGAATCAGCACCCAGTTCCCCGACGTCGACGTTGACTACGCCCACGTCGATGCGATGTGCCTCCACCTACTGCAGCGACCTCAACGCTACGACGTGATCGTCACGGACAACCTGTTCGGCGACATCCTGTCCGACCTCGGCGCGGGTATCCAAGGAGGTCTCGGCACCGCAGCAAGCGCTAACCTCAACCTCGATGGAAGCGCACCCAGCATGTTCGAACCCGTGCACGGATCGGCGCCGGACATCGCCGGCACCGGGACCGCGAACCCGGCGGCTGCGATCTTGTCCGTGGCGATGATGCTGGAGAACCTCGGGCACGCCGATGCCGCCGCCGCGTGTGACGCTGCCGTCAACAACGCGTTGCAGCAAGTCAACACGTCAGGGACGGCCGCATTCACCCGAGAACTTGGCGATGCCGTTGTCGCCGAGATCGGTTGATCTCGGCGACAAGACCACACGCCGCGTCACCGAGGCGACCGCGCATCGTGCAGGGCACGCCAGGCCATCGAGCGGGAACGAGTTATCGGAGGGATGACGCAGCTGGCGTCACCTCCTACTTCGAGTGGAACTCATGTGCCAGAACGGGGCCCGTGGAGAAAGCTCCACGGGCCCCGTTGACCGTATTCCCTCTGCGAAGTGATCTTCGGGCATTTGCTGACGCCTCTCCGCCGCTCGCTCCGGGCGGGGATGCTGCCCGGGAACGAAAAAACCTCCCGAGGTAACGGGAGGCACGCGCGCCGGAAAAGATCCGACGCGCTAGTCGATAATCGCCGCAGCGGTGGTAGCCGCGCACCCAAGATGCATCACGTCATGAATTATGCTGCAAACACAACACCATTCGTAGCCCCGTCTCACCATCTGAGGCTTGTCAATGGGAGTCGTCCCTCGTCTCGGCTCAGCAAAGTTCGACGACCCGTTAGACATCGGCCCCCAAGAGCCCCTATAAGCTCACCGACCCGGTCGCCATCCGGATCTGTGGACGCACCGAGTGGAAGCTGACCCTGACCGTGATTGCTACTCGAGTCGGCGTGGACACCGCGACCGCGCAGGCCGCAGAAGGTCGCAGTGAGCCGACGAGCCGAGTCGGACGGCTGGCCCACCATGCATCTTGTCGCCAAGGACGATACCGGCGATGGTCAGGGCGAACGGGATAGCCAGACTGATCGTCAGAGCACCGATACCGTCGACCAGGATGTCCTCGTAGCGCACCATCAAATTTCGGGGCCCTCCCGCGGCCAAGTGAGTAGAGAGATCACGGAATAGGGGCCGGTCAGCCCCGGGGCAACCGCAGGCTGTCCGACCTGCGGTCAGTGGGGCAGGTGGTCTAGGGCTTGGTAGGTGCGGTTGGCGGCGGCGGAGCGGCGTTGTTCGATGGCGGTGGTGTCGATGTACGCCTGCTGGTAGTCAAGGACGCGTGTCCGAGTAGGGCCATGATCTCGCTGGCGGTGGCGCCGTCCTCGGCCAGCCGGGTCGCGAACGTTATCTGTAGTGGATTTTGCGTTTTGCCTGGTGGGGCAGCGATTTCGGGTGTGAGGCACGTGAGGCACGCGGGGGCCCTGGATGCAGGATAGAGGCGCCGATCGGCCCAACGGGCGAGTGGCCGGTTTGTCGGAGGCTTCCGCGCACGATCGCGCTGTTGTGGAGCCCGCGGACGGCAGTTGGTGGTGGCGATCTGGGTGCCACGGCCGTCGATGTCTTCGCGGTTGGCCGCGCGGTGACGCGACGGGTGCTGCGCTGCTCGCTGGGTGAGTCCGCCTCGCCGTGCGAGGACGGCTGCTGCGTCTACCGTGCGGGCCGGTTGAGTGCCTGGTACATCGGGTTGGCTGCGGCCGCGGCCCGTTGTTCGACGGCGGTGGCGTCGATGTAGTTCTGACTGGTGGCCATCGATGCATGCCCGAGCAGGGTCATGAGCTCTCGGGCGCTGGTGCCGTGCTGAGCGAGCGTAGTCGCGAAGGTATGCCGGAGTGCATGCACCAAGGCGTAAGGGGAGCGGTGGTCGGCGACCCCGGCGGCGCGCAGCCCGGTAGCGACCAGGTACTGCAGGCCGCTGCGCTGCAGGGGTTTGCCGTGGTGGTCGACGAACAGGGCCGATCGGGCGCCGATCCGTTTGGCGGGGAACTGTTCCCGGCGAGAGGCCTGGTAGGCGTCGATGACTTGCTGCAGCGCGTCTTCGATGGGCACGGTGCGGGCCTTGCTGCCCTTGCCGACCACCCGGATGCGCCGTTCACCCGGGCCGCCGGTGATCGATGAGACCTTCAGGCACAGCAGCTCCGCGGACCGCAGCCCGGTCAGCAGCAGTGTGGCCAGGACAGCCAGGTCCCTTTCGGGCCATGGGTTTCGCGCGTCCGGACGGGGCAGGGCCGCCGACGTGAGCAGCCGTTGCACGGTGTCGGTGCCGGTCAGCGGTTTCGGGCCGGTGGAGCGGGGGTGAGCCTTGGGGACGGCGGCCATCGGGTTGCCGTCCCGGTACCCGTCGGCGACCAGGAACGCGAAGAACTGGTTCCAGGTGGACCAGGCCCGGCCGATCGAGGCCTTCGCGTGAGTTCCCGCGAACGCGGCGAACGCCTCCCGCAGCACCCGTGGTGTCAGATCCTCCACGGTCACCTCGTCAAACTCGCCGCCGGCCTGGTGGGCGATGATTGCCAGGATCCCGGTGAGGTCACGCCGGTACGCGGCCCGCGTGTGCGGGCTTGGCTTCGCCGCGGCCCGCGCCGCCAGGAACACGTCGATCGCGTCCGTGACCGCGCCTGGCCTGGTGTCGAGGTGCGCGCCCGTGCCCGTCCCCGGTGAGGCGGGAGACTGGGCGGCTCACGTGGTCATGGTGCCTACCTTGCCACCAGCATCTGCGGCGCCGCCGCACCGAGGACCCCGGCGTGAAGGTCACCCAGCTACTGGCCGAGATCCGTGACCTGGGGTACCCCGGCAGCGCGAACCTGTTGACCAGGTACCTGAATCAGGGCCGCGCCGAGCAAGACCGCGCACACCTGTCCCCGCGGCGGGCCACCCGTCTGCTGCTGACCAAGCCCCAGAACCTGACCAGGCAGCAACGCGAGCTCCTTGACCGGATCGCCGCGGCATGCCCCGAGGTCGCTGCACTTCGCGAGCAGGTGAGGTCGTTCGCGAAGCTGCTGAGACCACGGAAGGCCAACGCTGCCAGGCTGGATGAGTGGATCCGCGGCGTGCAGGCCGCGGACCTGCCGCACCTGCGGTCCTTCGCGAGTGGCCTCGAGCTGGACCACGCGGCGGTGGTCGCCGCGGTGTCCACCTCGCATCACAACGGTAAGACGGAGGGCGCGAACACGCGCACGAAGGCAATCAAACGGCAGATGTCCGGCCGGGCAGGCTTCCAGCTACTACGACACCGAATCCTCCTGGGATGAACCACCACCAAAAGTGATCCAGAGCCAAATTTGCGACAGTCCCGAGTCCTCATGGAAGCTGCCGCAAAGCGGCCGCGGGACTTCGCGCACTGGGCCTGGGTGAAACCGGCGGTCAGATGACCAGGACGACAAGAGCCGTATGACGGGAGACTGTCACGTACGGAACTGTGGGAGCCCGGGGGTGCAATTCCCCCGGGCCACCCGACCAAATTTGCGATAGTCCCTGATGAACCCCCTGTTGACCAGGGGGTTCATCGATTTGTGGTGGGTGTGGTTCTGTCTACTGCAGTTTGGTGGGGATCGGGGTGTCCAGCAGGTCGAAGACGCGTCGTTGGGTGGATGTGGGCGCGGCGAGAGTCGGGATGATCGGCCCGTCGGGGCCGCCGTATTGCAGGTCGTTGCGGGTCAGGGTGGCCAGGTGGGTCAGCAGGTCGCGGAATGATCGGACGGGCTCGCCGTTGTCGTCGTGGTGGCGGGAGGCCTTGCGAGCCGCTTGCGTGGACCGGTGCGCGGGGGCGACGGGGTCGGTACTTGCCGGGTGGGTGCTGGTCGGTGAACGTCAACGGGGCCAGGGTGCGTCGACACCAGCCCGCCTACCCGCATCACCGCCGACGAACGCGACATGACTATCCGAGCCGCTCAATCGTGAAGCCGGCTCTTGCGAGTCAACTCCTCCCTCTTGTCACAGGCTGGCAGGAGGGATACCTTGGCAGTTACTAGTTACCGGCAACTGACGACCTGACTGACAGCCTGAGTGAGGGCTGCCAATTCTACGGACTTAGCACCGAAAGAGATGTCGAAATCATATGGAAACGGAAGCCACCGGAGCATCTAGTACCTCCGATCTGAATGCCATATATCAGCCATTCAAGGTAGGGCCTCGAACACTGCGCTGCAGAGTTTACGTGCCGGCGCACCAGCCAGCTCTTGCGGATAACGGAGTTCCAGGACCACGATACGTCGCGTACCACCGGCGACTCGCTAAAGCCGGGGTAGGAATGCAGATAACAGGCGCAACGCCTATCCTTCCGTCGGGTCTATGGCGGCCGGACCGGAGTTTGCTGAACGTCGACGAAACTATCGTCCCTGGCTACCAAAGGCTCTCCGACGCAGTGCATGCGAATGGCGGGCTCATGCTCGCGCAGTTAGCCCACGCCGGCCCGACCGATGAAGGCGTCGATGATGTGATCGGACCGTCTTGGGGCCTCTCTGAACTCTCAGGCGAAGTATCCCGACCAGCAACCGAATCCGATATCCAGCGCATCGTAGCGGCCTACGGCGCTGCCGCAGATCGTTGTCGGCGTGGTGGTTTGGACGGCGTTGAAGTCACCATGGCACACGGTCTGCTCCTTGCGGCATTTCTATCCCCAAAGGCCAACAGACGAACAGACCAGTTTGGCGGTGCACCAGATACCCGAGCCGAACTGCCGCTTCGGGCCCTCGCCGAGGTCCGCCGAGCTCTCGGACCGGATCGAATCGTTGGGGTCCGTCTATGCGCCGACGAGATGATACCTGGAGGGGTAAACCCTCAGGATGCAGCAGTGATCGCCCGCAGACTGGCCGACACCGGCCAAATAGACTATATAAGCGTCATTGCCGGGGACAATACGCATCGCCTCCCACGCATAAAGCACTGGCCACCCACGCCTGCGCCGCATGGGCTGTTCCGTAGTCTCTCCAGAGTAGTGAAAGACGCTGTTCCTGATCTTCCGGTCTGCTGTGTCGGCCGGGTAACGTCTGTCGCCCTCGCGGCCGAGATCATCGCATCGGGCGACGCGGATTTGGTCGGGATGGTCCGGGCGCACATCGCTGATCCCGAATTGCTACCAAAATCACGCGCAGGCCGCATCGCCGAAGTCACGCCTTGCGTCGGTGCAAATGACTGTATCAATCTGTCGTTGAACCATCAGTCTGTCAGTTGCATTGTCAACCCACAGATCACACAGCCAACCGACACCGAACTAGTCCCCGGTGAGCACTCTGCTGTCGTCATCGGCGCAGGCCCGGCTGGTCTCGAGTCAGCTCGACGCTTGGCATCCATTGGGCTGCGAACCACGCTATTCGAACGATCTGGAGAGCTCGGGGGCTTGCTACGCTTATGGGCGCAGGTTCCGGCCTACCGGGAGTACAGTCGGCTCCTCGGCTGGTGGCAGAACGAACTCAATCGCCTCGGAGTCGTCGTCCAAACGAACACGGACGTTGGCGGCTCAGAAGGGCTAAACGCCGACGTCTTCATCGTAGCAACCGGTGGTCGGCAGCACGACGAAACCGCCATCACGACTGACGGAAGCGTTCAAACAGCATCCCCAGACGAAGTCTTGCGGGGCCGGCGAATTCCTGGCCGTGTGGTGGTCTACGACGAGCTTGGCCGACGCGACTCGATAATGCTCGCTGAAGCCCTTATTGACTCGGGGTCCGCGCAAGTTACGATCGTCACATCTAAAGTGCACATCGGCGAAGGCGAGGGAATTACAACGCTATACCCCGCACTCGAACGCTTAGACAACCTAGGAGTTAGCCCGGGGATTTCATCGGGTGAGGGTCGCGGAGTGCGTGGCGTGAGCTGAAAAGTGCCCCTGACCTGGGAAGATAGTGATTGCGAAGTCCCTATCTGATCCAGTTCGAGGAGCACCTTCC
>NZ_VCQV01000046.1 GCF_007845645.1 Leekyejoonella antrihumi
TGATTCATGTACTCATTATCCCAGGTTCAAGGCATCAAAGCGCGGGACACGCGCAGGGAAATC
Source organism: Leekyejoonella antrihumi (assembly GCF_007845645.1). Classification (GTDB taxonomy): domain Bacteria; phylum Actinomycetota; class Actinomycetes; order Actinomycetales; family Dermatophilaceae; genus Leekyejoonella; species Leekyejoonella antrihumi. Next base: position 64 of record NZ_VCQV01000046.1, read on the forward strand.
CCCTACATCACAATGGAATCCGACCCAGCCGAGACGCTACGTGTCCAGACCCCTGGGGCCCGCAGCTTCTCGGCCAGGGTCTCGGTTTCGTTCTTGGTGCGGACGAAGACGATCATGCCCTCAAAGTTCTCGACCTCGAGGATCCGTGTCAGAGCGTCAACCTTCTGCGGATAGCTGACCGTGAGGTAGCGCTGGGTGATGTTGGCCGCCGTGGACGTCTTGCCCTTGACGGTGATCTCGACGGGGTCGTTGAGGTACTTCTTCGACAGCCGGCGGATCTGGGCCGGCATGGTGGCCGAGAACAGCGCGACGTTCTTGTCGCTGGGGGTGTCAGCCAGGATTGTCTCGACGTCCTCGGCGAAGCCCATCTTGAGCATCTCGTCGGCCTCGTCGAGGACCAGGAAGCGCAGCTGGGTCAGGTCGAGAGTGCCCTTGTCGAGGTGGTCCATGATGCGGCCGGGGGTGCCGACGACCACATGGACTCCGCGGCGCAACGCGGAGAGCTGTACGCCGTACCCCTGGCCGCCGTAGACGGGCAGGACCTTGACGCCCTTGAGGCGGGCGGCGTACTTCTCGAAGGCCTCGCACACCTGCAGTGCGAGCTCGCGCGTCGGGGCGAGCACGAGCGCCTGCGGCGCCTTCTGCGTCAGGTCCAGGCGGGACAGGATCGGCAGCGCGAACGCCGCCGTCTTGCCGGTGCCGGTCTGCGCGACGCCGACGACGTCACGGCCTTCAAGCAGCGGCGGGATAGTCGCGGCCTGCACCGCCGACGGGGTCTCGTAGCCGACGTCGCGCAGCACGGCCTGCACTTTCTCGGGCAACCCGAGTTCGGCGAAAGTCGGCATCTCGCGTGCCACCGGGGCCCCGTTCGCTTCATCACTCACCTGACAACGGTAGTGGGTGAAACACCGAGCCCCATTTCCACCCACAGCGAAGTGTGGAACGACGAGGTCGCGGGCGGCTCACCGGCAACGCCGAACGGACAGTGTTCGCGGCGGATGATGGTGGAACAGCGCAACGACCACCGTCGCTCCATGCCGTGCCTGAGGCCTCCGACGGCCGCTCACCTGGCGCAGCACGTACTCAAAGTGGCTTGACCGGCCGGTTCACGAGGCGCCGGAGCCGTTCGAATGGGATGGGGATGCGCGCTGCCTGCTCGGCCCTGGAGCTGCGATCCGCCGCCAGACGATTTCGAACACGAGTCACTCCGCCGCGTGTCAGATTGGCGACCGCAACTGCGGACGACTCGGGTCATGTAGCACTTGGGGCATCGTGGTTGGACGTTGCGGATCCCGGACCCGCCTCGACGATCCGTTGCACGTCTGCGAGATTGATGTCGAACGGACCGATCCGGGTCAGCACCCACGAGGCGCCGCGGTCCAACCATGGGGCGGGGTCCTGCTCGGGCCGAAGGTCGAGCACCACGTCAAACCCGGGCGCCGGGTCATGGTCGGCGAGACCAGCGGTCACCACTTGGAGGTCCTCCGGGGTGTCCAAACCGATGACGAAGAACCCGTTATACCTTGCGGCGCGGCGCATCGGCGCACGATTGCCGAACCGTCCCGCCAGCCAGATCGGCACCGCAGGAGCTGGGCGGAAGCAAGCGTCTCGGACGACATAGTGAGTTCCTTCGTGGTCTGCCGGCCTTCCGGACAGCAGCGCGGAAAGGACCTCGAGCCCTTCGTCAAGCATCCGTCCGCGCACCCGAGGGTCCGCCTCGTCGCCGAACGAGCTGAACTCCCCCACCCAGTCGTCGCCCAGCCCCAAGCCGAGAACGAGCCGGCCACCGGAGAGCACCGCCAAGCTGGCTGCCTGCCTGGCCAGGACCTGTGGGCGACGGCGCGGCAGCGGGGTCACCATCGGGCCGAACAACAACCGCTCGGTCCGCATCGCAACAGCCACGCAGCACGTCCACACATCGGCGATGGCGTCCACCCGGTCGCCGTACTGCAGGTGGTCCCAGATGAAGAACCCGTCCCAGCCGGCCGCCTCGGCTTTGGCAGCCAAGTCGCCGATCACCCGGGGGTCGGCTAGGGCATCGAACGGAGCAACGAAGAGTCCGCGGAGCGTGTTCATGCCACCACCATGTCGGTCCTCTGGTACATCACGTAACGAAGAGCCAACTCTACCGAAACCGGATCGGTCCTTGAGATACAGATGCTCGGAAACACCTCAAACCCCTGCGGTTACGTCACGGAGGCTTGTCGGTGACCACCTCGAGAATTGAACACATCTAGGAACGACCACACAGATGGGAGGCGACCGGTGATGACCTCCCACCGGGCCGCCGGCACGACCCCGCGACGACATGTGCGTGGTCGATGCATCCAGACTGTTCGATACCGCCATCGCCGCGATCACCGACCTGGCTGTGCAAGCCCGCCATACCTCGTTGGGCGACGTGCTCCGGGAGGGCCCGGCGCGATCTGGTTCAAGCGGCCGAGTCGGTCAAGGATTTGGCCGACGCGTCGCCGCTGGACGCGACCGCAGCCTTGGTCGAACGCGCCATTCCGCCGCGTGGTGGATCACGGAGCCACCACCGGACCAAGAACGACCGGCTACCGACTCACGTCAGGACAAGTCGACCTCAACCAACCGATCACAGTCCGCAGTCCGGCGATCCGATCTCCGCAAGGATCGTCTCAACAGCTGTCATCAACTCATCAAGACTCTCCGTGGCCGCCCGCCAGACGGTCAGGTTGTTCACTTCCGCATACCCGTGGATCAGGATGTTTCGCATGCCAACGACCTAATGCACGTTCGGCACACGGTCAGCGGTCGCTGCGTCGATATGCCGGAGCACATTCAGCGCCTCCCCTGCGATCTCGAACTGCCGCTCGACGCCAGATCGGAGCACGACGTCATTGCTGTAGTCCTGCCAAGACTTGCCCGCCACGAACCCCTGGATCCGTTTCGCGGCTGTCTCCAGATCCCAGAGAAGCGCGTCAGATCTGGGCCGCATAGACGTCCTGGGCGGTCCGGAAGGCCTCAGCCGCGAAGTGTGGGTTTCGACGGCATCCGACATCACCAGGTCGACCTTGCAACCGACAATCCGGGCCAACTCCTCGTTGAGCGCTAGGTAGTGGCCGAGCAGATCGTGGACCGCCGGAAGGAAGTCGACCAAGAAGTCAATGTCACTCCGGTCGGGATCGAATCGACTCGTGATCACCGAACCGAAGACGCGCAACCCCGTACCACGCGTCGAGGTGAGAGTCGTCGTGCCTCGGTTCTTTGGCTGGGCACTGTCCATGCTGGCCGGCAGTCAGTGGACGGTCTCGTGGTTGTGGCACATCTCGACGAACTTGGCGATGCGCGCGGTCCGGGTCTCGGGCTTGTTCGCATCGTGGACGCGGTAGAGGATCGCATACCGGTTGGCACCCGTGAGTGTTTCGAAGAACGCCTTGGCCTTCAGGTCGGCCGCGAGTGCGGCGGCCAAGTCATCGGGGACGGTCGCGCTCTTCTGGCCGGCACAGGCCGCCGCCCACCGGCCTTCGCCGCGTCGACCTGCGCCTGCCCGGCCGGTCGCATGCGACCGGCCTTGATCAACGCCTGGGCGTAGCTGACCGTCTCCGCTGCGCCCACCTTCCCGATCTGGAGGCGGAAGCCGCGGTGATTGGCGTGGTGCTCGGCGAACCATGCTTCGCAGTCCGGCACGGTGGCGAACGAGATCACCGGCTGACCAGCCAACTCCTCCGGCATCTCCTGGTCGGCCATAGGGCCATCCTTTCACCGCGCACGGACAGGATGGCCGGCTTGGCGGCTACCAGGTGCGGCAGCTCACCACACACGCTCACGGCACGCCGATGGCATGACGTCGACCAGTCCGCTATACCGCGATCCGCTCGTCCGAGGATGGGAACCTGCTCAACGTGGATTCCGTCGGAGTCATGGGGATCAGCGCCGGCTATGACAGGCGGTCGTTCAAGGGGACCCACGCCCTGGGAGATACCGCCGTTCAGGGCAATCGCACCGTGAGCTGGCCGTTGTCGGCGACCTTCGACATGACCTGGTCGCCGCGGGACTCGACGAAGGCGCGGAATGATGAGAAGCCCAACGACTTCTCCGTGAATGCGGGGTCCATCCGTTGCATCTGGCTCTTGACGCCGGCGGCATGAACCCAATCATCGTCACTCTTCTGCAGGCCGACGCGGATCGCGCGCACCAACAGATTGGTGGCCGCTGTCTCAGGGGACTCCTTGACCGAGGTCTTGGTGGCCTTCTTTGCTGGCGACTTCTTCGCGGCGCCTGCCTTCTTCGCTGCCGGCGCGGACGGTGTCACACCGGGCAGGTGGGCGTAGTCGATGAACTCGTTGCAGGCCGAAACAAGCGCCCGACTCGTCGAACCGGCGACGCCGATACCCACGACGTACCTGCCGAGCTGCTTGCAGCTCTGGGCCAGCGGCACGAAGTCGGAGTCGCCGGCGACCAGGACGACGTGGGTGATCTCGGGGTGGCGCATCAGGTCTTCGACGGCGTCGACGGCGAGTCTGATGTCCGCACCGTTCTTGACCCCGGACGCGGTGAACAGCTGGACCAAGTGCAGCGAGCGCTCGATCAGCTCGGTCTTGTAGGACGCATTCGCCGGGACCGACCAGTCGGCGTAGGCGCGGCTCAGCGAGACGCTTCCGAACGAGGCGGCGAAGTCGATGATCGCGCTGAAGTCGACGCGTGCCGCAGCCAACTTCAGGTCCAGCGGATCCTTGGGACCTGCGGACTGTCCGTGCTGCCGCGGGTCGTCCTTGCGCCATGCCTGCTTGCCGTGTATGTCGTCGTAGCGAGAGATGACTACGTTGTCGAAGTCGATGTACACCGCTACGCGTTCGCTCATGCCCAGAGACTACGGGCACCGACGCGCACAAGTCATGAGCCACAGCCACCACGCAGCCCGAGAGCGCGTCGCACCATCGCGAACGGGAGGCCATCAGCCAAGCGGTGCGCACAGTGCACCCCGGTTATAGCCTGAATGGATGCTTGAGTTGAGTGGCATCGACCTGGATGAGATCGCGACCGCACTCGCGGATCAGTCGGACTACGAGCACTGCTGGCTGATCGACCCGCGAACGGGCGAGGTGACGTTCTGGACCAGCGACACCGGGATAGATGGCGAGAACCCCGTTGACGTCGACGAGTTGGATCTCCTTCCCATTGATCCCATCCCGTCGTACATCTGGTATCAGGACATGGCCGACTTTGCCGAGGGCATCAGCGACGCTGCGGCCGGACGACGTCTGGCCAAGGCGCTTGAGGGCCGAGGCGCGTTTCGTCGCTTCAAGGACCAGCTCTACGAACACCATCCAGAGCTCATCGCACCGTGGCACGCCCTGCGTGACAACCGGGCCAAGCGCCGCGCCGTCGAATGGCTCGTGGACCAAGGTCTCCTCGATGACACGGCCTACGAGAATTTCGCGGCCGAGCATCCAGAGCCCAACCTGCCCTGACCGCGTCCCGTTAGGACCCAGGTCGTGCCTCGACCTCGCGCTGCTCCTCCGTGGTGCCCGACGCCTTGGACGGCCGTTGGATGTCGGACCTGGCGACGGCCAAATAGGCGACGAGGAGCAGGACCGCAACCGCAAACGCTATTGAGGTGTATCCATCGCCGAAGTTGAGCCCGGTCAGAGCGCGCGGTTTGCTGATGTAGTCGGCGAAGGACGCCCCGAGGGGTCGGGTGACGACGTAGGCGGCCCAGAACGCGGCGATGGGGTTCAGCCCGAACTTCCACCATGCCAACGCCGGCAGCGCGATGGCCACGGTGAAGAGAATCCCTGAGGTCAGATAGCCGAGGTTGAGCGACATGGCGGTGTAGTCGCCGAGCGCGGTGCCCAGCGCGAAGGTGGCGCCCACAGTTGCCCAGTAGAAGGCCTCGCGGCGTTGCGTGGTGATGCTGTGGATGGACAGCGTGCCCTCGCTGCGGTACCACAGCAGGAAGATGATCGCCAGGACAACCGCCCACAGCAGCGTGGTTCCGGCGTAGGGGATGTGCACGTCGAGGTGGAGGAAGTCCGAGACGCCGGTGCCGATGATGGCGATGGCATACGCGAAGAACCAGTAGGCGAAGGCCCGGTAGCGTCGCGTGCCGAACTGCAGAACGAGCCCGATGGCGAACAGCGCCAACTCGATGCCGCCACCCTTGAGGTTGCCCCAGATCTTCAGGTAGTCCGAGGTCGCCTCGCCGCCGGCCGTCGTCAAGATCTTCACGACCCAGAAGACGACCAGAATCTCGGGGACCTTGGCGGCGAGCGGCAACGGGAAGAACCGGCCGACGAGCGGCACCTGGCCGTCCGACGGGTCCAGCGACGAACGGCGACGATCAGCGGAGATCACGAGCAGGCACCATCTTCCTGTGGATCGGGCTTGGCATACGACTCGGTGCCGAGTATCTGCCATCTCCCTATAAGGTGCCTGAGTCTCTCCTGGGAGCAGTTAGAGGTACTGTCCGGTGCCCTTGACCGAGTCGATCGCACGGCCCGGTGTCGTACCGTTCTTGCCGTCGATCAGGGTGCGGATGTAGACGATCCGCTCACCCTTCTTGCCGGATATGCGCGCCCAGTCGTCCGGGTTGGTCGTGTTGGGCAGGTCCTCGTTCTCCTTGAACTCGTCCACACAGGACTTCAGCAGGTGATCGATCCGGATGCCCTTGGCCCCAAGCGTCAGCTGGTCCTTGATCGCCATCTTCTTCGCCCGGTCGACGATGTTCTGGATCATCGCGCCGGAGTTGAAGTCCTTGAAGTAGAGGATCTCCTTGTCGCCACTGGCGTAGGTGACCTCCAGGAACTGGTTCTCCTCGATCTCGGTATACATCCGCTCGACCGTCGCCTGGATCATCGCCTCGACGGTGTCCTCCTTGGACCCGCCGTTCTCGGCCACATCATCGGCATGTAGTGGCAGGCTCGGGACGAGGTACTTGCTGAAGATGTCGCGGGCGCTCTCCGCATCCGGGCGTTCGATCTTGATCTTGACGTCGAGCCGGCCCGGCCGCAGGATCGCGGGGTCGATCATGTCCTCGCGGTTGGAGGCCCCGATCACGATGACGTTCTCCAGCCTCTCGACACCGTCGATCTCAGCCAGGAGCTGCGGCACGATCGTCGTCTCCACGTCGGAGGACACACCGGAGCCTCGGGTGCGGAAGAGCGACTCCATCTCATCGAAGAAGACCACGACCGGTGCCCCGTTTGAGGCCTTCTCCCGGGCGCGTTGGAAGATCAGCCGGATGTGTCGCTCGGTCTCACCGACGTACTTGTTGAGAAGCTCGGGCCCCTTGATGTTGAGGAAGTAGCTCTTCATCTCGCTCTGGCCGGTCTTCTCGGCGACCTTGCGAGCCAGGGACGCCGCGACTGCCTTGGCGATCAGGGTCTTGCCGCATCCGGGTGGGCCGTAGAGCAGCACACCCTTGGGCGGACGCAACGCGTGCTCACGGAAGAGATCCGCGTGCAGGTAGGGCAGCTCGACGGCGTCACGGATCTGGTCGATCTGGCCGGCCAGCCCGCCGATGTCCTCATACCGAATGTCGGGGACCTCTTCCAGCACAAGGTCGGCGACCTCGGCCTTGGGGATGACCTCGAAGACGAAACCGCTGCGGCTGTCGAGCAGCAGTGAGTCACCGGCCCGAATAACCCGCTCCCGTATGCTGTCCGCGCGCCGGCACACTCTCTCCTCATCGCCGTGCGCAACGACCAGGACGCGGTCATGCTCGAGCAACTCCTTGGCCTGGACGAGCTCGCCCACCCGCTCGTAGCCCATGACGGCCACGACGTTCAGTGCCTCGTTGAGCATGACCTCACGCCCGGCCACCACCTGATCGGGCTCGATCGAGGGGCTCACGGCCACGCGCATCTTGCGCCCGCTGCTGAGGATGTCGGCGGTGCCGTTCTCGGTGGGCTCGATGATCAGGCCGTAGGAGGACGGCGGCTGAGCGAGTCGGTCCACCTCGCTCTTGAGGGTGACGATCTGCTCCCGCGCCTGCTTGAGCGTGCGCACCAGCCGCTCGTTCTGCGTGGACAAGGTGGACAGAGACGACTGGAGGTGGATGATCTGTTGCTCCAGCTCACGGCTGCGGGTCGGGCTGGAGCTCACCCGTTCCCGAAGGGCCTCGATCTCCTCGCGAAGGTGCCGTGCGGCATCCTCGTCGCCCCGACCGTCCGGCTTCTGCTCGCTCATGCGGGCCTCCTTCGTCGAGCATCGCGCTTGGCGAATGATCTACTTCGACCCTAACCCGATGCGCCACCTACATCTTCGGCGGCTCGCCTATCGAGCGGCGTAGTTTGCGCAACTTTTTGTCGGAGACCGGACGCTCCCCCACATTCTCCGGGATCCATTCGGGGTCCGCGGACGCCGACGAAGGCTGCGTCGCCTCTCCAGTCGAGTCCTCCTGCTCGCCGTAGGCGCCCTTGGCGGGACGCCGCTTGCGCAGCGGCGGCCGCACCCCTGGGGCCAGCCGGCGGCTGGTGATGAGGAATCCCGTGTGTCCGTGCATGCGGTGCTCGGGCCGCACCGCCAGGCCTTCCAGGTGCCAGCCCCGCACCATCGACTCCCAGGCCTGCGGCTCGGTGTAGCCCCCGTGGGCGCGAAGCTCCTCGGCGACCTTCGACAGCTGTGTTGCCGTGGCGACATAGCAGATCAAGACACCACCCGGGGCCAGTGCATCGCCGACCGCCTCGAGACACTCCCATGGCGCCAGCATGTCCAGCACCACCCGATCGATGGTGGCGGCTTCGACCTCGTGCGGCAGGCTCTCGACGAGGTCCCCCACGGTGATGGTCCAGGCGGGATGGTCGGCGCCGAAGAAGGCGCGTACATTCGCGAGCGCGATGTCCGCGAACTCCTCGCGCCGCTCGAAGGAGTGCACCATGCCCTGGTCGCCGACGGCCCGCAGGAGAGACATGCTCAGGGCGCCCGATCCGACGCCCGCCTCGACGACCCGCGCGCCGGGGAAGACATCGGCCATCGTGATGATCTGGCCGGCGTCCTTCGGATAGACCACCGCGGCGCCGCGCGGCATGGACAAGACGTAGTCGGACAGCAGCGGACGGAGCACGAGGTACTCGACACCGGCCGTATTGGTGATGGTGGTCCCGTCAGGTCGACCGAGCAGGTCGTCGTGCAGCAGGTGGCCACGGTGGGTGTGGAACTGCTTGCCCGGCGTCAGGGTCAGGGTATGCATTCGTCCCTTGGGGTCGGTCAGCTGCACTCGCTCGCCCACGGTGAACACGCCGCGGCGCGCCGCTGCGCCCGTCGGAGCGTGGCTGGCCCGGTCTTCCTGATTCGTCACAAGGCGCGAGTCTATGCGTGCCCGTCGGCTCGCCGAAGCGCCCCGCCCAGCTCGGCGACCGACACGACGCCCAGCGGGCGCTGCCCGACGTCGACCACCAGGATGTGCTCCACCCCCTCGCCGGCCTCCTGTGCCGACCGCACCAGCTCGGTCACGTCGACATTCGGATCGTCGACCTCGCAGACCCAGCCATCCGGCTGCACCCGCGCCACGGCACGCAGTGGCAGCACCCTGTCCTGACCGGCAGGAATCTGCCGACGCGCGCTCGCCGTGGCCAACCCCCAGACCCTCCCGGTCCGGTCGCGCACGGCGGCATCGATGTCCGGGCGGACCTGGGCCACCAGCGTCTGGTCGTCGGCGATGCACACCGGATGCAACACGTCGGCGATCCGCACGCGGGCGAACAGCCGCTCTGCCGTCGCGCGCGCCACCGCGTTCCCGGCCCCGAACCACAGGAAACCGGCCAGGAAGAGCGCCCAGATGACGGTGATCAGGCTGGGTCGGTGCCCATGCACCAGGGGCCAGCCGATGGCTCCAGCCACCAGCAGCACCGTCACCACCCGGCCGCACCAGCCGGCGACCAGCAGCCCGAGCGGTCGGGACCCGGAGACCTTCCAGACCGCCGCCTCGACGAGGAACCCGCCGTCCAAGGGCAGGCCGGGCAGGACGTTGAAGATCGCGACGAACGCGTTGGACCACACGAAGACGATGGTGAGCAGCCGCGGGACACCATCCGGCACCGACGGCAGCAGCAACCAGCCCAGCAGTGCCAGCACACCGTTGCTCACCGGGCCGACCACGGACACCAGCGCGCTGGACAGCGGTGAGCCGTCCTCCGCGTCGTACGCCGTGTGGCCACCCCAGAGGTCCGCCATGATCTGGCGCACGCGGTATCCGCACCACTGCCCCACCACCGCGTGCGAGAGTTCATGGGCCAGCACGGACAGCAGCAGGAGGATCGCGTAGAGCAGTGCCACGAGGTAGCCGCGGTTGCCCAGACCGGGAACGACCGTGGTGACCTGCGGCCCGAAGGTCACCACGATGACGACCGCGATCAGTGGCCAGGTGCGGCCAAGATAGATCGGGATCCCACGGATGGAGCCGATCCGCCACCCGGGAGCACGTGACGGCGTCGACGAAGGCATGGTCCGAAGGCTATCTGTCGGTGCTGCGCAATAAGGTCGGCGTATGCCGCATGGAGCTCCTGCCCGCACCGAACCGGACCATTCCGCGAGTCGGCGGTCCGCACTGTCACCAAGTCGTGCCTCCGACTTCATGCAGTGCCCGCTGCTCTACCGCTTCCGGGTGATCGACCGGTTGCCCGAGCCGCCCAGCCCGGCCGCGGCGCGCGGAACCCTGGTCCACTCCGTGCTGGAACGAGTCTTCGACGTGCCCGCCCCCGAGCGCACCCCGCAGCACGCCAAGTCGCTGCTGGCACCTCAGTGGGCCTCGCTGGTCGAGGACGATGCCGAGCTGGCGCAGCTCGTCGAGGACGGTCCGGACGGCCTCCAGAGGTGGCTGGACGACGCGGCGCGCCTGGTCGACGAGTGGTTCAAGCTCGAAGATCCGCAGCACCTCGAGCCGGCCGAGCGCGAGCTCTATGTCGAGACCGAGGCTGACGGACTCACCCTGCGTGGGTACGTCGATCGGCTGGATGTCGCACCCGATGGACGGATCCGCGTAGTCGACTACAAGACCGGACGGTCCCCCAGCCAGGCCTTCGAGGCCAAGGCGCTGTTCCAGATGAAGTTTTATGCCTTGGTGCTGTGGCGGTTGCGCGGGGTGGTGCCCTCGCTGCTGCAGCTGGTCTATCTCGGCAACGGTGAGATTGTCCGGTTCGAGCCCGCGGAGCACGAGCTGATCGCGACCGAGCGCAAGATCAAGGCCCTGTGGTCGGCGATCGAGCAGGCCGCCGAGCAGGGCGACTGGCGGCCTCGCCCCACCAAGCTGTGCGACTGGTGCGCCCACAAGGCCCTGTGCCCCGCCTGGGGCGGCACTCCCCCGCCGCTGCCGAGCTCGGCCGACCAGCTTGCCGTCGATCCGTCGCGTTCGGGAGCCGAGACGGTCACCGACGAGTAGCGGCCGCTCGAGCGGTTGATCCGGCAACAGGGAGTGCTCCCCGGCTGAGGTCGGTCCACCGCACCCCCGGATGGTTGAGCCGGGGAGCGCGAAGCGCGAGCCGCGTCGAAACCCCCGACACCCACGCGCGAACCCCCACCAGGTTTCGACACGCCGGACTCACTCCGTTCGCCGCCGGCTCAACCAGCCGGAATCAGGGCCGGCTCAACCCACCCCCGGATGGTTGAGCCGGGGAGCGCGAAGCGCGAGCCGCGTCGAAACCCCCGACACCCACGCGCGAACCCCCACCAGGTTTCGACACGCCGGACTCACTCCGTTCGCCGCCGGCTCAACCCACCGACGAAGAGGTTTCGACACGCCGGACTCACTTCGTTCGCCGCCGGCTCAACCCACCGACGAAGAGGTTTCGACACGCCGGACTCACTCCGTTCGCCGCCGGCTCAACCCACCGGTATCAGGGCCGGCTCAACCCACCGACGAAGAGGTTTCGACACGCCGGACTCACTCCGTTCGCCGCCGGCTCAACCAGCCGGTATCAGGGCCTGCCGCCGCCCGTGGTTGCGATGGCCTGCAGCGCGAGCGCGCCCAGGTCGGCGGCGGTAAGGCCGACCAGGCTGTCGATCTGCACGACGCCACTCAGCTGCGGCAGCTCGACCACGTGCGGCACGGCGATGGTCGGCACACCCGCCGCGCGCGCCGAGTGCACTCCGGGCACCGAGTCCTCCACCGCGACACAGTCCTGCGGCTGCACCCCCAGCGCCTCCGCAGCAGTCAGGTAGGGCTCCGGATGCGGCTTGCCCTGCCGCACGATGTCTCCGGTCACCACCGCCGCAAACGTCTGTTCCGGGAGCGTGTCGATCATCACCGACGCGAATGAGTCGTAGGACATCGTCACCAGGGCGTTCGGCATCCCCGCCGCGACACACGACTGAAGCAGCTCGCGGGCACCGGGTCGCCACGGCACGTGCTCGCGCATGGACCTGGAGACTCCGGTGAGCAGCCGGTCCACGATCTCCTCGACGGTCATGGTCACCGCGGAGTTCTCCCGGATGACCTCGGCGGAGGCAGTGAGCGTGTTGCCGACGCACTTCAGGGCGAGCTCGTCGGACCATTTTCCGCCGAAGGACTCCACGAGCTCGTGCTCCTCCCGGATCCAGTACGGCTCCGTGTCGACCAGGGTGCCGTCCATGTCCCACAGCACGGCAGCGGGACGCCACCTCTCGACATACGCCGGTTCGGGCACGTCCTAGCGCTCACTCTCCGGGTCGTAGGCGAGGTTCGGCGACAGCCAGCGCTCCGCCTGCGCCATCGTCCAGCCCTTGCGGTCGGCGTAGTCCTCCACCTGGTCCTTGCCGATCCGACCGACGACGAAGTACTGCGACTGCGGATGAGAGAAGTACCAGCCGCTCACCGCCGCGCCGGGCCACATCGCCATCGAGTCCGTCAGCTCGATACCCGCCTGCTCGGTGGCGTCCAGCAGGTCCCAGATGGTGCGCTTCTCGGTGTGGTCCGGGCAGGCCGGATAGCCCGGCGCCGGGCGGACGCCCTGGTACTTCTCCGCGATGAGCGCCTCGTTGTCAAGGCTCTCGTCGGGCACGAAGCCCCACAGCCTGGTGCGGACGACGGCGTGCATCCGCTCGGCGAGCGCCTCTGCCAGCCGGTCGGCGAGGGATTCCAGCAGGATGCCGCTGTAATCGTCCAACTCCTCCTTGAACGCCATGATCCGATCCTGCGCGCCGAGGCCGGCCGTGACCGCGAATCCGCCAATATAGTCGGGCAGCCCGGTCTCCTGCGGTGCGACGAAGTCGGCGAGTGACCGGTTGGGGACGCCCTCACGATGCTGGCCCTGCTGACGCAGGTGGTGCAGCGTCGTGCGCACCTCCTGACGCGTCTCGTCGGTGTAGACGACCACGTCGTCCCCCACCGCGTTCGCCGGGAAGAAGCCGACGACGGCGTTCGCCTGCAGCCACTTCTCCTCGATGACCTTGTCGAGCATTGTCTGGGCGTCATCCCAGAGCTTGCGCGCGACCTCACCCGAGGCCGGGTTGTTGAGGATGTCCGGGAACTTGCCCTTCATCTCCCACGCGTTGAAGAACGGCTGCCAGTCGATGTATTCGCGCAGCACCTCCAGCGGGTAGGCGGTGAAGGTCTTGGTGTAGGAGCCGGCCTGCTCATGACGGTGGTCGCACTCGGGCCCCTTGCACACGTCCTTCGCCTGCTCCAGCAGGAAGCGCGGACGAGGCGGTCGGTAACCCTCCCACTCGATGGGCGTGCGCGCCGCGCGTGCCTTCTCGATCGTCAGGATCGGGCGGTCGTTGCGCTTGGCCGCGTGCAGGCGGCGCAGGCCCTCGTAGTCCTTGTTGACCTCCTCCAGGAAGCCGTCCCGCCGCTCATCCGACAGCAGCGCCGCCGCCGTCGGGACCGAGCGTGAGGCGTCCTTCACCCACACGACTGGGCCGTGGTACTTCGGGGTGATCTTGACCGCTGTGTGCGCGCGGGAGGTCGTCGCACCGCCGATGAGCAGCGGCCGATCCCAGCCCTGCCGCTCCATCTCCGCGGCCACGTTGACCATCTCGTCGAGCGACGGGGTAATCAGGCCGGACAGTCCGATCATGTCGGCGTTCTCCGCCTTCGCGGTGTCCAGGATCTTCTGCGCCGGCACCATCACACCGAGATCCACAACGTCATAGTTGTTGCACTGGAGCACCACACCGACGATGTTCTTGCCGATGTCGTGCACGTCACCCTTGACCGTGGCCATGACGATCTTGCCCTTGGCCCGCTCCGTGTCACCGGGCTTCTTCTCCGCCTCGATAAACGGGATCAGGTGGGCCACAGCCTTTTTCATCACCCGTGCGGACTTCACGACCTGCGGCAGGAACATCTTGCCGGCACCGAACAGGTCGCCGACGACGCCCATTCCGTCCATCAGCGGACCCTCGATGACATTCAGCGGCCGCTCACCCGCCGCGGCGAGCTCGACACGCATCTCCTCCGCGTCCTCGACGATGAACTCGTCGATCCCCTTCACCAACGCGTGGGTGATGCGCTCACGGACCGGATCCTCACGCCACTTCAGCTTCTCGTCGGGTCCCTGCTCGGCGGCCTCCTTGTTGTGCTCCTCGGCCACCTCCAGCAGTCGCTCGGCCGCGTCCTCGCGCCGGTTGAGCACAACGTCCTCGATGCGCTCGCGCAGCTTCGGGTCGATCTCGTCGTAGACACCGAGCTGACCGGCATTCACGATGCCCATGGACAGCCCGGCCTGGATCGCGTTGTAGAGGAACACCGCGTGAATCGCCTCGCGCACCGCGTTGTTGCCGCGGAACGAGAACGACACATTGGACACCCCGCCGGAGGTCAGCACACCGGGCAGGTTCTGGGTGATCCACCGGGTTGCCTCGATGAAGTCGACACCATAGTTCCGGTGCTCCTCGATGCCCGTAGCCAGCGCGAACATGTTGGCGTCGAAGATGATGTCCTCGGCGGGGAAGCCCACCTCCTTGGTGAGGATGTCGTAGGCCTTCTGGCAGATGACTTTGCGCCGCTCGAGCGTGTCCGCCTGGCCGTCCTCGTCAAACGCCATCACGACGACCGCCGCGCCATAGCGGCGGCACAGCCTGGCCTGCTCGATGAACTTCTCCGTGCCCTCCTTCATGGAGATCGAGTTGACGATGGGCTTTCCCTGGATGCACCGCAGGCCGGCCTCGATCACGTCCCACTTGGAGGAGTCGATCATGACCGGCACCTTGCAGATGTCCGGCTCGGTCGCAACCAGCTTGCAGAAGCGGTCCATCGCCTCCACGCCGTCGATCATGCCCTCGTCCATGTTGATGTCGATGACCTGCGCGCCTGACTCGACCTGCTGCCGGGCGACATTCAACGCCGCGGCGTAGTCGCCGGCCTTGATCAGCTTGCGGAAGCGGGCCGACCCGGTGATGTTCGTGCGTTCGCCGACGTTGACGAACAGCGAGTCGGCCGTGATGTTGAACGGTTCGAGCCCGGAGAGCCGGCACGCCGACGCCACGGTCGCAGGGGTATGCGGGGCGTGCTGCTCGACGAGCCCGGCAATCGCGGCGATGTGCTCAGGGGTGGTCCCGCAGCATCCGCCGACCAGGTTCACCAGTCCGTCGCTCGCGAAGCCTTCGAGGATCTCGGCCATCTGCTGCGCCGACTGGTCGTACTCGCCGAACGCGTTGGGCAGACCGGCATTCGGGTAGCACGAGATGAAACAGTCGGCGATCCGGGAGAGCTCCGCGACATAGGGACGCATGTCGGCGGCGCCAAGGGCACAGTTGAAGCCGACGGCGAGCGGCCGAGCGTGCCGGATGCTGTTCCAGAAGGCCTCGGTCACCTGGCCGGACAGGGTCCGGCCGGACGCGTCGGTGATCGTCCCCGAGATGATGACCGGCCAGCGTCGGCCGCACTCGTCGAAGAGCGTCTCGAGGGCGAAGACCGCAGCCTTGGCGTTGAGGGTGTCGAAGATCGTCTCCATCAGCAGGATGTCGACGCCCCCGTCGATGAGCCCGGTGGCCTCCTCCAGATAGGCGTCGACAAGCTGCTCAAAGCTGACGTTGCGCTTGCCGGGGTCGTTGACGTCCGGTGAGATCGAGCCGGTGCGGTTCGTCGGGCCCAGCGTGCCCGCGACATACCGCGGTCGGTCCGGGGTCTGCGCGGTCGCCTTGTCGCACGCCTCACGCGCCAGCCGCGCGGACTCGTAGGCGAACTCGTAGGCGAACTCCTGCATGCCGTAGTCGGTCAGGGAGATGCGCTGCGCGTTGAACGTGTTGGTCTCGATGACGTCGGCACCGGCGTCCAGATACTCGGTGTGGATGCCGCGGATAAGGTCCGGCTGAGTCAGGGACAGCAGGTCGTTGTTCCCCTTCAGGTCGCTCGGCCAGTCGGCGAAGCGGTCCCCCCGGTAGTCCTGCTCCTCGAGCTTCTGCTGCTGGATCATGGTGCCCATGGCTCCGTCGAAGATCAGGATGCGTGACCTGAGCGCTTCGGTCAGGGTGCTGGTCTGGTCTGGACGGATCAGTGCCGGGTCACGCTCCACCGTGGAGTGTGCTCGGAACTCGTCGGAGCGGCTGCTCACTGTTGTTCCCCTTCATGAAATTTCGATACGACCATCGCCGGCTCGGAACTACTCATCCAGGACTCTGGTGCGAGGCCGGCTCTCACCTTCGCAGTCCACGATTCTTGAATTTTAGGCGATCCGACGAGCCGATGCGGCAGTCATCGAGCGTGCAACGGGCCGGAGTCCGTAGGGT
Source organism: Leekyejoonella antrihumi (assembly GCF_007845645.1). Taxonomy (GTDB): domain Bacteria; phylum Actinomycetota; class Actinomycetes; order Actinomycetales; family Dermatophilaceae; genus Leekyejoonella; species Leekyejoonella antrihumi. The sequence continues at coordinate 16,675 of NZ_VCQV01000046.1, forward strand.
GGACCTGTTCAGACCACCCGAGCGGTCAGGAGGCCCTAGTGATCGAGTTCGAGGACGTGCCGCTTCTGCGCGACCCGATCATGATCGCAGCCTTCGAAGGCTGGAACGACGCGGGGGAGACCGCGACGGCCACTCTGGCCCATCTCATCGGCCTGTGGGGGGCCGAACCGATCGCCGCGCTCGACCCGGAGCTCTACTACGACTTCCAGGTCAACCGGCCGCGGATCACCGGCGACGCAGGGTCGCGCGAGATCACCTGGCCGACCACCCGGATCTTCCTCGCTCGCGACACCCCCCTGGATCGTGACGTGCTCCTGGTGCACGGGATCGAGCCCTCGATGCGCTGGGCCGGCTTCACCAACGAGTTGATGCGGCTGATCCATGACACCGACGTCGCGATGCTGATCACCCTCGGCGGCCTGCTGGCCGATGTGCCACACACCCGCCCGATACCGGTCACCGTGACCTCGGACCACGCGGAGACGCAGCAGCGTTACAACCTGGAACCGAGCCGGTATGAAGGTCCGACCGGGATCGTCGGCGTGCTCACCGAGGCGTCCTACCGGGCCGACATACCGTCGCTGTCGTGCTGGGCCGCGGTCCCCCACTATGCCGGCGGCAGTCCATCGCCGAAGGCCTCACTCGCCCTCCTGACCCGCCTGGAGGAACTGCTCGACACGCTGATCGGACATGCCGACCTGGCCGACCAGGCGCGCGCCTGGGAGCACGGCGTCGACGAGCTGGCCGCCTCCGACGACGAGGTCGCCGAGTATGTGCACTCCCTCGAGGAGGCACAGGACACCACCGAGCTTCCCGAGGCCAGCGGCGACGCGATCGCCCGGGAGTTCGAGAAGTATCTGCGTCGCCGCCAGGAGGACGGGGACTGAGCAACCGCCATGCGTCGACTGGATGGACGTATGGCGCCCCGGTCAGCTCGTGCCACCGGTGCCGGTCGATGTGACGTAAGGCACGGCGGTGATCTGCTGGGGAATGAATCCAGGCAGTGGAGAGGCGGATACGTCGTCGGCGCATTCGATGTCCGCGGTGAATCCGGGTCCGGGTATGTCGAGGATGCCGGAGGCGGACACCAGACCTTGTGTCTCGGGGGCGAGGTCCACGCCGTCCTGGCCGCCGGACACGAACGGCGGAAACCCTGCCTGGGCAATTGCGTTGATGGCGCAGCTGCCGTGTAGCGCGCTCGCGCCCGAGGTGACGAACGCGGTGGCGGTGACCAGGTAGTGGCCGGCCGGTAGGGCAAGGTCGTTGCCGGTCGTGTGCAAGGCGGTCAACGCGCCGGTGCTCGCCGGACCGGCTGGGCCGGCAGGGCCGGCAGGGCCGGCAGGACCCGCGGGACCGGTTTGGCCGGCAGGACCCGCGGGACCGGTTTGGCCGGCAGGTCCCGGATCGCCTTTCAGTCCTCGAGGGCCTTGGGCGCCTTGGGTGCCGGTCTGGTTCCAGCTGACGTGGGTGTCGCGGCCGAAGCAGCGGGGTGTGCTGCTCGGGTTGACATGGACGTTGTAGACGGTGCCGAGGGTTCGGCTCAGGCAACCCCGAAAGACGTTGGCGGAGGGAGTTGTATCGGCGAACGCGACGGCGGACCCACCGCCGGCGAGGACGGCAACGATGGCGCCGCCGGTCAGTGCGCGTCGAGCAAGCTTACTTCTGAGCATGATGGGTTCCTACGGTGGTTGGGTGCCCAGGCGCTGGGCGGGCGTGGAATGAGCATCGCGCGGGGTGCGGGGGGAAACGTCGTAGGCGTCGGGGGTGAGGTTTTGGGCTGCCACCCTCCAGGCCCGGTCAGGACCCCGGCGCGCGATGCAGCTCACCGAGCCGGCCTCGGCGGTGGGTGTGCCGTCCGGCCTGGCGCCGTACCTGCTCCATCGTCCGGCGAGGAGCGCGATCTCGCCGATGATCAGACTGCGTTGTGGATGCACCTCATAGGCCGTCTTGGCCTCGACGGCACGGGTGAGTATGCGCCGGATCGCGTCGAGGCCGACGGCGGGTGCTGCGCCGCCGACCGCCAGGATCGCAGCGGGCTCGTAGTAGCTGAGGGCGGCTTGCAGGTCACCGTCACTGATTGCGTCGGCGATGAGGTCGCCGAGGTCTTCGCTCCGCGTGGCTGGAGTCGGCTGAATGATGTCACCGGTTCCGGCATCGGCAGTCACCGCGGAGGGGTTGCCGGCGGCGCGTCCGGACACCGGACGCGGGTTTGGCTGCTGCGGCATACGTCGCCTCCCACCGTGCGGGTCAGTGTTGTGAGGTAAGTCTTGGCTCCGGTGCGGGGGGAATCGCCGGGTGCCCGTTCAACCGGCGTGGACATGGCAGGCGTGGTCGTATTCTGGAGGCGTTGACGATCGCGGTGACGTCCTTCTCTGCGCTTGCGCATGGTTCGGTACCGGCGGTCGTCGATGTGGACGACAGAATGGTCGCGCATGACGGGTCGAGAACAGGTCAAAGCCACGGTCTCGCGTGTCGCCACCACCCCTGCGTCGCCGCGCACCCCACTGGTGGGACGTGACGACGAGGTGGTTCGGCTGCTACGGACCTTGGCGGGATGCCGCCTGGTGACCTTGACAGGGCCCGGTGGTGTCGGCAAGACCCGACTGGCCCTGGCTCTGATGCAGGCGGACGCCACGGCGGAGCTGGCACCGGACGGGGCGGTCACGGTGGAGCTGTCGGCGGTTTCTGACGCGGCCCTCGTTGCCGACACCGTGCGTGTGGCTCTCGGCGTGCCCGACGCGCCGGGACGGCCGGCGGGTGTCGCAATCATCGATCGGCTCGACGCCGCAGCAGCGTTGCTGGTGCTGGACAACTGCGAACATCTGAGTCCCGCTGTCGCCGAGCTCGTTGACGCCCTATTGGACGGGTGCCCCCGCCTCCGAGTGTTGGCCACCAGCCGCGAGCCGCTCGCCGTCGATGGGGAAGCGCTGTGGCCGGTGCATCCCTTTCGGGTCCCACCCGCCGACACAATGACGGCAGCGGTAGTCGCGGACACCGCGTCCGGTCAGCTCTTCGAGCAGCGCGCCCAAGCGGTCCGTCCGACCTTTCACCTCACCGACGCGAACGCGCCCGGTGTCACGCGCGTGTGCCGGCGAGCTGGTGGGCTGCCGTTGGCGATCGAGCTTGCGGCAGCCCGGGTACGGGTGCTGTCTGTCGAGGAGATCGCCTCCGGTCTGGACGACATGCTCGGGCTGCTCGCCGGCGGAGCCCGGAGCAAGCCGGTGCGGCAGAAAAGCCTGCGAGCCAGCCTGGACTGGAGCAACGCTCTGCTCAACGGCTGGGAACAGACCGTGTTGCGCCGCCTGGGTGTCTTTCCTGGCGGATTCGACCTGCCGGCGGCCACAGCCGTCGTCGCCGGCGAGGACGTCTCAGCCACCGAGCTGCTGGATCTGCTCCTCCGGCTGGTGGACCAGTCGCTGCTCACGGCACAGTCCACGGGTGGACCGGTGCGGTATCGACTTCTGTCCCCGATCCGCGACTACGCCCGCGAACGGCTCGCCGAGGCCGGCGAGCAAGGCGCCGTTGCTGCTGCCCATCTCGGCTTCTACGCCGACCTGGTCGACCGGGCCGAGCCACTCTTGTCCGGGCCGCGACAGACCGAGCACCTGGATGAACTGGAGCTCGAGGGCAACAACTTGCGAGCCGCGCTGAAGTTCGCGGCTGAGTCAGGCGCGCCACCCGCCGGCCTCCGGCTGGCGGCCGGGCTGGAGAGGCTGTGCGCGGTGCGCGGGCACTACCGCGAAGAGTGGCAGTGGTTGGACTGGGCCGCGACCGCCGATCCGGGCGCACCGGAACCGCTTCGCGCCAAGGCCCTGCTCGGCGCGGGCCGGCTGGCCTTTCTGGCCTGCGACTACCCGGCCGCGGTGCGCCGATTGGAAGCCGGCCTGCGGCTGTACCGGCAGATCGGTGACCGGCCCGGGACCGTCATGGCTCTGCATGGACTCGGAAGTGTGGCGCGCGAGCTGGGCCGTTACGCTCGCGCTGAGGCGCTCTACCGGCAAGCCCTGACACTGGCAGCAGGCGACGCCGATGCCCGGCAAGTTGCTCAGGCCCGCGGATATCTCGGATTCACCGCCTGGCTACAAGGTGACTGGCAACGCGCCGTCACCGAGTCCGAGCAGGCGCTGCGCGCGTTCCGGCAGCTCGGCGACGGCGAAGGCATCGTATGGTCCCTGCTCAGCCTGGGCGCCGTCGCGCAATACCGTGACGAGTATGCCGTCGCCGCCGAAATGCTCGGCCAGGCCCGCGAACTGGCCGAACGGCTCGGCTACCGCGAAGGGATGGCCTGGTCTCTACACGAACTCGGCCTGCTCGCGCTGCGTCGCGGTGATGCCGCCGCCGAAGAGCTGCTCCTCGACGCTCTGTCGCGCCACCGAGCCCTCGGCGATCGGTGGCGCACGGCAAGCGTCCTCGAAGACCTGGCCGCGTGCGCACAGACCACCGGCGATCATCGCCGAAGCATCGCGCTGCTCGGCGCGGCCGCACAGATCCGGACCGCCATCGGAACCGAGCTCGCGCCCTGCGAACGGCCGCGCCACGACCGGGTCGATGCCGCCGCCCGCCAACACCTGCGCGAAGACGACTTCGCCGCCGCGTGGCTACATGGACAAGGAGCGACGCTGGACCAGCTGATCACCGCGACGGCAACCGTGCCATCGCCCGAACCGACACACGGTCGCCCGCCCCGCGACGTCCATACGACCACAACCGCACCACGGCTGCGCATCCGCGCATTGGGCGCTTGCACGGTGCACCGCGGCACACACCTGCTGACCACCGCCGACTGGGGCTACGGCAAACCACGGGAACTCTTCTTCCTGCTCGCCGGCTCACCGTCGCTGACCAAGGCAAACATCGGTACCGCGCTGTGGCCCGACCTGGACGGCCCGCAACTACGCAACGCCTTTCACACCGCCCTACGCGACCTGCGCCGCGCAGTCGGCGACCCCGGCTGGATTCTCTACGCGGCTGGGCGCTACACCCTTGATCGCACCCGGGAACACAGCTCAGATGTCGAGATCTTCCAAGAAGGCCTCGCCGCAGCCCGCCGGAGCAAGCCACCCGAGGTCGTCCTCGCCCATCTGCAACGTGCCATCACCGCCTACGGCGGAGAGTTCGGCCAAGACCTGCCCGAGACAGAGTGGGTGCTGGCCCGCCGCGTCGAGTTCGCCGATGCCGCCACCCGGGCCCTGTCGCAGGTCGGCCGGCTGCTCGCTGCTGCCGACCGCTACGACGAAGCGGCCGAGATCTACCGTCGCCTGATCGAGCGTGACCCTCTCGATGAGGCCGCGAACCGCCACCTCATGATCTGTCTGAGCCGCCTCGGGGAGGTCGGACAGGCAGCCCAGCGGTACCAACAGCTCACCGAGCTGCTACGCACCGAACTCGGCGTCGGCCCTTCTCCAGAAACACGAGCCGTCCACCAACGATTGCAGGCAGCCGACTGACCACCCACCACCTCGGCTGGCGAAGCGTTAGCGGCAGGGCGAACGCGAGCACGGTTCGGTTCTCGTAGTGGATGAGAGATAGTTGACTGCATGACACGTCTTCGATTCAGGCGGCGCGAAGAGGCGCCGTCGCGGCCGCAGGGTCCGCTTCCACGGCACGTAGGCGTCATCATGGATGGCAATCGGCGGTGGGCACGCGCGGCGGGCTTTGCCAATGCCAGTGTCGGACACAAGGTCGGCGCCGATCACCTGGCCGACCTACTCGGCTGGCTACATGCCCGTGGGATCGATCATGCGAGCGTCTACGTGCTGTCCGCGGACAACATCCGCAAGCGTGAGGGTGCCGAGATCGAGTATCTCTTTGACCTGATTCGTACCGTCCTTCCGGTCAAGGTCCGCGAATCTGAGTGGTGGCAGCTGCATATCGCGGGCGATCTGACACTCCTGCCCGTGGCGTGTAGCGAGGCGTTGCAGGCGGCGATGGTCGAGACGGAGGGCCGCCCAGCGCAGCTGACCCTCGCGATCGGGTACGACCCCCGCCAGGATGTCACCGACGCGGTTCGACGCGTGTTGCGCGGGATCGGTGGCGAGCCACCGGACGGCGCCGGCTTCGTCGACGCGATCACGTCTGCCCTGCCCGGCGGATCGGTCAAAGACATCGATCTGGTCATCCGAACCAGCGGCGAGCGACGGATCTCGGGCTTCTTCCCCTGGCAGAGCCAAAAAGCAGAAATCCACGTGAGCAAGAAGCTGTGGCCGGCGTTCAGCGAACACGACCTCGACCTTGCTATCGATGACTACCGCCGGAGAACCGCACCAAGCCCTGCAGCCTGCTGAGTTGTGTCGATAGACGATCACCGAGGGCGACATCTGGATCCCGACGCCCGTCGAGCGTGAGTTCGTGGCCGGCTGCGACAACGGCAGATTGCACCGATCGGACATTCTACCGGCAGCCCTCCCGGCGAAAGGCAGTACGGAACCTTGACCCAGCGCCGCTACCAGATCGCTCATTCGCCTCAACAGGTTTGGCTCTCGCACCGGACGCGGCTTCCACCGACCCTCGGCGCGGCCGCCACTATGGGTCTTCGCTCCGGCCACCAACCACTGTTCCTAATTCTGAGTACCGGTACCCAGAACGCACTGAGGGCGCCAAGCATTTCGGGGTGTGGCCCCTGTCGGAGGCTGCCCAGGCCTGCTTCGGTGCCCAGGAGTGGCCAGCAACGCATTCGGCGCCGCAGGCCACGATCGAGTTCGAGGTAGACGACGTCGAGTCTGCTGCGGCAGGCTTCAAGAAAGCGGTCATGTCTTGGTCCACCCGGTCCGTACCGAGCCATGACGATCCGCTATTGGGTTTGAGTTGCGGGAACCTCGGACGTCGGGGCACTCTGTTGTGCGTCGCAACTGTCGGACCAGTCCTGGGCCAGTAGCCCCAAGATCGCGTCGTCGGTGAAAACCCCATTAACCCAGCCAGATTGCCTTAACGTGCCTTCACGGCGAAATCCGGCTCGAGCGGCGGCGGCGATCATCGCAGCATTGTCCGTCAGGGTCTCCAACTGCAATCGGTGAAGGCCACGTGTGCGAAATCCGTAATCGGTGAGAACGGTAACGATGTCAGTGCCCAAGCCCCGGCCACGGAAGGCGGGCCGTAGCGACAGACCGAGGTGGGCCGATCGGTTGTGCAAATCAATGCCCCACAGCGATGCTTCTCCGGCCAGGTCGCCAGTGGCTCGCTCAACCACCGAGAAGACCGCAGCTGACTCCGACGGCGCAGGCACGGCATACGGGGAACGTGGCCCGGACGGGATGGGGACCCAGCCTTGAAGATGCGAACGGGAGCGGCCCGAAACGTTTTCATAAAGCTCCGCGTGCAAAACGGCCACGTCATCTTCATGACGCGGTCGTAGGCAGACCAACTTGCCAAGCAGCATCTGCAATTCATACAGCAGCGAGTGATCGACGGGCAACCGGCTTACCTGCCGCTCGCGCGCAACGCCTTCCCCGCTCCACCGATCTGCGATTGGCAATCGGCGACGCGTCCAGGGATGCTCCGTATGGCCACCCCTGCGGGACGGGAGGACCCCATCCGCCGGTCGTTCGTCTCGTCACCGGTGATCGTTCCATCTTCGGGACGCGGCGAAGGTTCCTCGACGGTTGTTCGTGCGCAAGGTGCCCCATCGGGCAGTTCCGCACCCCGCAGGTGGATCGGCTGCCGGGCACTGTCCAAGCCGTGGCGCCAGCGCCTGGGCAAACGAACACGCGATCAGCCGCGCGAGAGCGGACGCTGACCAACTCTGCTGATAACCAGAGCAATAGCGGCAACCGAGAGCCCCAACACAACCTCGCCGGCGAACACGGCGCCGCTTCCCGACACAGCATCAACCGGGTCCTTCTCCACCGTGTCATAGACAATCCACGCCACGGGCTCAAACACCAGCAGTAACCCAAGCAGCACCAGCTTCCCGCGGCGAGCGAAGCGACTGCTGATCGCAGTGACAGCAGCAGCGCCCGCTGTGCCACCGACAAGGAACGTCAGATTGTTGCGGGCAGTCTCAAAGTTTGACCATGTGCCAGAGTGTCGCCGTCGTCGCATAGAACGCGGCCAGGCTCAACAGGGCTGCGAGACCTCCGACCAGCCCCGAGGTGACAGATCGACGAGAAGCAACCGCCCCGGCAGCGATCGGGAGCACCAGCCACGGGGCACTCAGATTCCCAAGCACCATATGCCAGCCCCCGCCAGTCCCCTTCAGCACAGCGAACAGCACGCCGAACAACGTGCTCCCGCCCAACAGCAGCATCACTGTGAACCCTCGGCGTGGCCGAATCGCGCGGGCAAAGCCCCACTCGTTCGAGTTCATCTAGCCATCCCTCCACCAGACGAGGTCACAACAGGCAGTGTGCATCTGGTCTCCTCGGTCCTGCTCATCTCGAGGAGCGGCACGACCGAGACGCTCCGGCCGATCACCGTAAACCGATCCGCGTAGGGGATACCGCTACCCGTCGGGCCGCAACTCCTCTTCGAGGATTTCGTCGCACAGGCGTACGCACTCGTTGCAGATGAAGACGCCATTCGATCCGGCGATCAGCTTGTCCACGGCACTCTTGTCCTTCCCGCAGAAGGAGCAGCGCAGCGAGGCACTCACCAGGGGACTGTCCTGGAACGGTGAGCCCGCGATTTGCCGCATAACGCCGCCACTGGGCGCTCCGATTGTGGAGGCTCCGGCTGCTTGTGCGGCAACCGCTATAAGTTGACTCGCCCCTCGGTGGACGTATGGCGCGCCGGCCGAGCGTTGCACGCCTCTCGGCGTCACGCCGCAGAGGTCGCAGCTTTCGGCGCGACCGTCGACCAGATCGCAATTCTCAGTTCTTCCACCCTGTTTTAAAGCGAAGAACTGCGATCTCGACAACGCGGAGGATGCCGGGCGACCCGTTATGGAACTCACCATCACGGTCCCGCACGTCGCTCTTCGTCCTTGCCCTCACCACTGCTTGAATCAGAGGGACGCGATCAGCGACTTCACCGCGGCCAGGCCGAGAGCCGACAGGTGTGGGGCGGTGTCTCGGTAGTAAATCCAGCCGCTGATGGCCGGCGCCAGGGCAAAGCCTCGTGCTCTGCGGTACGCCGCCTCGTCAAGGCCGACGGCCGCGCGATACAAGGTAGCCACGGACGCGGGCAGGTAGCCCCACATCGCGTTGAGCTCGATGGCCGGATCTCCGCGACCGGCAGCGCCCCAATCGATCACGGCGCCAAGTCGGCCGTCGCGCACCAGCAGGTTGCCCTCGTGCAGGTCCCCGTGGAACCACACGGGGTCCCCGTCCCACGCCGGCGCCTCGACGGCATCACGCCACACGGCCAGCACATGGTCTGGATTGACCTCGGTCGTGTCGGCTCTTGAGGTCCACGTGCGAACCCACTCGTCGAGCGATGGCAGTGGACCGCCGCGACCCTCGGTCTTCACCGGTGCGTCCATCCCGGGGACGCTGCGGAGATCGCGGACGAATGCACCGAGGCTGGTCGCCCACCCCTCCGGGTCGAACGTGTCAGGCGTCGGCGTCTCGCCCTCGAACCAGGGCACGACCGTCCAGTGCCACGGATAGCCCTCTGCCGGCCGACCCAGCTCGATCGGCGCGGGAATTGGTGTCGACAAGTGGGGTGCCAACCGTGGCAGCCACGTGTACTCACGCTCCGCCGAGTCGGCCGCCCAGTCGATCCTTGGCATCCGGATCAGCAGCTCGTCGCCCAACCTGAAGAGTTGGTTGTCGGTGCCGACCGGTGGAAGCCGGGTGAGGGCATAGGACGCCCAGTTCGGGAACTGTTGATCCACGAGTCGGCGGACCAGCTCGTCGCTGATCGCGATCTCACCCACGTGCATTCCGCTCACACTCGCCATCGGCTATGACGCTAATCGGTGACCTAACCGCCGTTGCCACCGGGATGAGCCAACCGTGGGACGTGCCGGTCGGCGGATTGCCGACCCGGTCGCATGCCGCTACGGGTGGTGGCTAGCGTGGAAGACGTCATCCATCCGAAGAAAGTGAGCCGTCATGGCCGAGGACCTCTACCCACCGGCAACCCGTGAGATCGGCGAGCGTCGCAAGGAGCTCGCGCCGCAGATCCACGAGGCGTTCGACAACTTCAGCAAGGCGGTCTTCGCCGAAGGGGCCCTACCCGAGAAGACCAAGCAGCTCATCGCGGTGGCCGTCGCACACACCACCCAGTGCCCTTACTGCATCACCGGGCACACCAAGCTGGCCAAGCGCAAGGGCGCCTCGTCGGAGGAGATCATGGAAGCGATCTGGGTTGCCGCCGAGATGCGCGCCGGCGGAGCCTACGCCCACTCCACCCTGGCACTGCACGCCCTGGGTGAGACCGAGCCGCACAACCACTGACGGTCAGGCGGCCAGCCGTATGCCGAGCAGCGCGTCGAGGGCGGCCTCCACCTGAGGTGACGGCCGGCCATTGCGGGGCGCCGACTCTGCCCAGGCGTCCACCGCAAGCGCCGCTGCCGGCGCGTCCAGGTCCCTTGCGAGTGCCGCCCGCAGCTGGGCGATCAGGTCCCCTGCGCCGTGGTCGCCGGCTTCGCCGAGCGCGAGACGCCACGCCGCAAGCCGCGCGGTGGCCCGGTCGAGCAGGTCGCCGGTGTACTCCCACTCCGTACGGTAGTGCTGTGCCAGCAGTACCAGGCGGATCGCCATCGGGTCCACGCCATCGCGGCGCAGATCGGAGACCCGCACGAGGTTGCCCTTGGACTTGCTCATCTTCTCGCCGTCGTAGGCCACCATCGCCTGGTGCGCGTAGGCATGCGCGAAGGGCTTCTGGCCCGTCAGGGCGACCGCCTGCACCGCGCTCATCTCGTGGTGCGGGAAGATCAGGTCGGTGCCGCCGCCTTGCAGGTCGAACCCCATGCCGAGGTGATCCAGGGCGATGGTCGTGCACTCGATGTGCCAGCCCGGCCGGCCCTCGCTGACCGAACCTCCGGTCCAGGAGGGCTCCCCCGGCCGCTTGGCCCGCCAGAGAAGCGGATCGAGGACGTCACGCTTGCCGACGCGGTCGGGGTCACCGCCGCGGTCGGCGAACACCTCCAACATCTGATCGCGGTCCCACCGACTCACCGCACCGAAGGTCCCCTGCCGTCCCAGGTCGAGGTAGACGTCCTGCGCGCCGTCGGCGCCACCTTCGCCAGGAGGGACCGGCAGGGCGTAGGCCGCTCCGGACTCAAGGAGCGCACTCACGCTGGCGATGTGCCGGTCCATCGTCTCCACCACACCGACGTAGTGGTCCGGCGGGATCACCCGCAGTGCGGCCATGTCGGTGTGGAACAGCTCGATCTCGCTGTGCGCCAGCGCCTCCCAGGAGACTCCGTCCCGCTCGGCCCGCTCCAGCAGCGGGTCGTCGATGTCCGTGACGTTCTGCACATAGCGCACCGGGTGCCCGGCGTCGCGCAGCACGCGCCCCGCCAGGTCGAACGTCACATAGGTGGCGGCGTGACCGAGGTGCGTCGCGTCATACGGCGTGATGCCACAGACATACATCGTGGCGGTGTCGGCGGGCTCGAGCGTGGTGAGCGCACCGGTGCCGGCATCCCAGATCCGAAGGTTGTGGCCTTCGCCTTGGACGTCGGGCAGCTCGGGTGCAGGCCAGGAATTCACACGCTCAACCCTAAGCACCCCACCATTGGCTCACCACAGCGGCCAGGGCAGCGGCGTCCGGTCGACCGGAACCGCCGGGAACCGCCCAGCCGTGAGCAGATCGCAGACCCGGGCTCGCAACGCCATCATCTCGTCGCCGTCCAGCAGCAGCTGCAGCCGGTCCGAGAGGTCGCCGTCGAGGGCCTCCAGGACCTTGGTGAGCCTGTCCCGCTCCGCCGGGGCAAGACGCTCACCGGCAAAACCCCACAGGACCGTGCGGAGCTTTTCCTCGACGTGGAAGCAGAGGCCGTGGTCGATGGCCCATAACCGATCGCCATCGACAATCATCGCGCTCCCCTTGCGGTCGGCATTGTTGAGCACCAGGTCCAGCAGCGCGAGCGCCCGGACCTGATCCGAAGAGGCATGCGAGACCACCAGCGGCTCGCCTTGCGGGTCTTCCGCCGTCAGCACCTCGACGAAGCCGTCCGGCACCTCCCGGGGCCGGTCCAGTCGCACCAGGCCGGAGTCGTCCCAACCCGTCAGCGGACCGACCCACTGCTGCACCGACCCGGATCCCAGCGGGCCGTCCCGCAGCACGGTCGGCGGCACGACGTGCCAGCCGCCCGACTGCGCGACCAGCCAGGCCGCGACCTCGCGACACGCCAGCGTGCCTTCAGGAAAGTCCCAGAGCGGCCTCTCGCCTCGAACCGGCTTGTAGACAGCCGGTATCCGCTCGCTCCCCTGGCTCAACCAGACACGCAGAACGACATTGGACGCCTCGACCAGGCGTCCTTCGATCTCGAGCTCACCATCGGTCAGCAGCCCGATGACGGCGGCGCGCTCAGCGCTTGTATCCGTTGGCACGGGGGCAGATGTGACCCGTCGTCTCCAACGGGCCACCACAGAAGGGACAGGGCGGGCGTCCGTCGGCGACGGCTGCCAGGCCACGGCGGGCGAACTCTCGCGCCAGATCGGGGCGCAGTATGACGCGCACCATGCTGGCGTCCGGATCGGTCACCTCGACGATCTCCTCACCGTTCTCGTCCGGCTCCAGGGCCACCTGGCGGTCGTGACACTCGATGATCACCGCGGCCAGGTCCGCCTCCCACGCGAGGCTGAGTGTGCTCACTCGAAACTCATCGTCGATCGGAGTGGTGAGGGGTTCGTTGTCCTGAGGCGCCTGCGGCATGTCGGCTGTCGCATCGACCTCGTCGAGCAGCTCGTTGACCCGCTCCGCGAGGACCTGCACCTGCTCCTTCTCGAGCGACATCGACACGATCTGGCGACCCTGCACGGCCTGCAGGAAGAAGGTGCGCTGGCCAGGGGGACCCACGGTTCCGGCGATGAACCGGTCCGGGTTGTCGAAGTCGATCTGCGGCATACCTCGACCTTAGGTGGCCCGACCGTCGGCGTCTGCACCGGTTGCGCCACCGGGCGTGGCGTCACCGGGGGCGATGTCATCCTTCGGCGTCGGCAGCAGCGCCGTCAGATCGGCGGTCCCGTCGTTCATCCGCAGCACGAACGCCCGTTTCGGTGTGTACTGCACGACGCTCAGCGATCCCGGACTCACCACGATGCGTTGGAACTCGTCCAGCGCGAGCCCCAGCGCCTCCGCGAGGAGAGCCTTGATCACGTCGCCGTGGCTCACCGCCACCCACACCGAATGTGCACCGTCGCGCGCCTCCACCTCGGCGTCGATGCGCCGCACCGCCGCGGTCGCCCGGTCCGACATCGCCCGCAGCGACTCCGCGGGAAACTGGCCGCCGGACGGAAAGGTGGCCTGCGAAGGGGTGTCCTGGACGGTTCGCCACAGCGGTTCCTTGACCAGGTCGGCGATCTTGCGGCCCGTCCACGCGCCGTACCGGCACTCCCCCAGCCCCTGGTCGTACTCGACCGCGACTCCGCGACCCTCGTGCTGCTTGGCCAGGATTGCCGCGGTCTCCTGACAGCGCTTCAACGGACTGGACACGATGCGTGAAACCTTCACCGGCGCCATCCGCTCGGCGAGGGCACCCGCTCCGGCGCGACCCGTGTCGTCCAGTGAGACCCCCGGCGTCCAGCCGGCAAGCACGCCAGAGGTGTTGGCCGTCGATCGCCCGTGCCGGACGAGAAGGAGCAGCGCCACGCCTACGCCAGCCCTTCCCGCTCGAGCAGCTCCGCCATCATCCGCACCGTCTCGACCCGCTCGTCCAGGCTGTCCCCGGCGGGCGCGACGTTGATGGTCGTCACCCCGGCATCGGCGTAGGCATGCATCCGGGCCGCGATCCGGTCCCGGGAGCCGATGAGGGCAGTCCGGTCGATGAAGTCTCGAGGCAGCGCCGCCGCGGCCTCACGGGGCTTGTGGTCCAGGTAGAGGTCCTGCACGGTCTTGGCCGCCTCCGCAAAGCCCATCCGGGCGGCCAGGGCGTTGTAGAAGTTCTGCTTGCGCGACCCCATCCCACCCACGTACAGCGCGGAGTTCGGGCGCAGTCGGTCTGCGGCCGCATCGAGGTCGTCCGAGACGCTGACCGCCACCAGGGGTGCCACGTCGAACCCGGCCATCGGCCGGTCGGCATGGCCGCCCTTCACCCGGCCCCGCTCGATCATGGCCAGCTGCTCGTGGACGTATTCCGGGCTGACGAAGATGCCCAGCCAGCCGTCGGCGATCTCACCGGTGAGCTCGAGGTTCTTGGGGCCGATCGAGGCCAGATAGATCGGCAGGTGGGCCCGTTTCGGATGCAGCAGCAGCCGTAGCGCCTTGCCCGGCCCGTCCGGCAGCGGCAGCTTGAAGTACGTCCCGTCGTATTCGACCTTCTTGCGTCCCACGGCCAGCCGGATGATGTCGACGTACTCACGCGTGCGCCCCAGCGGATGGTCGAAGCGCACCCCGTGCCACCCCTCGCTGACCTGCGGACCGGAGACTCCCAGCCCTAGCCGGTACTTCCCGTCGGTGATCGAGTCCAGGGTCGCCGCAGTCATGGCCGTCATCGCGGGACTGCGACCTGGGATCTGCATGACGGCGCTGCCCCACTCGATCCGGCTGGTGTGCGCGCTCAGGTAGGCCGCCAGCGTGGCCGAGTCGGAGCCATAGGCCTCCGCGAGCCACGCCACGTCATACCCGCACTCGTCGGCGGTCGTCGCCAGCCGGCGCATCGCTTCGAGGTCGTCCGTGCCCGTCGTGCCCCAGTAGCCCAGGTTGATGCCAAGTTTCATACCCCGACGCTAGCCCACCGTGCCCCACGAAGTCCTCGCTGCGCTCGGTACTTCGCGAGGACCCCCGGCCCCACCGTGCCCCACGAAGTCCTCGCTGCAACCCGTGCCTTACCCCGCCCGCGGTCGGCGAGGGCCTACGGTGTGAGCGTGCACATGCGAACGGCTGGCCGATCCGGGCTGCGAGTGAGCGCGCTGGCGCTGGGAACCCACGGCTGGGGCACCGATGTCGACCCCCATCTGGCGGCCGAGCTGTTGTCGACGTATCGCGAGTCCGGCGGCACGATGATCGACACGGCATACGGCTATGGGGACGGAGCCAGCGAGGAGATCGTCGGTGCCCTTGTCGGCACCGACCACCGCGACGACCTCGTGCTGTGCACCAAGAGCGGCCTGTCACGCGATGGCGACGGAGTCCGCGTCGATACCTCCCGTGGCGGCCTGCTGCGGCAGCTGGACACGTCGCTGAGCAGGCTGCGCACCGACTACGTCGACCTGTGGATGGTGCATGCGTGGTCCGACGAGGTGCCGCTGACCGAGACGCTTTCAGCGCTGGAGCACGCCGTGCGCACCGGTCGCGCCCGGTATGTCGGGGTCTCGGGTTTCCATGGCTGGCAGCTGGCTCGAGCAGCGTCGCTGCTCGAGCAGGTGCGGGTGCCGCTGGTGGCCAGTGGCGTCGAGTACAACCTGCTGGAACGCTGGCCCGAGCATGAGCTCGCTGCGGCCGCTGCGCATCTGGGGACGGGCGTGTTTGCCTGGTCGCCCCTTGCCGGCGGTGTGCTGTCGGGCAAGTACCGCCACGGCGTGCCTGCCCAGTCGCGGGCGGCCGCCGGTCACCGGGTGGCGCTCCTGCGCGAGGGCAACGGCCCTGTCGTGGAGGCGCTGGTGACCGCCGCCGAGGGGCTGGGCGTCACCGCCACCGAGGTCGCCCTCGCCTGGATCCGGGATCGTCCGGGAGTGTCTGCCGCGGCCGTCGGTGCGCGCACGCTGATCCAGTTGCAGGCAGCCCTACGCAGTGATGCCTTGACGATCCCGGATGAGGTTGGCCACGCCCTGGACGAGGTCTCGAGCTAACCCCTCAGCGCTCGTCCTCGTCGAAGTCGAGCTCATCGGCATCGTCATCGCTCAGCCCGACGTATTGCGAGGAGCTGTCGTCCTCGTCCTCGTCGAAGTCCTCATCGTCGTCATCATCTCCGGCGTCGTCATCGAGGTCGTCGTCATCGTCCCCGCTGTAGACCTCCAGCGGTGTCACCTCGCCGTAGACATCGAGCAGGACGTCGTCGTAGGCCTCGAAGGCGTCCGCCAGGTCCCGGTATGCGGCGACTACGGTCGGATCGTTCTCACCACGCCGGGACGCGGCGGCCTCGAGATGCCGTTCGAGGGCGCCTACGAGAGAGGTCAGTGCGGCACGCGGATCGGCGGTCATGATGCAGACGGTATCGGCTTTGACGCAGAATGGGCAGCAATGATCCAGTATGAATACCGCGTCCTGGAATTCGGACGCGACATCAGCCGCAGTGACATCCGTCAGTCGCTGACCGATCACGCCGAGTACGGCCACTGGGAGCTGGCCCGCAGCTGCCTCTATCTGGGCGGCCGCCGGCGCGTGTGGCTGCGCCGGAAGATCATCCGCGTTCAACGCACCGCCTGAACAGCCGTTCTTGACTCCTCCGCTGTTTGACCGACGGTCGCCATGAGTTGCCGCTGGGTGGGCGTATGGGGCGCGGTCGATCGTCAGGCGCCGACGACCCACTCGGCGTAGAACACTCCGAGGCCCGCCGCGACACAGAGGCCGCAGATGATCCAGAAGCGGATCGTGACAGTGACCTGGTCCCAGCCGAGCAACTCGAAGTGGTGGTGGACCGGCGTCATCCGGAACAACCGCTTGCCCACGCCGCCGTTCCGGCGCTTGGTCGCCTTGAAGTAGCCCACCTGCAGGATCACCGACACCGTCTCGAACACGAAGAGGCCGCCCAGGATGATCACCAGCAGCTCGGTGCGGGTCATGATCGCCAGGCCGGCGAGTGCGCCGCCGAGCCCGAGGGAGCCGGAGTCGCCCATGATGATCTTGGCCGGTGACGCATTCCACCACAGGAATCCGAAGCAGGCGCCCGTCACGCAGGCGGCCACCACCGCGAGGTCGAGCGGGTCGCGCACGTTGTAGCAGGTGGACGAGGTGCTGGATTGGCAGTTCTGGTTGAACTGCCACACGCTGATCAGCAGGTAGGCGCCGAATACCATCACGCAGGCACCGGGAGCCTGCCCGTCCAGGCCGTCGGTGAGGTTCACGCCGTTGCTCGTGCCGGTGATCATCAGGTTGGCCCAGAGCACAAAGAGGATCACGCCGAGCACGGGGCCGGCGAGCGCGAGGTTGAACCACGTGTCGCGCACGAACGAGATGCGGTAGCTGGCCGGCGTGATGCCGCCGCGGGAAAACCTGGTGGCCAGGATGGCAAAGATGACCGCGACAAAGGTCTGGCCGATGAGCTTCTCCCGGGAGCGTAGGCCGAGTGAACGTTCGTGGGTGATCTTCGTCCAGTCGTCCAGGAAGCCGACGAACCCGATTCCGACCATGAGGAAGAGCACCAACATGCCGGAGGCCGTGGGCGGGTCCCAGGTGAGCAGGTGCGCCAGCGCGTACCCGATCACCGAGCCGGCGATGATGACGATGCCGCCCATCTGGGGCGTGCCGCGCTTGGTGTGGTGAGTCGTCGGTCCGTCGTCGCGGACGAACTGGCCCCAGCCCTCGCGTCGGGCCAGTGCGATGAAGTAGCGGGTGCCGACCAGCCCGATGAACAGTGCGACCAGCGCGCCGATGACTACGAGTTTCACCGGCGCCGCTCCCGTGCGGGGGACGGCGCCGCGGGAATGCCCAGCGGCCTACGGATGCGTCGGTCCATCGTGCGGAAGAAACCCCCTAAGAGATTCCGCGGATAGGCGCGGTCATTGCGGCGTGTCACGCAGCGAAGCAGGCACAGGCCCCGGTAAAAGACGGGTTGTCGAGACTCGCCAACATCACCGGGAGGGCCTGTGCCTGCCG
>NZ_VCQV01000047.1 GCF_007845645.1 Leekyejoonella antrihumi
GTCGAGGTCCTTGGTGATCGGTGAGCTTGGTCGCTTCCGATCCTGAGGACCTCGACCCCTACCTCACCGCATCCACGATCACTGGCGTGTCGCTAACGCCCCCACCACACGTACGAAGAGCCGCATTACGGTTCGAGAAGCCGCGGGCGAGGAGCCCATCCGGAGGCGACCTTGCTTTGGACCGCTGGGAGGGCAGCGCCTTCTTGGCGCGGGCCCTCCGGGCCACCCATGCTGCTTCTCGCACTAGCACGCAGTCTCCTCAGGCGCCCCGTTGTGGCATCGCCCGTAGCAAGACGCCGAACGTCCCCTCTACTTTCGTGCTGGACTTCGCTCGGGTGCGAAGGTCACGTATGTGCTCGACATCAGTCGCTCATACCCCGCTCGATCGTTCCCATGACGTCGGAGTCCGCGAGGGTCGTGACGTCACCGACGTCGCGGTGCTCGGCGACGTCGCGCAGCAGCCGCCGCATGATCTTGCCCGACCTGGTCTTCGGTAGCTCGGCGACCACGAGGATGCTGCGCGGCTTGGCGATCGGTCCGATCTGGGTCGCCACGTGGTTGCGCAGCTCCTGCACCACATGGTCGCCGCCACCGTGCGCGCTCTCGCGCAGGATGACGAACGCCACCACCGCCTGACCCGTTGTCGGGTCGCTGGACCCGACCACTGCCGCCTCGGCAACCTTCGGGTGGGAGACGAGCGCCGACTCGATCTCGGTGGTCGACAGCCGGTGGCCGGACACGTTCATCACGTCGTCGACGCGACCCAGCACCCAGATGTCGCCGTCCTCGTCCTTCTTGGCGCCGTCGCCGGCGAAGTAGAGGCCCTCGTGGCGGGACCAGTAGGTGTCGATGAACCGCTGGTCATCACCCCAGATGGTCCGCAGCATGGCAGGCCACGGTTTGGTGAGCACGAGGTAGCCGCCCGAGCCGTTCGGGACCGACGTGCCCGACTCGTCCACGACATCGGCGCCGACCCCGGGCAGCGGAGTCATCGCCGAACCCGGCTTTCCCTGGGTCGCACCGGGAAGCGGGCTGATCATGATCATTCCGGTCTCGGTCTGCCACCAGGTGTCCACCACCGGGCACCTGTCACCGCCGATGGTCTTGCGGTACCAGACGTACGCCTCGGGGTTGATCGGCTCACCCACCGAACCGATGATCCGCAACGAGCTGAGGTCGTTCTTCGCGGGGATCTGTTCGCCGAGCTTCATGAACGTGCGGATCGCGGTGGGGGCGCAGTAGAGGATCGTCGCCTGGTACTTCTCGATGATCTCCCACCAGCGGCCCGGATGCGGGGTGTCCGGTGTGCCCTCGTACATGATCGAGGTCGTGCCGTTGGCCAGCGGACCGTAGACGATGTAGGAATGACCGGTCACCCAGCCGATGTCGGCCGCGGTCCAGTAGACGTCCGTGTCCGGTTTGAGGTCGAAGACCGCCCACTGCGTGTACGCGCAGCCCACCAGGTAGCCACCGGTGGTGTGCAGGATGCCCTTCGGCGTGCCGGTGGTCCCGGAGGTGTACATGACGTAGAGCGGGTGCTCCGCGTCGAAGGCCTCCGGGGTGTGCTCGGTGGACTGCTTGTCGACGAACTCGTGCCACCACAGGTCACGGCCGTCGGTCCAATCGACGTCCTGCTTGGTGCGCCGGACGACCAGGACGTTGCGCACGTCCGGGCACTCCTTCAGCGCCTCGTCGACCGCGGGCTTGAGCGGCCCGATGGAGCCCTTGCGGTAGCCTCCGTCGGCCGTGATGACGATGTGCGCCTCGCAGTCGATGATGCGGTCCCGCAGCGCTGACGACGAGAACCCTCCGAACACCACGGTGTGGGGTGCGCCCAGCCGGGCGCACGCCAGCATCGCGATCACGGTCTCGGGAAGCATCGGCAGGTAGATCGCGACGCGATCGCCCGTCTTCACCCCGAGCTCGATCAGCGCATTGGCCGCCTTGCAGACCTCGTCCAACAGGTCGGCATACGTGATGGTTCGGGTGTCACCGGGCTCACCCTCCCAGTGGTAGGCGACCCGGGCACCGCTGCCTGCCTCGACGTGCCGGTCGACACAGTTGTAGGCAGCGTTCAGCCGGCCGCCGACGAACCACTTGGCGAAAGGCGGCCTGCTCCAGTCGAGCACCTCGTCGAAGGGTTCCGCCCAGCTGATCCGTTTCGCCTGCTCGGCCCAGAAGCCGGCGTTGTCCGCCTCCGCCTGCTCGTAGGCGTCGGCCGTGACGTTCGCCGATGCCGCGAGGTCCTCGGGCGGGTCGAAACGGCGGGTCTCGTGCAGCAGGTTCGACAGGGCTTCTTGGGTCATCGATCTTTCCTTCGCACGTTTCGTGGGAACTCGAAGTTCCACGGAGGCTCCG
Source organism: Leekyejoonella antrihumi (assembly GCF_007845645.1). Lineage (GTDB taxonomy): Bacteria > Actinomycetota > Actinomycetes > Actinomycetales > Dermatophilaceae > Leekyejoonella > Leekyejoonella antrihumi. The sequence goes on from NZ_VCQV01000047.1 coordinate 2,359, forward strand.
CACCCTTGCCATTCGACGTCAGCGTGTAGTGGGGCGTCGGAGGCGTGGCGGGTTGACGGTCTGGGTCGGGGTGACGGGCTCGTCAGCACAGTCCAAGGTTGCGCAGTTCGTCCTCGGTGAGCATGCGTGAGCGGGTCAGGAAGCGGTATCCCTCGGGTGCCTCGAGTGAGAAGCCGCTACCGCGGCCAGGGACCAGGTCGACCGTCAGGTGGGTGTGCTTCCAGTACTCGTACTGGGCCAGTGACATCCAGAACTCGATGGGCTCGTCGACCTCGTCGACACGGAGGTCTTCGAGCTTGATGTCGGCGTCGCCGGTGAGGAAGTCACCCTTCGGGTAGCACATCGGGGAGCTGCCGTCGCAGCATCCGCCGGACTGGTGAAACATCAGCGGGCCGTGGCGCTTGCCGAGGCGGCGGAGCATGTCCGCCGCCTCGGCGGAGACGGCCACCCGTTCCACGTAGGGTTCGGTCGGTGTCGGGGCGCTCATGAGGATCAGAAGAAGCCCTGCGCGGTGTCGGAGTAGGACACCAGGAGGTTCTTCGTCTGCTGGTAGTGGTCGAGCATCATCTTGTGGTTCTCACGGCCGATGCCGGACTGCTTGTACCCGCCGAATGCCGCGTGCGCGGGGTAGGCGTGGTAGCAGTTGGTCCAGACGCGCCCGGCCTTGATCCCCCGGCCCATCCGGTAGGCCCGTGCGCCATCCCGGGACCAGACCCCGGCACCGAGGCCGTAGAGCGTGTCGTTCGCGGTCTTGAGCGCGTCGGCCTCGTCGTCGAAGTGCGTTGCTGCGAGGACCGGTCCGAAGATCTCCTCCTGGAAGATCCGCATCGAGTTGTCGCCCTCGAAGATCGTCGGCTGCACGTAGTAGCCGCCGGCGAGATCGCCGTCCAGGTGGGCCTGCTCGCCGCCGGTGAGGACCTTCGCGCCCTCCTGCTTGCCGATGTCGAGGTAGGACTTGATCTTCTCCAGCTGGTCGTTGCTGGCCTGCGCACCCATGGTGGTCTGCGTGTCCAGTGGGTTGCCCATCTTGATCTGCTCAACGCGCTTGACCGCATCCGCCATGAAGTCGCTGTAGATCGAGGACTGCACCAGGGCACGGGAGGGGCAGGTGCAGACCTCTCCCTGGTTCAGGGCGAACATGGCCAGGCCCTCTTGCGCCTTGTCATAGAACGCGTCCTGCGCACTTGCGACATCTTCGAAGAAGATGTTGGGTGACTTGCCGCCCAGCTCCAGGGTGACCGGGATGATGTTCTGGGTCGCGTACTGCATGATCAGTCGCCCGGTCGTGGTCTCTCCGGTGAACGCCACCTTCGCGATCCGCGGGGACGACGCCAGCGGCTTGCCGGCCTCGGCGCCAAACCCATTGACTATGTTAAGGACTCCGCCCGGGAGCAGGTCGCCGACGATCTCCATCAGCTTGAGGATCGACCACGGGGTCTGCTCCGCCGGCTTGAGCACGACCGCGTTGCCGGCAGCCAGAGCCGGTGCCAGCTTCCACGTCGCCATCAGCAGTGGGAAGTTCCACGGGATGATCTGCCCGACGACGCCGAGCGGCTCGTGGAAGTGGTAGGCCACCGTCTGCTCGTCGATCTGGGAGATGCCGCCCTCCTGGGCCCGCAGGGCACCGGCGAAGTAGCGGAAGTGGTCGACGGCCAGCGGTAGATCGGCGGCCAGCGTCTCGCGCACGGCCTTGCCGTTGTCCCACGACTCGATCACCGCGAGGTCCTCGAGGTTCTCCTCGATGCGGTCGGCGACCTTCAGCAGCACACCGGCCCGCTCGGCCGGTGAAGTGGCGCCCCATGCGTCGGCGGCGTTGTGCGCGGCATCCAGTGCGGCGTCGACATCCTCGGCGGTTCCGCGGCCGATTCGGGTGAATACCTCACCGGTCTGCGGTGCCACATCCTCGGAGTACTCGCCCTTGACCGGGGCGACCCACTCGCCGCCGATGAAGTGCCCGTACGTGTCGTCAACGGTGATGCGTGAGCCGGAGGATCCTGGTCGCTCGTAGACAGTCATCTATGCGTCTCCCAACACTTTGCTGCGGAATTGCCCGCCGTTGTGGTGGGCGGATGTGACGCTACGCACAGCAACGTTGCATCGCCGTTGCACAGACGCAGGGGGTGAGTTGTTCAGCTCAGCGCGTGGTCGATCCGGGCGAGCTGGCCGCGCACCATGGCATGCAGCGGGGAGTCGGTCGGCAGCGCGCCCTCGAGGCGGTGCCACATGTCGAGGTCGTCCGAGCCCCAGGACGACCGTGTCCAGGTGGACATCACGTCGGGGCTCGTGCTGGAGGCGATACTCTCCCGAAGGCCGTGGTGGACGCGATCCCGGATGGCGACCACTCCGGGTGCGTCGGAGCGGGGCAGCACGGGGCCGCGGTAGGCGCGGGCGGCGCCACGCACATCGCCACTGGCAGCCATCCCCTCGATGGCCATCCAGTCGGCCTGGATGTCACTGTGCAACCGGTAGGGACGTGAGGCCAGCACGTCGGTGCCGAGCAGGTCACGGAGCCGTTTGAGCTCGGACCGGATGGTGGAGTCCTTGGCCGGGTGCTGGTACAGCCTTGCCTCCAGCTCGTCGCCGCGTTGGCCGTGGGGCGCGTCGGCCAGCAGGACGAGCAGCTCGCTGTGGCGGCGACTCAGTCGCAGCTGCGGACCGCGTCCGCGGGCCGATGTGGTGGTCACCAGGGCCTCATCGCGGCCGAGCGCGTCGATGCGAAGGTGTGCTGTTGCACCGGCCACAGATCGTCCGGCGGGCGCCGATCCGCCCTCCCGCCGTGGGTCCCCGTCAAGATCGGCCTCGGCCAGGCGCGCCGCGGTGCGCACCATCGCCATGGTCTGCGGCATCACAATCGAGGTGCCGCCGGTGACGTCGAGCACTCCGAGCAGCGCCCCGGTCCGTAGGTCGTGGATGGGTGCGGCCATGCAGTTCCAGGGCTGCACGGATGCGCGGTAGTGCTCGGCGCCGACGACCTCCACCGGGCGGTCGAGGTGGAGCGCGGTGCCGGGGGCGTTCGTGCCGGCGAGGCGCTCATCCCAGCTGCTGCCCTCGACGAACCCGATGCGTTCGCTTCGCCGCAGGGCCGAGCTGTCACCGCAGACCCATAGGAGCTGGCCGTGCTCGTCGGAGACCGCCAGGATCGAGTCGCTGTCGCGCACGGCCTGTCCGAGGACGTCCTCGAGCAGCGGGAACACGCGGGCCAGTGGATGCGCTTCGCGGTAGTCGCGAAGGGCGTCCGCGGCCATGGTGATCGGGGCAGCCTGGTCCTCGACGCGTACGCCGGCGGCGGCGGACCGCACCCAGGAGTCGGCCACCAGTGGCCGTGCTACCCGGGCGTTGTGCTTGGTACTTCGGTCGTCACGGGTGATCGGTCGGGCCGACATTCGCATCCTCCAGTTCTCACTCGGCTCATACCAGCAGCGGGGTCAGTCGGGCGGCGAGCTTCGCTACCCAGGCTGACTCGCGCTTGCCGGGTGGCGTCGTTGGGCTCGCGGCGATGAGCAGCAGGACAACGGCCGGAGTTCCGGTGCTGTCGCAGATGGCCCGGTCACACACCGTGAGTTCACTATCCGAGTCAGTGGCCCTCGATGGCTACGGTACGGCGTGATCGTCATGAACACCCTGCTCGGCGACATCCTGTCCGACCTCGACGCCAGCACCCAAGGGGGCTGGGCACAGCAGCAAACGCCAACCTCAATCTCAATGGAGGCGCACCAAGCAGGTTCGAACCCGTGCACGGATCGGCCCGGACACCGCAGGACCTGGGACCGCGAACCCCGCGGCGGCAATCCGATCTGTGGCGATGATGCTGTAGAGCCTCGAGCATGCTTGCGTCGCCCCCGCGCCCCGTCAACGCTCAGCCACCGCCGTGCCTGACTCATCGATTGCGTAACCCGTCTGTCAGGCGTGGGCCTGGACAACCCAGTCAGGTTGACGACACACCGCGCTACGCGGAGGTTCCGCACCAGTCACCGCGTAACCATTGACTGAGAACTCAGTCAATGGTTATTCTCGGGTGATTCAGATCACACCGAACGGATTTGTGGCTGGTCTCGCCCCGGGTAACGGATACCTCCGGGCGGCAGCAAGATCGAACAAACTCACCAAGGCGGGTCAAGTAATGAGCGGACTTGAAGAACGGGTTGTCATCGTCACCGGAGGTGCTCGCGGCCAGGGCCGTGAGGAGACCGAGCATCTGGCAGCGGCCGGGGCCACGGTCGTCGTGGCCGATGTCATCGAGCCCGAGGGCGACCTGCCCGGCGCGGCGACGTACCGGCATCTTGATGTCACCTCGCCTACCGACTGGGCGGATCTGGCGGACGAGCTGAAGAACACGTACGGCTCAGTGTTCGGCCTGATCAACAACGCCGGCATCGTGGGTTCCCGCGGACGTGCCGGACGTCTTGAGGACATCTCACTGGACGACTGGAACAGGCTGCTTGAGGTCAACACGACCGGGCCGCTGCTGGGAATACAGAGCATGTCCCGGCTGATGACCGACGGTGGCTCGATCGTCAACATCAGCTCGATTGCCGGGGCGGGGGCCCACCTGGCGGCGGGATACGGAGTCAGCAAGTGGGCGCTGCGTGGCCTCTCCCGGATCGCCAGCATGGAACTTGGCCCCCGCAGGATCCGGGTGAACAGCATCCTGCCCGGCTACATCCACACCCCGATGCAGAACCAGACCCCACAGCACTTCATCGACGCCCACCTGAGCCTGATCCCTCTCGGGCGGGTGGGGACCCCCGGGGATGTGGCGCCCGTGGCCACCTTCCTGATCTCGGATGCAGCCGCGTGGATCACCGGTGTCGACATCCCCGTCGATGGTGGCGTGCTCGGGCATGCCGGGCTTCGCATCATCTCCGACGCCATGACGGCCGCCACCAACGGAACCTGACCATCAAGTAACACAAACCACCGCAGAACGCACGGACCCGAACGGTGCCGTGACGATCGAGCACGCCCACCATGCCCTTTGGAGGACCTCTTGACATCGACCACGTCCCTGATCATCGAGCGCGTCGACTTCCCCGACGACCGGCACACCGGATCGAGCAGCGATACCGCCACTCGGGCCGCGCTGCGACAGTTCACCCTTCACCGCCTGCTCGCCTACGGCATCGAGGCCGGCGACGCACTGCGGCTGATGGAGCTCACCGCGCTCGGACGGTCGTGGCAGCGATCAGCTCTCGCACTGGCCGACCAGCACCTGCTGCGGACTGAAGACTCAGAACTGCCGTGCACACTGCACTCTCGTGCCGACCTGCTGGCGCGCGTGTCGGCGCTGCAGCGGGTCAGCCGGGTGATGGACCTGGACAACACCCCGGCCCGCGCCGCCGACTACGCCACCGCGGCCGCCAACTTCGCCCGGGCACGAGCGCACGACGAGCGCTACGAGCACGTCGTCATCAACACCGTGGGAGGCCCCGTCGCCGCCTGGGTCATCACACCCGGTACCGACCGACCGCACCCGGTTGTGCTCGTGCACGGCGGTGTCGACGGCTGGTCGATGGACTGGGAAGGTCTGGCACTCACCCTCGTCGAGGAAGACATGACCGCCGTGGTCATCGACGGCCCGGGCCAGGGCGAAACCCGGTTCACGCACCGGCACTTCCTCACCCCCACCTGGTTGGACGACTACGAACAGGTCTGCGACTTCCTGGTGGAACGAGCAGCGGGCATGCCGGTGGCCGCCGTCGGAAACAGCATGGCCGCCGGGCTGGTCATGCTGATCGCCGCCCGGTACCCGGTATTCGCCGCCGTATGCAGTAACGGACCGGTCAGGTCCATGGCGGCACAGCTCGCACGGCGCAGCTACGCACGGAAACTGGCGTCGTTCTGCGGCGACGCCGCGACCACGGACCAGACCCGCACCGTCTTCGAGTCGATGGAACTGACCGACGACCGCATCCAACTGACCTGCCCATTCCTTCTTCTCCAAGGTGACGCGGACCCCCTGGTCCCGGTCGAGGACGGCATCCGCCTCCTGGAGGCAGTCCCGGCCAACGACAAACGCATGACCCTCTTTGAGGGAGGTGAGCACGTCCTCAACCGGTACCCGGGCGACAAGCACCACGTCCTTCGAACCTGGCTACGCGACCGCCTGGATCGCACCATCCAGACCCCCACTGACTAACCCACCGAGTCCCCTTCCAAGACCGGAGAACACCATGAACACCCGAAACCCCATCAGGCTCGAGCGCGACCAGCTGCTCGCCCTCCTCGAACAGGGCGAGGTCCCCTCGCAGCTACTCACCCTGTGCGAGCTGACCGGTGACCTATCGCCAGCACGACGCTGGTCGTCGTACATCACCGGCGCGTCACCATGGGAGCACCGCTTCCCACCAGACATCGCCCAGCAGATCCGTGGCCAGCTGGCCACAGTGCTCCTGACCGCCGACCCCGACGCGGAACCGGACACCCCACTGGTCGACGCGCTCATCGACCACGCGATCGGATCACCCATCCCTCCCGCCGAGCACCCCATGCTGCACAAGGAGATGGGCCTGACCGAGGCCGGCGAGGTCACCTGGACGGCCGAGCGTCCAGCCCGGGCCGCCGCGTTCAAGGTCGTGGTCATCGGGGCCGGGTTGTCCGGCATCGCCGCCGCGCGCCGCTTCCACCGCCTCGGCATCGACGTCGAGGTCATCGAGAAGAGCGATGCCAGCGGCGGCACCTGGCACCACAACACCTACCCCGGCTGCGGCGTCGACATCGCCAGTCACTACTTCTCCTACTCCTTCGCGCGCAACCCCCGATGGAGCCGCTACTACGCCAAGCAGCCAGAGATCCTGTCCTACCTGCGCGACTGCGTGACCGAGGAAGGGCTCAATGACCGCATCAGCTACAACACCGAAGTCCTGGATGCCTCCTGGCAGGGCCAGCACCAGGTATGGCGGGTCACCACCCGCACCTCCGACGGCGAGGTTCGACACGTCCGTGCGAATGTTGTGATCAGCGCCGTGGGGCTGCTGGACCGGCCGAGCATCCCCAGCTTCCCTGGACTCGCGGACTTCGGCGGCCCAGCGTTTCATGCCGCCGAGTGGGACCACTCGGTGTCCCTGGATGACAAGCGGGTCGCCCTGATCGGCACGGGTGCCAGCGGCAACCAGATCGGGCCGGCCATCGCCCCCACGGTGCAGCACCTCACCGTCTTCCAGCGCACCGCGCACTGGATGGCTGGCGTTAACAACTACGCCCTGGATGTCACCGACGGCGAGAAGTGGCTGCTCGAACATGTGCCTGCCTACGAGCGGTGGTTCCGGGTTCGCACCCTGCTCTCCCAGAACGACACCATGCGGCCGGCCCAGGTCGTCGACCCCAGCTGGGACGCCACAGACGGCTCGATCAGCGCCGAGAACGCCCAGATGCGTGAGGAACTGACGCAATACATCGTCGACGAGCTCGGCGACCGGCAGGATCTGCTGCCCCAGGTCCTGCCGGGCTACCCCCCGTTCTCCAAGCGGATGCTCCGGGACAACGGCTGGTACCGAATGCTGCGACGCGACAACGTCGCGCTGGCGTGCTCACACAACCTGCGCTTCGAGTCCGACGCCATCATCGACGATGATGGTGTGCGCCACCCGGTCGACGCCGCCGTGTTCGCAACCGGCTTCGAGGCCTCGAAGATGCTGGCCTCCTTCTCCTTGTACGGCCGTGACGGTGCCTCGATCCGGGATGCGTGGGGTGACGACGACCCCCGCGCCTACCTTGGCGTCGCGGTCCCGGGCTTTCCCAACTTCTTCATCATGTACGGGCCGAACACCAACATCGGCAGCGGCGGGAGCATCATCGCCCAGACCGAGAACTGGTCCCGGTACATCGCCGACCTCGTCAAGACCATGGTCGAAGAGGACCTGGCCGTCGCAGAGGTCACCCAGCAGGCCTGCGACACCTACAACCGCAGTCTCGACGACCGGCTGTCCCAGATGGTGTGGTCGGTCACCCCGGCAGGCACCTGGTACCGCAACGCAGCCGGCCGGGTCACCACCAACATGCCCTGGACCAGCTTCGAGTATTGGGCGATGACCCAGCAGGTCGACCTCGACGCGTTCGACCTCACTCGCGCCAACACCACAACCCTCTCCCAGACCGCCCTGGCCTGATGGCCGGCACCGAACACTAGGTGAACACTATGACTATCAACGTCAACGCCAAGACATCGGACACCACACTGGCCCCCCAGCGTGGGCACCGCTCCCCCGCCCGCGCGTGGCTGGTCACCGTCATGCTCGTCACGCTCGCGCTGGTCAACTGGGGCGACAAGGCCGTCCTGGGGCTGGTCGCCGTGCCCCTCATGAAAGACCTTCACATCAGCCCCGGCCAGTACGGACTGCTCGCCAGCGCCGTCTACTTCCTGTTCTCCCTTTCGGCCGTCGGCGCCGGGTTCCTGGCCAACCGTCGCAGCGTGAAGTGGCTGCTGTTCATCATGGTGGCCGTCTGGTCCGTGACCCAGTTCTCCATCTGGCTGGCCCCCGCATTCGGCATGATCCTGCTCTCCCGAATCATCCTGGGCCTGGCCGAAGGCCCCTCCGCGGGACTGTCGTTCCACGCCGCGGGCAAGTGGTTCCACGATCACGAACGCAACATCCCTATCGCGTTGCAGAACGTGGGCGCCTTCGGAGGCATCGCGGTCGCGGCGCCCGCGCTGACCTGGCTGATCAGCGAGCATGGTTGGCACTGGGCGTTCTTCGCCGTCGGTGCCGCCGGCCTGGCCTGGATGGGCATCTGGTTCTTCATCGGCAAGGACGGCCCGTACAGCGGCGAGTCCAAGACAAGCCTCTCCGGGTCTATCTTCGACGGCCCCGGGCGGGTCTCCTACCGGCATCTGCTGCTGAGTCGAACCTTCATCGGTGCGGTCTGCCTCGGGCTGGCCGCGTACTGGGCTCTCGCGATCGTGTCGGCGTGGCTGCCGGCGTACCTGCGCACCGCGGAGGGCTACACCGCCCAGCACGCCGCCTCCATTGTGATGGAGGTCTCCTTGACCGCGATCGTCTTCCTGATGCTGCAGGCCCTGATCACCCACGTCCTGATGAAGCGTGGTGTGGGCAGCAGGATCGCCCGCGGTGTGATGGCTTCCGGCAGCGTGACCATTGCCGGGCTGTTCATCATGCTCAGCGCGACCATGTCCGCCGGTCTCGCACAGACCGTCGCCCTCTGTGTCGGATTCGGGTTGGGCCTAGTCACCTTCACCACCGGTGCCGTGTTCCTCTCCGAATTCGTCCCGGTCCTGCAACGCGGCGCCATCATGGGCATCTACGTCGGAGTCATTACCTTGAGCGGGGTCATCTGTCCGACCGCGTTCGGGTGGATCGTGGAAGGGGTCGGCGCAGGCGGATACACCGTCGCCCTGCTGGTCTCCGGCGGGCTCATCCTGATCGGCGGCATCGCCGGGCTCATCCTGGTCGATCCCCCGCGAGAAGCCGCGCGCATCGCCACGCTCTTCGAACCGACACCCTGAACGAGGCACGGCACGGAGCTGGGCCACCTCACGACGTGGAAATCTGGCGGCCCAGCTCCGCCATCTGCTCATCGCCGAGGCCCATCCCCGTCTGCAACGTGTCCTTGAAGAACATCCACCCGAAATTCAAGCAGACCTCGCGGATGATGTGAGCCTTCGCCTCGAACTCTGGAACCTCCGGGTGATGCTTCCGGATCTGCTCCAGCTCGTGGTTGAGTACCGGGTAGGTCCAACCCAGCGACGTGTACGACGCACCACCATCGGCCGAGTAGTTCGCTGCCGCACGCCACCACAACTCATGGCCATTAAAGGTCAAGGGAGGAAGACGCTCGTTGTAATCCACCGTGGCGGCGCGGTCGGCGATGTAGCTGGTGGTCAGTTGCTCCATCGCCTCAAGGAACAACGCCTCTTTGGACTCGAAGTAGTGATAGATCAATCCGGGTTGAACGTGCGCGTCCTGGGCGATCTGTTTGCCGGTGATACCACTCGGTGGCCGCATCGACAGCAGCCTCTGCGTTGCGTTGACCAGCTCGACGCGTGAGTCTCGCTCGACCTTCCGCCGCGCATGACTCTCAGCCTTCTTCCGCCCAACCACGCCTCGATCCTATCCACGGCATTCATCTACCGACCGCAGCACAGCCGGTGAGTCCCAATCCGGCGTACGCCAGTGCCTGTGCCAGACAATACGTCGCCCCGCCCGCCCCCATGCAGCCCTCTTCGGTGGAGAATCTGGGACGATTCCCACACACGTTGGCGGGGTGGGCTCGAACTGGCAGGCCGTGCCGGTGCATGACTATGCCACGATCTGAGCACCCCGGTCAGCAGGTCGACGCTGCTGCGGCTGGTCCGCGCGATCCCAGATCCGCCGGCCGGGCCCGTGCACGTCCTGGGAGTGGATGAGTTCTCGCTGCGACGGGGCCACCATTACGGCACCGTCCCGGTCAACCTGACCTACGGACACCACTCGGTCGATGTGGCCGGGCCGCTGGACCCCCCCGCGGGCGCCGGCAGGCATCAGCGTGTGGACTCCTCGAGTTCGTCGCGCCGGGGCAGCGACGGTTGCGCTCCCCGCCTGCTGACCGTGATGGCCGCGGCTCGGGCTGAGAACTGCGCGGCCGCGACCACATCGGCGGTGGCCAGCACGGGGGTGCGGGCGATGGTGGCCGCGATCGCGCCGATGAAGGAGTCCCCGGCGGCAGTGGTGTCCACGGCCTGAGCGGGCTGCGCGGACACTCGGTGCTGGGCACCTCGATCCAGGACGACGCATCCGTGCTGCCCGAGCGTTACCACGATCCACGTTGCGCCGGCCTCGATCAGCCGATCGGCGCCGCGACGCAGTTCGGCTGGATCGAACGGGTCGCGGCCGGTGAGTTGATGGAACTCGACCTCGTTGGGGACGACCAGATCGGATAGCGAGCTCAGTTGCGTGGCCGCGGCCGCCGCCGGCGCGGGGTTGAGGATGGTGTGGATGCCCCGGGCGCGCGCGGCAGCGAACGCGGCGCGCGTCGCGTCGGGGTTGACTTCCAACTGCCCGACGACGACGCCGTGGTCGCGCACCCGACTCACCGCTGCGCCCGCGTCGGCCGGCAGGACCTTCGCGTTCGCTCCGGGAACAACCACGATGGAATTGCGGCCCTCGTCGTCCACTGTGACCGCAGCGAGCCCCGTGGGCGCTTCCGCGTGCCGGAGCACCGCATCCACGTCGACCCCTTCGCGGACGAGGGCGGCGAGGTAGTTCGCGCCGTCCTCGTCGTCCCCGACGCAGCCGACCGCGCCGACCACGGCACCGAGGCGCGCCGCTGCCACCACCTGGTTGCCGCCCTTCCCGCCCCACGCTCGGGCGGTCGACGTGCCGAGCAGGGTCTCTCCGGGCACCGGGATCCGTGGCGCGTGCACGATGTGGTCGACATTCAGCGAGGCGACGACCAGTACGTCCAGGTCCGTGACGGAGTGATCGACCGTGTTGGCACGGCCCATGTCAGCTCGGGCCCCCGGTGAGCCACTCAGCGGGGTTGGCGACGAGCAGCGAGTCCAGGATGTCCTCGGCGAGGCCGCGTGAGCGCAGCAGGTCCCGGAAGATTGTTGGCACGAACACCAGTCCGTTGCCGCCGTTGGCGATCCACATCTGTTTGAGGAACAGGTCGTGGGACAGCAGCAGTTGCGAGCCGAACCCGTCTCGCACCAGGTCGGTGACGGCGTCGGCGGTCTGCACCACCGACGGTGCGGCGCCTTCTCCGGGGAAGGTGATGTCCAGACCGATCATGTCGAACTCCAGCCGGACGCCCCGGTCGAGCAGCGATCGCTGGTATGCCGGGTCGGCGCCGGACGGGTCGCTGTGGGCCAGCGCGACCTTGCCCGGTGCGACGCCACACTCCGCCAGGACCAGGTCGAGCACCTCGTGCCCGCGACGCTGCCACCCGGGCAGGTGGATGTTGAGTCCGACGGTGGGCCGCTCGACCTGTGCGATGGCGGCCGCGCGCAACGATGCCGACTCGGCTCGGGTATAGAGCGGGGACACCCCCACCTCGCCGATCACCCCTGCCCGCACACCGGTGTCGTCCACGCCGTGGTCGAGATCGGCCAGGATGGACTCGGTCTGCTGGTCGACTGCCCGAGCAGTGATCCGAGTGCCCTCGAATGTCTCCAGGTAGGCGCCCGTGCCCATCACGATGTGGGTGCTCGTCGCCTCGGCCAGGCGCCGCAGCCGGACCGGGTCGCGCCCGATCGCCGGGCTGCCGGTGGCATCGACCACGGTGCGCCCGCCGACCGCACGGAAGGCGTCGACCTCCCCCTCGACCCGCTCGGGCTCCTTGGCCCGCACGTTGTCGCGGCAGCAGTAAGGGTCCTGCCGCAGCAGGTGCTGCCAGCGGGGACCCACCCGCTGGTCGACCAGCACGCGGGTGCTGGGATACGCCGGTGCGGCCGCCAACGAGGACAGGTCGTTGAACAGGTGCTCGTGGGGGAGCACGATGCCCAGCTCGCCCGCGGGGACCGGACCGAGCACCGACTGGACCTCAGGCATGCGAGGCGCCCACGGTCTTGGCGGCCGCACCGACCCGTCCGCCGGGGATCATCGCGACCGCCGCGGCGACCAGCGCGACGGCTGCGCCGAGAATGGTGACCAGGTGCACCGATTGACCGTTGGACGGCAGGCCCAGCTCGATCGCGATCGACCCGATCAACTGGCCCGCCGTCGACGCCAGTCCGAGCAACAACAGACCCAGGCCCCGGACCAGCAGCGCCATCACGGCGATCGACAGCAGGCCGAGCGGGCCACCGAGGTAGAGCCACCACGTGTCCGGCAGCCCGAAGTGCGCGCCGCTGAGGACCATCCGGACCACGAACACCGCGCCGATGGCGACGAACCCGATCAGGAAGTTCCAGGTGATCGACACGAGCATCGAGCCGGCGAGGTTGCCCACCTCGGAGTTTCCCGCCGGCTGCCAGCCGGCGAGCAGCCCGCCCACCAGGGGCATCACGGCGAGAGCCACCGTGTGCGGTGCGGACCAGCCCGGTGAGACCACCAGCACCGTGGCGGCGATCGCGAGGACGGCGCCGGCCAGCCGCGGAGCGGTCACGGCCTGCCGGAACGGCACGCCGATGCCGAGCCGATCGCAGAGCACCCCGGAGATGACCATTCCGGAGATCAGCGAGGTCTGGAAGACCGCCACTCCCAGGGCGCCGACCGTGACACCCTCGGAGACGACGATGACCGCCCCGCACAGACCGGCGAAGAAGTTCCACAGGGGTATGGCACGGCGGCGCAGCTGACCCGGCAGCTGGACGAACGCGTCACGAGTGTGGGTGCGGCTGAGGACGACGATCAGCATCAACAGCAGACCGGTGCCGAACGACACCAGGGCGGCAGCCTGCCCGTCGTGCAGCTGCTGGCCGAGATGTCCGTTGACGTAGGACTGCATCGGCCCGAGCATGCCGGCGAGCACGGTCAGCGCCGTGAGCGCGGTGGCCGACACCGTCTTGACCGCCGACGGTGCCGGGGTGCGGGTTGTGGTCATGGTCCTCAGCCTTCTACTCGTTCTCGGTGTTGCCGTGTCGGCCGCCGACCAGTGCTGTGGTGTCGGCCGCCAGCCAGCGCAGGCACTGGGCGAACAGCCGTCCGTACCCGTCCCAGGCCATGAACTCCTCGGGCGCCCAGTGCGGCGAGATATCGGAGGTGAAGGCGACGGTACGGCCGGCCCCCACCCGCCGGGTCGCGAGCAGGACCTCGCCCTCGATCGTGGCCAGCAGCCGGCTGTCCGGCTTCAACGTGGTGCGCTGGTAGCCGAGCAGGATCGGCCACCGCTGCGGCAGGCCCTTCACGCAGGGGTGCGCCGCATCGGTCCGCTCGGGGGTGATGCCCTCCGGCGTCTCGACCCGGTCGTCCGTCGACTCGATGTCGACCGGGAGGATCTCCTCGACCGCCGTACGGTGGTAACTGGCCTTGCCCTCGAACCCTTGAAAGCTCAGGTAGCCACCGGCCATCATCAGGCCGCCCCCACCGTGCACCCACTCACGCAGCAGCTTCAGCCGGTTCGGGGTCGGTCGCCCGCCGTGGAAGGTGTCCGGGTGCAACAGCAGGGTGTTCGAACCGACGTCGGACAGGAGCACCACGTCGTACGCCGACAGCTCCGCGATCGTCTGCGGGAAGAACTCCGCCACGTCGTGGGACCGCAGGTGCGTGACATCGATGCCCTCCGCGGTCAGCGCCTCGAGCAGGCGGGCACAGCCGATCTCGACCTGGGTGTGCGCGAACGGGTCATACCCCTTGTGATCGATCGTCGCGCTCACCCAGGACTCGCCTGCGAGCAGAACCTTCACCACCGCGCGCTCCTTCATCCGTGTCACTATTGCGCAACGTTGCGCAACAGTGACAACATAGAGTGTGGTGAGCGTCACGTCAACAGCTGCAAGGAGCCGCACACATGTCATTGGCCGAAGTGGCCCGGGAGTCGGGGGTAGCCGTCTCGACCGTCTCCCGCTACGTCCGGGGCGAGCTGCGAGTGTCTCCGGACACCGCGAAGCGGATCGACCGGGCACTGCAGAAAGGCGGTCACACCCGGGCCGAGCGCACCCCGCACGACCTGTGCGTGGGCCTGGTCGTGCCGTCTCTGGACAACCCCTACTTCGCCGCGCTTGCCGACGCCGTGGTCGACGCCGCGGCGGCTGATGGCGTCGAGGTGCTGACCACCCTGACCGGGTCGTCAGCCGCCCGGGAACGCACCGGCGTCGACCGACTCGCGCGGACCCCGGCGGTCACCGGGATCATCTACCTGGGGATGAACAGCACCAACGAGGCGTTCAGCGGCCGGATCGGCGAGGAACTGCCGGTGGTGTTCCTCGACGAGTTCGTGCAGGCGCGCGGACAACGGATCGCCCGGGTAACCGCGGACAGCTTCGGTGGCGCCTATCAGGCGACGACCCATCTGCTGAGCATCGGGCATCGTCGGGTCGCGCACCTGGGTGGCCCCCGCGGCCTGGTCACGGCCGACCAGCGCGAAGCCGGCTATCGCGCGGCCCTCGCCGACCACGGCGTCGAGGCCCAGGAGCAGCTGATCGTGCGCGGACCCTACTCGGCCGACCTCGGGATGAACTTCTTCGCCCACATGAGCCGCTCCACAACGACGCCCACGGCAGTCTTCAGCGCCAGCGACATCGCCGCCATCGGCGTCCTGGAGGCCGCCCGTCGCGCCGCCATACCGATCCCGGAGGAACTGTCCGTGATCGGCTGCGACGGCATCACCCTCGGTGACTGGACCACCCCCCGGCTGACCACCGTTGCGCAACCCACCGAAACGATGGCGCGGCGTGCTCTCGACGAGGTCCGGCGGCTGATCGACGGCGCCGAGCCGCAGGATCACCTGCTGTCGATGCGACTACAGCTGCGGGAGTCCACCCGACCGGTGAGCTCATGAGCAGCCTGCGCTCCGCCCTCGAGCTGACCAGGTCGCTGGTGCGCTGTCCGAGTGTGTCGGGGGACCACGCGGCCCAGGCCGCGATCCAGCACCTCGTCGCCGACTACGCCGCCGGTGGCGCGGTGCGTGTCACCCAGTCGGGCCGGGGCGAGGCGCCGTGGACCCTGCTGGAGACCGGTGAAGACCCACCCGGTTCGGTACTGTTCGCCTGCCACACCGACACCGTCCCACTCGGTGAGCCGAGCCGATGGCTCCGCGACCCGGTGTCGGGAGAGATCGACGCGAACCACCTGCACGGTCGCGGCAGCGTCGATATGAAGGGCGGGACCGTCGCGGCGGTGCACGCCGTCATCGCTGCGGCGGAGGCAGGCGCGTCCGCACGGTTGCTGATGACCAGCGACGAGGAGATCGGCTGCCGTGGGGCGGCCGAGGCCGCGCCGCACCTGACCGGGACACCGAGCCTCATCGTGGTGCCCGAGGCGACGATGAACAGGGTGGCCCTCGGCCACCGCGGTGCCACCTGGCTGCGCCTGACCGCCGCAGGCACCGCCGCCCACGGCTCGACCCCACAGCGCGGGATCAACGCGATCCGGCTGCTGGTCGACCGGGTCATCACCGCCCTGGACGACCTTCCGCTGCTGACCGACGACTACCTCGGAACGGAGACGGCAAACCTCGGCACCGTCACCGGCGGCACCGCACCCAACATCGTTCCGGACACCGCGTCCCTCACCCTCGACCTGCGCACGGTCGGCAGCAACCACCACCTGCTCGACTGGGCCGCGGCGACCGGACCCGAGATCAACGTGGCCACCGAGCTGGACCTGCCCGCCGTACGCACCCCGGACGTGCCAGACGCCCTCGAGGACTATGGCGTGGCCCCGCCGGTGACCTACTTCACCGACGCCTCGGTGCTGGCCGGCGTCTTCCCCCACTCCCCGATCGTCATCTTCGGCCCAGGCGATCCCACCCAGATGCACGCAGTCGACGAACACCTCGACCTCGCGTCATGGCGTCAGTCGCTGCACGACTTCGTCCGGCTGACCGTCACCGACCACCCGGCGCAAGACCCCGAAACGGGTCAGTCGTCGTAGGCGACGAGAGCACGGCGGGCGGCCGGACAACGCGTGCTCGACCGTGGCCATACGGTCCAGCCACGCCACGAAGCGTGCCAGGAGTGATCAGTGTCGTGATCAGCCCTCTCGCGCCGAACCCGGCCGGCAATCCTCGTCAGCGGGGCGGAACACCGAAGCCCCGCGTGCTGATTCGCCCGGCTGGTGAAGTCACTGCTCGAGCCGGGACAGGATGACGTGCCAGTGCCGGTCCGCGTCGGCGATCGCGGCATCGAGGGTGTCGAGGGCCTCGTCGATCTCATGGATCTGCCGCGCCCGCTCGGCGGGGGTTGGCGCGGGTCGGGCCGGGTGGGTCCGCACCGGCCGCGAACGCCCCTGCGCGATGGGGGTATCCGGTCGTTGCCGGGTGCCGGTGATCGCAGTCACCCTGCGCAAGGGGATGACGCTGCCGTGCTCGATACGCCCGTACCGGTCCACCACCGGCAGCAGGTGCGGCGCCTGCCGCCACGCCTGCGGGACGGGGGTGGCGCAGTCATGCACCCGCACGTCCACCGGGTGGGCGTCGACCAGCCGCTCTACCGAGTCCTCGACCGGGCCGGACGTGTCGTACTCGGTGGCGAGGACCCGCAGCCAGCGGGTGAGCGCACAGGACGGGCAGGTCAGCCCGTGGTTGGTCATCGGCACGTCCACCTGGTCGATCCCGGTCACCGGTTCGGTGTACACCCGGTCCGGGACCAGTGCGGTGATGCGTCGGCGGGACCACCCCCGCGCGGCGAGCACGAGGACGACGGCGTCCCGGCGCGCGGTCACGCCGTGTGGGTGCCCGTGCACCGGCAGCTGGTGCAGCGCCTCCCCGAGGTCGAGCCACCGCGGGCCGTCCTCAACGTCCGGGTCGATGAGCTCGCCGGGGGTGTGCCAGGGCGTCGGCACGGGCGCGGGTGTCGGCGCCCCGGACAGAGCGGCGCGGGCGGTCGCGTGCCGGGCGCGGATCGCGCCGAGCCGCCGCCGCACCGTGGATGGTGCACCGGGCACGTCGGCGAGGAACTCCTGCACGGCGGCCCAGGTGGTCGGCAACGCGGGCTGTCCGGCTGCGGTGCACCAGTCCTCGAACTGCTCCCAGTCCCCCACCGTCACGCCACCCTCACCGCCACACACTTTGTGCCATCGTGATGACGGGGCGCGATGTTGTGGGAGCGACCGGATGGCATGGGTGGTCAGAGTCCGAGCTTGCTGACGGCGTTGCCGTCGGCGGGCGAGTGGCGGCGCCGGTAGACCGCGACCGACTCGTGGGTGCGGTGCCCGGTCTGCTGCTGGATCTCCAGCACGGTGGCCTGCGCCCGGTCCGCCTCCGAGACGAACCCCGCCCTTCTTTCCGCACTCGGCGTGTGCGGTGGTGTTCGAGTGTGATTGGACGTTGCGGGTCGGCGACGACTGGGGTCGTTACAGGGGCGGTGCCACGTGTGGCGATTCGCGCCCGGGCATGTGATCGACATCACGTCCTCCTCGAGTGGTGTGGTCGGCGGCGGCCTTGACTATGTCCGTGCCCCAGCGTCTCCTGCCGACGAATCCTGAAGTCACGCAGGGCCTCGGCATTCGTCCGAATGCGCTCGGCCGGGTCCGCACCGTCTCGCGAGGGCTCCACGCGTCGACATCGGACGGATTACCGCGGCAGTGGTCGTTCCCAAGTCTGGTGCTCCGACTCGTTGGGTGCGTTCTTCCAATGCACCACCAGCCGAGGATGTCCGGTCTGGAAGCTGCCAACCGCGAAGAGCTCGTAACCAGACCCACGGGGCCATGTTGATAGGTCCTCGTCGGGCGGATCGAACCGCACTGCGCCTGGCGCATCGAGGACGACGTCGTGCGCAGGGCCGGTGCCTACGTTGCGGAGCTCGAATACCGAGCCACGGAGGTGAAGCACATCCCATTCGGCCGCAGACGCCGGGGTCGTTGCCTCGTGGTGATGGACGTGCTGGCCACCCAGGAACCCAGTGGCTCCACTCAGGTTGATCTGACTGATGCTCTGAGCGGCAATCGATCCTGCCCCGGTAGCGGTCGGTCCTGCGACGTCCAGCAGGTGGCGGGAGGCGGACAGAATTTCCTCGTCCCGATCGAGACCAGCCGCAACGATATGGCCGGCAAGAGGCTCAGCATTCTCAGGCGTTGGCCGCCGGAGATAGACGTTCAGGTCCGCTGCGGCATCCTCATCATCGTGGAGGCGGGGCCTCAACAGATTGATCAGTTTGTCCCGAGCCGCGATCACGGCTTGCTTGGCCGTGTCCTTGAGGCCCTCTGCCGCCCCGGTGGCGAGGGCCCCGACGATAAGGGATGCTCCCTCGAGCTGGCTTGGATCCATGGTTGACTCCGTTTGTTCAGGGCTCCGGTTCGAATACCTCCCAGCGTTTCATGTGCGGTCGGTCATGAACGACGACACGACGAAGCACCACCGCAGCCATATGAACTTCGCGATCGAACGGGCGGTGTCAACGACGGCTCAGCTGCATGGTCCGATGGTGGGCGCGCGGGTCGGGAGTCGGCGGATTGCAGACGTACCGTCCGCGGCTTCGCGCAGGCGGGTGATCTCCTCGTGCTGGGCCGCGAGCCTGGACAAGGCCTCGGTCTTGAGGTCGGTCAGCCCAGTGATGGTCTGCTCGTGTCGGGCCAGGCGCCGGGTGAGGCTGTCGATCTCGTTCTTGAGGCGCGCGATCTGCGAGTCGCAGGGGTCGGGGAGCTCCCCTGCGGTGTGCAGTGCTTGTAGGCGTTGCTCGAACTCTTCGCGCAGGTGCGCGTAGGGGCGGGTGCCGTAGAACGCGGTGCGGTCCACGCCGGCCTGGCGGGCGAGGGTCTTGATGTCGCACTTGCCGCCGGGCGGGATCTGCCCGTCGAGCAGCCGGTCCATGGCGGCCCGGATCCGGGTCTCGTTCTGTGCGCGTTGGTGGGCGCTGATGCGCATGTCAGTCCTCGGGCTCGGTGGTGGTGGTCGTGTCGATCTCGTTCAGGACGCGGCGTGCGCGGTCGTAATCGCTTTGCAGGCGGGACTTTTCGGTCTTGCGGTTTGGCCCAGGCTGCCGAGGAAGGTTTTGGTCGACTCGGCGTGCGCGGCCCACACGTCGCGGTGGACGCCGTGGTGGGTGGCTTGCGGGCAGCGGGCCGAGTCGCACATCCCGGCCAGGGGTTTGTCGGCGTGCGGTGTTCCGGCAAGCTTGAGGCACAGGGCCCGGGACGGGTCGCTGAACCAGCAGTAGTTGCCGGCCTGCAGGTGCAAGGTGGCCGCGCGTTTGGACAGCAGGTTCAGGACCTCCCGGTCGCCGCGCTGCACGCTGGGTGCGCCACCGTCGTCGGCCGGGCTGGTCTGGGCGTCGACGTGCGCGAAGAACTCGGTCAGCTCGCGGGCTCCGGGCCCGGCGGGCCGGATGCCCTGCTGGTAGGCGCGGAACTCCGCCAGGACCAGGTCGAGGTTGCGGTCGGCTTCGTGCTTGTTGATCTCGGCCAGGAGCTCGGCCTGCGCGCCGCCGGGCCGGGAGGCGTAGCCCTCGGTGGTGGCCACGGAGACGTGCTTGAGGTGGAACTTGGTGGCCAGCACCCCGCCGGGCCGGTAGGCCAGCTCGATCGCCAGTGTCCGGCGCAGCGCCCGCAGGCTGACCGGGTCCTCGGGAATCGGCGCGAGCCCCAGACGCTGCCCGGCGGGACCGTTGACCCACGCCCGGAACCACTGGTAGCGCACCCCAAAGGAGAACCGGCCGATCAGCGGCTGCCCGTCCTGGCCGCTGGAGTGCAGGGTCTGCAGGAGCTGCGCGGCCCGGTAGGCCGGTTCGATGACGACCCATTCGTCGGCGAGCCCGCCCAGGGGCTGGCCCTTGATGATGGTGCTGGCCAGCCGGTAGCGCACCAGGTCGGCCCCGAAGTGTTCGGGTGGCAGGCAGCACCCGACCCGTAGCTCCATCAGCTCACTGGACCGCATCCCGCAGATCGCGGCGATGATGGTGATCGCGGCGGTGCGCACGATCCCGATCAGCGCGTCCGCCTCGCCGCGATCCAGCGGCACAGTCCAGGCGATGGTGCCCTGCCCGTCCGTGCGGTCCACCAGCGCCGCGTCCCTGCCGAAGGGGTGCTCGGCTCCCACGACGTGCAGGGTCGCCTCGGTCTGCTCGCGCAGGTGCGGAAGCCACGCGTCCTGGAACTGGATGACCCCGGCCTGGCGGGCCAGCAGGCCCAACGAGATCGGAGTCAGCGGGTCATCGGGTGACCAGCCGGCCCGCCAGCCGTCTGGGCAGGGCACGTTCGGACATCAGCGGCAACGGCTCCCCGCGGCGTTCGTAGTCGGCCAGCAGCAACGCGAACTGCCCGCTGGGCAGGAGTTTGGGCGCGGCGAACTGCCCCGATCGCAGGGACCACCGGCGGTCGGCCTCCTTGACCTGCCCGGCCAGCTCGACCGCCTGCGGGCCCAGCACGGTGACCAGGTAGTCCGCGGCGGCCAGCATCGGTTGCAGGACATGCCCGCTCACCGGCGGTGTCTTGTTCGGTCCCGCCCTGCGGGGTTCCTCGGCGATCGCCGTGGGCGTGGCACCACCCCACGGGCGCAGGTCGGCGCGGACTCGGTCGGCGGTGAACAGGTCCCGGTAGTTGACCAGGTCGAGCAGCACCTGGGCCACGGCCCGCCGCGTCGCCGGACCGCGCTGGCCGACCACCACACCGCTGCCGTCGCGAAGGTAGCGTCGGTGGGACAGGTAGGCCGCGCAGTGCTGCTCGTCGATGTCGGCGAGGCTGGCCACACCCTGCCCGGTCAGCCAGGTCAAGAATCGGGTCAGCTCGGCCAGCCGCCCGTAGACGGTGTTCAGGTGCAGCGGGGTGCGGTAGCCGCGAGGCACGTGCGCGACAGGCGGGCCAGGTGCGGGCGGGCACGTTTCGCGTCCGGGTCCAGGTCCGTGGCCAGGACTTTCGCCGGGATCGGGTGCGGTGTCTTCTTCGCCGCCCTGCGTGTCAAGGTGAGTTGAGACCACGGGTTGTTAGCAAGTTCACCCTCGCAGGGCGAGGTGAAGGAATCTGATTGTTGATGAGTAGTTCGACTGTTTCCATCCCACCGGCTGGCGTTGATGATGGTGTGGTGAGTTCCTGATCGTCGTCATCGCCTGGTCCCAGGGCTGGTGGTCCGCGGCGTCGCCGCTCGTTCGCGCCGGCTCAGAAGCTGGAGCAGGCCGGTGCGTACCTGCGCCGGCACGGGCTGCACTCCTCCCTGCTGAGTAAGTGGCGCCGACTGCGCGATGCTGGCGTGCTGGACGGCAAGCCCGGCGGGGCGAAGATCGGCCTGCCGAGCAAGGAGCAGGCCGAGATCGCCCGGCTGACGCGTGAACTGGCCGAGGAACGGCGGAAGCTGGCCACGACCGAGACTGCCCTGGAAATCATGGGAAAAGAGGGTCATCTGCGGCGGTGGCGGCTTTGACACAGGCGGGGTCTAGAAGACAGCGCAGCATTGGTCCGTCGGCAGTGGCGAACAAAAGGCCATGGCTTCCAGTTCAGCGTCGACCGCAGTGTCTGCAAGAACTGCGATCCGTCAGCCAGATGTCAGGACACCCGACGGCGTGCACTTTGCCCAACTCGCCACGCGCGGCATGGTCCACCAATTACGCTCCTATGTATGTCGATTAGCGAACGTCCGACGTTGGTCGGCTGGGTGATCGTCGCCATTATTGGTCTCGTAATCGTAGCCATGCTATTTTTCGAGTTTCGAAAGACCAATGATGACCACGCACGCCACAGCGCGGTCATTGGCTCGACCATGGCGATCACGGTCGCCCTCGGATCCTGGATCTTTCCTGGGATACACGGTCTCATTATGGAGCCTGCTCCTCGAGCAACCAAGAACCTCCCGATCGAAAAACTACGAGTCGGTGACTGCATAGACACGGCCCCGCCCGCTCGCGACCACACCTCGTCGTCGCAAGGACGCTACGACCTCGTAACTTGCGATGGCCCGCACGAAGATCAAGTGACGTACATCGGAGTCGTTCCGTCCGTGACCGGAAAGTACGATGCAAACGTCGCTCAGGCATACGCCAGTGAGCACTGCGCAACCCCCGATGGCATAGCCCCTCACAGTCGCGTGGCATGGCTGGAATTAGACCCGACAGCGTGGCAAGCGAACCACCGATGGCTTGCCTGCGTGGTGGGCGTCCCCGGCGGCAAGGCTTCGGTTGGCAGTTCCGTCCTGCCGTCACCAACTGCCCTACCACTCAAGAGCACGGGACATGGTTGATGCACGGCGTCGACAAATGGGAATTTTTGGCTCTCCCGATTCCCAGCGGTTCTGAGATGAGTTGTGAGACGTTGAATGCATGGCCGTCGTCGTCTGGCGCGTCGACCGGCTCGGCTGATCCCTGATCGACGTGCTCAACACCGTCAAGTTGCTGCAGGACAACGGGATCCACATCCGCTCCATGCAGGACGGGATCGACCCCAGCATCAAGACGGGCCGACTGATGCGCAACATGCTCGCCACCCTGGCCAAGGACGAAACGCGAGTTGATCACCGAACGCGTCAACGCCGGTATCGCCGCCGCCCGGCAGTCCGGTACCCGATTCGGCCGCCCAACCACTCGACCCGAAGGTGATAGCCGAAAACCTCACTGTCGCAACCGAAGCCCGGGCAAAGGCCGTACCGCTGTGGACACCGCCCAGCTGGAGGGATGGAGCAGGGCGACCCTCTACCGCCACTAGACCAAAGCCACTCACGTCCCACTGGCCCAGAACGTCCGCGGGATAGCCGACCTCACGTCCAGCCCGAACCCGTCCATTGCGGCTGCTGAAAGCACCGTTACCAGCCAGTAGAAACTCCCGCACGACCGGCCAGGTCATCGGCACCGCGTGCTGCCCGGTGGCGGCGCACCAGTCTCCGAACTTGTTCCCAGTCCCCACCGTCACAACACCCTCACCACCTCACACATCGATTCATCCGTGGGCATGATGGCGTGGGAATGGCCGGATGGCACGGGTGTTCAGAGCCCGAGCTTGCTGACGGCGTTGCCATCGGCGGGTGAGTGCCGGCGCCGGTAGACCGCGACCGACTCGTGGGTGCGGTGCCCGGTCTGCTGCTGGATCTCCAGCACGGTCGCTTGCGCCCTGTCGGCCTCCGACACGAATCCGGCCCTTAAAGAGTGGGCG
The DNA here is from genome assembly GCF_007845645.1 of Leekyejoonella antrihumi. Taxonomy (GTDB): domain Bacteria; phylum Actinomycetota; class Actinomycetes; order Actinomycetales; family Dermatophilaceae; genus Leekyejoonella; species Leekyejoonella antrihumi. The sequence goes on from NZ_VCQV01000047.1 coordinate 25,959, forward strand.
CTGTACCCGTGAGTAGGCAGCCCGGCCTTCCGTCGGGCGCGCAGCAGCGCGTCGGTGACCGCCTCCCCCGACAGGCCGGCCCCGACGCGTCCGGTGCGGTGCACGGCCACGAACAGCGCCTCCTTTGCCCTGAACCCCAGCGGCAGCGACGCGAGGGGCACCACCAGCGGCGGTGCGCCGGGTCGGCGCCAGCCGGGCGGGGTCTGGCACACGTGCGCCTCCTTACCCTTCTTCTGCTGGGTTTTCTGCTGGCGCAGGACCCACATCGCCGCCGTGCGCTGCCGGCGCCCGACCAGCCGCGACCGGGTCGAGGCCGCCAGCCCGGACTCGTCGTGCCCGGGCGGCGCGTGCGCCGCCGCCGCGAGGACCGCCCGCAGCTGGAGCCACCGGGTCAGGGCGCAGGCCACGCAGGTCAGGGTGTGCCGGCCGCGGGGCAGGACCACGGTGTGCCCGTGGCCGTCCTGGTCGGTCTTGGAGAAGGGCAGCACCCAGTGGAACCCGTCGTGGGCGTGCCACCGCAGATCCATGATTTTTGCGGTGACGAGCTCGGAGCGGCGCCGACCGCCGGCGAACCCGGTCAGCAGCAGCGCGGCATCCCGGGTGGCGATCACCCCGCCCGGCCACCTGGTGGTGGCGATGGCGGCCAGCATCAGGCGCAGGTCCGTCAGGGTGAGGGCTTCGGCCTGCCCGGGCATCGCGGTCTGTCGGGCCCGCGCCTGCCGCCGCCGGGCGCCGGCCAGGGCGCGTCGGACCAGTTCGTCCCGGCCGGGCTGCGGGAATCCATGCGTGCGGTGCATCGCGTCGATCCCGGCCACCCACCGCATCAGCGTCGACGCCGCGTGCGGGCGATCCCTGCCCTCCTCGATGTCGGCGCCGTACCGGGCGAGGTACTCGGCCACGTCGACCGGCCGTGCGGGTAGTGCCCCGATCCCCTCGCGGGCGCACCAGGCCTCCCAGCGGCGCCAGTCCGCGGCATACGCCGTCCGGGTCTGCTGTGACTTGGCGTCGTCGACCAGGGCCGCGAGCCGCGCCGACAGCTGGGGTGTCTCCGGGACCGGCGCCAGCGCGGGAAGCCGCATTTATACTTCCCCGGTTGTATAAATGCGGATAACCGATGTCTTCGCGGCGCGCCCCTCGGCCGGGCGCCTTGGTTCATGGAGTGCTGATTTATCGCTGCGACCGCCGCTCCCCCGAGGTGCGGCGGGTGATAGCACCGTAGTCTCCACGGGGCCGACCGGCCAGCACCGACCACACCGGGTGACGTGTCTGCCGTCGTGGCGCGACCGACTGAGCCGTCTCCGGGCTCCCAACCGGGCGAAATCCACCATTCCCACACCCTAGCCCACAGATGGCGCTGGTCGGGATAAGTATGCTTATCCAGATCAAGGGGCACCCGGTGTGCGGTCCCGATGCCGTCGCCATGGGGGGCATCCACCGCGGGCAAGGCGACGACCAGATGCCCGCTCACCCTGACCCGTGAATATCCCTGCACGACCGTGCTGTGCTGGGTAGTCGGGCGGCGAAGTTGATCACCACGGTGCGGCCCGGGTCCTCCGGCCGGACGACCGGTCGACAGGGATGCTGCGCCTCGTCGTTACCCGGCCGACGCTCGGCGTGAATCGAGCTCGGCCGGCGCCGCCTCGACCAGGCCGAGCAGCACGGGAACGACCGGACGAGCCGGGGCATGAACTCCCCGACTCGGTGACGTCCTGGCCGTGCGCGGCGCGGCACGCCGGCGCCGCGCACCCCGGGGGTGGCCCCGCACACGCCCGCCGACGCCCGATCGAATATCCGGGCCCGTGACAGTGCTTCACGGTTGCGGGCGGCGGATCTCATGGTCAGGCGGCCCGGGAAGTCCTCCGCCGGGACAGCCTCGCACGCTGCCGAACCACTCTCCAGCACGCCAAGACGCCGCACCCTCCACGTCTATGGCCTCACCCGCACCAGTCCGCGACCCGACCTCATCGGAGGCCCCGCACTGACGTCGTCCTGAGGCAGCAGATCAGCCAACAAGATCCACAGCCCTACACCTCTTGCATTCCGGGTTTTTCATTTCGTCCGTACGAAACTATGATGGCCGACATGAGCGCGAGAACGTGTCCACGGTGCGGCAAGACCATCACGTCCTCGGGCCGAGGACGACCTCCGACCTGGTGCTCCCAAGCCTGCCGGCGAGCGGCCTACGAGGAACGGCGCGCCGCCGCCTCCGGAGCCATCGCCGTCCGCATCGTGACCAAGGAAGCACCACCGACTGCGCCACCCAAGGTCTCGATCGACGAGCACGTCGCCGCCGTGATCGCCTCCCCCACCGCCTGCGCCCGCGTCCTCGCCGAAGTCGCCACGCTGAAGGCGAACGGCCAGATCCAGGACCCGCGATGGGCGCGCGTCAAAACCGCGGTGGATCAGCTGATCGCTGCCGGCCAAGTGCCGGCAAATCTCCACTGGATCCGATCGGCTCCGACCGGAAGGTGACGCACAACCCGCGAGAGTCACGTCGCGCGTATCAAGATCGGTCGCCGACGTCATCGCGGAGTACGCCACTTAGCGATGATGCATCGTCTGGACGTGCTACCGCGCGTGGGGACGTCCCCAGGACTCAACGTGCACGTCCCCATGGGTCAAAGTCCCACGTCCCCAAGGCCTCATGGGGCGCTCGGATCGACATTTCGTTTCAGATTACGAGTATCATTACGGCTGTCGGATCAGTGCTGATTTCGGGTCTACTTTTAGGCTTCGGAGGTATGCTGTGGCCATGACGAACAGGACAGCACTCGAGTCCGAGCAGCGCCCCGGCCTCCGGGCCTACGAGGATTCGGTGCGCTCGACGCTGCCCGAGGTCGTGACCAAGCTCCGCGAGATCCTCGGCGTGCGGCTGGTGGCCTACATCGGCAATGTGAAGTCGACCCAGCCCGTCGCGACCTGGGCATCTGGCCAACGATCCCCCGGGGAGGTCGACGCTGACCGGTTGCGCCTGGCCTTCCAGATCGCCGGACTCCTGCGCGAGCGATACTCGGCCACCACGGTGCAGTCGTGGTTCAAGGGCATGAACCCCGCCCTCGGTGACATCGCACCGGCCCGGGTGCTGCGTGAGAGCGACCCGGTGGAGGTAGGCACCGACCTGCTGGCGGCAGCAAAGTCCTTCGCCTTCGTCGGATGAGCGTGCCCGACCTGGAAATCACCGGCGACCCCGGCACGGTATGGCGGGTGGGCTTCGAGCCGGACCCGTGGGCGTGGACGTCGTGGATCTATGCCACCGACTCCGGTCTGTTCGATGGCCGATGGGATGACCAGCTCGGCGTCTTCCGCACGCTCTACACCAGCGCGAGCCTCGTCGGATGCTTCCTCGAGCTGCTGGCCAAGCACCGCCCCGACACCGTCCTCCAGGAGGCTCTCGCCGAGATCGATGACCCTGGCAACCTGGCGGCGGACGACCGGGAGGCACCTCCAGGAGCGATCGGCTCCGACTGGCTCGAGGGCCGGCAATTCGGCCGCGCCACCCAGGTTGGGCGGTACTGCTTCATCACTCACTCGCGCACCATCGCGGCAATTGATGCGGCAGGGCAATTCGCTGCACACGGCATCCCATCCCGCGACGTCGACGCCGCCTTGTTGAAGAACGCCGAAGACCGTGTGCTCACCCGCTCGGTCGCCCGCTGGGTCTATGACCTTCGCGACGACGAACGTAACGAGCTGGTGGACGGCGTCGAGTTCCGCTCCCGACTCGGCGACGAAATCCGCATGTGGGCCGTCTTCGAACGATCACCCGACGAGACCAAGCGACACAGCAACCTCATCACCCCAGAGTGGAACGCGCCCGTTACCCCTCAGACCCCCGAGCTTGTCGACGCCTTCTCGCGCCTCGGACTGTTCTGGCACGAGCTCGAATAGCGGCCCAAGGCGACGAGCCGACCTTGAGCCCGCACCCCTTCCGGGTGCGTTCACCTGGGTTACACCCAAGGGGCGCACGGCGCGATCTTGGCACCCCGACCTTGAGCGGCATGGTGGTACCTGAGCGCCGCGGCCACCGTCGAGTGGCCCACCGTTCTTGCAGCTCGGCGAGGGTCGCGCTCGTCATCGCGGCCATCGTCGCCCGGTGCGCCTCAGGTCGTGAATACGGAGGTCGTCGCGGCCGGCGGCGGCTCGCGCCACGCCTTATGCCCGGAGGAAGGTTGGAGGTTGCTCTTGCCATCGCGCGGAGAAGAGCAGCGAATTGCCCGCCTTGCCATCATATTCGTCAAGGTGCTTCTGGAGTTCGGGCACGATGTACGGCGGTATCGCCACCACCCGAGTCCCAGCCACGGACTTCGGGGTTCCCACGACGAGCCCCGGGACTCCACGAGACTGCCCTACTGACGTTGACGGGCCCCTGATCAGATCAAGGTCCGCGCGCCGCAGCTCCAGCACCTCGCCCAGTCGGAGTGCGCGCCAGGCACAGATCAGTACCAGGGCCCGCCTATTGGCCGACATGGCGGCGGTGATGATCTCCAATTCTTCGATCGTCGCCGGCCGAACCTCCCTTGCTCGCGGCGCCGACGACGCCGCGCGGATACGACACGGGCTCGCCGGCAGCTCGTCATCGGCGACGGAGTGAGCTCGGCGACGGAGTGAGCACCGCCTTGAGCAGGGCGTAGGCAGGAGCGTTGACTGTCGGTGTGGCCTGGTCCAGACCGGGCCAGCACTTGCGGACGATCCTTGGCGTGATCGCCGTGATGGCAGTGTCGCCGAAGGCCGGAGGGAGGTATCGGCTCACCAGGTGCGTGTACCCGTCACAAGTGCGTGGTTTCAGCGGGCGATCCGCCATCCAAGTCCTGGAGAATTCCGCGAACGTGAGCTGATGTCTATACCACCGCTGCGGCCACCATCGCCGAGGCACCGCTGTGCGACCGCGCCGCACGCGAACTTCAGACCCGACTCGTGTCCCACCTCGACCTCCCGACAACCGAGACACCGAGTACACCGCAGATCGACGGCGCCGCCCACCAGCGCGACCGGGCGCAGACAGCCGACCAGCGACCGACGCCGTCACCTGCCCCGACAGATAGCGGCGTCAACTTCTGAGTGAGGAGACAGCGCCGCCAGCGAACTCTCGAGACCAGTAGCAATGCTCCAGGCGCAAACATGCCCTCGGGCGAGCCCCGCGTCACTCCGCCCAGAATGACGCTGCATCGATGGGTGGCCGGGAACTTGGTTTACACAGCCCTGCATGAGCGCCCTTGTCAGAGGGGCAGCTGTTGAACGACCTGTTAAGCGGGGCAGTTCGCGCATCTTCACCTTGCATCCGCACGCTTCCAGCCGGGTCATCATTGAGCCGGTCCGTGAGCTGGCGTTGTGGTGAAGCCCACCGCGCCGATAATAGGGAGCATGGGACGAGTTGAATGGACAACGCTTCCTGGCGAAACAACCGAAGAGGTCGCGGCGCTCCTTGTCAACTGCGAACACCCGACCTCCACACGGATTACCCCATCCAGGGGCGATGGCGGTGTCGACATACTGCTTCGCGACGGGGATGGCCCAGGCCGCGATATCGTCTACCAGGTCAAGCGATTCTGTGGCGCCTTAACGTCAGCGCAAGTAACATCGATCGAAAGCTCCGTGAAGGCTCTATTCACGGACCCGAGATGGTCCGACCTGAACGTTACGGTCTGGATACTCGTCATGCCGTGGGACCCAACGCCTGAGCGAGAACACTGGCTCCAGCAGACGCTTCACGCACGCGATCCGCAGCTCAGGGTGGTCTGGCACGGTCACACCTATCTTGAGCGCCTAGCCTCTGAGCACTCTGAGGTGATCGATTACTGTTTACATGGTGGGCGCGAGCGACAGGAACGGCAGTTCCAGCAAGTCATTGCACTGCTCGGTGTCGAGAACATATCCTCGGACGCGGACCTGGCTCCGTCCTCTTACACTGGGCGTCTTGGTATGGCAGTCGAGGCGCTAAACAGAAATCCGTTGTACCGGTTCGACTTTCACATTGGAGAGGGTCCCCTCGAAGAGATCATGGATCGTCTGATCACGACGCCACAACACAGGCAAGGCTTGGTCCTATCAACAATCGAACCGGTCGGCGAAAGCAGGTGGGTGCAGGTAGATGTCATTGCGCGCACTGCAGTTTCGGCGCTACTGAGCCCAATTACCGTCAGCGGCAACTTTCAGGCATCTATCACGGATTCTGATGCAACTAACGAGCTGGAAGCCTTCACGAAGTTCGGTGCACCGTTGGACCATCCGGGGGTCACCTTTAAAGGGGAACTGACCGCACCTGGCGGCTTTGGTGGAACCATCGACGCCAGCAGGATGCGGCTGATTTCAGCGAGCCCTCCCTCAGATGAGGGCAGTGCACTGCGGATGGACGTCCGCAACGTGTCGAATGAATTGATCGCGCAGCTGGACCTCATCCGCACCGACAGAAGCCATGGCAGCGACGGTCTCCGCGTGGCACTGACCGACAGCAGCGAGCTGCTCACGCTAGAGATCCGTGCCGACCTACACAAGCAATCGACCGAGATCTCGCTGCGCTTCGCTCGGTACGTTGGGCAGCCCGTCGGTGTTGTTGCGCCGGTGATGCAGTTCATCGCGGCATGTCACAAGCCCAACAGAGTCCGTGTCGGGCTGCAGCACGCCTGGCCCGGCAGCGCCGTTGAGGACTCAATGATGGGTCGCCTCCTTGACCAAGATGGCGCTCACCGGGATGACTGGGTGCAGATTGCGGGCTGTATGACGGATCTCATGGCCATCCAGGAAGCCTGTAGCAAGGTTATTGCCGCGCCAGACCTCAGCGCGGTCTCTGCGCGTGACCGCGCCGGCTGGTCGCGCGCCGCACGGCTATTGTCGGGAGAGGAAATTGTCGATCGCTACCCGGAAGGCCACGCCGCCTTTGTGAAAGTTGACGGAGATGCAGCCCCCGCCGTTGGTTCCGACGTGTCATTCACCATCCGTCTGCCGTTCTACACCAAGGTAGGCGACCAGTCCGAGCTTTATCTCAACGGTGAGTTGCACGCGCAGTTCCGCAAAGCCGACGTGGTGCGAAGCCACTCGGGAGACGACGGAACGCGGCTGGAAGTAACTACGCCAAGACGTGAGATCTATCTCCACCTCTACGGCTCCGAGATGTGCCACTGTACGGCGTTGCCGGACCCCAGCGACGACGCCGGGGTCGCCACGTAGGCGCTCAGATTTGCAAACGGAGCGCGGGCGATAGGTACGTCTTTCCGCGTCGGACGCACGGATCTGCCGCGGAGGGCGCGTGGTCATTCGTCTGCCCTAGTCTCGGCCCATGGAGTTCGGGAGCAATCCGAAGCTAGAGGCCCAGATCGGACGGGTTTGCCTCGTCTTTGCCCGTGTCGAGCAGGAAGCCGGTCACGTCGTGCAGGCTGCTGATGGCAATTGGGACCTCGCGGGGAGCGGTGACTACCTAGCCTACTCGTCAGCGTCTGCGCCTCTTCTCGGCTGGCTCAAGGACGTCGGCAAGGGGCTCTTCGTACGTGTGGTGGGGGCGTTAGCGACACGCCAGTGATCGTGGATGCGGTGAGGTAGGGGTCGAGGTCCTCAGGATCGGAAGCGACCAAGCTCACCGATCACCAAGGACCTCGACG
>NZ_VCQV01000048.1 GCF_007845645.1 Leekyejoonella antrihumi
CACCCACCCGGACGACCCCAAAAACCCGCCGTTCTAGTCGTAACGCTCAAACGGCAGGAAACCCCGCTCAACTGGCCGGAAAATTAGCGCTCAAACGGCCGACATCCAATTGACAAAACACAGGGTCATCGGGCGGCGATCCGAGTGCCTGGCTGGCTGCCCTGGAGGCACAGATCGCGGCCGGCAGCATCGCCGGCATCGACTGGCTGGACGCGGCGCGGTTGCTGACGGGCCCTGCCGGTGTGATCCTGCCGCCCTCGGTCCTACGCCCCTGGATCGGGGCCCTGATCACCCAGACGATGCGCTCGGTGGGCCACGCCTACACCACCCGCATCGAGGCCCTGTCGCTGTTGGTGGCCGACGGGTACACCCGGCCGCTGGTCTGCGACCAGGTCGACCAGGTCACGGCGCAGCCTGCAGACCGCAGCGTCGTCGGGGTGCTCGCGGTGCTCGGCCACACCGCCGACCCGGTGGTCCTGCACTGGCTGATACGCCGTCTGGGGCAGGACCGCGGACCGCGCCAATGGGGCGCGGCGATCGGGCTGCTGACCTCCATCGTGGCCGGCACCCTGTCGGCCGATCTGGTGCCCGCGCTGTCGCAGACCATTGTGGCCTGCGCCGAGGACCGCGGACCGCGGTCGGCGCCCGCATTCATGCTGGCGCAGCGCCTGTCACCGGACCTGACCACCCGGGTGGTCGCGCGACTGGGTTACCACCCGGCACCGGCCGAGACCGGCGCCCGGGTGCAAAGCCCCGACCACCTTGCGCAGTATGTCTACGCCGCCCGCGGGGTCTGCGGGCGGAAGGATCCGATGCTGGAGCGGGCGCTGCGCGAGGGCCTATCGCCTGACTTCATCGAACGGCGACACCACGCGCTGTTGCTGCTGTCCTTCAGCCCTTACCGGGAAGTCCTGGCCCGCACCGCACTCGACCTGCTGGACAGCCCGTGCGACGGGTACGCACCCACCGCCGCTCACACCGTGTTGACCTACCTCGCCGGCCCCGACGAGGCAGGCCGGCTGCGTCGCCTGCTGTCCGGCCCGGACACCGCCCGACCCGGAAAGATACTGGTCGCCCTGGCACGCTCCGGCGGCGTGCCCGATGACGTCAGTCTCCTGGACCGCGCCAGGGATCCGGCGCAGTCGCCGGACGCGGTCTACGCAGCCGGCATGAGCGCCCACCCCGACCTGGCCACGATCGCCACCGTCGGCAACCTCGCGGGCACCCAAGCCCAGGCCGGCGCCCGCTGGTGGCAACGCACCGGCGGCGCGATCACCGACCTCCCGGCAACTCACCTGGCCCCGGCCCAGAACAGTCCCCGGGCATCAGCACGCCAGGATGCCACCACCACGCCCGTAGGCACCCAGACGGCACCGATCTTCTCCTAGCCCTAGTCGATCATCGGGCCGTCAGCCAATGTGGTTCTCGTGGTCCTCACCGTTTTTCGCTACGTTTCGGCGATGATGTCGGCCGGCAGGCCGGACCCTCCCGACATCAACCCGCTGGCACCGGCCACTGCAGAGGTGATCCGACAAGACGACACGAGACCCGCCATGGCCCACCGGCCCGCGCTGCCATGGGGGATGCCGGGTGCGCGCAGGACCCGCTCGATCACCACTGGCTCGATCCCCGCCAGTGCGGATATCTCAGCACGGGTCTGACGCCATGCACGACCGGGTAGCAACCGAGTCGGCGCCTGGAATACAACATCAGCCCCCGGCGGAGCGGTCCCCGCAGTGACCCCAACGTGCTAGGGCAGGCGCCGCCCCAGGCCAGGGCAGCCAGCGGGTAGGGCGGTGACGTGGGACTGGGCTCGGTGACTGGGAGACGGGCCATCGGGTTTTCTCATTCCACTAGAAACCAACCAGGCGGTTTGCTTTAATGGTGTGACCACCCTCGACGGTGACTGTTTGGCACCGAGGCCGTGGGGGTGGCGCCGGTGGGCAACGGTGTTGTCGGGTGGGATTGGCCTGCGCGGTAACGAGATTAAGGGTGGTCCGCGGATGATTGTGACGTTGACGTGTAGCCCGACGCTGGATCGCACCCTTGCCGTGGCCGGGGTGCGGCGTGGCCAGGAGAACTGGTCCGCGGACTCCGCCTTGGAACCGGGCGGGGACGGGATCACCGTGACCCGGGCCCTGCTCGCGCACGGCGCGCAGAGCACCGCGGTGCTGCCGATCGGGGGGGTCACCGGCCGGCAGATGACCCTGTTGTTGAGCGACGCCGGGGTGCCGTTCGCGCCGGTCCCGATCACCGGGTCGCTGCGAGTGGACACGGCTGTGGTCGAGCCGGGCGGCACCACGACCACGTTCCATGAGCGGGGGCCCAGCCTGTGCGCCCAGGAGGCGTTCGCGCTGCTGGCGTGCACCGACGACCAGCTGCAGGGCGCGAGCCGGGATGAATCCGTGCCGGGTGCGGGCTGGTTGGCCGTGTGCGGCCCGCTGGCCACCGGGCTGCCCGAGGACTTTTACGCGACCGTGGTCCGCCGGGCCCACACCTACGGGGCCCAGGTCGCCGTGGCCGTCCCCGGCCAGGGGCTGCGCCACGCCCTGGACGCAGGCCCCGACCTGGTCGCTGTCAACCGGGCCGAGCTGGCCCAGGTGGCCGGCGGCGACCTGCCCACCCTGGTCGAGGTGCGCCGCGCCGCCCAGGACCTGGTGCGGCGCGGGGTGCCGGTCGTCATCATCACGCTCGGCGCCGACGGCGCGATGCTGGTCAGCGACCACGAATGCCTCCACGCCCGGGCGTCTGGGGTGCGACCGGTCTGCACGGCCGGCGCCGGGCCGGCACTACTGGCCGGTGTGTTGCACGCCCTCGACCAGGGCGCGCCTGCCGACCGGGCGCTGATGACCGGGGTGGCCTGGGGCGCCGCAGCCGTCCAGCAACCCGGCCTCCACCCGCCCGGTCCGGCCCAGACGGCTGCCAGCACCGTGAACCTCAGTCGGAGCAACGACGCCCTCCCTGATTCGGTCCTTCGCCCGGCGCAGCCACCACCGGGTCAGGCACGCGGTAGGCCGCGACCCCGACACCGGGCCGAGCGAGCCTGGTCTAACCCGGCGACCGCCCGGTCGGCCTGACCTCGACGCCTCTTTCGTCCTTCGTCCCCGGGTGGGGTCGTCAGCGGGGGAGCGTCAGACCAGGGCAGGAACCTCCCGGCCGACACGGCGGCGCCGGTGACCAGGTCGTCGGCCTGCTGTCTGGCACAGGGATAGCTCCTGCTGCAGGGGGTGGTTGACCTGGTACCGAGAAAAGCTCAACAACTCTTAGCCCGTTAGACACGCCATCATCAATGCTGACCGGATCTACGATTCTGTAGGAGATAGTACCTCTGTGCCATTTTACTGCCTTTAAAACGGGGCACGTTCTTTCCCGTCGAGAAGATCTGGCTGACGGCAGAATTATGTAGGTAAATATTTGGCAAAATCTCTTCCCGAAGCTGATCCCTAAGGTCGATGATTCAGGAACGGAACGGATCACGTTCTGACAGTGCAAGATTCACTACCAAGGAAAGCTCAGGAATCAGGGGCTTACTGTGCGGGGGTGGGGTTTCTTCTAGGTTCTTTGCTAGGAGTTTGCGACCCCGCTTAAAGGACTATTCACGAGATTCGGGCGCGCTTCACGCCGCGAATTACGGTTTCGAAGAGTAAAGGGGACGACTATGTCCGCTCAGACTGTGTTTGATACTGCCCACACGCGGCAGTCCGGCCATGCCAGTGCCCCTCACCCGTTGCCTGAACTGACCGCGACCTCGGGGGTGCATGGGCTTTTGCGGCAGGTGGCGACCGTGGACCATCAGGGCACGGTGATCGCCTTCGCCCGGGCCGCGACCGGACCTGATCTCTTCTACAACGTGCTGGACCTGAAGGTCTCGACCGCGGTGGACAATCTCGAGTGGACGGGATTCGTCAAGCTCGACGTTCCGACGCAATTGCGCCCGGCCGGGTCGGGCATCGTGACCGTCGGCGACACCAACGGCACGATCTTGGCCGTGGCCGAAGCGCCGCTGGTCTTGGTGTCCGATGAGAAGTACCTGTACCTGCTGCAGCAGTCCAGTCGCGGCACCGTCCTGCTGAACAGGTTCATGTTCAAACGCGCGGTGCCTGCCGGCGGGGGCGTGGCGGTGCCGGTCCTCGAGCCCGTGTGGGAGGTGCGGTTTCAGCGGTCGGGAAAGGAGGATATTCCCGACGGTCCCCGCGACACCCAGGGGTACACCGCCCCGGACGGGACCCCGTTCATCGAGCCGACCATCGAACTGCCGATGATCAAGAACCTGACCGACGGCCGGTTCGACGCACTGATCCTGCCCAATCAGTCCGGTACCGGGACGCGCTGGCAATTCGTTGCGGTCAACGCCCCCAACGGCACGCTCGACCTGTTCTCTTTCCCGGCGGACGAGAACGGCCTGCCCGATCTGGCCGGCGTGAAGCTGGCCGAGGGCGGCACCATCGACCCGGATGCCACCATCGCCCTGACCCTGGACCAGGACGGCGCCCAGATTCCCCTGGACCTTGCCGGCAGACCCAGCGCGACGCTGTACACCCTGCGGGAACGGGTCAAGGCGACCTCGGGCTCGGACCTGCTGCTCAAGCGGTCCGCCCGGGTGATGCTGGCCCAGCCGGTCCGGCGCACCGACGGCGCGCTGCAGATCGCCACTCTCGACCTCGCTTTGGGCACCGGGGGCCGGCTCGCGCGGCTGCCGGAAACCACCTCGGCCAGCCTGGTCCAGCCCGCCAACGATGCGCTCCAGTTCGCCAACGCCGCGTACCTGCAGCTGCCGGCCAGCCCGGCGCTGGCGCTGAAGGGGTCCTACCGGGCGGAGTTTTGGCTGTACCCGTCCAGTGCGGTGACCACCGACCAGTACATCTTCCGGGGCGACCCGGCGAACGGCGCGGCCAACGCCGCCGCGTACGTGATGATCACCCGTGACCTGCGGGTCGCCACCGGGTTCGGCACCGGCAGCGACGCCGTGTCGGCCAGCACCACCGCCGCCGTGATCACCCCGGGGCAGTGGGTCCACGTCCAGGTCAGCTATGACACCGCGGCCGCCCGCGGCAACTTCACGGTCCTCGTCAACGGTCGGCCGGTGGCGGTGACCGGCGCGGACAACACCGCCCTGCCGGCCGGTCAGCCGATCACTACCATCAGTGGATCCCATGACGGAATCGTGGGAATCCTCGACGGGCTACGACTATGGGATGTCAGCTCCGGCACCGCGGTGCCGGTCGGCGACTGGCCATTCGACCAGATTGACTACGACGCGAGCCCGCCGATCACCCCGGATCAGAGCACCAACCACAACGACGCCGCCGTGCACGGCGCGGTGCTGGTCTCCTCGACGGCCCCGATCTCCACCGATACCGCCGGCACCCTGTACGTCGATGCTGACGGGCTGGCCAGCTACGCCGGTGTGCTCTCCTTCGCCGAACCCGGTGGTTCCCCTAGCCTGTTCACCGGCTCGGACGGCCTGGTGCACCTGTACTACGCCGGCCTGCCGGACGGTGACCGGGATGGGTTGTTCTGTGTGGCGCAGTACGACGCCGAGAGCGCCCGGGCGGTGTGGCAGTCCGGCTGGACCGCGACCGCGGGCCCGGCCGCCCAGACCGGCACCCTCCAGCTCACCGCGGCCCGGTCGGGCACCTTCATGAACGCCGCCACCATCACGATCCAACCGGCCGACGGTGCCGCGCTGTGCACAGTCGGCATCGACGACGGGCACGGCCGGGTGGAGACCTGGCGCGGGGTACCCCGGTCCCTGGACCGGTTCGTCGCGGTGTTGAACGGCACTGCTACCTCCGACCTGTTCACCCCGCTGTTTCGATCCGGCGGCGCCACCTTCTACGACTGCACCGGCAGCTACGCCCAGAGCCAGATGGCGGTCAGCTCGCCCGACACCTCCTCGGTGCTGTCGGTGCTGTCCCGGTTCCCGGCGGTGATGCAGCTGGCCAGCGCCGGCATCGACACCGTCACCGACACCACCTGCACGGTTCGGCTCACCTTCACCGTGCCGCAGTGGACCGGGGCCCCGACGGTGACCCAGTCCTGGCCAGAGGTCTCGGTGTTCGCCGCGACCTTCTTGCAACAGCTCGGCGGTATCGCGCCGGGCTACGACTACTCCGACACCACCTCGGCGAGCGCGTCCGTGCACGGCCTGGCGACAGTGGACGCCGCCAACACCACCCATGACCTGCTCCTGCTCACTCCTGCCGGGGTCGCCGACCTGAAGGTGGCCATCGAGGCCGGGTCCCGGTCCGACCGGTGCACCATCCAGCTCAGCCTCGACGCCAACGGCCCGAAAACGGTTGAGCTGCGCGACATCTCCCGGGACCAGGTTGCGGTCGCGGCCGCGATCAACGCCAGCACGCTAAGCCTCTACGTGCTGGCCGTGACCGACGGGCTGAGCGCCGCGGCGCTCGACCAGCCCGCTGCCACCCCACCGGTGCGCGACCTGCGGGCCTGGGCGTTCCTGATCGCCGCCTTCGCCGAGGAACGCCTGGCGCCCAATGCCAGGGTGACCCAGCAGGATCCGGTGCCGGCTGCGATCTTGCAGAGCGCGCAGCTGGCCTCGGGCGGTAAGACCACCACCTTGAGCGCCGGTTCCACCCTGGTTCGGGCGCTGGCCGCCAGCGAGCCATCCAACGGCGGCGTCGCGCTGGTGGACAACACGACCGGCCCCGCCACCTTGAGCACCGCGGCTATCAACGGCGGCTGGGTGCGGGTCAGCCCGCACAAGGCCATCGCGGTCAACGGCGCCAACGGCGTGGTCTGGGACATGGCGGCACCGACCTCCGAGACGTTGGCGCTTCCCGGCGACATCACGGTGGAGGCCTGGTGCAAGCCGGCCGGGGCGACCCCCGCCGGCGCCCGGCCGCGGCTGGTCGGCTACCACCGGGCCGGCAGCCCCGACTTCCCGGATCAGCCGATCCAGTGGGCCCTGGGCCTGCAGCCCGCACCGTCCCTGAACTTCACCGACAGTACCGCGATCAACGGGTCCTACGACCTGGACGGCACGGACTGCACCCCTGCAGCTGTGGGTGTGCCCGACTGGCACCGGAGACTCGGGCCAGCTCATGCGGCTGGCCACGGTCGGCGTCAGCCAGCCGTATCTGACCCTGAGCGTCAGTGACGACTCGACCGTGGTCGCCAGCTACGCCAACGGCGCGCTGACCGCGACCAGCACCGCCCGGCTCGCCAAGGGTGTCTGGCGGCAGATCACCGCGACCCTGGCAAAGCAGCCCGACGGCAACCTCCGGCTGCGGCTCTTCCTGGACGGGGTCCCGGCCGGGGACGAGGCAGGCCCACCGGTCACCTTCGCCAAGGTTCCGGGAGCGTTGACGGCCGGCGCGACCCGGTCCGCATTCCCCATGCAGGCCAACGGTATTCTCATGTGGGCCAAGGCGCTGACCGCCGACGAGGTGGCCACCACGGTCACTATCGCCCCGACCCCGACCGACCCCGCCCTGGTGATCGCCTGGTACCTGATCGACGGCGAGGGCACCTCGGTGACCAACGTCGCGGTCGAGGGCTTCCCGTCCGTGTCGCCGATCCAGAACCAGGCCAGCCCGCCGTGGTCGGGCGGCGGGGTCTACGCGGCCGGTTGGGCGATCAACGTGACTACGGCCTGTCGGGCGGCACCACGCCGCTCCTCGGCGGCTGGCACCACCTGGCCGCCTCGTACCGCACCGCGTTCGCCCTACAGCTGGCAGGTGCCGACTACGCCGACTGCGGCAATGATCCATCCCTCGATTGTGGAACGACACTCTCGATCGAGTCGTGGTTCACCCCCGACCGCAACAGTGTGGTCCAGACCCTGGTCAGCAAGCCCGGCAACTACGAGCTGGGGATCAACTACACCGGCAAGGTGCTGGTCACCGTCCCCACCACGCTGGACTCGGCCGGCACCGTGACCCTGCAGAGCAACCAGCCGATTCCGGCCGGGGCACCCTGCTACGCGGTCGCCACCGTCGCCACCGGCAGCAACACCCCGCCAGCCACGGATGAGCACGCGACCCCGAGCTACTACCTGCGCGTCCGGCTGTACGTCAACGGGCAACCGGCCGGCAGCTTCGACGAGAACTACCCCGACCCGATCTCCATCGCGACCAGCAGCAACCGGCTCAACCTGGGGCGCAGCACCGCCGGCGCGGCCTACTTCACCGGCCTGCTGTCCGACATCCGGCTCTGGAACACCGAGCTGAGCGCCGCCGTGGTGGCCGGCACCTGGGCCAACCACCTGGTGCCGGACGCGAACGGGCTGATCTCGGCCTGGCGCTGGTCGCAGTCCCAGGGCAAGTACGCCTACGACGAGAACAACCTGAACAACGCGGTGCTGACCAGTAACCAGCTCTGGCGGCTCTACGCTCCGGCGTCGGTGCTGACCCTGACCGTGGACGGGATGCCCCAGAGCGTCACGTCGGTGATCCGCCCCGAGGACATCGGCGGGTACGGCATCGAGCAGTTCACCGTCGCCGCCAACCAGGCCGGGGTCAACACGCTGGTCAACCCGTTCTCCGGACAGCTCAACGAAGTGCGGATCTGGGGGGAGGCTCGCACCTCGGAGCAGATCCGCGAGGACATGTACCGGGAGCTGACCGGGGCCGAGACCGGGTTGGCCGGCTACTGGCCCTTCGACGCCGGCTCGGGCGCGATCGCCGCCGATGCCACCGGGCACGGTAACGACGGGAACCTGTTCCCGGCCTCCTTGTTGCCGGCGTGGGTCCCGTCCCGGGCGCCGATCTCTAATGAGGCCAAGGAGGTCTACAACGTCCTCGGCGGGCTGATCACCGATTTCACCACCCGCATCGAGGGAATCCCGTCCGTGGTCGAGTACGCGGACACCCGCCGCGACGCCTACGGAGCGTTGTACAGCGTGATGAAACGCTGCTACTCCGCCGGCATCGACCACACCGTCAGCCTGCTACCCGGGTTCACCGTGGGCGATCTGGACACCACCTACGCCGGTCAGGTCCAGACCGCCCCGTCGCTGGTCGGCTTCATCGAGGGCGCACCACCAATTCCCAGTGAGAATCAGACCAATCCCTGGTGGAACGACGTCAACTACCTGAACACCTACGCCGACAACACCCAGGTCACGGTGACCCAGGCCCAAAGCGCCACCCAGGTCTTCACCGGCAGCGAGAACACCGGTAGCTCGATCTCGATCGAGGGCAAGGTCGGCCTGTACCTGAGCACCTCGGCCGGGGTCTCGGTGGGGATCGGCGAAGAAGTCGACTGGGAGGTCGCCACCGCCGAAGGCAAGCTCGGCTACGCCGGCGACACCTCGACCAACCACAGCTCGGAAACGGAACTGAGTTTCGGTTACGGCAAGCACACCAGCACCACCGACGCGATCAGCGCCGGCGGTGAGTGGGAACGGGCCGATCACCTCCTCAACCCGCAGGTCGGGCGCCGGTACGTCCCGGAGAACCTCGGCTACGCCGTGGTGAAGTCGATGACCGCCGACCTGTACCTGGTCAGCCTGCGCGGCTCGAACGCGGTCGTGAAGATGACCCTGGTCCCGGACACGAGCATCGGGATCGACGTCAACGTCATCAACTTCCCCATCGACCCGCACTACACCAAGAACGGCACCCTGGACGGCATGGTCGGATTCACCCCCGACCCGGACTTCCCCTACGCCGACGTCCAACCCGCCAGCTACTTCCAACCGATCCAGGCCTACAACCTCAAACGCCGGATCGAGCGACAGGACAAGCAACTCGAGGCCTACTACCAGCAGTTCGACACCTCGGGCCTCAGCCACGGCATCCCGCTCGGCGCGCAGATCGACGCGGCCGCGATGGACACAGGGTTCGGCACGTTCCGCGACCAAATCCTGCCGGCCAACCCGTCCTACGACTGGAAGCAGGCGCTGGCCAAGCGCAGCCTGGTCAACACCTACGTGTGGACAGCCGGCGGCGGGCTGCACACCGAACAGTCCGAACTCGTCGACACCTACACCGAGTCCTACTCGGGGCTGTCCGGCTGGGACATGAGCAACGGCCTCAGCTTCGAACTCGCCGCCGCCGCAGTCGTCGGGCTGTACGGCGAGTTCGACGCCCTGTTCGCCAGCTCCGTTGAGGTCATGTCGGTCCGCGACAAGGACAGCGAGTCCAGCTTCGGCCTGGACGTCGACTTCGACCCGGACCGGTACCTCAAGCGCCCGGTCCTAGGCGCCGACGGCCAGCCCACCGGGTACACCGAGGACGACGCACCAGGCAAGGTCACCGGATACCGGTTCATGTCGTTCTTCCTGCCCCCCTCGGAAGACAACTTCAGCACCTTCAACCAGACCGTGATCGACCAGAACTGGTTGGCCAACAGTGCCGATCCCGCCGCCGCGGCGCTACGCACCGCGACCGTACAAACCAACGGCGCCTGGCGAGTCCTGCACCGGGTGACCTACGTCAGCCGGGTCCCACCACCGCTGCAGCCCACCACCACCGATACCACCGCGCCCCCGGTGGTGCCGCCGGCGAACCTGGCCAGCAACGTGGTCATCACCCGGCTCGTCGAGCAGCAGATCGGGACCGCACTGCCCTCGACCGCGCAGATCGGGGCAGCGGTCACCGCCACCTTGGGCACCTCACCTCAGGACCCGGGCCTGCTCGCCGGGCAGCTGTCGTGGTGGGTCACCTTCCTGACCGCAGCACAAGTCCAGCGCAGCGACGCCCACGACACCCTGACCAGCCTGCGCACCGATCTGCTCGCGTACATGGTGAACAAGTACACCAGCCAGACCGCGACCACCAGCGGAGCCGAACTGGTCAGACTGCGCGCGACCTGACCCGACCGCAGCCCAGCGGCGCCCACGACACCATGAAAACCCCCACCTCTGAAGGAGACTCCTCATGACTGAGCAATGGAACGACCTGATGTTCCGACACAACTTCGACGACACCGGGAAGTACCCGACAGCGGGTACCCTGTCCTCATCCCCGGACGTGATACCACTGGGCGACACCCCGGTCAGCGACCCCAACACCCTGATCGGTGACGACGCGTGGAAACGTGACTACGGCAACTCCACCAACGCCTCGGAGTCCAACTACATCTACCTGCGCGGGATGAACCCGTCCACCACCGACCGCAGCGGGCAGGTGTCCCTCTACTACTCGCCGGCCAGCCTGCTGCTGTGGCCGACCGACCCGCTAGACCCGAAGAAGGGGTGGGCCAAGAACCCGCTGCGTACCAGCGGCGGCGACAAAAGCATCACCGTGACAGCCGCAGCCAACAACGGCCGGTTCGTCACCAGCCAGGGCTTCAACTGGATACCGGAGCCGATCTATAACGACCACTACTGCGTGGTCGCCCGGCTGGTCACCGACGACAATCCCAACCCGCTGCCCACCCTGGGCAACCTGACCGACTTCGCCGCCTACATCTCCCAGCACCCGAACATGGCCTGGCGCAACGTGGTCACCATCAACCCGAGCAACCCGGTCACCTCGACCGTGGTCAACTACAGCCAGGGCACCGAAGGCGGCGGCGTCTATGTCATCCTGCGGTGCGAGAACGTGCCAGACGGCTCAAAAGTCGCGTTCAACTGCGGTACCCCCGGCCCGGACCCGATGATCAGCATCGGCCCGACCACGGTCGCTAACACGGTCGACAGCAAAGGAATACCCCGCTTCAACCTGACCCTGCTCACCACCATCCCTGCCAACTGGGCCTCCGATGTGACCTACACCTGGTACTCCGAGGGCCGCAACCCCGCACCAGACATGAAAATCTGGCTCGACGCGGTCATGCCCGTGGCCTCAGATCATCCGCTGCTGGGCCAGTACGCCCGCCCGCTGACCCAGTTCGGCATCGCCCAGGAACACCTCGGTGTCGGCCCGACCAAGGGCATCATGCTCGGCAGCCAGCTCATGAAAACCCTGCCCGTCGCGGTGAACCAGTCAGCCCGCTACTACGGGTCATCGCGACGGCTGATCGTGCCAGCCACCGCACCGTCGGTCCTGTTCTCCGGGGTCAGCTGGGGCCAGCACACCGCCTCGATCTTCGGCAGCCAGTCGACCAACTACGACATCGGCGTCGTCCGGGAGACCAACGCCAAGGGTGTCCAGTCAGATGTCGTCACGGTCAGCGAACTCGCCACCGACCCAGCACCGGCCCCGGAACAGGCAGACGTCACCGTCGATGCCGTGCTCGAGACCGGTCCGTTCACCGGCAGCGTGCTCGCCACCTTGACGGCCACCAACATCCCCAACGGCGCCGAGATCTGGTTCAAGAACCTGGACGGCTCAGTCACGATCGCCACCCCACCAACCACGATCAGCAAGCAACCGGCCTTCACCGTTTCCACTATCGTGGATGCAGTACCAGCCGAATACACCACCACGATCCGCTGCTCTTTACGGCTCAACGGGCGCACCCTACCGGCTGACTACGAACTCAAATTCACGGTCCTCGCCCTCTCCGAGGAAGAGATTGAGGCGCGCCGCGCCGCACTAGCCGCCGACCCGACAGCCAAGCCCACGCCAGGCAAGGAACTCGGCGCCGTCAAACTACGGCCGTAAAACCCACGGAGCGACCCCCTCGCGCAGAGGGGGTCGCTGGGAGTGTCAGATTTTCGGCTCTGTGGCACTTTCGGTGGTGCCTGGCGTGTCTGCTCAGCATTGGCGTGCCCGCCTGGTCAGCATGAGTGGTGAGTGATACAGCGAATCCCCTGGTCAGGACGGTGTTCTCGGGTCTGTTGGCGTTGCGGATCGACGGCGTCGAGGACGACGGTGACGCGATCGTGGTGCACGCGGCACCCGGGACCGGCCGGTGGCCTGCCCGTCCTGCGGGGCGCCCACGAGCAGCGTGCACGCGTTCCACGAGCGTCTACCTGCGGATGTGCCGGTCGATGGGCGGCGCGTGCTGGTGCGGGTTCGTGTGCGGCGGATGCGCTGCCGTACGGGCACCTGCAACAGGCAGACCTTCCGGGAGCAGGTCCGTGGCCTGTTGGAGCGCTACCAGCGACGCACGGTCCGGTTGACCAAGCAGTTGCGCGCGATCGTCGCCGAGCTGGCCGGCCGCGCGTCAGCGCGGCTCGCGCCTGCCGTCGGGATCACCGCCGGGAAGGACACCGCGACCGGCACCCTGCTGGCCATCACGCTGCCCGACCGGCCAACGCCGCGGGTGCTGGGGATCGACGACTTCGCGTTGCGCCGCAGTCACGAGTACGCGACCGTGCTCATCGACGCCGCAACCGGCCATCGCATCGACGTGCTACCCGGGCGGCGCGCGCCGGTCGTGGCCGACTGGCTCCGTGAGCAGCCGGGTGTCGAGGTCGTGTGCCGGGACGGGTCGGCGACCTACGCGCAGGCCATACGAAACGCCCTGCCGTCGGCGGTCCAGGTCACTGACCCGTGGCATCTGTGGCATGGGCTGGCCGAGGTCTCCACTCACTCGACCTGCTGGGCCGGTGCCACCGAGTGTGCCACCCTGAAGTGGGCCCCACCTGGGGCGTTTTTGATGCCGCGGGATGGCAGCGTCATCGACTTTCTGAAGACGACAACGCCAGTGGTGCGGCGATTTGTGACGGCGAAGCCCACCCACTCTGAGGACATTGAGACATCCACCGTTGTAACGCCCTGACCTGCGACAACGCTGGTGGGGACGTGCCCGGAGATCGGCCGGAGCATGCCGACTGGCAGCGTCCCCGGGGACAGAGTGGGGGACGTCGCGCGGTCACGGTGTGGCGCATGAGTGTTGCAGACTTTCTTCAGCTGGATGACCGGGCCACCTTGGATGGCGCGCGGGACAAGTGGGCGACCTGGACGGCGGGGCAGCCGCGTCTTGGCCTCGCCGCTCGGGTTGATGACCTACGAGAGCAGCTCGCGGCGGCGGATCGGCTGACGGCGGACTCGGTGCTGGCCGCGCTGGCACCGATGGCGGCCGAGGCCGGCCAGGATGACCATGACGCGGCCCTGGTGTTGTGCTGGGCGCTGCTACCGGGGGCGTGCCGGTTGGCGGCACACCTCCGCCGCGGGTTGGGGGAGGAGGTTGACTGCGCCGTCGCCGGGCAGTTGTGGATCGAGGTGCGAACCTTCCCGTTCGAACGGCTCGACCGGGTCGCGGCGAACATCTTGGCGAACACGCGGGTGGGTGTGCTGCGCCGGTTTGAGGCGTATTCGCGGATGGGCCGGATGACCGCTAGCACCGTGAGTGTCGATCCTGCGCGCCTGGGGACGTGGATGAGCGCCGAACAGGAGGGCGCGGGGCCTCCCGGGCAGGAGTTGCTGGAGGTCTTGGACTGGGCGTGCCAGGCGCGGGTGATCAGTGTCGCCGACAGGGGGCTGCTGCTGGCCCTGGTGCATGAGGCGGACACCGTGCCGGTGCGAGCGGCCCGTGAGCTGGGTGGGTTGGCCGGCAATGAGTTGTCCGAACGGGTCGCGGCGCAGTGGGGTGTGACCTCCCGCACCGTGCGCCGCCGCGCCCGCAAGTCGGTGGCAGCGCTGGCGGCTCACGCCTCCGACTACGTCGACGTCTCGGCGTGAGCCGTGTCCGCGCATAACGGCTCTGTGGTGGGCGAGGCGATGGGCGTGGACGAGTCGCGCGCAGCAGAAGGTCGAGGGACAGCCGCTCGCGTGGACTCTCCCCGCATCGGGGTCGGGGTCGCGCAACTGCAACGAGCGTGGGCGGCGGTCCTGGCGGGTGAGTTCACCGACGACCCGGCAGCGCGCAAGCCGGCGGATCCCGCGCCTCGCACCAGCACGCGGTCCAGTCATCGCCCGTCCGGGCAGTCGTGGACGCCAGCTGCGGGGGAGCGGGTCATCCCCGTCCTCGGGTGCCACGGGCAGGCCGGCGCGACCACGGTCGCGGTCGCGATCGCCACCGTCGCGGCAGACACCTCGTCGGCCCGGGTCGTCGAGTGCGCCTCGCACACCGCGTCGGGTATGAGTAATGCCTGCGTCTCGGAGCTCGGTGTCGATGATCGCGGCTGGGCGACCGGAACCCGCGACGCCGGCGTGCGCCTGGACCGGCCGTGGGACGTGTTCCCCAGCGCCGACCTGGTCTGGACACCAACACCGCTCGACGCACCGTCCGGGTTGACCGTGGTGGACGCGGCGTGGGAGGTCGGCCAACTGCTCGCGACGCCGTGCTGGCTGACAGCACTGGCCACCGGCGCGCCGAGGGTCGTACTGGTCACCACGGCAACCGTTCCCGGGATGCGGCGGCTACGCGAAGCAGCGGAACTGCTCGGCACCGGCCGGATGATCGCCGCCGTCGTCGGCCCGCGACGCGGGCGGTGGCCCCGCGGCACGGACGGCGCAGGCGGCGACCTGATCAACGACCTGGCAGGTGACGACCGGCTGGTAGAGGTGCCCCGCGACGCGTCCCTGGCGACGCAGGGGCTGTCACCGGCACCACTACCGCCGCCGCTGCTGCACGCGGCGGCCCAGATCCTGCACCGACTGAGTCAGGACAACAACCCGGACGACACCCAGGACGACCGCGAAGGGACGCTGTCATGACACCCCCGGCGAGCACCATTCACACGGGCATCATTCAGACGGGCATCGTTCACGCGCTGGCGGCGTGCCCGAAGGCCCCTCCCGGCATGGACGCATACCAGGGCACGATCACCGGCTGGGTACAGTGGGCGGTCCTCGGGCTGATCAGCATCGGGGTCATCGTGGGCATCGGCGCGATCGTGGCCGGGCGGGTCTTCTCGATGCCACACGCGTCCAAAGTCGGCATCATCTCCATCGTCGTGGTCTTCTTGTGCGCGGTCGCATACATGGTGCTCCCCGCGATGGTCCACGGCATCACCAAGTGCTGATGACCGCCACCGGGACCCTCAACGCCCGCCCCTGGGGTAGAGGCCGACTCGTCGCCACCGCGGCCGCGCTGCTCGCCGTCGCGATCGCCCTGGTCTGCGGACTGGGCCTCGGCGTCTACTACCTCATCGCCGGCGGTGGCGGCCACTCCTCAGCCACGTCGATCGTGGCGCCGGCGACAATCACCACCGGCCACGGGCCCGCGCACCGGGACCGAGTCGCCGCCGCGCGGATGCTGCAGGTACCCCCCGACGCAGCCGCCCCGAGCGCGCCCGCCGCGACCCCGGGACCCTCGCTGAGGGTGCCGGTCGCCCAGGCCGGCGGCCCGGCCGAGATCGCCACCGGATACCCACGCACCCCGGCCGGCGCGATCGGGCAGCTCGCCGCCCTGGAGGCCGCGGTGCTGCAGCAGATGAGCATCACGCAGGCGAACGCGGCGTATGCGGCCTGGGCGCTGCCCGGGGCCGTCCCCATCCGCTCGTGGACCCCGATGACCTGGGTACAGGCCGGACTGGCCACCGGGCTGCTCGGTGTCCCCTCCGCCCCGATCACCCTGACCGCGACACCGGTCGCGGGCCAGGTCAAAGGGTCCGACGGACCGGACTGGGTGGTCGCGTGCGTGCTGTTCCGGCTGGAGGCCGTCCGTCGGGCCACGACCCAGGTCGCCGTCGCGGACTGCGAGCGGATGCAATGGCGCTCGGGCCGGTGGATGATCGCGCCCGGGGCGCCGCCGGCGGTGGCGCCGGCGACGTGGCCGGGCACCCCGATCAGTATTCGGGCCGGCTGGAAGACCTGGACCCCGGTCGGGGACGACTGAGCATGGGGTGGATTGGGCACATCATCGGCGACCCGATCGGGGCGCTGCTGGGTGGGGCGGCCGATGCGGGCGCGCAGCTGTGGACCGGGGCGATGCTGACGATCTGGAACGCCGGGCTGTGGTTCTTCCGCGTCGCGTTGACTCTGCTGGACGCGTTCACCACCCCGGACCTGCGCTTTGACGGTCCGGCGTCTACCGCGTACGGGATCTGCTTCGCCATCGCGGGCTCACTGGTGCTGCTGTTGGGGTTCGTGCAGATCGGCGCGGCGGCCTTCACCCGGCGCGGGCCCGCGCTGGCCCGGGTCGGCATCGGCCTGGCCCAGTTCGCCGGGGTGTGGGCGGGCTGGGTGACCTACCTGGTGGCGCTGGTGGTGGCCTGCGGGGGACTGACCCGGTGGCTGATGAAGGCGATGCTCGGCGTCACCAGGTGGTCGCAGATCGACTGGTTCGCGTCGTTCTCCACCACGGAGATCACCGACGGCACGGTAGCGACGGTGCTGGCCGTGATGGGGATCGTGCTGATCCTCGCCTCGATCGGTCACATCCTGGTGATGCTGGCCCGGGCCGCGGCGCTGCTGGTGCTGGCGACCACGACCCCGATCTCGGCCGCGGGGCTGGTCTCGGACGTGGGCCGGTCGTGGTTCTGGAAGAGCCTGCGGTGGGTGCACGCGGCCGCCCTGACGCCGGTGCTCATGATCCTGGTGCTCGGGCTGGGTGTGCAGATCAGCACCGGGGTCGCCGCGGGCCTGAGCGACAGCACCCAGGAGGCGGTCGCCACCGCGCTGCCGGGAGTGATCATGATCTGTGTCGGGTGTGTCTCGCCGCTGGCGTTGTTCAAGCTGCTGGCGTTCGTGGACCCGGGAACGAACTCGGGTGCGGCGATCCGGGCGAGCATGGCCGCGGGCGGCGGCGTGGGGCAGATGCTGACCAAGCTGACTGGCGGCAACAGCGGGGGCAGTGACGCGGCATCTCAGAGCGGTAGTGATGGTCGTTCGCAGGGTGAGTCCGGTGCCGATGATACGACTCAGGGTCGGTTCGCCGGAGCCGGCGGCGGAAAGAGTGGCGGTCACGGTGGTTCGAAGGGCGGGATGGTCAAGGGGATGGGCGCGTTGGGCGCGGTTGCCGGCACGGTGGCGTCGGTCGGTGCGCGCGGCGCCGCGATCGGCGTCGACCTGACCAACCAGATGGGGGTGGGCCACCAGACCTACCACCCCGACTTCGCCGGCACCGGAACCCAGAAGACGAAGAGCGACAGCACCAACGGCGACGGCACCCGCGACGGCATCCGCGAAAACGACACTGGCGGCGACGGTCCGGGCAACCCGGACCCACCGTCCCCCTCGGACGGTCAGCAGCAGCCGACCAGCGGTGAGCACGGGCCGGACGACCAGGGACAGGGCGCGCCGGACCCTGGCCCCTCGACCGCCTCACCGGATGTGCCGGCGACCACACCGCCGAGCCTACCTACCCCGAGCCCACCGGATCCGCCGGCAAAGGAACCGGCCGGCGGTGGACCGGGCGGCCAGGGCACCCCGGGCGGCGGCGGTAAACCCGCCGGCCCCGGTGGCTCGGGCGGTGCTGCTGGCGGTGGTGCCGCTGAGGGCGCCGTGGTGGCCTGACCCGTGTCCGAAACGAGTGAATCGAGAACAGTCATGAGCGTGTACGACGACTACCAGGGCGACCGGGTCGGCTGGTTCTTCGGCCTGCGGGGACCGCAGCTGGCCCTGCTTGCGGTGGCATGCCTGCCGGTGTTCGGGGCGATCTCCGCCGCCAGGTGGTGGGCCGCCCTCGGCCTGGCCGCCTGCTGGGCGGTGCTGGTGCTGCTGGTGATCGTGCCGATCAGGGGCCGGTCGGCCACCGGCTGGGCGGTCAGCGTCGCGGCATCGATCAACGGTGGGGCCCTGGGGTGGACGGTCTTTCGGTCGAAGGCCGCGTCGGGGCGGGTGACCGACCCGCTGGAGCCGGACCTGCCCGGGGCGTTGCGGGCGATCAGCACGCACGAGGGGCCGGCGCAGGGGCACGCCTACAAGCGCGTCGCGCTGATCCAGAACCATGCGGCCCGGACCTGGGCGTTGACCGCGGCGGTCGTGCATCCGGGGATCGGGATGAGCGGACCGGACCAGCGGGCCCGGCTGGGTGCTGCGGAGGCCGAGCTGATCGACCTGGCGAACCGCACCGAGCTGATCGACGAGCTGATCTTTATGGTGCGCACCGTGCCGGAGGACGGCGCGGAACGCGACCAGTGGGTGGCCCGGCACCGGACCACGGCCGGGCCGGACTTGGCCCGGCAGGTCAACGACGACCTGCAGGCCGGGCTGACCCGCGCGTCGGTGCGCACGCAGGCCTTCTTCACGTTCGTGGTCCCCGAGGCCCGGATCGCGGGGCCCGCCAAGGAGGTCGGGCGCGGCCTGGAGGGCAGGGCGCGGGTGCTCTACTCGTTGGCGCACGAGCTGGAGGCGCAGCTGCGCGGCTCCCTGGGCATGAGCCGGGTGTCCTGGCTGTCCAGCCCGCAGCTGGCGGCCGCGTGCCGCACGGGTTTCGCCCCCGCGGACCGGGCGAGCATCGTCGACGCGCTGGCCGCACAACGGTCGGATCCCGGCGTGAACGCGGACGTGCCCTGGTGCCTGGCCGGTCCGTCGGGTGCGGACCCGGTGATGCGCCACTACAGCCACGACGCGTGGAACAGTGTCTGCGCGGCGATCGTGCTGCCGGACCGGGGCGCGCTGATGGGTGCGCTGGCACCCGTGCTGACTCCGGAGCAGCCGGGGGAGCGGCGCTGTGTCATGGTGTCCTACCCGATCGTGGGCCAGGCGAAGGCGGACCGAGCATCCCGCAACGGTGAGTTCGCCGCCGACACCGCGGAGAGCCTGCGGCAGCGCCTGGGGATCAAGGCGCGCGCCCGGTCCCGTGAGCAGGGGGTCAAGGCGCGGGCGATGGATGGCAAGCTCGCCCGCGGGCACTCGATGATCCGCCCCTATGCGATCGCCACGGTCACCGTGCCGAAGACCGCGCGGATCAGCCAGTACGCCCGAGGTTTGGACTCCTCGATCCGCCGGGCCGGGTTCGCGCCACAGCGGTTGGACATCGCCCATGATGCCGGTTTCGCGGCCTCGGTGATCCCGCTGGGCCTGAGCCTGACCCGCAGAAGCACCCCATGAGACGACCTCCGAGGCACCCGGGGAGGCACCCCGTCAAGCATGCGGGGCAAGGGCGGGACGTGGCGAGGCTGCTCGCGGACTTCGGGCACGACCTGCCCACGGTCCCCGCGCAGGTCGCGGCAACCAAGGAGCCCCGCTTGTTTCACCACGCGTCCCCGCGCGGGCGCCCGCGAGCGGGCCGGGGCTGGTCGCCGGCGCGGGCACCGGTGCGCGCCTACCGGATGACCAGCGACCAGGCGCCCGTGTTCTGGCCGTTCATCAGCGCACCGGGCCTGCCACCGACCGGCGCGCAGATGGGCATCAACGAGCTGTCCGGGGCCAGCTTCTACGCGGACCCGATGGGCTGGGTGACCGATGAGCACGTGCCGGTGACGAACCCGAACATCTTCGTCTATGGCAAACCCGGGCGGGGCAAGTCCGGGACCGTGAAGGCGTTCTGCCTGCGGATGATGGACTTCGGGTACCGCACCCTGGTCCTGGGCGACCCCAAGGACGAGTACGAGAAGCTGTGCCGCGCCCTGGGGGTGGAGCCGGTGACCATCGGTATTGGCCTGTCGGCCCGGATCAACCCCCTCGCGTTCGGCCCACTCGGGCAGCACTGGGGCGACCTGGACGGGCCCGAGACCAAGCGGCGCGCGCAGATCGTGTTCGGCCGGTGGCTGACCCTGGTGCGGGGCCTGGTCGGCTCCCAACGGATCGGCGCCGCCCGAGTGCCGTTCGGGCCCACCGACGCGCAGGCGGTCGGCGCGGCGCTGCGGCACCTGACCGGGTACACCCAGGGCAACAGCCGACTGGTCGAGACCACCATCCCTGCCCTGTGGGAGGCCCTGGCCAACCCCACGAAGGAGCTGGTGACCGAGTGCGCCTACGGGTCCAGGCGGCAGTTCCTGGACGAGACCCGGCTGCTGCGGGATGCGCTGTCCCAGCTGACCACCGGGCACCTGGCCGGGATGTTCGATCAGGCCACCAACATCGCCCTGGACTGGCGGGCACCGATCCAGTCCCTCAGCCTGCGCCACCTGGAACCGTTGGGTGATGAGGCGATGGGGATCGCGCTGACCTGCCTGAACTCCTGGGGCCGGGGTATGCGGGAGATGGCCGAGCCCGGGGACCTGCGCATCTGTGTGCGCGACGAGTCCTGGAAACAGCTGCGCCTGGGGCCGGAGGCGGTCAAGAGCTTCGACTCCGACCTGCGGCTGTCCCGCTCGGCCGGTGACATCCAGATCGCGGTCGCGCACAAACCGTCCGACCCGATGTCGGCCGGCGATGTCGGGTCGCAGGCCGTCGCGATCGCCCGGGACATGATCCACCTGGCCGACATCCAGGTGCTGCACGGGCAGGACGCCGCCGTCGGGGACGAGCTCGCGGCGCTGCTGGACCTGGGCCCGATGGCCCGCACCCTGATCACCGGGTGGGCGATGGGCGGCACCGGCCGGGCCCTGTGGCGGGTCGGCGACGGGCTGTACAAGGTCCAGACCGTGCTGCACCCCGCCGAGGCGCGAATCACGTACACCAACGACGCCATCGACGGCGCTCTATGACTGTTCGTGCGATTTCTGAAGGTTTCTCGCTGAACTTGCACGTGCTCGGCGTGAGTTCGCCTGGTGTTGATGCATGTTCGCAGAACTGTCACGTGGATGTGACCGATCAGAGGGTCGAGTGGTCGTTGAGCTCGGGCCGGGAGTCTGGGCTGGGCTTCGAGGGGCAGTCACATCGGCTCGGTGCCGAACAGGTCCGACCCGTCATCACCGAGCAGGAAGCTGAACCGTTCGATGTCGCGGCGCAGCGGCTGGACGCCGTAGCCCTCGACGCCGACGTATCGCTGGAGCGAGGGTTCCAGGTGCTCGCGGTCGCTGGCCAGCCAGTCCGAGACAAAGGCCAGCATCTCGCGCAGTTCGGTTGCGTCGGTCATGTCCAGCGAGATGTTCGGCATCTGGTCACGCCTTCTCGTCTGGCTGCTTCGCGTTTGCTCGGGTCGCTGGTTGTCCACCTGATGCGGCCGGGTCGGTGGTGAGGTCGTGGTGTTCGATGGTCTTGAGGTAGCGGGTGGCTCCCTCGACGCTGAGGCCGAACAGGTCGCACAGGCGGCGTACGTCGCCGCCAGTGGCGTGGATCTCGTGCAGGATCCGGTCCTCGCGCAGCGCTTGGGGGCGCACGGCACAGTGCACCCAGGGGAAGGAGCGACCTGCGGGGGTCAGGCGTGGTGCGGTGCGCCTGTTGACGAGCAGGTGGGGATTGGCGCTGGCCGGCCATGCGGCGGTGCGGTAGTCGAGCCATGCGGTGAGTCTTGTTCGCACGGGTGCAGCCAGGGGGATGTCGCGGCCAGCGATGCGAAGTCGGCCGTCGACGATGTCGGTCAGCTGCAGTTCGCGCACTTGTTTGGCGGTCAGGGCGTGGAACGCGATCAGGGCGACTGCCAGCGCCACTGCGGGATTGGGGTCGTTGAGCTCGGCGCGGATCAGGGCTGTGTTCAGCGGCAGCGGGATGTTGGTGGCGATTCGGGCAGTGTCGAGGCCGCGCATGGGGTTGGTGAACACGAGCCGGCGTCCCTTGAGGATCTTGAACAGCGACTTCAGCCCGTTCTCGGCGAAGTGGCGCAGGGTCCCGGCTGGCAGTGTCTGCAGGGCGGCGCGGATGTCGTTCTGGGTGATCTCGGCGAACGATTGGTGCCCGGCCTCGACCCAGGCCTGGACCACGGGTGCCAGGCCACGGATATGCAGTTCGACAGTGGCTGGGTCTCGTGGGATCTGGCGGGGCGACTGTCGCGAGCCGCCGATCATGATCTGCAGCCACAGGCGCAGGTGCTGTTCCATCAGGGGTGGGAGCCCTGCGCTGGCGATGAACGTGGCGGTGAAGTATTTCTCGACCCGGGTTGGGACGTCCTCAATGAGCAGGCCCGCTTCGGCCAGGACATCGGTGGTCGAGGTGATCGTGCCGTCGTAGCGGCGCAGTGCCACGATGTCGCTGGCGCGGATCTTCGCGGTCGGGGTGGAACGCACGGTCTGAAGCATCCGCAGGGTTTGCATCACGGCGTTGCGTTGCCTGGTACTCCAGCCGTAACGGTGGGCGTGGTCCGCGACAAGCGCGGCGCAGTAGCGGGTCAGTTCGCTGTCCTCGAGCAGAATCCTGCGGCGCAGGGCCTCAGGGTCGGGGGCCATGTCGAACAGGAGCAGTTGCTCCGCGGCGTTCTCGTCGAAGGTGGTGTCCTGGCTGTACGGCAGCTGGTTCTTGTTCTTCGTCGACCACCGGCCGTGCCAGGTGACTCGGTCGGGCATTGGGCTGGCGCGCCGCTTGACCATCATGTTCGCGAAGAACAGTTGCTGGCCGTGCTGGTTGGCGCCAGCGACGTCGGGGGCGCGGCCGGGCTCTTGGTGGAGTCG
This sequence comes from Leekyejoonella antrihumi, assembly GCF_007845645.1. Classification (GTDB taxonomy): domain Bacteria; phylum Actinomycetota; class Actinomycetes; order Actinomycetales; family Dermatophilaceae; genus Leekyejoonella; species Leekyejoonella antrihumi. The sequence goes on from NZ_VCQV01000048.1 coordinate 23,123, forward strand.
CGCGTTCTCCAGACACAGGCGGCAGGCTCCGGTGTCGCTGATGCGGGTGGCGCGGCCGCAGTGGATGCAGGTGCCTTCGGGGTAATGAGATGCCCACCATCTGCACGACCAGCAGGTCCAGTTGTACTGGGGGCGCACGCCCCAGGCCAGGCAACCTTTGCAGGAGCCGACGTGCTCGCTGCTGCGTGGGTGGCACCGGCTACACAGACCCTGGCTGAAGTACTCGATGGTGCTACCGCAGCGCGTGCAGGGTGGGGCGTCGAAGGGGCCGCCGGGCAGGCACGCGTAGCAGAAGTCGACGCGGGGGTTGGTCCACGCGACACGGTTGATCTGACAGCGGTTGCACTTGGGCGGCACCCGCAACGGTGCGCCCGGTCCCGGTGCCGGCATGAGGTCTCGCCCTGTCCTGCTCGTTGCCTGACTCGATCTGGCCGCTACGTCTACAGCGGCGGGGTCGAGCGGGGCGCGCCCAGCCGGGGCCGTACCGCGGGTGCGCCTGGATCTGCGCCGCTGGTGGGTCCGGCGTGCTCGCCGTTGGCGGCCTCGGTGGCACGGGGGCGACGGGCCGCGACCTTGTCTGGTTCAGGGCTCATCAGGTCGTTCATCGTGCACTCCAGCACCGAGCACAGCACGTCGAGGTCATCCAGGCGCATGGTGATCGGGGTACCGGCCCACCACGAGGACATCTTCCCCGCGGAGATCTCAAGCCCGGCACGGGCGAGCATTCGTCGCAGTTCGGCGGACTTCCAGATCCCGCGTTCGGCGGCACGTAGCCGCAGGTTCCACTGCATTTGCTTCCTCTCTTCCCTCGGTTCTTCGGTGGATCGCTCGTCGCGGTCACGGTGCGGCGGGGCCGGGCAGGCGTCGCTGACTGAAGCGATCTTCGAGCCGTTCGTTGGCCTGGCCCCAGGCACGTTCGATGTGGTCGCTGCGGACATGGATGTAGCCCGAGGTCGTTGCCAGCCACAGATGGCCCAGGAGTTCCTGGATGGCTTTGAGGTCCATCCCGGCCTCGTACAGCGACGACGCACAGTAGTGACGCAGCACGTGCGGGGTCATCCGTCCCGACCACGCCGGAAGCCATTGATCAACCTGGCTGTTCAGTGTGCGGCGGAGCACATCGGCGCGTGCGCGACCGCAGCGGCCAAGGTCATGGTCGAGCCGCTCACAGGGCAGCATCGGTGCGTCGGGGTCAGCCCAGTCGGAGCCGTACTGCGGGCGCACCTCGGCCAGCCACCACTCGATCAGCCGGTCGGCTCCGTTGATCGCTGGAACCAGACGAGGCTTGGGCCCGCGGCCACGGCTGCCCTTACCGAAGCGGACATGCAGCTTGCCGAACCCGCCCAGGTCGGGCCGCCAGTCGCGGATGTCGAGCATGACGGACTCGGTGATCCGCAGCCCAAGGCGACGCCACAACGAGGCCGCGAAGTAGTCCCGAGCCGCAGGCAGGTACTTGCGCGCGTGCGGCACGGACTCGCGCCAGCCGGTGAACAGCGTGTCGATCTCCGCATCCGACGGCGGCACCCGCACGTTGCCCAACGACGCACCAGATTGCCGGTTGTACTCATCAATCGGCTGCTCGACCTGGACTCCGGTCGCGCGCCGGATGTCGCCGGCATAGCGGTCGATGACGAACTCGTAGAAGACCGACAGCGTGCCCGCCTTGCCAGCACGCGTGGACACACTGCGGCCCAGTCGCCGCTGCTCAGCCAGGAACCGGTCGGCGTGCTGCGGCGTCACTTCCCACAGCGGACCGGTCATCGACCGGGCGAACTCGATCACGATCGCCCTGCTGTTACGGATATGCCCGTCACTGAGACCAGCAGCCACCATCGCCAGCGCGTACTGGTCGACCAGCTCCTGCTCAAAGTCCTCAACGTCTTGCACCGTCGCCAGATCGCAGGCTGCCACGCCACCCGGCACCACGCGCAGGCTCATCAGCAACCAAGCTCAAGTAAACCGACCATACATCGACAATATACCAACACTGTCAGGAAAGCCGACCGATGATCAATAAAGATCAGGCAACCGGGGAACCCGCACCACCTGCACGAACGCCGTTCGTGTCCTCCCGCCCACGAAACGAACCTTCCTGCATAGAGACAGCCACCTGACGGGCCGGCAGTGGTGAAGAAGATCATCCTGGTCGTGACCGTGCTGCTGTTCCTGATCCCGTTCGCCGGGGCGATGGCCGTCGCAGCCGTCTTCACTCAGGCCCCACCGCCCGTCTCGTGTGACGTCGTCGGCGACCCGGTCGGCGGGTGCTGCACCACCGGCACTCCGCCCGGCGGTCCGGCGCGGCTCCCGCTGGTCGGCGCCTTCGTGGTGACCAGCAACTTCGGCATGCGCGTCAACCCGGGCCCGATCTACGGCGGCCACCGGATGCTGCACGCGGGCATCGACCTGGCCGAGACGCCCACCCCCACCACGGTCGTCGCCGCGATGGCCGGCACCGTCACGAAGGTCTTCACCGACAGTATTGGGACCCACATTGTTCGCGTGGACGTCGGCGGCGGCGTGGTGATGGAGTACCTGCACCTGGCCGCCTTCGCGACAGGCCTGCGAGCCGGGGCGACTGTCTGGGCAGGGCGTCCCCTCGGACGAGAAGGGCAGAGCGGGAACGCGACCGGCCCGCACCTGCACTTCCAGATCGACGTCGCCGGGCACCCGACCGACCCCCGACCCTGGATGGCCGCCCGCGGCGTGACCATCCCCCCGCTGGGCGGGTCCGGGACCGCACCGCCCGCCCAGCCGGCGCCGCCGGTGACCACACCACCGACACGACCATTCCGCCTGAACCCCGTGCTGCCAGGGCAACTCGTCGCGCCGACACCGGTAGGCGGGGACTTCCCCCTGCCGCCGCCAGGGACACCCCGCCAGAACAGCCTGCACAGCCCGGCGCTGTCGATCCCTACACGCATCAAGGCCGACTACATCGCCGCCGGCCACGAATATGGGATCCCCTGGACTCTGCTGGCCGGGATCGGGATGGAGGAGACCGGCCAGGGCCGCAACACGGGGACCTCCAGCGCCGGCGCCGTCGGGCTGATGCAGTTCCTACCCACCACGTTCGCCCGGTACGGGGTCGACGGAGACGGCGACGGGCACATCAATATCCGTGACGACGCGGACAGCGTGTTCACCGCCGCCCACTACCTGGTGGCCTCCGGCGCCAAGGACGGCACGTCGGGGGTCGTGCAGGCGATCCTGGCCTACAACCACGCGACCTGGTACGTGAACGACGTCCTGTACTACGCCCAGGCCTACGGCGGCGGGACCATCACCGACTGCCCCACACCGATCCCAGTAGGCCCTTATGGGCGGGCTGCGGTCGCCGCGGCACGCTCCTGGCTGGGCCTGCCCTACATTTACGGCGGCGGTAACCAGTTCGGGCCCACCAGGGGCGGATTCGACTGCTCCGGACTGGTCATGGCCGTGGTCTACCGGGCGACCGGCGACCGGCTTCTGCTGCCGCACAGCTCCGCGGCCGACCACTCCACTGGCCGGCTGAGGACCGTGGCCACCGGGTCCGGGACCGGGCCCTTGGACGTCAGCAAACTGGCGCCTGGGGACGTCATCGTGTTCAACGTCCCCACCGACCCGACGCCCTGGGGACATGTCGGGATCTACGTCGGCGGCGGGCAGATCATCCACGCGCCCCGACCGGGGACCGTGGTCCGGATCGAACCCCTGGCCGCGATGGGGTACCCGTGGGAAGCGCGCCGCCAGTTGGCCACGTACACCAAAAGTGTTGCCGCGCGGAGGTGATCGCCGCCGCTCGCGGAGACCAGGCGCACGCAGCGGCTACTGGCCAGAGCCCGCGGAGGCTTCGGGGTCGGTGTCCGCCCAGGCGCGGCCGTCGCTCCTTGGTAGGCACACATGCATCGGTAGGCAGGGAAGGCGGCGGGGTGATGAAGCGGACACGGTACGTCGATCCTCGACCCACGACCTGGGAGATCCCGGCCGGGACCCTCGTCGGCGTCGTGCTGGTGTGGGCCCTCGGGATCCAGCTGGGCCGGGCCGTGGCGAACCTCCTGGCCGGCGGCGGCGCAACCTTCCCGACGCGGGTTCACCTGTTCGACAGCCTGCCCGGCGTGCTGTCCGGGAATGCCGCGGCGGGACTGTCCGGTTCGGCGGCGGCGATCGCTGGCCCGGGCCTGCTGCGGGTCTGCCTGGTGATCGTCGAGCTCGTCCTCACGACCCTGATGGTCGGTGCCGCCGTGTGGGGCTGGCGCCGGTGGGGTCCCGGCCGGGTCCGGGGCGTCGCCAGCCGAGCCGATGCCGAACGGCTGCTGGGCAGGACGCGACTACGCAAGAACGCCACCATGATCCGCCCCGACCTACACGACCACACGACGGCCATCACCGCAAAGGGTAAGCGCCGATGAGAACGGCCAGGTTCGACGCGTACCAGTACGGGTGGCGGCTCGGCACAGCGCACGATCCCCGGGGCGGGCAGCTGTGGGTGCCGTGGGACCGGACCACCGGGGTCATCGGCCCGCAAGGCAGCGGGAAGACCCTGGACCTGCTCAGCCCGGCCCTGCTCGGCGCACCCGGTGCGGCCCTGGTGACCCTGACCAAACCGGACGACCTGTTGGTGACGTTCACCGCCCGGTCGGCCAGTGGCCGGCCCTGCGCGGTGCTCGACCCATTCGGCCTGCTGCCCGGCCTACCGGAGCTGGTGGTCGACCCGATCGCAGGCTGCGTGAACCCGCTGATCGCCGAACGCCGCGCCAAGGCGTTCACCGCGGGGACCATCAAGGGCGCGATCACCGGCGGCACCGGAGACGACTCCGCCCGGTTCTACGCCGCGGAGGCCACCAAGGTCATCAAGGCCTACTTCCACGCGGCCGCCCTGACCGGCCGCACCCTGCAGGACGTGCTGAAATGGGTCGCCAACCCCAAAGCCACCACCCTGCCCGCGGAGATCCTGCGACAACACTCACACGCCGCACCGTTCTGGTCCGGGCTGCTGCACGGAGCACTCAACGGGGACGACCGCACCGCGGGCAACACGATCACCACGGTCCAGCAGGCCATGGAGCTCTTCTTCCAGGAAGACATCCGCCGCCGCTGCGTCCCCGGGCCGGGCCGGCCTGCCACCGATATCGGCGACATCCTCCGCCGGCGGGGCACGATCTACCTGCTCGGCCGCGAAGACCCGTACGCGTCGGCGTCACCGCTGATGACCGCGGTCGCCGAGCTGGTGCTGGACACCGCGCTGGACCAGGCCCACCACAGCCAGTGGGGCCGCCTCTGCCCGCCGCTGCTGGCGTGCCTGGACGAGCTGCCGTCCACGGCGCCGTTGCCGACGTTGCGGACCCGGATGGCCAACGAGCGGGCCCTGGGCCTGGCCTTTATCTACGCCGCGCAGACCTGGGAACAGCTCGTCGCAATCTTCGGGGAACACGAAGCACGGTCCCTGTTCGGGCTGACCAACGTCCTGGTCATGTTCGGTGGCAGCAAGGACGGCGCATTCAACCAGGAGATCTCCGACCTGCTCGGCACCGTGCGGATCGCCCGAACCAGCTGGCAGTCCGGCCAGTCCGGCGGCCGAACCACATCGGGGGAGGACGTACCCATCCTGGCCGCCCAAGAAATCCGGGAGATGAGCGAACGCCACGCCCTGGTCGTCGCGGAGAACGGCAAACCCATCATCGCGAAATTGACGCGCGCCATCGACGGACGTAAGGGACAGGGTCTGTTGGCCGACAAGAACACCTTGCAAGAGCGGCTCGCCCACAGCGCACCGATGCTGCAGACTCCGCAGGCTGCCCGGGCGGCGGCCCTGGTCGAGGCCCGCACCCGCGGCCTGACACCCGAGGATGAGACCGCGAACCGATGACCACCACACCAGGCCCGGTGACCACCACGATTCCGGCGATGGTGGCGCCCTTCCCGACCGTTGGCCCGCACCTGCGCCTGGCGTACCGGGAGCTGAACATCGCCGAGAACGGCACCGCCGAACAGATCGACGCGCTCGGGATCCCGGTCCACCGGCTGCCGCGACCGTGGGACCCCGCCACCTGCCTGGACCCCGAGCTGCGCGCGGAGGTCTGGGAGTGGCTCGACCGGGTCGTGGCCTGGCTGAACCGGGACTACACCTGGGACGTCGCCGCGATGATCCCCGCGTGCTGGCCCGAGCACCCGCACCTGATCCACGAGATCGCGGCCGTCGCCGACCAACGCCGCCGCGCCGGCAACGCCCTGTCCAGCAACCCGTTAGAGGAATGGCACCGCTACTGCCTACCCGCATTCGTCGACCGGATGCGCGGCCGATGCAAGGACCACTGCGAGGACGAACACACCGGGTGGCCCGGACGCAGCCGGCACAACTACTACCTCAGCGACGAGGCCGCGACCCGCCGACGCCGTCGGTACGCCGACGACCTCGAGGCAGCTCAGACAGGCTGGCGGCGCGAGCAGGAGGTCAGCGATCGGTCCCGCCTGGCCCTGGTCGACCTCGACAGCGGCGACATCATCGACGAGTAGCTGCTCGCGACGATAGGCGGCGCGAACCACTCCCGTCGGCCCCGGTAGAACGATATATTCTCATTGCGAGGATCGGGGCCAACGTCGGCGGTAGGTTTGGGCAACTGCTCCCGCGTCTTTCGCGGAAAGACCTGAGCTGGCTGTCTGCGGCTCAGTGCGTGACATAGTCTCGTCGACGGCTGGACGGCTGCCCTGGGGAGTCTCAGAGATCACGAGTTCGGCGTCGAGGGTCGCAAGATTCTTCCTACGTTCCGATGGAGTTGCTGATTCCGTCACGGCGTGCATTGTGGCCTGCCAGCACCCGAAGGGTCACTGGTTGTCTTTGAAGAATGCGGCGCCCTTCCTCGGGCTCCTTGTTGAGACTTTGGGTATTATTACGTTCATGGCCAGACCGTCGCTATGGTCAACGCCCGGTCCCCGCAAATGCAGAGGTTTTTCGCCCGTTTTCTTTGTAACCTTCCCGTTCGTAGCGAAGAGTGGCGCTATATCTTTAGAGAATAGATCCTCGACCTCGTCTAAAGCCGCAACATGGTCAGCTTTGGGGTGATCGCTCGCTGTCTTCTGAAATTGACGCCAGCGATCTTTCCAGGTGGGGTGTGAGGGTGCATGGAAGGACGGATTGACCGTCTCAATCAGGGCGCAAGTTCTGAGGAAAATATCAATGGCCATGAAGTCGAACTCATAGACCTCTGATCCTGAAATCCTTTGCAATGCGAATTCATCGGCCTCGAGCTCTCTGGACCTAGATAATTCCAGATCCAGACTTCTACCGTCAGCGTGGCCGAGATAGACATGCCCCAATTCATGAAGCAGGACAAATACTTGCATAGAAAAGGAAAGCAGGTAGTAGTGCGCAACTTCAACATCTTCGGGCCTACCTTTCCAGCGAGCATATGTATTTCGAGCCGATTCGTATGCTACGTTGTCGTCGAAAGCGATCCACTGAACTGCATCTCGTAGCAGCATCTGCGCGGAAGACCGACTTACCGAGGCATCGCATTTCCCTTCCCAGAACATGAAGCAGGCTCGTGAAATGAAGCGTGTCCATTGCAGGCACGCCTCGTCGAATGTGATCATCGGACCGAGGATTGAGTCAATGGAAGTTGCAGCGTTGAGTTGCTGTACGTGCTGGACTATACAGGGAATGTTACCTAGGCGCTTGCGTTCCCGACGCGAACACCGGGCCAGCGCCATTCCGAGCAACTGCATAGCCATCGAATCATCATGTATGTCTTGCCCTGTCTCATTTACCTTCCGGATGTGGCGCATCTTCCAATTTGACGCTCGTGTCTGTTGCTGTATCGCAGCTAGTTGACTCTCGCTAAGAGGCGCTCCTTTGCTCGACGTCCAGAACCTTGAGTCGCGATATCGTGATGCGATTGAGCGCCTTCTGTCCAGGTCCTTACGGCGTGTCATCACTGCGATCTCTCAATTCGCCCACCTTATCCAGCAGAGATCTGACTTCGCCTTCGTCGAATCCAGACATATTGACTTCAGTGCCATCCGGCAATTTCACTTTCGTACGCTTCTTAGCATTTCGACGGTAGAACGCGAAAAGGATTCCGTGTAGAGCTAGGAGTGCTGCATCACCGCCCGACAAGAGCAAGTGGTAAACGTTCTCTCCGAATCCCGAGCTGTGCTCGATGCGAATGTTCGGCTGGTTAAGTGCCTCTTTGCCGAGAGCGTTGCTCGGAATGGCGATGCGAATGTCATCGCCATCGAAATCGAGCCGAATCATAAGTTGACTGCTGGTCATAAATTGGAGCGTACTCTCTCGTGTGTACGAGGCGGCGCTTTCCCCAAAAGTGCCGCCGCCTTCGGCCTCAGGGCTTGTTCAGGGGCGCGGCTCGATGTGGTGGGGTGACAGCCGGATCCTCGGCTGACGGGAGCCAGGCCGGCGTAGGCGGCCAGGTGTCCCGGTGTGGGGAATGCGGCTCCGCTGTCGACCTCGAGGAGGATGCGGGCTCAGGTCCTGACTCCGATGCCGGACATTGAGCCAGCTGCGTCATGGTGGTGGGGAGCCGGTATGACGTTGCCCGCCTCGGCCGGCCACATCAGATGATGTGTCGATCCGAGCTGCAGGTTGAGCGGGCAGCTTCACCTGTTGATTCCTCGCCTCACGACTCCAGGGGGTCATCGGCGTAGCTGTCGGCTCGTCCGCAGACGGTTACCGGGGAGGCGTGGTAGACGGTATCTGGCATGAGGCGGGTGTGCGGGTGTGACGGCCCTCTGGAGTTGCACTGTCGATCTGCGTTCGCGGGCTCGACCTGCCGGTGGTGGGGTAGTCGAGGTGGGGGACCAGCCGAGTTTGAAGCTCGCGGGCGGGTCGATTGCCCAGTGGTGCGTCGGAGATCGCGGCAATGGCGGTGGCGTGCACGTCGTGGCCCTGGTCATGAATCTCCTGCAGCATCTGCGCTAACCCGGATCTTGCATAGGTCTGGCGTGTGAGGTGGGTGTCGGCGTCTGCCGTCTTGCTGGTGCTCATTTTGGCGTGAGGGTGTGACAGGGGGCCGCGATGTCGCTCGTGGTGGGCGTCGGCTTC
>NZ_VCQV01000049.1 GCF_007845645.1 Leekyejoonella antrihumi
CCCTGTGCGAGGAACTGACCGCCACCGAGACCACCTATCCCGGCACCAACCTGACGATCGTCTACACCGTCAAAGACCACCCCGACCCTTCATGAACTATCCCTCTATGTCAGGAGATCAGAGCCCGGCCTGTAGCGGTGTCTGCCGACTCAGCCGGATCAGGGCGCGGGAGGCGATCGCGTCGAGCTGCCGCACGTGCCCGAACGTGAACGAGCGTAGGAACGATCCGAGCGTGGACGGGGCGTAGCAGCCGTCGAAGACCTTGCGCATCGCGCCGTGCCGCAGTAGGGCCATGTCGTCGATGGAGTCGGCTCCGGCGATCATCCCGCCCACGAGCGAGGTCACCTTCGCCCCGGCGTGCGAGCCCTTGTCCGTCGGCACGCTCAGGTGCGCATCAGCCAGGTCGGCCAGGCCGAAATTCTCCGCGAGATGCATGATCGGGACCAGCCCGGCCGGGGACACGAGATTCGGTTCGTCGAAGGTGGCAGACGCCACCGGGCGCGTGTGAGAGAGTTGCATCTACGAGACGCCCTTCGTGATGGGATGGATTGAGCCTTCAGACAGTTCAATCTTCCCAGAACGCAAGGGCATCCGTGCTTCACGACGCGCTCACCACCCCATCAGATCGGTGGATTGAGGTTAACGGGGCGTGCTCGTGGATGCAGGGGCTAGAGAAGGCTCGACCGCATAGTCCGACGGAGACCTTGCGTAGTTCGAAGTGACCGAGGAACTCGTCCCATTCGGCGTCGGTCGGGGTGCGGTACGGTGGCAACCGATCCACGTACATTTGTCTATACACCCAACTACGGTCCGTACCTTGGCACTAAGATCCAGGCTCAGCGGGAATGACAAGCCACAGCGGAAAGAGAGTGAGCATGATAACGATTGCGCAACTGATTGCACACACTGAGTTGAGTTGCAGCCTCATCGCCGGAACAGCAGGCCTCGACAACCCCATCCGGTGGGCCCACCTTAGCGAACTTGAGGACCCCTGCCGGTGGCTTCGTGGCAAGGAACTCTTGATGACGACGGGGATGGCGCTCCCCAAAGATGCCGCGCCCCAAGTCGCATATATCCGCCGGTTGGCAAAGACCGGCGTCTCTGGAGTCGCCATCGGCACAGGCATGCACGCCCCCCCGCTTACACCAGAACTGCTCCATGCGTCGGAGGAGTTCCAGGTCCCCCTTCTCGAAGTCAGTGGCGGAGTCCCGTTCATCGCCATCTCCGAGACGGTGGCAATAGCCAACCAGGACGCCTTACATCGACGGCTCACCATGCACCTGCGCACATATGAAGTCCTCGGAGTGGCTCGCCAGCAGTCGATGGAGACCAGCGAGATCATACGGCGGCTCGAACAGGTGGCCGGATTTCGCATCTGGGCAGTGACGCGCAGCGGTGCATCGCTCTTCAACGGCACAGATGTCCCTTCATTCCACATATCCGACAATTTGATCGGCGAAGTCCTCGATCGCGCCAGCCCGACACTTCGTTTCCCAAAAGAGATGCATTTGCCTCAAGACGACGGCACCGCTTACCTGCTCCCGATACACGTCCGAAGCAGTCCGGTTGGAGCCCTCGTGACACGGACCATTGGCAATCAGGAGGCCGACCTGTTGTCGATGCATCATCTGGCGGAGATCTTAAGCCACCTGGCAAGTGACCTGCTCAAAGTGCGGGAGCAAGCCCGGCGTGAGGGCGGTGAACGCCTAGCCTTCATGTTGCATGAGTCGGAGCAGCAACGCCAACACACAATCCAGGAGCTCTTCCCAGCCTCCGATCCGCGCGAACAGTACAGTTTCGTGGTCGTAGCCCTCGATGGAAAGGCGGTGGGCTGGGATGACCTACACAATCACCTTCTGGAGCATGGCTTCGAGCATTGTGCGACCAAACGTCGCGAGCAAGGCATCATCCTTATACGACTCGGCGGCGGGATGATTGACACTATTGCAAAAGTGCTCGTCGACAATCTCCCAGACAGCATTATTGGCCTGAGCTCGACCGCTGTCGGAGACGCCGACCTGCTGGTATGTCAGCGACAAGCACGCTGGGCCCTTCGCTCAGCTATCGCGACGGCACAACCGTTGCAGCAATATGCTGCCGATGCGTCGGCGCCGCGGTGGATGCCTATGGAGTCGAGCGACCTCCAGTTGATCGTGGAGGACATCCTCGGGCCTCTTCTGACCTACGATTCGTCGCGCGGAACCGAGTTGGTCCCCACTCTGATCGCCTTCCTGGAGGAGAACCGCAGTTGGAAAGCGACAGCCGCACGGCTCTTCATCCACCGACAGTCCTTGATTGGGCGTGTGAGTCGAATCGAGAAACTCACTGGACGCCGCCTCACCTCAACAGAAGATGTGTGCAACTTGTGGCTTGCCATCAAGGCCCACGACATCCTCCAGCGTTCAAGGACGACCACGCTGGATGGCTGAACCGGTGGAGGCTTCAGTCCTGAGACAAAGGGGCGCCCGACTTTCCATAGCTTAAGAATTCCACGTATACCTGTCCTGCATATCTGCTTACTGTAAGTGCAGGAGAGTTCCGGTTGGCAGGACCCGAATGAGAAGGTTCATCGACTAATACTCGTATCCCACAAGGCATTTCTTTGGCAGAGTGAGGTGGCCACTCAACTCGGAAACAAGCAGCGCCGCTGGGCGAATCCTCAATGCTCGTCGGGGCACTGCAGTCAAGCAGATATGCAGGATACCTGTTCTAACAGGTCTGTCCGGAACACCACGAGCGTCTCCTGCTTCCACTGACCCTCGTCGCGGGCGTCACACCCTCACAGCAGGATGAGCCAGCCACACAGCATATGTCGGCCTTCGCCTCCCTCCTCGTACCTGTGGTGAGGTGGCTGCTGTCAGTGGCTTGCGGTCTGAGTTATTGAGCCCCGGAGGCTGGTACGGTCAGTTTCCGGTGAACTCCGGCGTCTACATTGCCCGACACGCACTCACTGCCACCGAGCCACTCACCCCACAGAAGCCGAGGCCACCCTCGACGCCATTAAAATTAAGCAGACTCCTCGGTGTCATGTCCAGTTGTCGACACCGGTGGCACGAGTCAGGAACAACGGTGACGCCGAGGCCATCTGTGAGTCTGATAAAGTTTTCCCGGCGCATGGCCAGCGGCTTCCGCAACCGCGAGAATTACCGACTACACATGCTCTGATCGAGGAAGGACTCGCCCCTCACCCCGACCACCTACCTCTATCACAGGTGTGAAGAGCCGGTAAACGAGCACTTCACATTCGGCGGCAAACCTCTTGGACCGTCACCAACGTGGTCCGAGTACGTTTAGGGTCCGGCGTCGAGGTCCTCCAATATCGAACAGATGTAGTTATCGGCGGACCGTCGCACCGCTCGCTTAGCATCACGATATACACCTACGCCATTTGACGAGTACAAGCGCTCGTAGTCGTATGCCTCAAGTCGGCGTACGATTCGTTCAATCACCGCACCTGATAGGGGAATCCGATTCGCGTGGCTTCGCAGAAATGCCACATGTCCATCGGCAGTGGCATCAGCGACAGTATCGCCAGTGAGCAGAACCCCTCGGCCCGAACAACCATGTTGCCAGTGAAGCACAGCACTCCCCGGGAAGTGACCGCCACACTGCACCAACTCGACGGCAGGCAGAACGACTTGAGTACCCGACCACGGCCGAATCACCGGATCGCGGCGCAGCAACCAGTTCATATCATCCGAGTTCACCCAGACCGGAGCATGGTTGAAAGCATGGCTCCAAGAGACCTGAGCCCCAAAAGTGTGAGGATGGCTGGCAGCAATCGCGTCGACTCCACCGAGCCGACGAACCCGATCGACAACCTTGCCGTCCAAGAAGTTTAGAGGGTCCCACAGCAGGTTTCCTCTATCGGTTTGCACCAGCATTGACCAATATCCGGTGGCAAACGTAGGTTCCCGGTGCAAGCTGAACAATTTCGGCTCCACCCTCCGCACCGTCAGGTCGTAGGGTATCGAAGCTGCATCCTCCAGGTTGACCCAGACCTGCCCGCCCGCAGGGATGTATCGACGCTCATCCGCACATATTGGGCAGGTCGTCAACGCGATATCAGATTCGACACCACAGGTCGCACAGATGGGCATTCCTATCGCTCCTTCGTCGCCTGACCCGAGCAACCGGTGTCACTTGCCAGCGTGATGGGGCCCACCTCGTTGCCACGAGCATGGGACCACTTGGTCGTGTCAGTGAGCATCGTCGGCCTGACTCGCGGCGTCAAGGCCGGCGCGCTGGCCGGGGCGTTGTCGTTGCCGGTAGGAGGGTCCTTGGATGATCAGGGTGTGTGCTCGGGAGGTGAGGCGGTCGATCGCGGACTGTGCGAGTAGCGCGTCGCTGGTCATGGTCAGCCACTCGGCCGGCTCCCGGTTCGAGGTCACGATGGTGGAGGCCTTGCCGTGTCGCTCGACGACCAGTTCGTAGAAGTCGTTGGTCTCGGTGGCGTCGAGGGCTCGTAGGGCGAAGTCGTCGAGGATGAGCACGTCGGCGCGAGCCAGGCGCCGCATCTCGGCGGCCAGGGTGTTGTCCAGGCGGGCTGCGCGTAGCCGGGTGAACAGCTTGTCGGCGCGGGACGCGATGACGGTGCGGCGCCGGATCGCGGTGTGCCCCAACGCGTGTGCGAGGTGCGTCTTGCCGACCCCGACGGGGCCGAGGATCAGCACGCCGTGGCCGGCCTCGGCGAACGCCAGGGATGTCAGGTCCGATAGGAGTTGCCGGTCGTAGCGCAGGTCGTCGGGCTCGGCCCAGGTGTCCCAGCGCATGGCCGGGTCCAGGCCTGCGGTCTTGGCTCGTAGTGTCGCCGAACGGGATTCGCGCCTACTGACCTCGTCGGACAGGAGCAGCTCGAGGAACGCGGCGTGGCCCATCTTGCGGGACCGTGCCAGGGCGAGGCGCTCGGGCAGGGTGTCCTTGAGCCCGCCGAGCTTCAGCGCGCGCAGGATGCTCGTCAGGTCGGAGCTGATTGGGTCGATCGGCCCGGCCTGCTTCGTGGTTCGGGTGCTGGCGGGCTCGGTTGTCGTGGTCGTCATGAGGGAGTCTCCGTCTCTGCTGTGGTGGTGGCGGTCAGGCCGCCGGGGATGAGGGTGAGCTGGGTCGCGCCGCCGGCCATGGCGAACTCGCCGGGGTCGCGGGCGAACCGCCCGGTCTGTGAGCCGGCCGCGGTGGGCAGCTCGGGTTTGGCGCGCTCGGTGGCCTTTTCGAGCATCGCGGCGATCTTGCCGACGGCCACGACGTCCAGGTCCAGTGAGGTGGAGCAGGCGTCGTCGACCGGCCCGGGGCCGTATCGGCGGACCAGCCCGAGCAGCCGGTACACGCTGCGCATCCGCGTCCAGGGCAGCGGGTCGTCCAGCAGCCGCTGCGCGTAGATGCCAATGTTCTCACCGTGTTTCGCGGCTGTCCTGATGAGCTTGTCCAGGTCCCGCATCGCGTACCCGACCCGCTCGGCGGGTAGGTCGCCCGGGTCGGTCGACCGCCCGCCCGGCGGCTGCCGAGGGTGGGTCTTGACCGGCTGCCCCCGGTCGAACAGCTTCACCAGCTGACTGTCGGCGCGAGCGTCCAGATACATGCCCAGCCACGCCTCGGGCACCGAGTACAGCGCGCGGGCGACTTCGACGTGGAAGTCGCGGTGCACCTTGACCCGCGTGAACGTCGGCACGTCATAGGGTGCGGGAACCGGGAGCAGGCAAGGCTTCTCGTCCGCGTCGAACACCTCGAGCGGCCGGGCGGCGGTACTGCCGTGGATGCGTGTGCCCGCGGTCGTCGTGCACCAGCGGACCGCGCGGGCCTGCGCGTCGGCCAGGTCGGCGAACGCCTCACCGGCGAAGAAGTTTCCGCGCACGTACTGCACCGCCCGCTCAACTTTCGCCTTGTCGTTCTTATCGCGATAAGAACGACTATCCCGAGGATTTGGTTCTCCCGAGGATGACCGATCGCTGCTGGTCAGCGGCGGTGTGACCACGGGATCCTCGGGATAACGCCTGCCGGGTCTACGGTGCTCGCCTCTGTTGGTTCTCTTCGAGAGGCAAGTGCTGGTGATGGGTGTTTCGATCGGTGAGGTGATCGCGCGGGCGGATGCGGCGATGGACGGGTTGGGGCATGCCCCGTCGACGCGGATGCAGTACCGGTGGGCGTGGTCGCAGTTCGACAAATTCTGCGCCGCACAGCATGGCGTGGTCTTCTCCGATGCGGCAGCGGATGCGTTTCTGGATTTCGTGACCGACGAGTTCCGGGTGGGACGGTTCAAGCAGTGGAAGTACAAGCTGTTGCGCAAGGCCACGCTGGTGCTGGGCGAAGTCGCTGCGACGGGGTCGTATTCGTGGTCGGTCGCCCGTGCGGCGGGTATCAACGACGGGTTGGACGCGCGGGTGCGACCCGTGCAGCAGCGGTTCGAGGAATGGCTCTCGGGTCGCGGTCTGGCCCCGGCCACGGTCGATTTGTATGCAACGGTCTCCCGGAAGGTTCTGGGCTGGCTGCCCGGCCACGGCGTCGTCGATGTGCACAGGGTCTCGGCCGGCGACATTTCGGCTGCGGTGGTGTTCCTGTCTGACAGCTATCGGCCGGGCAGCATGCGTGCCGCGCTGTCGGCACTGCGGGTGTGGTGTCGCTTCGTCGAACAGGACGGCGGGCATCCCGGGCTGTGGCGGTCAGTGCCTGCCACTCGGGTGTCGCGGTCCCGGCCGGTCGCGGTGATCACGGCCGCCGAGGTGGATCGGCTGGTGGCCACGGCGGATCCGGGCACGCCGGGCGGCCTGCGGGACCGGGCCATCGTGTTGCTGGCGGCCCGCACCGGGCTACGGCCGAGCGACATCACCGGGCTGCGGCTTGGCGACATCGACTGGCGTACGGCTCGAATCACGGTGACGCAGTTCAAGACCGGGGAGCTGGTCGTCCTTCCCCTGCTGGCCGATGCGGGCGAGGCGATCTCCGCTTACCTCCTCCATGGCAGGCCCGCGGACGCTCGCTCCGATCGGGTGTTCGTGCGAGCGAAAGCCCCGCACGTCCCGCTGGCCTCGAAGGATCTGCACTATGTGGCCTCGCGTGCCTTCACCCGCAGCGGTGTCACACCCAGGGGCGGTACGGGCCGTGGCATGCGCGTGCTGCGCGCATCGCTGGCGACCAGGATGCTCGAGTCCGACGCGCCGCTACCGGTGATCGCCGGCGCGTTGGGTCATCGCGGCACCGGCTCGGTGAAACACTATCTGTCCGCCGATGAGAAGCACATGCGTGCGTGCTGCCTGGATTTCACCGGCATCGCACCACGGCGGACGGCGTCATCATGACCACCCTGCACAGCGGCCTCGCGGCCCACATCCAGGCCCTGCTGGACGTCAAGCACGCGCTCGGACTGCCCTACGTCGAATCCGGCCGGCACCTGCAGATGTTCGACGCGATGTGCGCGAAGGACTCTCCCGGGCAGGCGACGCTGGCCAGGCAGATGGCGATGGCCTGGGCGGCGGCGCGGCCCGGTGAACACGTCAACGGTCAGATGCGCCGCATCACCCCGGTGCGGCAGCTGGCCAAGCACATGACCGCGCAAGGCGCTAAGGCCTATGTGATCCCCGCGGGCATCCCGGGCCGGCAGATCCACTACCGCCCTCACCTGTACACGCCGGCCGAGCTGCGGGCGATCTTCGACGCCGCCGACCAGATCCACGCCACCCCGTTCGGCGGGCGACGGGAACTGATCATCCCGGTCATGTTCCGGATGATCTACTGCCTGGGACTGCGCCCCGGCGAGGCCCGCCGCCTGCGCCGCGCCGACGTGGACCTCACCGACGGCAGCGTCTATATCCGCGAGTCGAAAGGACACAAGGACCGGCGCGTGTTCGCCTCGGCCGACCTGCACCAGTATCTGCGGTCCTACGACACCGCTATCACTGCCCATCATCCGGATCGGCCGGTGTTCTTCCCGAACCCGGTCGGCGACGCCTACAGCGCCGGGACGATCGACTACTGGTTCAGCCAGCTCCTGCAGGCCGCTGGCATCACGGCGGCGTGCGAACCTCGGCCGCGTGTCTACGATCTGCGGCACGCGCACGTGATCGAGACGATCAACCGGTGCGCCCGGGCCGGTCGCGACCCGCAAGTCCTGGTCGCCTACCTGAGCCTGCACCTGGGGCACGGCAACACCGCCGACACCTGGTACTACTTTCACCTCGCCGCCGATTTCCACCCCGACCTGCGCGCGCTGGCCAACACCGGGATCGAAGCATCACTGCCGGAGGCCGGCCATGGCCCCCGATAACTTCTTCGCCCTGGTGCGCTCCTGGCTGACGGTGCACCTGCCCCGCTCGCGCAGGTTGAGCCCGCACACGATCCGCTCCTACAAGACAACACTGAACCTACTTCTGGACTATCTGCGCGAGTCCCACGGCCTGACACTGGAACAGGTCGGCTTCGACCAGATCGACCACGCGGCCATCACCGGGTTCACGCTCTGGCTCGCCGAGACCAGAAACGCCGGCCCCGCGACGGTGAACCAGCGACTGGCGGCGATCAAGTCATTCCTGGCATTCTGCGCCGGGGAAGACCCGGCGCTGGTCGCGCGATGGCTGGAGATCAAACAAGTCCGCCCCGCCAGGGTCCCGACCCGACCACCGGACGCTCTGTCGATGCCCGCCGTCGAGGCACTGATCGCAGCACCCGGCCAGGACACACGGCGCAACGTCCGCGACACCACGCTGATCCTGTTGACATTCGACGCCGCCGCCCGCGTCCAAGAAATCCTGGATCTGGCCGTCGGCGACAGCGACACCACACCCGGCCGCGGAACTGTGACCCTCACCGGCAAGGGCCACAAGACCAGAGTCGTGCCGATCATGGACAAGACCAGCCGCCACCTGCACCAATACACCGCACTGTTCCACCCCGAAAGACCCGCGCCGGATGCACTGCTGTTCTACACGACCCGAGCCGGGCGACACCAACAGATGAGCCAAGACAACGTGTCCTACCTGCTGGGCAAGCACGCCGCCACGGCACGGCCCACCTGCCCGCAGATCCCCGCTTTCCGCGTCAGAGATCGGTAACCAGGGCCCGGTTTTAAAACTCCTCATTCTTGCTGGTTTCATTACCGGAGCAGGCAAGGAGAGAACTGATGGTCAACAACGATGCTACGAGCGGTACCGCGACCGGCGGGCCGAGGCGGCGCAGGCGGAAGAAACTCGCGCCGTCGCAGAAGTATGAGATCTACACCTCGACGCTGACGTCCTCGGCGACGCAGCGGGAGCTGGCCGAGCAGTACGGGGTGGACCGGACCACGATCCGCTCGATCTGCGCGACCGCGAAGCAGGGCGCGCTGGACGCATTGGCGGCGGCCGTGCCTGGCCGGCGCGGCAAGTCCGCCGAACAGCTCGAGCTGGACGAGGCCCACGCGCAGATCGACCGGTTGAAGGCCACGATCTGCGAGCAGGCCGTGGTGCTGCACCTCGAACAGGGAAAAGACGGTTGGGACTGAACGCTGGCCTGGTCCCCGCCCGCGTGCCGGGGCCGGCGAAGCACGGACTGCTCGAGCTGATCGCGCACGCCCGCTCGCAGGGGTTCTCCCTGCGGTGGGCGTGCCGGCAGCTGGGCATCGACCACGCCCGGGTCATCGCCTGGGCGGCCAAACAGGAAGCCGGATCCGAGTTGGCTGACCAGCCGCCCGGGCCACTGGCGGGCGAGGCGCTGCACGCCCTGCTGGACTGGGAGAAGGACACCATCGTGCAGATCGCCAAGGACTGGGGCCAGGTCGACCTGTCACACCGCAAGCTCGCCCACCGCGGATCCCGCCTCGAGCAGGTCTACGTGAGTGAGTCCACCGTGCTACGAGTCCTATTCGAGGCCGGGATGCGTCTACCCGGGATCCCGCAACCGACGGAGCGGCGCGGGAAGACACCGTGGCCGGACTGGGTCGAGCTGATACCCGGGCAGATCTTCATCTACGACTTCACACACTTTCGGAGCCTACGCGACTGGTGCGCGATCGCGGTCGTCGACGTGGTCTCCCGGTACTGGCTGTCGACCGTATTCGCGCCGGAGGAGACGTCGGTGCAGGTCGAGACCGCGTTCATCGCCGCGCTCGAGGCCGACGGGAAGGGCTGGCTCCTGGAGGACGCCGACCTGGCCGCCGAGCTCGCCTCCGGGCAGATCCCGGAGAACGACGAGCGGGTCTCCGCGCTGCTCGCCGTCAGTGATAACGGCCCGCAGATGCGCTCGAGCAACACGGCCCAGTTCATGGCGATCGCGCGGATCGCGCAGCACTTCGGCCGACCGGGGACTCCGAACGATCAAGCGTGGATCGAGTCGTTCTTCGGACACCTCAAGGGCGAGAACCCGTACCTGGACACCATCACCGACCCCGCGGTCATGCGCCGCGAGCTCGACGTCAGAAGGGAGCACTACAACACGATCCGGCTGCACGAGGGCATCGGCTACGTCACCCCCGAGGACGAGCACCACGGGCGCGGCGACGCGATCCGCAAGGCTCGCCGCGACGGGCTACACGCCGCCCGCGCACACCGGATTGCCACCCGCCGCAAGATGCGGCACACTACAGGAAATCCCAGCAACCCGAATGCGGACAATTAAAACCGCGAACTGGTCAGTTATCTCAGATACGGCGCGCCGAGTGGTCCCATAACTGGCAACCAGGTGGTCCCATGAGGTTGGCAAAAAACCGGTCAGGGTGGTCCCATGCTCATGGCAGGCGACAACCGGGGCTCGCCACCTCTATCAGTATCCAGAGTTCACCGGAGAGTACCTGCCAAGGAGAGACACTCGCCCCGAAGGCCCTATACCAACCATGCCAAATGCGCAGGTCAACGTGCGCCCAGGACAACGTAACGCCCGGGCTTCCGAAGCCGACATAGAGATGCTCCTGAAGACCTCCACACCTCAAACCATCATTGACTCCAGCGTCGAATCAGATCCACTCATCGTCGTAGTTTCTGCGGCACTAGCAAAGGATCTTCGAAACCCCTTGCTGTATCACGGCATTCGTAGGCCTTACGCTCCGCCCGGATCTGGTTCTGAATCGGGCCGATCGTGGTGGTGCATGGGCCCTTCCGTATGGGTGAGTCGCTCGCCGCCGCCACCCCACTTCAGGGCCACGATCTCGGCCGCGATGCTGATCGCAGTCTCCTGAGGCGTGCGTGACCCGAGGTCCAGACCGATCGGGCTGCACAGCCGACCGAGCTCCTCCTCGGTCATCCCCTCCTCCCGCAGGCGGGCGACGCGGTCATCATGCGTGCGCCTCGCCCCCATTGCTCCGATGTACGCGACCTCCGGCAGCCGCAGCGCCACCTTCAGCAGCGGCACGTCGAACTTCGGATCGTGGGTGAGCACGCAGATCACCGTGCGTTCGTCGAGCTTGCCGGCTTCCGCCTGCTCCGCGAGATAACGATGCGGCCACTGGACAATGACCTCGTCCGCCTCCGGGAAGCGCGTGGCGGTCGCGAATACGGGTCGTGCGTCGCATACGGTCACCGTGTAGCCGAGGAACTTGCCGACTCGCGCGCAGGCGGCCGCGAAGTCGATCGCCCCGAAGACCAGCATCCGGGGCGCGGGAGCGAATGCTGCTGCGAATACGCGCATCCCCTCACCGCGCCGTTCACCGTCGGGACCATAGGTGAGGGTGTCGCTGTGGCCCACCGCGAGCAGCCCGCGCACGTCGTCGGTGATCGCGTCGTCTGCGCGTGCGCTCCCGATGCTGCCCACACGGTCGTCGGGGTGCACGATCATCCGGCGCCCGACCTCGGCCGGGTCAGGGTGCGCGACCACGGTGGCAACGGCCACCGGCCGACCGGCCTCGATGTCCGCGGCGACGTCGCCGAGCTCCGGGTAGGTCGTGCGTGACACCCGTTCGACATAGACGTCGAGGATGCCACCGCACGTCAGGCCAACCGCGAAAGCGTCCTCATCGCTGATGCCATAGCGTTGCAGGACAGGGGTGCCCGTCTCGATCACGGTCTCCGCCAGCTCGTAGACCGCGCCCTCCACGCAGCCTCCGGAGACCGACCCGACCGCCTCACCACCGGCATCCACCAGCATCGATGCGCCGGCCTGTCGGGGCGCGGATCGCCAGGTCGCGACCACCGTGCCCATTCCCACTTCCTGACCGGCGTTCCACCGGCTCATCAGGTCGTCCAGCACCTCACGCATGATCCACCATCTCCGCGAGCTCGTTGAATGCTTGCAGCGAGTGCCCTGCGACGAGACCGTCACAGTGCGGCAGCACTGCCAGAATGCCTTGTTGGACAGGCTCGTACCCGGTCTTGCCGGCGTGCGGGTTGACCCATACGACCCGGTGCGCCATCGCTCGCAATCGCCGCATCTGCTCGTCGAGCAGGTCGACGCCGGAGCGCTCCCATCCGTCGCTGAAGATGACGACGATGGCGCCACGGGCCATACCCCGTCTGCCCCAGCGGTCGAGGAAGGCCTTGACCGACTCCCCCAGCCTCGTGCCGCCCGACCAGTCCGGGACGACGTCTCCCGCCGCAATGAGCGCACGATCGGGATCGTGCTGGTGCAGCGCGCGGGTGATGCGGGTGAGTCTCGTGCCCATCGTGAAGACCTCGACCGGGCGGCCACCACGCACCCAGTGATGCGCCAGACGCAGCAGCGACTCGGCATACGAGCTCATCGAGCCGGAGACATCGATCAGCAGCACCAGGTGCCGCGGCCTGGTGCTGCGGCGGCGCCACTGGATGGGGCCCGGTTCGCCCATGCGCTCCAGCTGGGCGCGCAGCGTGCGCCGCGCGTCCACCGCGCCGTGGTGTGACTGGGTGTGCCGTGCCGACCGGCGGACGGGCCGTGGTCGGTGGAGTGAGCCGAAGAGTGTGGCCATCAGGGCCTTTTCGGCGGGTGACATGGCACCGATGTCGCGATGCCGCAGGACCTCGGTGGGGCTGGCGACCATTTGCACGGCCTCGGCCGCCTGCTCTCCGTCGCCGGCCTCGTCGCTGTCAGTGAGCAGATCGACCGGGACCGCGACCTGCACGGACTGCGGCCTGGCAGTGCGGACCTCCTCCCCGTGCTGGGAGAACCATGCCGTGAACACCTTGTCGTAGCGCTCCAGCTCGTCCGGCGACGAGCACAACGTCGAGCGACCGGCCCAGTAGGTGGCGCGCTCGTCATCCAGCCCGACGACCGCAACGGCGTCCAGGTATCCGCGTTCCCGGTCCGGCGTGACCGGGACACCGGCAGCTCTCAGCGCTCGGGCGAACCCGAGCAGCAGCACATCAGGCGCGGTCGCCATGTCAACGCGCCAGCATCCGGTCCAGGCTCGCGCGCACGCGATCCGCGTCCTCGCGATACTTGACGGCCGCTCCAAGCGTGGCCGACGCACTCTCCACGTCGAGCTCGGCGGTGCCGAGGGTATGCAGTGCCCGGGCCCAGTCGAGCGTCTCAGCCACACCGGGCGGCTTCAGCAGGTCCGCTTCGATGCGCAGTCGCTGCACCAGGGTCACGACCTGCTCGGCGAGCGACTCGGACACCTCCGGTGCCCGGCCGCGCACGATCGCCAGCTCACGCTCCAGGCTGGGGTGGTCGATCCAGTGATACAGGCACCGGCGCTTGAGCGCATCGTGCAGCTCGCGCGTGCGGTTGGATGTCAGCACGACGAGCGGCGGTGGCGACGCGGAGACCGTCCCCAGCTCGGGGATGGTGACCTGGTAGGTCGACAGCACCTCGAGCAGGAAGGCCTCGAACTCGTCGTCGGCACGGTCGATCTCGTCCACCAGCAGCACCGCCGGACTCTCGCGCAGCGCCCGCAGCACGGGACGGGCGACCAGGAACCTCTCGTCGAAGAGCGACTTCTCGACATCCGCGATGTCTTCCACCCCCGAACCCTGCGCGGTCTCCAGGGCACGCAGGTGCAGGATCTGACGGGGGAAGTCCCAGTCATACAGCGCCTGGGACGCATCGATCCCCTCATAGCACTGCAACCGGATCAGCGGGACGTCCAGCCCCTCGGCCAGCGCCTCGGCCAGCGCAGTCTTGCCCGTGCCGGGCTCTCCCTCCAGCAGCAGCGGTCGACCCAGGCGCAGCGCCAGGAAACCGACCGTCGCCAGGGCGTCGTCCGTCAGATATCCAGTCGCACCGAGCAGCCCGGCCAGCTCCTTCGCCGAATCCATACATCGCTCCATGCTCTGATCATCTCCTTTCGGGCCTGCTCACAGCAGGCCTTGCGGTGAATCCATGTCTAGCAGCCTCCGTTGTGCAGAACATGCACCGACCTGGCAAGCCACGATGTGCCATCGCGGCCGCACATGAGTGCCTTCGGCAGGCCCATCCGACGACCGGCACCCGCAGCGAGCAGCACGCCGACACACGATGCCTGTGCGCGGCCGGCCCGAACTCGTCACTTGCTCACTCAACCACGTCGGTCCCTGATCTGCCAGGAAGCCCGGTGGCCCACCAGGAAGGGAGCTCGACCCAAGCATGACCGTGGACACTCCAGACGGCGGAGCACCGGCCACCTGCCCACCCCATGGACACCGATCCGGCCGCTACCCGCGTCACCCCACCTGTCACTCCAACGGCTCGCTTCATCGAACAGTCCGCCGCTCTCGACAAGGTTGCGCTACTGGCGCGCCGCAGCGGATGGCACGTCCGTCACCCGCCGGGGTACGTCCACGGGTTGATCGGCAGCGCAGGCAACTCCATCCTTCCGAGCGATGGCCCAATGCTGGCAACAGCAAGTGGGCGACTCGTCGCGCCCGACACAGTCGCGTCACCGTGGGCGGCGCATGTCGAAACGGCTGCTGGTGTCGATGCCGAAGTACGCCGTCGGTCCGCCCGCTCGCATGATCGGCTGTGCCCGAGCCGTGTCGTAGATGCCGTCCACAAGCAGGTCCTCGTCGATGTGCACGCCGACGACCTCACCGACAGTGAACCAGGACCCGGTGGCGTCACCCGCGGCAGTATGGAGTTCGATGAGTTGGGTGACTCGGCACTCGAAGGTGACCGGCGCCGCAGCCACACGCGGCGCATTAACCTCCAGCGAGACACCGGCCTCGAGACCGGCCGTCGCGAACTCGTCGACATCCTCGGTGGTGGAGGTCAGGTTCATCTGTTCGGCCAGCGACCGGGTGGCGAGGTTCCAGGTGAACTCGCGCGTCGCCTCAACATTGGCCACTGTCCCCTTCCATCCGTTGCTGGAGAACCCCACCAGCGGCGGGACGTAGTTGAGCGCGTTGAAGAAGCTGTATGGCGCAAGGTTGCGTCGGCCCTGCCGGTCCAGGGTCCCGATCCAACCGATCGGGCGCGGCGCCACAATAGAGTTGAAGGGGTCATGCGGTAGCCGGTGGCCGTCCGCGGGGCGGTAGAAGTGTTCGGGCACCCGTCTATGACAGCAGAACGACTGTCGGACTAACAAGCGTGGGTGGCGTCAATGGCGCCGGGGAGGAAGCGCAGTGAGCTCTCCGGCTGGGGACCCGCCACACCGCTCCGGCCGGTCTCGCTCGATTTCCGGCTCACCAGTTGTAGCGGCGCTGTTGGGTTAGGCTCCTGCAACTGAAGTTTCCTGTCTGTACGGGTATGGTACGGCCGTGCGGCGGCGACGTGGCCTGAATCCTCCGGACTCCACCAAGGCCGCGCGCCATAAGGATTGCGGGAGCCCAAGTGTGGAGCCTCGCAGCTGCTCGGTCGACTGTTGATGACCTCGATTGGCCCGCTGCTCAATCGGGCCGATCTGAGTAGGTCAGCAAGTCATCGGCGCGGCGTTGAGGAGACGATGCGCGGAGTACAAGGGCCCCTTCCCTCACAGCCCCAACTGCGGTCCCGGACGGGCCCTGACTCCGGCGCGATGGATGAAGGCCGCCACCATGGGGATGGTGGCCGTCATCCGTCCCCGGAATGTCCTGGTCTACGGGCCCTGGGTCCTCAGCGCGAGGGCAAGGACGATCCGGTTGTCGGCAATGTCGAGGCTGAGTCCCGTGAGCTCTTCGACCTTGGTCAGACGATGCCGCAGAGTGTGGCGATGGATCCCGACGGCTCGGGCCGCGCCCTCGAGAGACCCGTTGTGATCGAGGAAGGCCGAGAGCGTGGCAAGGAGATCTTGCTCGGCGGCCGCGGCGTCCGGCAGAATGGGGGCAACAATCGGACCCGCCAGCTCGGCAATCCTGGCCCGTACCTGCTGGTCCATCAGCACACCGTCGAGCGTGAGCCGGTCGGACCACCCGACTGGTTGTCCCTCAAGTCGTGCCGTCCGGGCTGCACGACGCGCCGATGCCAAACCATGAGAGGCGCTTTCGGCTGGCATCGCCTGCCCGACCCCGACTATCCAGTGCGCACTCCCCCGCGCGTCTGAAGAGGCTCGTGCGATGCGCTCGACGGCGGCCTTGTGCGCGGTCGCCGGCACACAGATCACTGCGCGGCCGTCGACGAGGGTAAGCGCGGCGGGCACGCCTGCCTCGCGCAGCGACACCTCGATCGAGTCCCGTAGGCGTGGCCCTCCCCGAGGTCGCGCGGCTTCACCCGAAGCGAGCTCCAGTGCACAGATCGTGACTGGCGCATCCGCGAGGAACCCAAAGCTGCGCAGCTCGGCGACGACCGACGGCGTCGCCGTCAACGGGTCCAGGAGCAGGCCAAGCACAGTGTCGGCCATTCGAGATCGCAGCTGCTCGAACTCGGCCGGAACGTCGACGTAGAGGGTGGCGACTGAGATCGCGTGGTGGAGCACGATCCGCGACGTCGGGTCCGCATGCTGCCCGACCTCGGCCGCGAGCCAACCTCGTCGCATCGATCGCCCGACGAGTCCGTGGAGCTCGATCGGCCCGGACGGGCCTTCCACTGTGACGAGCCGTTGACCCGATCCTGCCGTCACGAGCCGCTCGCGAGCGACGGCAGCGAGCTCGGCGGACCTGGCAGAGGCCGTTGTCACCTCCAGCGATTCGTCGAGGATGACTACCGGTGCGCCGAGCGTCCTCGCGAGCCGTGACACCAGCGCCTCGAGCCCACTGCGAAGCGCAGCGCTAGTCAGCTCGCGCTGCGTGCGGATGGTGCTCTTCAAGGACTTGGCCCGCTCGTCGGCAATTCGCCGTGCGACCGCCTGAGTAACGGCGACGAATGGTGTCGCCAGTGGCACCTCGAGCAGCGGCAGGCCGAGGTCCGCGCAGCTTGCGGCAAGCCTGGTGGGCACCTCGTTGAATCGGATGCCCACCCCGAAGGCCAGGGCAGCTGCGCCCGCGCGTGTGAGCCTGTCGATGTAGGCCACCTGCTCATGCCCGCTGCACGGCATACGCAGGCCGGTGGTCAGGATGAGCTCTCCGCCGGACAGCCAGGGGGACGGGTCGACCAGCTCGATCGCGTGGGCCCAGGAGATCTCGACGTCCGCCACGCTCCCGGCGACGACACGCAAGCCCAAATCGTGCTGATCCACCAGCCAGTCAAGCAGGACAGCCATCCTGAGAATCCCTCCTGACAATCGACGAACTGTCGAACATGATCGCCTGTTGTAGGCCACTTTGTCCATATGGGTCTGGACGCTCGCGATCTAGATTTGCTGCAGACCGACACCGACTGCCTGCGAGGACACCATGACCGACACCGTCGCCCGACCTGCTCCAGGTTCCGCACACGCAGCAACCGAGGAGGTGTCGACCATCGTTCAGCGGCGGCTGCTCCAGACCGCCATTCCCGGCCCCCGCTCACGGGAGCTGCAGCGCCGGCGGGAGTCGGCCGTGTCGGCGGGGTTCGGTGTGACCCTTCCGGTGTTCGTCGAGCAGGCGTCTGGCGGCATCGTCGTCGATGTCGACGGCAACCAGCTCATCGACCTGGCATCGGGTATCGCCGTGACGAGTGTCGGTGCATCCGATCCGGACGTCGCTGCCGCGGTCGCGAATCAGGCTGCGCGCTTCACGCACACCTGCTTCATGGTCACGGAATATGACGGCTTCGTCGATGTCGCCGAGGCACTGAACCGTCTGACGCCAGGAGATCACGAGAAGCGAACGGCATTGTTCAGCACCGGCGCCGAGGCGGTGGAGAACGCGATCAAGATCGCTCGCACGACAACCGGGCGTGACGCGGTGATCGTGCTGGATCACGCCTACCACGGACGCACGCTGCTGACGATGACCATGACGGCCAAGCATGTGCCATACAAAGCCGGTTTCGGGCCCTACGCCCCAGAGGTCTACCGGACACCGACGGCATACCCCTTCCGCTCCCCAGCCGGACCCGGGCGCGCGACTGAGGATGCGCTTGCCCGGCTCAAGGAACTTGTCCTGACCCAGGTCGGCACCGACCGAGTCGCCGCGATCATCGCGGAACCGATCCAGGGCGAGGGAGGCTTCATCGTCCCCTCGCCCGGCTTCTTGCCCGGCGTGCAGGAGTTCGCCCGCGAGCACGGCATCGTGTTCATCGCCGACGAGATTCAGACCGGGTTTGGGCGCACGGGTGACATGTTCGCCTCGGAGCACGAAGGCCTGGTGCCCGACATCATCACGAGCGCCAAGGCCCTCGCCGGTGGTATGCCGCTCAGCGCGGTCACCGGGCGCGCCGACCTGATGGACGCGGTCGCGCCCGGATCGATCGGCGGCACCTACGCCGGCAACCCCGTCGCGTGTGCGGCCGCTCTGGCAGCCATCGCTGTGATCGAACGTGACGGGCTAGTCGAGCGCGCTCGTGCGATCGAGGCGCAGGTGCTGCCACGGCTGCGAGCCCTCGCAGACGGCTGCCACATGATCGGCGACGTCCGAGGCCGCGGAGCGATGCTGGCGATTGAACTCGTCAAGCCCGGCACGACCGTGCCGGATCCGGCTGCGGCCAAGGCAATCGCCGCCCACTGCCACGCCGAAGGCGTTATCACGCTGGTATGTGGGACGTTCGGAAACGTCATCCGACTCCTTCCCCCGCTCGTCATCGAGCCGGCGCTGCTCGACGACGCGCTCGACGTCATCGAGCACGCAATTCGTGAGTACGTGAATCGGGCGCCCGCATGACCGCGGTGACCGAGCCGAGCTGGAACCCACGCACCGGCAACGTCGTCAGCCAGGCGGACACGAGCACCGCCGACAAGGTAGAGGCGACCCTCATGGCCGCCGTACGAAGCGCGCCGCACATCGCGGCAGCCGCCCCGGGCACACGCGCAGGCTGGCTCCGTGCGGTGGCCGACACACTCGACCGGCCTGCGGTGGCAGCCGAGCTGGTCAATCTGGCCGATCGAGAGACCGCCTTGGGCGAGGCCCGCTTGTCGGGAGAGCTCGCACGCACAGCAGCGCAGCTTCGGTTCTACGCATCGGTCGCCGAGGAGGGCTCCTACCTCGGTGCCACCCTCGGCAGCGCAACTCCGACGACAGCCGCAATCGCCCGGACTCGGGTACCGCTCGGGCCGGTAGCTGTTTTCGGTGCGAGCAACTTTCCATTCGCCTTCGGCGTCCTTGGTAACGACACGGCGTCCGCCCTCGCGGCAGGGTGCCCTGTGGTTGCCAAAGCGCACCCCGCGCACCCCGTTCTGTCCACTCGGCTGGGCGAGGTCGCAAAGGTGGCTCTCGAGGCTGCCGGAGCACCATTGGGATCGTTCGACCTGGTGGCCGGATTCGAGGCCGGGTCCACACTGGTGACATCGCCGCATACGGCTGCGGTCGGATTCACCGGGTCCCAACGAGGCGGCCTCGCGCTCTGGCGCCTGGCGAACCAGCGCGAGGTTGTCATCCCCGTGTTCGCAGAGATGGGCACCGTCAACCCCGTAGTGGTCACCCACTCAGCCGCAAGGACCCAGCTCGCGGACGTCGCCCGCGGGGCGGTCGAGTCCTTCACTCTGGGAGCCGGCCAGTACTGCACGAAACCAGGTCTATTGCTTGCGCCCGCTGGCACCGACATGGCCAGTGTGATTACCCGACTCCTGTCCGAGGACCGGTCGCCCGCATGGCATCTGACACACGAGATCGCGGCCGCCGCCAGGGACGGCATCGACGAACTGACCGCTGCGGGCGCCGAAGTCGTCGTGCGCGGCCCTGGACCGGCCGTCGGCTGGGCCGCGACTCCAACCGTCCTGCGGGCGCCGATCAGTGCGCTCACCGACGGGAGTCGGCTCCTGGAAGAGTGTTTCGGCCCGGTGATCCTGCTGGTGGACTATGCCAACGAGGCCAAGCGCAACAGCGCACTCGACGCCCTTCAAGGCTGCCTGGTGGCGAGCGTCATGACGGGTGGCGCCGACGACCCGGAGACGGCCGCGCTGGTCACTCGGCTCAGCACACTGGCCGGCCGCGTCACCGTGGACGACTGGCCCACCGGTGTCTCCTGGACCTGGGCCCAGCAGCACGGCGGCCCATGGCCTGCCACGTCCGCTCCGGCCGCAACCTCGGTCGGTGCGGCCGCCCTCGACCGCTTCACACGACCCGTGGCGTTCCAGAGCGTGCCGGACCATGCTCTCCCACCGGCACTCCAGAGCGCGAACCCCTGGGCCCTACCACGTCGGGTCGATAGCGTCCTGCGCCCCGCCCCCGCGAAAGGACTCGCGTCATGACTGCTCCCCTGGAAGGGATGGTCGTCGCAGACTTCAGCCGGGTCCTCGCTGGGCCGCTGGCCACCACGACACTGGCAGACCTCGGTGCCGAGGTCATCAAGGTCGAGCGACCGGACTCTGGAGATGACACGCGACGCTGGGGGCCCCCGTGGACAGCCACATCCAGTGCCTATTTCGAGTGCGCCAACCGCTCGAAAAAGAGCATCTCCCTCGACCTGACCGATCCAGCGGACCGTGCATTGGCGCAGGAGCTCGCCGCCCGTGCGGACATCCTCGTCGAGAACCACAAGGTGGGCGCGCTCGACCGTTTTGGACTCGGCTATGACCAAGTGTCCGAGTCGAATCCTCGCATCGTGTACTGCTCGGTGAGCGGTTTCGGGAGCCGTGACGGTGCAGCACTGCCCGGCTATGACTTTCTCGTTCAGGCCGTCGGCGGCCTCATGAGCATCACCGGGGAGACTGACGGTGAGCCGATGAAGGTCGGTGTCGCGCTCGTCGATGTGCTCACCGGGAAGGACGCCGTGATCGGCATCCTGGCAGCGCTGTCGGCGCGCGCAAGAACAGGAACCGGTGAGCACGTCGAGGTCAACTTGCTGTCATCGTTGCTCGGATCCCTTGCGAATCAGGCAAGCTCATACCTGGCTACCGGCGTCAACCCGAGCCACCTCGGCAATGCACACCCATCGATCGCTCCTTACCAGACACTCCGGTGCCAAGATGGGCTCCTGGCGGTAACCTGCGGGAACGACGCGCAGTTCGCTCGTCTCGCCGACGAAGCAGGACGCCCCGAACTCGCTGCCGACCCGCGGTTTGCTACGAACCCCGAACGCGTGGCGCACCGAGCCGAGCTCGTTACCGAGCTCGAGTTGGCTCTCTCAGTGGCCGACGCCGCCTCCTGGAGCGAAAGGCTCACCCAAGCCGGTGTCCCTGCTGGCAAGGTGGGAGACATCGGCTCAGGCATCGCCCTTGCCCGCCGCCTCGGCCTGGGCCCGACCGTGCACGTCGGGCCCGACCACCCGCCACAAGTGCGTCACGCCGTGACCTACTCCCGCAGCGTGACCCGCACACCGACCCCGCCACCTTCCCTCGGGGAACACGACGCGGAGATCCGATCCTGGCTCCTTGATCGAGATACCGGTGCAGAGCGCCGCGATCAGCAACCGTCCACACACCCGACGGTCAGCAACGGCTGACCCCATTCGAGAGATCGCCAATCACCATGACCAACCCGCAGCTCACCAGGTTCGACCCGCATGACCCCGCCGGTATCGACGACCTACTCTCCGATGACGAGAAGGCCGTCCGCGACTCAGTGCGCGAGATGTGCGAACGCCGAATCAACCCGTTCGTCGCAGACTGGTTCGAACGCGGGGAGATCGATGACATCCGCGGCCTCGCGAAAGAGCTCGGCTCGCTCGGAGTCCTCGGAATGCACCTCGACGGTTACGGCTGTGCCGGGATGAGTGCGGTCGACTATGGGCTCGCGTGCCTCGAGCTGGAAGCAGCCGACTCGGGCATCCGCTCGCTCGTGTCCGTGCAGGGGTCACTGGCGATGTTCGCTATCTGGCGCTGGGGTAGGAAGGCTCACAAGGACGAGTGGCTGCCGAAGATGGCGGCCGGCGAAGTGATCGGCTGCTTCGGGCTCACCGAGCCCGACCACGGTTCCGACCCTGGGTCGATGCGCACGAGGGCGCGCCGGGACGGTGACGACTGGGTGCTGGACGGACGAAAGATGTGGATCACCAACGGATCCGTGGCCGACGTCGCCGTGGTGTGGGCACAGACAGGCGACGGCATCCGAGGCTTCGTCGTGCCGACCGACACGCCCGGCTTCTCCGCGCCGATCATCCAGCACAAGCAGTCGCTGCGGGCCTCAGTGACCAGCGAGCTCGTGCTCGACGATGTGCGTCTGCCATCGACGGCGCTATTGCCCGAGGCTCGAGGGCTCAAGGGCCCTTTGAGCTGCCTGGACGAGGCGCGGTACGGCATCGTATGGGGTGCGCTGGGGGCCGCGCGGTCGTCACTGGACTGCGCCATCGCTTACGCCGGCGAACGCACCCAGTTCGGCCGACCGATCGCCGCCTACCAGCTGACGCAGGCCAAGCTCGTCGACATGTCCCTGGAGTACATCAAGGGGCTCCTACTTGCCCTGCACCTCGGTCGCCGGAAGGACTCCGGACTCGCTCGTCCAGAACAGGTGAGCATGGGCAAGCTCAACAACGTCCGAGAGTCCCTCGACATCTGCCGGGCGGCACGCACCATTCTCGGTGCGAACGGGGTATCACTGGAGTACCCCGTGATTCGGCACATGAACAACCTCGAGTCCGTCCTCACCTACGAGGGAACAGTCGAGATGCACACACTCATCCTGGGACAGGCGATCACGGGCCATCCCGCCTTCCACTGAGGCTGAGGTCGATCACGGCGGTCGCAGAAGAGCGCTTGACCTCAGGCCGGGGAAGGTCTGGCGTACCTTTCGATGGTGGCAGGACGCGTCGTGGCCTCACTCGGCGAGGCTCCTGACCAGGATGGCGGCGTGTAACGTAGCGAAATTCATCGTCAGGATAGTCTTCTCCGGCTTGTCGGCTATGAGGACCGACGGTGTCGAGGGCCTCGCGTCGACGCGACCAGCGTACGCGCGTCGACACGGGATCAGGCCGTGACATGCCCGCGCGTGCGGGACCTCACGCGTAGCGTGCATGCGTTCCACGAAGTACTTACCGGTGGACGGGCGGCGCGTGTTGCTGCGGTTCGGGTTCGGCGAATGCGGTGTCGATCGGACACGTGCAGCAGTAAAGACGTTCCATGAGCAGCTTCCCGGCCCGCCGGAACGCTACCAGCGCCAAGCAGCCCGTCCGTATCACCCCAAGGGCGCAACGCCACCACGAAGGCCATGGGCCGATCTATCTTGCAACGAGACCGCAACTCGATAGGCATGACACCGGCTGGACTGGCCGCACCGTCCATTGACTCCGTGACGCAGCCAAGCATTACCACCAGTCTCGCTCCCAGGTCGGGTATCAAGCCGCGAGATTCCAGACCTTCCGAAGTGGGAGAAAAGTCCAAGTCCCCCTCGGACACGGCCTTTACCCCCTAGAGATTCGAACTCCTGACCTCTTCCATGCCACGGACCACCGCGGGTGGCCGGCCGACCTCCGCACGGGACACCCTCGCCTTGCTGCTGGGCTTCACGGTCGCGCTGCGCCGCTCCGAGGAAGCCAGCCTGACAATCGGGCCATCTGGCGCCGGCGCCAGTTACCGAGGACGGCCTACGGGTGCAGCTCGGCCGATCCAAGACAGACCGATCCGGAGGGGCGGGGCCGCGGTGCTCGGCATCCCGTTCGGCACCACTTCTCTGACCTGTGTGCCGTGTGCCCGGCCCCGCTGGCTGCGCCCGCTCGCCGCACCGAAGCAGTCCGACGCGATGACATGGGTGCTGAACACCCCCGCAGACCCGGCCTACTGGGCGCATGTCTGCTCCGAGTCCTCTCTCGCGCTCGACCCCGTCGTTCCCCTGCTGCGGCGGCTCGACAAGTTCGGCCGCATCGACCACGCCCGCGCGATCTCCGGGTCTGAATGCCATGCTCAAACGCCGCCTGGACGCGGCCGGCTACCACTCACCACACTACGGTTGGCACTCCCTGCGCGCGGCATGGTCACCCAGGCCCGCCGCAACGGCGCTCCGACCAGGGCCGTCAGGCGTCAGGCCCGACACTCCTCGGATGCGATGGTCGACGTATATGACCGCGACTGGAACCCGCTGAATGGCTCCGCGGTGCTCGACCTCGGGCTGTAACGCGGGATCGCTGTGCTTGGCGTCGCACCGCTAGGGCATGAGCACCCAACCGACGCCTGCTGAGTCCGATCGCACCGACCTGCCCGAGTGGATCGGCGCCGACGCGGCCGAGACGTTCCGTGCCGGAGTCGCCGAGGGTCGAAAGGCGTCGATGAGGCGACCAATGACCCACGAGGCCGCGGACGCGATGGCCCGCCTACTCGCCGGGAAGAAGGAGGCCGGCCTTGGGGACGACGGTCAGCCGCTCGGCGGCTGACCCGGTTCCCGGCGCGACGTCGACCCGGTCGATGACCAGCGCCAACGCCGACCTCTTCTGACTGACCGTCACGTCCGGCCACAGCTGCATCAGCTCGTTTCCGGTCGGGCTCAATGTCTCTGGTGGGGCCGACCTGGCCAACTGCCTCTCGAACATTTCGATCCGATCTGTCACGTCCCGCAGCATCTGCACCATGAGCGACACCATCTGCCCGCGGTACTGACCGCTACCCTGCTTGCGCAGCAGCTCGTCCCGCTCGGCTCGGGCAGCCTCCAACTCCTCGCTCCCCCGGCTGACAGCCGCGGACTCTTGCGCACACACCGCCCGCGCCCTGGCCGCTTCCAACCGCTCGGGCGTGACGTACCCGGTGAGCCAGCCCAGCACGTAGGCGTCCGCGCCCCCGCTCTGCACCGACCGGCCACCGGGACAGGACCCCTTACCGAACCGCGCATTGGCCCGACAGGAGTACCGCCCCGCCCTGCGCCGCTCGCCGCTCGCCGTCGTCCAGGCCTTGGAGCACCCGAACAGGCCGCGACCGCACCCCGGGCACCGAAGCAGGCCGGTGAGGATCCACTCGAAACCGCTGGAGCCCCACGGCGCATGTCCCTGCTGCGTACGGCGGGACTCCAGAGCCTTCAGCATTCGCCGCCAGGTGACCAGGTCGCAGACCGGCTCCTGGCCGATCACCGGCTCGCCGGACACGTCGCGCGCCACGTACTTCATCAAGTCGATCCGAACCCCCCGCTGATGCTCGGGCACCTGCCGCATACGGTAGCCGATCATCCGGGGGGACACCAGCATCCGGCGAATGTTGCCAGCTTGGATCGGCCTGTCGGCGGCGGTGACAATCCCGAACCTGTCTACCCACTCTTGCCCTACCTCGGTCAGGCTGTGCCCGGACAAGACCATGTCGACGGCGCTCTGCAGGGCGGGGTACTCGATCGGGTGTGGCACCAGTCGCCGACCGGTCCGTCCCTGTTCGTCGGTCACGTGCTCCCCCGGCGCCCACCCGAACGGCACCGTGCCACCGTGTATGAATCCCGCCTCGGCGAGGTGCTTCTTCGAGTCGAGCTGACGGATGCTCATCGTGTCGGTCTCGATCTCGGCGAACAGCGCCTTGATGCCGCTGACGATCTTCCCGTTCGCGCTGGCACTGTTCAGCTCGTCGGCCGAGTCCTCGTGCGAGACCAGCCGAACCCCCAGGGTGCGACAATGCCCCAGCCACTCAAGGATCTGATAGGCGATCCGGTTGGTGCGGTCAAGCTTCCAGAACGCCAGGGCGGTGACCTCACCGGCGTCAATCGCCTCGTTCAACCGTGTCCAGCCTCGACGGACACGGGCCGCGCTGACGCTCGCACTGTCGTTGTCGACATACTCTCCCATGATCGTCCAGCCGCCCTCCCGGGCCAGCTTCCGCTGAAGGTCGATGCGCTGCCGCTCGATGGCATCGGCCCCGTCCTTGTGGTACTTCGACAGCCGCAGATACAACCAGACCGGCTTCGTATCCGGTTGAACCGGAACGCCATATGACACGAACGGCGCATACGTCCGTGACCTGGTGGTCCGCGCGGGCCTACGATGAACGGGCCTATTCTTGGTGTCCATGACTCCCTGGTGCGACGCATGGTGTACTTTCGCTCCGGCGACTCGTCCAGGAACAGCACACCACGATCGGCCCGGGATGCCGGCCTGACTCGTCCTTGGTTTGATTGAGGGAAAGCCAGATTTCCTGGAAGGAACCGATCGATCATGGCGAATATGAAGTACCCGCAGGAGTTGCGGGAGCGTGCGACGAGGCTGGCTGTGGAGGCTCGCCGTGACCCGGAGACCCGCACTGGTGCGATCGCGAGGATCTCTGACCAGCTGGGCGTGCACAAGGAAGCACTGCGTAACTGGGTCCGCCAGGCCGAGAAGGCGGGTCTGCCCGTCGAGCGGGAGGACACCGAAGAGCGGATCCGGTCGCTGGAGAAGCAGAACCGAGAACTTCGCCGAAGCAACGAGATCCTTAAGTCCGCGGCGGCTTTCTTCGCGGCGGAGTTCGACCGCCCATCCAGGTAGTCGTCGCGTTCATCGACGAGCACCGCCACCGCTGGGGAGTCGAACCGATCTGCCGCGTCCTGACCGATGAGCTCGACGTGAAGATCGCCCCCGGCACCTACTACGCCCACAAGAAGCGCCCACCCTCACTGCGCGCCCGACGCGACGCGTACCTGAAGGAGGAGATCATGCGTATCCACGCGCACCAGCGGATGCGGGTCTACGGGATCCGCAAGATCCACCGACAGCTACGCCGGGACGGCATCGACGTGGCCCGGTGCACCATCGAACGGCTCTGTAAAGAGCTCGGGATCCGCGGCACCGTGCGCGGCAGGTTCCCGCGCACCACGCGCCCGGCACCCGAGACTGGCCGGCCGAAGGATCTAGTCGATCGGCAGTTCGTCGCGGACGCCCCGAACCGCCTCTGGGTCGCCGACATTACCTACGTGAGGACCGAGGCCGGGTGGGTGTATGTCGCGTTCGTGCTCGATGTGTTCTCCCGGCGGATCGTCGGCTGGCAGGCCTCGACCCGCATGTACACCGACCTCGCGCTGGACGCACTGAAGATGGGCTTGCACGCCCGTTCTCGTGCCGGGCAGGACGTGAAAGGCCTTGTACATCATAGCGATCGGGGCGTGCAGTATCGCGCGCTGCGGTACGCGACCCGCCTCGAGGAAGCCGAGGCTGTGGCCTCCGTCGGGTCCCGCGGCGACTCCTACGACAACGCGATGGCCGAGGCCCTCAACTCCTCCTCTACAAGGCCGAACTGATCCACCTCGACGGGCCCTGGGACGGCATCGACGATGTCGAGGCCGCCACCGCCGACTGGGTCGCCTGGTTCAACAACGAGCGGATCCACTCCATGCTCAACTATCAACCTCCGATCGAGGTCGAAGACGCCTACTGGGCCGAGCACCAAACCACTGACATCGCAGCCTAAGAATTCAACACACGCTGACCCTCAACAAAACTCGGGACTTGACAGCCCCTCGTAATCCGCAAGCAGTCGCGACCGGCAACCGACGCGCCACGGTACGGTACGCTCAACCGTTCGTGGCCCTTCTCCGTGCGGCCCGCAACGATCGCGCCGACCGTGGTTAGACGGCTCGCTGCCAGCGCCGGGCATCGGCGCCGTCAGCCTGTAAGTAGCGGCGTCGCCTCGCCGGCCTGACGTGAACAGCGGGTCTGAGCCGTGTCCAGTTCACGTCTCTTCTCTCGGAGCTAACGACGTGATCGTGTCTTTTCGCGGTGCCGACGACTGGGCCACAGACCACGGCGGCGTGCTGTCGATTGGCTCCCGCGTAACAGGACGTGAGCGGATGCCTGACCCTGGGGTCTGTCGACATGACGACTCTGTCACCGCCAACACCACCACCCCCTGCGGCAACCAGTGGGATGAATTCATGAAGGGGCCAGGCGGCCGGCGCCGCCTGTTCGAGTGAAGCCGCCTCGATCAACGACGCGACCGTGGCCGCTCAATGCCCCAGAGCGAACAACTCATCCAGCCACCCGGGAACCAAACCAAGAAGCCAGTCCTGCTTGAGGGTGACGGTCGCGGGGTGCGAGTCGACGACCAGGCTTCCGGGAGCCAGGTCCCGAGGGCGGCACCAGTGTGCGTCGACGTCGCCGGACGACACCCCCATTCTCATCCCCCAGGGCAGCGCGACGAAGGAGCGCATGCGATTACAGACCCGTGAATACCCTGCCACAGCGCGCGCGTCAGCGCTGTCGGGCGAAGCCCGGCATTTCCTTGGGCGAGAGTCGATTACGCGGCGGGGTCAATCACCACGGTGTGCCCCAAC
Organism: Leekyejoonella antrihumi; assembly: GCF_007845645.1. Taxonomy (GTDB): domain Bacteria; phylum Actinomycetota; class Actinomycetes; order Actinomycetales; family Dermatophilaceae; genus Leekyejoonella; species Leekyejoonella antrihumi. The sequence continues at coordinate 28,353 of NZ_VCQV01000049.1, forward strand.
CGTTCCAGCTGCGCGACCAGCCGGCGGGTGTGCGCCTCGTCATCGCGTCGGCCGAACCACTCGGGCCCCAGGTCGTGGTACGGCTCGTCACGCTGCAGCATGTAGTACGCGCTGACCAGGATCGAGTGCGCGACCGCGACCTGCGCCCGACCCATCCCCCGCCGCCGCGACAGGCGGGCGTGCTGGGTCGACAGGTAGTTCGTCCCGTGCATCCGACCCACCGACCCCGCGGACTCGACCAGCATCGCGGTCAGCCACCGGTTCCCGTGCCGCTTGCCCACCTGGCGGCGCTTCCCGGCGGACTCGTACATCCCCGGCGCGAGCCCGGCCCACGCGGCCAGGTGCGCCGCCGACGGGAAGCGGGACATGTCCGCGCCCGTCTCGGCCACGATCACCTGCGCGACATGCTCCCCGACACCCGGGATCGTCTGCAACAGCTCGAGCTGGTGCGCCCACGGCGCAAACTCGACCCGCAGCGTCTCCTCCAGCTCGGCCAGCGCGGCCTCGACCAGGTCCAACCGGTGCAGGATCGACCCGGCCAGCTGCGCGTGGTGCTCGTCGAAGTGGCCCTCCAACGCCTGCGCCAGCTCCGGTATCTTCACCCGCATCCGGCCCTTGGCCATCTCGGCCAGCACCAGCGGATCCCGCTCGCCCTCGATCATCGCCGCCAGCATCGCCCGCGCCGACACCGTGCTCAAACTGGACGCCACCGAGGACAACTTAATCGACGCGTCCTCCAGCATCAGCTCCAGTCTCACGGACTCCCGGGTCCGGTCCCCCAACAGCTGAACCCGGTACCGGGTCAGCATCCGCAACCGGCGAATCGGTGGCGGCGGCACGAACGACGGTGCCAACAGGCCGTGCTCGAGCAACTGAGCGATCCACTCAGCATCTCGCACATCGCTTTTGCGACCGGGGACAGCCTTCATGTGGGCCGCGTTCAACAGCCACACCTGCATGACCTCCTCCAGACAGTAGAACGGCGGCTTCCAGTACGTCGACGTGGACTCCATCGCCGCAATGCTCACGCCCTGCTCCAGCAACCAGTCCCGCATCAACCGCAGCGAACCCAACGTCGTCTTGAACGTGCGCGTCTCGGTATGCCGGCCCCGCCCGACACCCGGCGTGCGCACACACACCGTCAACGACGCCTTCCCAATATCGAGCCCCGCGACCCGATCGAACATCACATCCACCACGACCACTACCTTCCAGGCAGTACTTCCGGCCGCGGCCCTCGCGGCCCTCGCCGCCCGGAAGGCCTTCTGCCAGGACACAGACCCACGTGCTCGCAGCAACAATCCACAGACACCTGAAGACTCGCGTCATACACCTCTACGGGCTCAACCGCACCAGTGTGCGTCGACGTCGCCGGACGACACCCCCATTCTCATCCCCCAGGGCAGCGCGACGAAGGAGCGCATGCGATTACACCTCTTGCATTCCGGATTTTTTATTTCGTCCGTACGGAACTAGACTCGCTACATGAGCGCTAAAACGTGCCCCAGGTGCGGTCAGATCGTAGCCTCAACCGGCCGAGGACGCCCGCCCGTCTGGTGCTCCCAAGCCTGCCGGAGAGCGGCCTACGAGGAACGGCGCGCCGCCGCATCCGGAGCGATCGCCGTCCGCATCGTCACAGAGGAGGCAACGCCAGCGGCGCCCAAGGTCTCGATCGACGAGCACGTCGCCGCGGTCATCGCGTCCCCGACCGCCTGCGCACGCGTGCTCGCTGAAGTCGCCGAACTCCGAGCAAACGGCCAGCTCCAAGAACCGCGATGGGCACGCGTCAAAACCGCAGTGGATCGACTGTTCGCTGCTGCCTTCCCGACACACACCCGCTGGCACTAAGGGGCTGCGATCTAATAATGTGGGTTGGTTACGGCGTGTCGGGTGGTGCCAGCGTGTAGTTCCAGTCGCCGTGGAATTCGTGGCGGGTCAGGGGCAGCGCGTCGATTTCCTTGGTCGTGTAC
>NZ_VCQV01000005.1 GCF_007845645.1 Leekyejoonella antrihumi
GTACACGACCAAGGAAATCGACGCGCTGCCCCTGACCCGCCACGAATTCCACGGCGACTGGAACTACACGCTGGCACCACCCGACACGCCGTAACCAACCCACATTATTAGATCGCAGCCCCTAACTGTGACAGACCGAAACCCACATCAGACCGACAGTGCCCGCAACGATCGCCCGGCGGCAGCGCCCCGCGGCGCTCGCTGGGGCAGTGCCCACGTGCGTTTTCTACGCCGGCAGTCCTTCCTCAAGCTCAAGCGGCGCAAGCCACCGCTGACCGAGGACAACATCACCGTCGTCGACCCGGCGACACTGAAGCGCGCCATCTCCGCGTCGGCTGTGGGCAACATGATGGAGTGGTTCGACTTCGGTGTGTACGGCTACCTGGCCGCCACCTTGGGGAAGGTCTTCTTCCCCGGTGCCTCACCGGCGGTGCAGCTGCTGTCCACCTTCGCAACCTTCGCCGTAGCGTTCTTGGTGCGCCCCCTCGGCGGCCTGTTCTTCGGTCCGCTCGGCGACCGGGTCGGACGGCAGAAGGTCCTCGCCGCGACAATGATCATGATGGCCATCGGCACCTTCGCCGTCGGCCTGATTCCCAGCTACAGCACCATCGGCATCGGTGCACCGATCCTGCTGCTCATCGCGCGCATGGTGCAGGGCTTCTCCACCGGTGGTGAGTATGGTGGCGCGACGACCTTCATCGCCGAGTACTCACCCGATCGCAAGCGAGGGTTCCTCGGCAGCTTCCTGGACTTCGGCACGTTCATCGGCTACGCCCTCGGCTCCGGTCTGGTCACCGTGCTGAACGGCTCGCTGGGCGATCAGACGATGCTCAACTGGGGTTGGCGCATTCCGTTCTGGGTCGCCGGACCGATCGGCCTGGTCGGCCTCTATATGCGACTCAAGCTGGAGGAGACGCCGGCCTTCCAGGAGCAGCTCGATGCCCATGACGCGAAGGTCAAGCAGCAGGAGCAGCAGAGCGGCGCCCAGGAGATCAAGACCGTCTTCGTGCGCTACTGGCGACCGCTGCTGGTCTGCATCGGCCTCGTCCTGCTTTACAACGTCACCAACTACATGATCACGGCCTACCTGCCGTCGTTCTTCACCGAGACGCTCGGACGTGGGCAGGCCAGCGCGGACATGCTGGTGCTCTCCTCCATGCTGGTCGTGGTGGTGATCATCGTGGGCATCGGCCGGATCAGCGACAAGGTCGGGCGCAAACCGGTGTTCGCCTTCGGCGCGGTGGCACAGATCATCCTGGCCATCCCGCTGTTCAAGATGCTGGAGCACGGCGGCACCGCCGCCCCGTTGATCGCTTGCCTGGCCTTCGGGGTGATCCTGGCATGCTTCGCGGCACCGACTGCGTCGACCTTGCCGGCGCTGTTCCCGACCAAGGTGCGTTACGGCGCGCTGTCGATCGGGTTCAACATCTCCGTGTCGGTATTCGGCGGCACCACTCCCCTGGTCACCGAGGGCCTGGTCAGCCTCACCGACAACAACATGATGCCCGCCTACTACCTGGTCGGCAGCGGCATCATCGGTCTGGTCGCGGTGTTCTTCCTGCGGGAGTCGGCCACCCAGCCGCTCGCCGGCTCCTCGCCGCAGGTGGGCAGCAAGCAGGAGGCCGCAGCCTTGATCGAAACCGTTGACAGGCTGCCGGAGCCATCGGTCGCCTAAACCGCTGCGGTCGCAGCACGAAGGCGGGCGGGGTGCCTGAGCACCCCGCCCGCCTTCGTTCGCCCGGGTCGGTCAGCTGCAGCCGGAGGTGCTGCCGCAACCCTCACACACATAGCAGCTGCCGGCCGGGCGCATCTTCGTGCCACAGGTCATGCACATCGGCGCATCCGCGGACTTGCCCTGGAACTTCTCCATGAGCTCGGCCGAGGAGTGCACCTCGCCCGAGGCCGCGCGCAAGGACGCAGCGCCCGTGCCCGACTTCAGATCCTGGGCATCCGCCTCGACCTCTGCGGACTTCCTCGTAGAGGCCGGCGCGGCGCTCTGCGAGTAGCTCTCGAGCTCACCGGCAACGTCCTCGTCGGACTCGTCCTGGTCGGTGGCGTCGGCATACGAACCGGTCTCGAGCTGCCGGGCGCGCTCGTCGGCGGTGTGGATGCCCATGAACGACCGCGTCTCGAAGTCCATGTGATCCAGCGCGAGTCGGCGGAAGACGTAGTCCATGATCGACTGCGCCATGCGCACGTCCGGGTCGTCGGTCAGGCCGGCCGGCTCGAACCGCATGTTGGTGAACTTCTCGACGTAGGTCTCCAGCGGCACGCCGTACTGCAGCGCCACGGACACCGCGATCGAGAACGCGTCCATCACACCGGCCAGGGTTGAACCCTGCTTGCCGAACTTCAGGAAGATCTCACCGAGCTCGTTGCTGTCGTAGGTGCTCGCCGTGAGGTAGCCCTCGGCGCCGCCGACCGCGAACGACGTCGTCTGGGACGCGCGACGCTTGGGCAGGCGCTTGCGCACCGGCCGGTACTCCACGACCTTCTCCACCGGTGCTTCGCTGTGACTCTTCTTGCCGTCCGACAGGGGCTGACCGACTTTGCAGTTGTCGCGGTAGACCGCCAGCGCCTTGAGCCCGAGCTTCCAACCCTGCAGGTGGACTTCGGCGATGTCCTCGACCGTTGCCGTCTCCGGCAGATTCACGGTCTTGGAGATCGCACCGGACAGGAACGGCTGGGCTGCGGCCATCATCCGCACGTGGCCCATGGGGCTGATCGCCCGCTCGCCCATCGCGCAGTCGAAGACCTCGTAGTGCTCCTTCTTCAGCCCGGGCGCGTCGATGACGTGGCCCTTGTCGGCGATGTGCTCGACGATGGCCTCGATCTGCTCATCCTGGTAGCCCAGCTTCCGCAGGGCGCGCGGGACCGTCTGGTTGACGATCTGCATCGAGCCGCCACCGACGAGCTTCTTGAACTTCACCAGCGAGAAGTCCGGCTCAATGCCGGTGGTGTCGCAATCCATCATGAAACCGATCGTGCCGGTCGGCGCGAGCACGGAGGCCTGCGCGTTGCGGAAGCCGTTCTTCGCACCGAGCTCGAGGACGCTCTTCCATGCCTGTGTGGCGTAGCGGTGGATGTCCCCGTCCATCGCGTCGAGGGTGCGCACCTCGTCGTTGGCGACCTGGTGCTTGCGCATGACGCGCTGGTGCGCCTCGGCGTTGCGGGCGTACCCGGCATACGGGCCGACGATGCCGGCGAGCTCGGCGGAGCGCTTGTAGGCGGCGCCGGTCAGCAGTGAGGTGATCGCCGCCGCGAGCGACCGGCCGCCCTCCGACTCGTAACCGCGGCCGGTGGCCATCAGCAGCGCACCGAGGTTGGCGTAGCCGATGCCCAGCTGGCGGTAGTCGACCGTGGTCTCGCCGATCGCCTCAGTCGGGAAGTCCGCGAAGCAGATCGAGATGTCCATGGCGGTGATGACCAGCTCGACGACCTTCTGGAAGGTCGCGGCATCGAACGTGTCGTCGTCCCGCAGGAACTTCAGCAGGTTCAGCGAGGCCAGGTTGCAGGAGCTGTTGTCCAGTGACATGTACTCCGAGCACGGGTTGGACGCCGTGATCCGACCGGTCTCGGGGTTGGTGTGCCAGTCGTTGATTGTGTCGTCGTACTGTATGCCCGGGTCGGCGCACTCCCATGCCGCCTTGTTGATCTTGCCGAACAGCTCCCGGGCGTCGATCTCCTCGATCACCTCACCGGTCTCACGAGCCCGCAGGCCGAATCCGGACCCGTCCTCGACGGCCTTCATGAACGCGTCGCTGACCCGGACCGAGTTGTTCGCGTTCTGGTACTGCACGGACGTGATGTCCTTGCCACCGAGATCCATGTCGAAGCCGGCGTCGCGCAGGGCACGGATCTTCTCTTCCTCACGTGCCTTGGTCTCGACGAACTCCTCGATGTCCGGGTGGTCCACGTCCAGGACGACCATCTTGGCCGCACGACGCGTCGCCCCACCGGACTTGATGGTCCCGGCGGACGCGTCTGCGCCGCGCATGAAGGAGACCGGGCCGCTGGCGGTGCCACCGCTGGAGAGCAGCTCCTTGGAGCTGCGGATGCGCGAGAGGTTGAGGCCGGCGCCGGAGCCGCCCTTGAAGATGAACCCTTCCTCGCGGTACCAGTTCAGGATCGAGTCCATCGAGTCCTCCACGGACAGGATGAAGCACGCCGAGACCTGCTGCGGCGACTTGGTGCCGACGTTGAACCAAACCGGGGAGTTGAAGCTGAACACCTGGTGCACCAGGGCCCAGGTCAGCTCGTGCTCGAAGATCTCGGCGTCCTCGTCCGAGGCGAAGTAGCCGTGGTCCTTGCCGGCCTTCACGTAGGTCAGCACAACCCGGTCGACGAGCTGCTTGAGGCTGCGCTCACGCACGTCCGTGCCCAGCGCGCCACGGAAGTACTTGGTGGTCACGATGCTCGACGCGTTGACCGACCAGAAGTCGGGGAACTCGACGCCGCGCTGCTCAAAGATCGTCTCGCCGGTCTTCCAGTTCTGCTGCACGACATCGCGGGTCGACCAGGTCACCTCGTCGTAGGGGTGCACGCCCGGGGTGGTGAAGATCCGCTCGACCTTGATGCCGCGGTTCTTGCGACGATCCTTTGAGCGTGCGCCGGTCGTCTCCGTCATGACTGGTTCCTCCGTGAACTCGAGTGCTTGATGTGCAGATGGTGTGGTGCCTGGGTATGCCGTGTGGTTGCGCGGGTGCGACGTTTCATCCATCATCTCGCCGACCACCGACAACGCCTTCGGCATCGCCTGGTGGCCCGCCGTCTTCAGGGTCGCGCCGGTCGGCGTCGCGTTCGGCCCGCAGCAGCGTGATGGCGGACTCGAAGTCCTCCAGGTTGTCGAACGCCTGATAGACGCTCGCGAACCGCAGGTAGGCGACCTCGTCGAGGCTGCGCAGCGGAGCCAGGATCTCCAGGCCGACATCGTGCGCGTCGATCTCCGCCGCGCCCTTGGCCCTGATCAGCTCCTCGACCTGCTGGGCGAGCAGCGCCAGGTGGTCCTCGGACACCGGGCGCCCCTGGCATGCCTTGCGCACACCGACGAGCACCTTCTGGCGACTGAACGGCTCACTGGCGCCGGACCTCTTCACGACGGTCAGGCTGGCCGTCTCCATCGTGCTGAACCGCTTGCCGCAGCTGGGGCACTGGCGGCGGCGCTTGATGAAGGTGCCGTCCTCGCTGGTGCGACTGTCGACCACGCGGCTGTCATCATGACGGCAGAACGGGCAATGCATGACGGCTCCTTCCAGACCTCGTCGTCGGCATGGCGACGAGTCGTCCCACCGCTTCGTCCCGGGCATGAGAATGCCCGGCAGGGCGCGAGGCTGTGGAGTCCTCAGTGGACATCCTGTGGAAACTCAGTGGACATCTTGGGGACTATATGTGGACGACTTACATCGCTGTAACTACTAGATGTAGGGATCGTATGCACTTGACGCCACCAATGCAAGAGCCGGCGCGAGCCGCTTCAAAGCCGCAGGTCACAGCCCCGGATCCAGCGCGCCAACGGCGTGGCGTGGCCCACGACGACCGCCTCGCCGAGCGGCCTCTGTGGATAACCTCAGGTGCGGTCCGCGGCCTGCGGCAGACTGACAGCACGCCGTAAAACAGGGCCGCAGACCTGCCGCTCCCTCGAGTAGCGGCCGCCGGGTCCCGATCTTTACCAAGACTTTAAGGTTTCGACCCACCCCGGGCCGCGGGTCTCGCAATAATCAGCGGTTCGCGGAAGGCAACCAGGGAGGCTGTCATGTCCATCCGACCACATCTGACCGCGCTGGCCCTCGCGACGAGCGTGACCGCAGTCGCCGGCTGCTCCGGCTCGAGCGACGCGGGATCCTCACCGACGAGCACGACCACCGCCGATGCGAGCACGAGCACCGCATCCGCACCGCCGCCAACGACCACCGTCAGCCCGCCTGCCACCAGTAGCACCGGCACGGCGGCCGGAGCACCCGGAGTCCCCGAGCCGGCCCGCCAACACACGACCCCTGGCGCCATTGCCTTCACCAAGCACTACATCGACAACGTCAACAAAACTGGTCTACATCCGAAGATAGGAGTACTAGAAGCGCTTGCGGCTCCGACCTGCAAAACCTGTAACAATCTCGCAGACAGCGTAACGACGCTAGTCTCATCGAAACAACACTATTCCGCCGAAGTCGAAATAATACGCTCCGCCCATCGAGTGACTGGCGAACCAGGCATGGTAATTGAGGTCCTAGTCGACCAACCAGAAATCTCGGTGTTGAATCAGAATGGATCAACCTCTCGATCCGTGCCATCAACGATCAATTCAGGATTGGTATTCTTCCTAGATTGGACGAAGGCGGGTTGGCGGGTTCACGAGATAAAGATTGACAATTCGCAGGCATCATGACGGCGGCAACAGTAGCGCTGGCAGCTATAGCGATTCTGCTTCCACCCGTGGTCGCAACAGATCCAGCCAACGATCCTGCATCCAACACTCACGGCTGCGTCGGTGTAGGAAACTGCGGCGTAGGTGGGGGTGGAGCATATGTTGGAATGCCGGCCAACGAAGTCAACAACCTGCCGAAGACGACGAAGGCAGAGTACAAGAAGCACACGGTGACCGTGGCCTACCAGTATCGAACACAGCCGATCTGCAAGAACGGCGACGATCCCGCGCACGGCTGCGTCGCGAACTATGGCATCTGCATCCCACTGATAAACGCAAGTGGCCCGTTGGTCACGATCAGCCGTCGCACCGTCCTACCGGAGAATGGGCACGGGCCGTGGGACAACGTTGGAACCACGTGCTACGCGACGCTGGTCCCCAATACCGAGAACAAACCGCAGCTCACCCTTGCCATGATCAAGGCGGCGTGGACCAAGACGCTATTTGCCAAACCCGACGTGAGCATCCAACCCGTCGGCAATCGCACCCTGGTGACGCTGCCGACCTACTTCAGCCTGAACTGGCCCAGGGCCGGCTATCAGCCCGACGAGATCAGCACCGTCACCCTGCTCGGCCACGGCGTGCGCATCAAGCCGACCTTTGTGCACAACACCTTCACCTTCGGCGACGGCACGACGAGCGGAGTCACAACGTCCAGCGGCGGCCCCTACCCCACCGGCGACATCACCCACGCCTACGACAAGGCCGGGACCTACACGACCTCGATCACGACGGCCTACGGCGGGCAGTTCAGCGTCGACAACGGACCCTGGACCACCATCCCCGGCAGCATCAACATCACCGGTGCCGGCACGCAGCTTCGGGTGGTGACCGCAACCAACCGGCTCGTCAATCACTGACGGCGAACCCGCGACAGGCGGGAGCTACGCCGCCTACCGCGGAATGCGCAGCGTCTGCCCTGCGTGCACGTCCAGCGTGTTCATCCGGTTCAGGACCTGCACGCGCACCACGGCCTCGTCGATGGGCAGCTGCGGCAGCGCGCGGTGCGCGATCTGCGACAGGGTCTGGCCGGACGTCACGGTCACCGTCGGCAGCGCCGCATCTCCTGCCGGTGCCGCCATGGCCCGCATCACGCCGAACCCGCCGAACAGCAGCGCGGCGAGGATGGAACAGGTGATCATCAGCCGGCCACGCCGGGTCATCCGCAGCCGACGCCGCGCATACGTGCGACACGGCAGGGCCGCTTCGCCGGTGGGCATCGACCGCAGGTGCCGACGACGCGGCGTGACGGTTGCCGGTGTCTCCCAAACAGTGATCGCGCTCATCTCATCCTCCACCTCTCGCGGCGCCTGGACGGCCGCCGTTGCTCCTGACCAACCGATCCCCGCATCCGCATCTGTCGCACATTCGTACGATAGAACCTTTGTACGATGTATAGCACGGGCGTTCGAAGTTGTCGACACGCGTGTCGTACACGTGTTTGAAAACTCTGTGCGAACCTCGTAGTCTTGTCTCACAGACAGAACTCAAGCACCGACCACCGACAACCCCGCCGCGGGAGGCTCAGATCCCAGCAATGGCGCGGGGCTTCGCGAATCGGGGACGACAGGACGGCACACACCATGGCCAAGGTTCACCAGATGCCCGACCCGGAGGGAAAGGGCCTGACCACTCGTCAGCGGAAGGTGCTCGAGGTGATTCGCAACTCGGTGGATCGTCGCGGCTACCCGCCGAGCCTTCGCGAGATCGGCGAGGCGGTCGGACTGACCAGCCCGAGCTCGGTGGCGCACCAGTTGTCGATGCTCGAGCGCAAGGGCTACCTGCGCCGGGACCCCAACCGCCCGCGTGCCATCGAGGTCATCTCCCCCGACCAGGGCAAGGACACCCGCGGCTACCGCGGCGGATCCAGCGTGCGGAGCGTCGAGGAGACCAGCGTCGACGAGACCGATCTCGGCAACGAGCGACCGGCCGCCACCTACGTCCCGGTGGTGGGACGCATCGCCGCCGGCGGGCCGATCCTGGCCGAGGAGGTCGTCGAGGACGTCTTTCCGCTGCCCAAACAGATCGTCGGCGAAGGCGACCTCTTCCTGCTCAAGGTCGTCGGTGACTCCATGGTCGATGCGGCGATCTGCGACGGCGACTGGGTCGTGGTTCGCCAGCAGCCCACTGCGACCAATGGAGACATCGTGGCTGCGATGCTCGACAACGAGGCGACCGTCAAAACCTTCAAGCGCACGAAGGGCAAGGTCTGGCTGATGCCGCACAACGACGCCTACGACCCGATCGACGGCACCGACGCGGCCATCCTGGGCAAGGTCACCGCGGTCCTGCGCCGCGTCTGACCAGAGGTCGGGGTGGGCCCTCGCCTAGCGGGCCGGGCCGCCGCCCAGCTCTGCGACCAGCCGGGTCAAGGTCGCGCCGAGCGGCGCGTCGATCTTGAGCGAGGTCTCGGCCTCCCCGCGCGTCCACCCGTGCGTGATGACTGCGACCGGAAGGCCGACGCGGGCCGCCCGACGCACGAATCGGTAGCCGGACATCACGGCCAGCGACGACCCCAGCACGAGCAGCCCCCGTGACGCCTCGACAGCCGAGAAGCACTGCTCCACCAGTGGTTTGGCAACGGACTCGCCAAACATCACCACATCCGGCTTCAGCTTGTCCGAACCGCAGATGATGCACCGAGCCGGCCGGAACTGCGCGACCAGATCGTCGGAGAGCAGCACATCCCCGTCCGGACGGAGCGGACCTTCGACCGAGCGATCGAAGTCGGGGTTCGCTTCGGCCATCCACTCATCGACGCTCGCCCGCTCGTAGCGCTCACCACAGTTCATGCACACCACCGTGTCGAGGTTGCCGTGCAGCTCGACCACATCGCGTCCACCTGCCTGCTGCTGCAACCCGTCGACGTTCTGGGTGATGATGCAGGTGACCGCGCCCTGCCGCTGCAGCGCGGCGACCGCCCGATGCCCGGCGTTCGGTGCCGCCGCGGCAAACCGAGGCCACCCGACATACGACCGCGCCCAGTAGCGCTGCCGTGCCTGGGGCGTCGCCAGTAGATCGGAGACGGTCATCGGTTGATTGCGTCGGCGGCCGTCCGGACCGCGATAGTCCGGGATGCCCGACTCGGTGGACAGGCCGGCACCGGTCAGGGCGACCAGCCCGCCGTCCCGCGCCAGGTCGACCAGGTCACGCCATACGTCCTCCCGCATGCCGGCCATCGCAGCTGTCGTCACCACACGAGTGTCACACGAACGGGTCATGCATCACGCCTGCACTCACATCGGATGAAATAAATAACTCATTGTTATATCATCGGGGCATGATCGACGCAGCAGGGCTACGGGTCATCCGGGCCATCTCCGAAGAAGGTAGCTTTACCGCCGCCGCGACCTCGCTCGGATACTCCCAGCCGGCCATCTCCCAGATGGTCCGCCGACTCGAGGAGCGCACCGGCACCGCGTTGGTCGAGCGGCTCGGACGCACCGTCCGGCTGACTCAGGCGGGCCAGGTGCTCGCCCGGCACGCCGGCCCCGTGCTGAGCGCGATCGAAGCAGCCGAGTCCGAGGTGGCGGCCATTGCCGGACTGCGCGCCGGTCGGGTGCGGCTGATGGCCTTTCCGTCGTCGTCCTCGACCCTCGTGCCCCGTGCGCTCGCCCTGGTCAAGGAACGCTTTCCCGACGTCGAGGTGAGCTTTGCCGAGGGTGAGCCACCGGAGTCACTGGCTGCGCTGCGCGCCGGCGAGTGCGACGTCGCCGTCGCGTTCACCTACGAGGGCACCGATATCGGCCGCGGCGAGGAACACGTCGAGACCTTCTTGTCCCGACCGCTGCTCGAGGACGAGGTCCGCCTCGCGGTGCCGAAGAACCACCCCCTCGCGAAGGCCGACAAGGCGCAGCTGTCGGACCTGGCCGATGCGCAGTGGATCGCCGGCTGTCCCCGATGCCGGGGCCACCTGCTGTCACTGGCAACCCGTGCAGGGTTCACGCCGCACGTCGCGTTCGAGACCGAGGACTACGTCGCCGTGCTCGGCCTGGTTGCCGAAGGTCTGGGCGTTGCACTCATCCCCGACCTGATCCTGCGGTCCGCCGGAAACGACCGCGTGGTCACCCTGCCCATCGACCCGGCCTCCCGCCGCACAGTGCAGGCGGTGACGACGGCCGACCTGGAGCGGGTGCCTGCCGTCGCCGCGACGCTTGACGCCCTGGTGGATGCGGCGCGGGCGACCTGCCCGTCCCCGCTCACTGCTGCGATCAGCGCGCGCTGATCGCAGCAGCTGTCCCGCTCAGCGGGATGACCCCTCGGCTGCCGCCACCGGCACCTCGGCGGTGATACGTAAGAAGGCCAGGTGACGCTCATCCGTGTGGAGCACGTCGTGGATGATCTTGGATGAGTCCAAGGCGTTTGCCCAAGACCGGGTCGGAGCCGCCGAAGACGATGGGATTGACCTCGGCCCGGGCGGGCCGGCGGTCTGCGCCGTGCTCATCGCGGCTCACGACCCCGAACTGGCGCCCGCGTCGCACCGGACGCGCTGGGCGGGTCGGTGCGAGCGTTCCAGGCATGGTTGCGCGGGTCACCGTCCGGGTAGAGCGGCAGGCCCTGCCCATGACGGTAGAACGGCACCATCGACGGGTTCAACGGAGTATTGCCCAGGATCAGGTCGGCCGCCTTCTCGGCGACCATCATCACCGGGGAGTAGATGTTGCCGTTGGTGATGTAGGGGAACACGGACGCGTCCACGACACGCAGCCCCTCGACGCCATGCACGCGCATGGTGCTCGGGTCGATGACACTGTGCTCGTCGGTGCCCATCTTGGCCGTGCAGGAGGGGTGCAGCGCGGTCTCTGCGTCACGAGCGACCCAGTCCAGAATCTCCTGGTCGGTCTGCACCGACCTGCCCGGTGAGATCTCGCCGGCACTGAACGGCTCGAGCGCCGGCTGCTCGAGGATGTTGCGCGCAGCCCGGATCATCTCGATCCACTCGTTCCGGTCGGACTCGGTGGACAGGTAGTTGAACTGCACCGCGGGATGTTCAAAAGGGTTGGTGCTCTTGAGCTTCACCGTTCCCCTGCAGTCGGAGTACATCGGGCCGATGTGCACCTGGTAGCCGTGCTCGGCCGCCGGCCGAGACCCGTCATACCGAATCGCGATCGGCAGGAAGTGGAACATCAGGTTGGGATAGGCCACCGCGTCATTGCTGCGGATGAACCCGCCTGCCTCGAAGTGGTTGCTGGCGCCAACCCCCTTGCGCATCAACCACTCAAGGCCGATCCGTGGCTTGTGGCGATGCTTCAGCCACGGTGCGATCGAGACCGGCAACTTGGACTCGTGCTGGATGTACACCTCGAGGTGGTCCTGCAGATTCGCGCCCACACCGGGCAGATCGACCATCGAGGTGACGCCCAGCGCCTCCAGATCCACCGCATTGCCGATGCCGGCAAGCTGCAGCAACTGCGGGGAGTTGAACGCGCCACCGCACAGGATGACCTCGCGCGCCGCGACACTGCGATGCAGCTTCTTCGCGCGCAGGTAGTCGACACCGGTGACGCGGTTGCCCGCGGTGCGCAGACCGGTCACCTGCGCGAGCGTCTCGATGCGCAGGTTCTTCCGGCCCTGCACGGGGTGCAGGTAGGCTCGTGCGGCGCTCAGCCGACGCCCGCGGTGTATGTTGCGATCGAACTTGGCGAACCCCTCTTGCCGATAACCGTTCACGTCATCGGTCATCGGATAACCGGCTTCCTGCACCGCCTCGAAGAACGCGCCGAACAACGGGGAATCTACCGGACCGCGTTCCAAGATCAAGGGTCCCGAACCTCCACGCCAGTCGTCGGCACCGGCAAGGCAGGTCTCCATGCGCTTGAAGTAGGGCAGGCAGTGCGCGTAGTCCCACTGCTCCATGCCCGGGTCCTGCGACCAACGCTGCAGATCCATCGGGTTACCGCGCTGAAAGATCATCCCGTTGATGCTGCTCGAGCCGCCGAGGACCTTGCCACGGGCGTGGAACACCCGGCGCCCACCCATGTGAGCTTCCGGCTCCGACTCGTAGCGCCAGTCGTAGAGCGGGTTGCCAATGGGGTACGGCAACGCCGCCGGCATGTGGATGAAGGGGTCGAGCTTCACGTCGTTGCGGCCGGCCTCGAGGACCAGCACGGAGGTCTGGGGGTCGGCGCTGAGTCGATTCGCCAGTGCCGACCCGGCCGAACCGCCACCGACGATGACATAGTCCCAGCGGTCCGGGGTATTCATGCGTCCTCCTCGAGGTCCTGCGACTCGCGCACTGCGAACCATCCTGCGGGTGCGGGTCGCGTGTTGTGCCAGATGTGCTTGGTCTCTCGGTATTCGTCGAGCCCGGCCAGGCCGAGCTCGCGGCCGATCCCGGACTGCTTGAATCCACCCCACTCCGCCTGTGGGACGTAGGGGTGAAAGTCGTTGATCCAGATCGTTCCGTGGCGCAACCGCCCGGCGACCCGCTCTGCCCGGCCTGCGTTCTCGGTCCACACCGCGCCGGCGAGCCCGTAAATCGTGTCGTTGGCCAGCGCCACCGCGGCATCCTCTGCCTCGTCGCGGGTGGACCCGGCGAAGGTCTCCACCGTGACGACCGGCCCGAACGACTCGTCCTGGACGCACTGCATACCGCCGTGGCATCCGTCGAGCACCGTCGGCAGGAAGTAGTTGCCGTCGGTGTGCGACCGGTCGGTGGATCGTGCGCCACCACAGCGCAGCTGCGCGCCCTCATGAACGGCGGTGTCCACGTAGGCCTGCACCTTCGCGAGATGGTCGGCGCTGATCAGCGGCCCACTCTCGGCGTGCTCGTCGAACGGCCCACCCAGGCGTATGCCGTCCGCCCGGCGCACCATCTCATCCACAACCTGGTCGTGCACCGACTCCTCCACAATGAGCCGAGAGCCGGCCGAGCACACCTGCCCGGAGTCGAGGAAGATCGCGGTCAGCGCATTGTCGATCGCGGCGGGCAGGGCCGCATCGGCGAAGATGATGTTGGGGTTCTTCCCGCCCAGCTCCAGCGCAACACGCTTCACGGTCGGGGCTGCCGCGGCCATGATGCGACGGCCGGTGTGCAGGCCACCGGTGAACGAGACGAGATCTACCCGTGGGTCGTCGGTCATCGCCGCGCCGACCGTCGCGCCGCTGCCCAGCACGAGGTTGGCGACACCGTCGGGCAGACCTAGGTCAGTCAGTTCGCGCACCAACCAGATTGACGTGTGAGGGGTGAGCTCACTCGGCTTCAGCACGAAGGTGTTCGCCGCGGCCAGAGCGGGCGCGACCTTCCACGCGGTCTGCAGGAGCGGGTAGTTCCACGGCGTGATGAGCGCACAGACGCCGACGGGCTCATGCACCACGCGGCTGGACACATTTGCCATCCCCGTGTCGACGACGCGGCCACCATCTGCCTGCGCCAAGGAGGCAAAGTGACGGAATACCCCGATGATGTCATCCATGTCGAGCCGAGCCTCGACGAGGCGCTTTCCGGTATCCAGGGCCTCAAGCCTTGCCACGTCATCCTTCTGCGCCGTCAGGCGATCGGCCAGCCCGTGCAGGATGGCCGCACGGTCGGGGGCCGGTGTCGTACTCCAGCCGTCCGCGTCGAACGCCCGTCGTGCCGCGGCGACCGCATCGCGGGCGTCTGCCGTGGTGGCCTCGGACACCGTCCCCACCACGGCACCGTCCGCGGGGCAGACAACGGTGCGCGTGCCTCCGTCGGACGCGCCACGCCATTGGCCGTTGATCAATAGATCTGTCTGTGACATCAGCGCTCCCGTGCTTGATCGATGACGCGACCAGCGCCGTCGCGTGCAGATCATGTCTAGCAAGTTCCCGGGTCGGTGTGCCAGTCTGCATCCATCAGGCGGCCTCTGCTTCCGCGCGACGGGCGGCGGGAGTCAGCGCTGCGTCGACACCCGCACCTGGCCGTGCTGCCCGAGGACTGCGACGTCACCCCATCGATCCGTGCGCAGCACCGTTGATCCACTGTCTCGAAGCAGGCTGAGTGTGCGCGGCGCCGGGTGTCCGTAGTCGTTGTCCTTGCCGACGCTGATCACCGCGACCGGTGCATGAATCATCTTGACCAGTTCGTCGTCCTCGTTCGAGGATCCGTGATGGGCGACCTTCAGCACGTCGAAGGGCGGCCCGGACGGCAACCGCACCAGCTCCCGTCGCACCGCAGCAGCCGCCTCCCGCTCGATGTCACCGGTCAAGAAGAACCGCAGCCCGTGTGACCTCAGGTCGAGGACGATGCTGGCGTTGTTCTGCACCGAGCCGGCACGGATCGTGCGGCTCGGCCACAGGACCTGCGCCCGCACGTCGCCCCAGGCCAGGGTGTCGCCGGTGGCCAGCGTCCGCAGCGGTATGCGGTGCTGCGCCGCCACGCGCTGCACCATCGGCGCCTCCGCGGGTTCGGCGTCGCCGGAGCCGGAGTCCCCCAGTGTCACCGGGGTCACGAAGATCTCGCGTGCGCGGCGCCCGTCCAGGGCGCCTTCCAGACCGCCCACGTGGTCTGCGTGAAAGTGCGTCAGGACGATCGCGTCCAGCACCTGCACACCGAGACGGTCCAGGCACGCGTCGATGTGCTCCGGGTCCGGCCCGGTGTCGATGACCACGGCATGTCCCGGTGTTGTCGCGATCGCGCCCCCGTCCCCCTGTCCGACGTCACAGGCGACATAGACCCAGCCGGTTGGCGGCCAACCCGCATGCAGCGTCGGCGCGCACGAGGCCACGAGGACCGCGACGAGGCCGCCCGCCAACCACGGAGACCTGCGGACGCTCTGCGCGAGCCAACGCCCGCACAGCAACAGCACCAGGGTAAGGAGCGCCAGGAGCACGGCGCCGGTCGTGCCGTCCGGCCACGGCAGCATCCCGAACGGAACTCGTGCGCACGCGTGCGCGATCCACGCGATGCCCCAGGCCGGCAGGCCTGCGACCCAGGACGGGAGCCAGGACACCGTGGAGCCGAACGGCGAGACCAGCACGGTGACGACGCCCGCGAGCGTGGCGGGTGCCACGAGCGGAGCCGCGAGCATGTTGGCCGGCACGGCTACGACGCTCACCGATCCCTGTAGCAGCACGATCACCGGCGCGCACATCGCTTGTGCGGCAACGGGTATCGCGATCGCCTCACCCAGCCAGTGCAGCCGCTGCGGCAGTCCGCGCGCGAACCAGGCGCCCCAGGGCCGGGCGAAGAAGAGCAGCCCGGCCGTCGCCAGGCTGGACAGCGCGAAACCGTAGGACCTCGCCAACCACGGGTCGATGACGAGCAGCAGCAGAATCGCCGCGCCCAACGCTGCGGGACCCGACCGGCGACGGGACAGGGAAACGCCCAGGAGACCGACGCCTCCCATGACCGCGGCACGGATCACACTCGGGTCCGGGCGACACGTCATCACAAAGATGACAATTGCCGCCAGGGCAATCGGCATGCGCCAACGGTGCGAGACGCGCAGCCAACCGGCGACGCCGAGTACGGCGAGCAGGACAAGGGTGACGTTGCTCCCACTGACGGCCGTGAGGTGCGACAGTCCGGTCGCCCGCATGTCGTCCTTGAGCTGCGTTGACACCCGGCCGGTGTCACCGACCACCAGACCCGGAACGAGGCCGCGCGGATCAGGTGGAAGGTGCGATGTGACGCTCGGAACGAGCCGCGCAGATCCTCGATCCCGCGAGTGAGGGCACCGGGTCGCCCGACCACGTGTGGCTCCCCACGCGGATTGATCAGCGCCTCGACGTCATCGCCCGGTTCGGCGGGAGACAGTCGTCCGGCAAAGGTCACCCGCTCATGCCAGTGGACCCGCAGCCAGGAGGCATCACCCATCACCAGCACGGGCGTATGCGGTGTGCTCACCTGGCCGCGCCCCTCAACCATCCGCACGCTCACCCGGGTGATGACGAGGTCCTCACCGAACCGGCCTTGCGATCCCAGCGCACGCGGGTCGGACACCACCACTGCTTGCACCCGCACCGTCGCGTGCGCCTGTGCGAGCGACTGCACGGTGCCCGCTTCACGGGTCAGCAGATGCCCGGCGGTGGCGACGAGCCCGAGCGTGCAGCAGATGGCCGCCAGGCCGACCACGGGCGCTGCCCGGTGCAGGCGAGGGTGTGTCGACCGGTCCCATCGGCGGTGCACAGAGACCACGACGGCGACGGTCGCCAGCACGGCGAATCCTACTGCCAGCACGAGGATTAGCCCTGGCGGCCAGCCCAGCGCGCACAGCACCGCCACCCAGGTGGCCGATGCGGCCACCAGAAGTCGCAGGTCGAGCCCTGAGGGTGCGACGGGCGGCGTTGCATCCGTCGCTCGGCCCATCAGACCCGCACATGCGATCGCAGCTGCTGCATCATCTTTTCCCCGATTCCACTGACCTCGCCCAGCTCGTCCACCGAGCTGAAGCGCCCGTTGGCCCGGCGCCAGTCGATGATCCGCGAGGCGAGCACCGGCCCGACCCCAGGTAGGGATTCCAAGGCCTGCTGGTCTGCCGAGTTGAGGTCCACCACGGCTGGCGTCGGCGCGTTGCCGGCGCCTCCCGCAGGCCCGGGCGGCGCTGCACCGGGCGGCGGCGTCACCGACTCACCGGGTTTGGGGACCTGGATCTGTTCTCCGTCCACCACACGCCTCGCCAGGTTCACCCGGCTCAGGTCGGCTGCGGGAAGCGCCCCGCCAGCAGCCGCCAGAGCGTCCGTGACCCGTGCACCCGGCTTCAGCTGGACGACACCGGGCTTGCCCACCTGACCGACCACCTGCACCACCACCTCGCTGGCCGTCGATGGCTGCGCCCCTGTCGAAGACCCCGTCGAAGGCCCGCGTGCGGCCGACGCACCGAAGGTCGACTGTTGGCCGTGACCGGCGACCGCGCTGCCGGCCGACGCCGTCGATGAGGCCGATGAGACCGGGTGCGGCGCCGCGGACGCCTTCGACAGGAGGACCCGTCCGCCAAAGATGACTGCCGCCACCAGCACCAGCGCCAGCGCCCCGATCAGCGCCAGCCTGCTCGGCGCAACCTCGGGGTCCCGGAACGCGGTCGGCGCGCGCACCAGTGGCTCGTGTGGGCGCACTCGGTTTTCCCCGCGGACGCCGACTCGATGCCGGCCGCTCGCGGCGGCGCGTCGTGACTCCTGCTCGGACCACCGGTCGAGCAGGTGCGGGCGACGATCCACCACGGTGTCCTCGGTCGGCAGCCATCCGGGTGAGCGTCGGACGGCGTCCAGCTCGTCGAGGACGGCCGAGAGCCGGTCCGATGCGTCGGATGAGGACGGAGCACCTGCCATGCCGCCAACCTAAGCAGCGCCGGCCGCTCAGAACGGTCGAGACCGTGGGCCTGTGGACAGTCAGGCGAGCCGCGCGACGGGATGTGGAAGACGTCCGGCAACGGCGGTCAGGTGGCTGCGCCCACTATGGGCATCCGGCCGGCACCCCGCGGGTTCACCGACACCGCAAGGGTGCCCGGCCCGACGTGCGCTCCCACGACGGCCCCGAGCTCCACCAGCAGGATTCGCCGGGCGGTCGGAATGCTGTCGGTGAGGCGCTCCACGAGCTGTTCCGCTCGCTCCAGGGAGTCCAGGTGCTGCACCGCGACATCCACACCGTCGGGCGCATCCATCGCGGCGGTTGCCGCCACAGTGCGCTCCTCGAGCCGTGCCAGAGCCTTCGTGGCGGTGCGCACCCGCTCCAACGGCTCGATGTGCCCATCGGTCAGCGTGAGCAGCGGCTTGATCGACAGGGCCGACCCGAGCAGTGCCGACGCCTTGCCGATCCGCCCACCACGACGCAGGTGCTCCAGCGTGTCGACATAGAAGATCGCCGACCCGCCGTCGACACTCTGCCGCACCAGCTTGACGATGTCGCTACCGACGGCCCCGGCCTCGGCGGCCTCGGCTGCGGCCAGCACCGCAAAACCCATCGTCATACCCAGGGCACGGCTGTCGACGACATGCACCCTCACCGGCACCTGGCCGGCGGCGAGCTCGGCGGACTCGATCGTCGCCGACATCTGCGCGGACAGGTGGATCGAGACGATCTCATCCACCCCGGCGTCAGTGAGTTCCCGATAGAGCTTCTCGAACGATGCGGGAGTGGGCCTGGAGGTCGAGACCGGCCGGAAGTCACGCAGGGCGTCCGCGACCTCACCGGCGCTGATGTCGAGACTCTCCTCGTAGGAGGTGCCGGCGACAACGACGTGCAGCGGCACCACGCGAATGCCGTGGCGTGCTGCCAGGTCCGGCGGCAGGTAGGCCGTCGAGTCGGTCACGACTGCCACAGCCATCAATACACCCCTTCTAGCTCGCGACGATGTTCACGAGTTTAGGTGCCCGGACGATCACCTTCCGGATCTGTCCATCGCCGATCGCGGCCAGGGCCTTCTCGCTCTCCCGTGCCAGGACCTCGAGGTCGGCGGCACTGATCCCGGGCGGCACCTGCAGCCGGTCGCGCACCTTGCCCATCACCTGCACGACACAGGTGACGGTGTCGTCCACCAGCAGCTGCGGGTCTGCGACCGGGAACGGCTCGTCGGTCATGGTCTGGCTGTGCCCAAGAGCGGACCACAGTTCCTCGGCGATGTGCGGCGCCAGCGGCGCGGCCATCTGCACCAGCGGCCCCATGACGGCTCGGGGTGGAGCGTCCAGCTTGGTCACCGCGTTGTTCAGCTCGATCAGCTTGGCGACCGCGGTGTTGAAGTGCAGGTTCTCGTAGTCACGGCTGACCCCGTCAATCGTCTTGTGCAGCAGCCGATTCGTCGCGGAGTCTGGCTCGTCGTCCACGACGCGTGCCGCACCGGTCTCCTCGTCGACCACGTTGCGCCACAGTCGCTGCAGGAACCGCTGCGCGCCGACGACCGCTCGGGTCTCCCACGGCCTGGACTGGTCCAGCGGACCCATCGACATCTCATACACCCGGAAGGTGTCGGCGCCGTACTCGTCACACATCTGGTCCGGCGTGACCACGTTCTTCAGCGACTTGCCCATCTTGCCGTATTCGCGGGTCACCGGCTTGCCCTGCCAGGTGTACGTCGTCCGCTCACCGTCGAGATGCTCCTCCACCTCTGCCGCGGGCACGGGGTAGCCGCGACTGTCTCGGAAGGCGAAGGCCTGGACCATGCCCTGATTGAACAGTCGTCGGAACGGCTCGTCCGAGCTGACGTGTCCGAGGTCGTGCAGCACCTTGTGCCAGAAGCGCGCGTAGAGCAGGTGCAGCACCGCATGCTCGGAGCCACCGACATAGAGGTCGACGCCACCCGGGTCGGCGACCACACCCTCACCGTCGCCCTGACCTGGACCCATCCAGTACTCCTCGACCGCCGGATCGACGAGAACGTCCTCGTTCGCGGGGTCCAGGTAGCGCAGCTCGTACCAGCACGAACCCGCCCAGTTGGGCATGGTGTTCGTCTCCCGACGGTACTTCTTGGGCCCGTCACCCAGATCGAGCTCGACCTCGACCCACTCGCTCGCGCGCGAGAGCGGGGACTCGGGCTGGGAGTCGGCGTCCTCCGGCTCGTAGGTCTTGGGCGAGTAGTCGGCCACCTCCGGCAGCTTGACCGGCAGCATCGAGTCGGGCAGGGCGTGTGCGACGCCGTCCTCGTCGTAGACGATGGGGAACGGTTCGCCCCAGTAGCGCTGCCGGCTGAACAGCCAATCTCGCAGCCGATAGGTGATGGTGCCCCGGCCGGTGCCATCGGCCTCCAGCAGCGCGATCACGTCTGCCTTTGCGTCGCCGACATCCTTGCCGTCCAGCGAGATCCGCTCGTTGGACGAGTTGATCATCGGACCCGTCCCGGTGAATGCGCTGTCCTCGTCGTGGTCCGGTCCGGGCTGCACGGTGCGGCGGTAGGGCAGGTCGTACGCCTTGGCGAACGCCCAGTCGCGGGGATCTTCGGCCGGCACCGACATCACGGCACCGGTGCCGTACCCCATCAGCACATAGTCGGCGATGAACACCGGGACGCGTTCTCCCGACACCGGGTTGACGGCATACGCGCCGGTGAAGACCCCCGTCTTCACCTTGCCGTCCGTCTGCCGGTCCAGGTCCGAGCGTCGCGACGTGGCCAACCGATAGGCGGCAACCGCCGCCTGGGGGTCGGCCGCGCCCTCGGTCCAGGCGCCCTGTGTGCCCTCCGGCCAGGCCGACGGCACGATGGCGTCGACCAGCGGGTGCTCGGGTGCCAGCACCATGAACGTGGCACCGAAGATGGTGTCCGGTCGAGTCGTGAAGACCTCGATCGAGTGGTCCGAACCATCGACGGCGAACCGCACCGCGGCACCGCTCGAGCGACCGATCCAGTTGCGCTGCTGCAGCTTGATCGACTCTGGCCAGTCCAGCCGGTCCAGGTCGTCGATCAGTCGGTCGGCGTAGGCGGTGATCCGCATCATCCACTGCGGCAGGTTGCGCTTGAAGACCGGGAAGTTGCCTCGCTCCGTGCGGCCCTCAGCCGTGACCTCCTCGTTGGCCACCACGGTCCCCAGGCCGGGGGCCCAGTTGACCGGGGACTGCGACTTGTAGGCCAGCCGGTGGCCGTCCACCGCGGCCCGTCGCTCCTCGTCGCTCAGGTCCGCCCAGGCGCGCCCGTCCGGGGTCGGCACCGCACCGGACTCGAACGCGGACACCAACTCGCCGATCGGGCGCGCCCGGCCGGCGGACGGGTCATACCAGGCGTTGTAGATCTGCAGGAAGATCCACTGCGTCCAGCGGTAGTAGTTCGGGTCGATGGTGACGATGGAGCGCCGGTCGTCGTGCGACAGCCCCAGCTGACGCAGCTGGCGACGCATGTTGCCCATGTTCTCTTCGGTGGTCTTGCGCGGATGCTGGCCGGTCTGCACGGCATACTGCTCGGCCGGCAGTCCGAACGCGTCATACCCCAGCGTGTAGAGCACGTTGCGTCCGGCCGCGCGCTGATAGCGGGCGAACACATCGGTGGCGATGTAGCCGAGCGGGTGACCGACGTGCAGGCCGGCGCCGCTCGGGTACGGGAACATGTCCTGGATCATTATCTTCTTACGGCGCCCGACCTTGTCGGGCTCGGCCCAGGGGCCCGCGGGGTTCGGCGCGTGGAAGGCACCGGACTCCTGCCAGCGGTCCTGCCAGCGGCGCTCGATCTGCCCGGCCAGCACGGCGTTGTAACGGTGCTGTGGCTCGGTCTCACTCATGATGTCGTCGTCCTTCGGGGGTGCTCTGGCGTCGGCTGCGCGTCGGACTCGCCACAGAAAAGAACCCCCTGCTCCGGCAAGGGGTGGCCGCGCTGAGGTCCGAGTGGATCAGCGCGGCTGGCTAAGGAATAGGAGCAGACGCTGCATATCCGTAGGGTAGCGCAGGCGTCGCCGGGCACGACAAAGGCCGCCTCCCGGCGGGGGGGACGGCCCTTGTGGTGTAGTTCGCGTCAGAGCGCGGCCGCAGGCTGCGCCAATCGACACAGGCTCCGTCAGAGCGCGTTGACCTTCTTCGCCAGGGCGGCCTTCTTGTTGGCTGCCTTGTTCTTGTGGATCACGCCCTTGCTGACGGCCTTGTCCAGCTTGCGGGAGGCGTCGCGCAGGGCGGCGATCGCCTCGTCCTTCTTGCCGGCCTCGGTGGCCGCGCTGACCTTGCGGATGTAGGTGTGCAGCTCGGACTTGTAGGCCTTGTTGCGCTGCGTGCGGACCGCGTTGGTCTTGATCCGCTTCATCTGCGACTTGATGTTTGCCACGTGGTACTTCCTCGGTCGATAGATCTGTTGGCTGTCGTATGAGGGCGACAGACGTGACTGCGGATTGGGCGTGGGGACACCCGGCGATTCAGTCACGCTGATAGTGCTGTCCTGCGAGCGCGCACGACCAGAGCGCGCACGCAAGGCGTAAATCTACCAGGGGCCCAGCAAGACGCCCAAATCGGTGGCCGATCGCGGGCTTTGCCGTTCGTCTCAGTCGGCCGCGGGGAGCTCGGCGACCTGGTGATACGACTTGGGGATCTTGTACCTCGCCAGGCGCTGCGGCAGGTTGCTTCTGAGCCGGTCGACCAGATTACTCCAGTCCGCGGGGTCTTCGGGCACGATGTATGCGGTCACTGCCTCGCCCCACGTGGGGTCGGGCTCCCCCGTGATGCGCGCCCGGAGGACACCGGCAACGGACTCCACTGCCTCGGCCACCTGACCTGGGTACACGTGGTACGAACCCGTGTTGATCATGCCGTCAAGGCGCCCGGCCAGGTGCACATAGCCCCCATCGTCGAGGTAGGCAACGTCCCCGAGGGAGCACCATCCCTCGGGGTCGAGGAGTTCCGGCGACACCATCGGGCTGCGGGTCTGCAGCTCGCCGTAGCCGGGCGGCTTCCCCGGGGCATCCCCGAGGCGAACCTCGATCTGGGGGATGAATCGGCCACAGCTGCTCGCCAGCTCATCGTCGCCGGCGAGGATCTGCTCGTGTTCGCTGGTTCCCAGAACCGCCAGAGGCCAGCCGGCCTCGAACCGTCCGTACAGCTGGACCATCGACGGCCCGAGCACCCGCCGGACCCGCCGCAGCTCGGTCGCCGCCAACGGTGCTCCGCCGTAAAGGGTGTGCCGCAGGGACAGGACCGCGTCCTCCTGGGCCCGGTCGGCCATCCTGGTCAGCATGCCCGGAACCCCAAAAGTCGCGGTGACGTGGTGCTCGTGGACGGCCTGCAGCGCGCGATCCGCGTCGAACCGGTCCAGGACGACTTGCGGCAGACCCATCGACAGGAACGGAAAGCTCGCGACCATCCCCGTGCCGTGCATCAGCTGCTGCATGGTGAGCAGCACTTCTCGATCGTCGAAGCCGGGGCCGTACCAGCCGGTCCGGTACAGCTCGCGATTGATCCGCAGCACCGCGTCCCAGTTGCCATAGGAGGTCGTGACGGCGTGCAGCGCGCCGCCCACGACCTGGCGTGGATAGAGGACCAACGTGGTGTCCGAGTCCACCTCGATCTGGTCGGTCCAGGATGAGCCCGACGGAGGAACTCCGTCGTAGCCGAGCACGTCCCCGGTCAGCCCCGCGACGTGCTCCTCGTCAGCGAGGACCAGGTCGACCGCGGCGCCCGCAAAGACCGCGCTCGCCTCGACGGGCGGAACATCCGGGTCGACGGGAACCCTCGTCGCTCCGATCCACTCGACGGCGAGAAATGCCTCGTAGGCCGCGAACCCATTGCGGTACATCAACCCGATCCGGCGACCCGTCAGGCCACGGGCGACGAGGGCGCCCGCCAACCGACAGGTTCGCTCTGCGATCTCGCGGCCGGTACGCGCCCCCTGGTCGCCAACCAGAAGGTCACGATCGGCTGCCGAGTGAAGCGCAGTCCGGATGTTCTGACCGGCGACGACCGTGGCACTCACCTGCCGGCCCCGGTCAGCTGGGTGCGCAGCTCGGCGCGCTGCACCTTGGCTCCGCCGAGCACCGTGGGCAGCTCAGTGCGGTACTCGATTCTGGCGGGGCACTCCCGCTCAGTGAGCGTGCTGCGGACAAAGGCGAGGATGCTCGACGTCAACTCGTCATCGGGTGAACACCCCGGACGGAGCTGAACCACCGCCACCACGGACTGCCGGTCCGGTTCGCCCATCCCGATCACGCCGCAGTTGGCGACATCCGGGTGCCCCGTCACGGCCGCCTCCACCAGGTGCGGATACACCACGGCCCCGTCAATCGTGATGGTGTCGACTGCGCGATCGGCGTAGTACAGGTATCCGTCCTCGTCCAGGTAACCCACATCGAACGGGCGGAACCAGTCGCCGGGAAAGGTTGCCTCCGCGGTCTTCTCCGGCATCCCCCAGTACTCACCGAGTGACATCGCGCTGCGCACCGCAATCTCCCCGACCTCACCCGGAGCCAGCGTGTTTCCTTCCTGGTCCTTGATGGCGATCTCGAAGAACGGACCGCCGCTTCGACCCACGCTGGCGCGGCGCTCCGGATGCCCGTCGAGCTCGTGGGGCAACAGGCGGGTGGTGATGGCGCCCTGCTCGGTCGAGCCGAATCCGTGCGCCCAGACCGGTCCGAGCAGCTTGGTCGTCCGGTCCAGCAGGTCGGGAGTGCCGAAGAAGATGACGACCCGGCGCAACCGGTGGTCGATCCCGCCACGCTTCTCGACCTCGTCCAGAATCGGTCCCCACAACGGCCCGGGCGCGAACGTCGCGGTGACCCCCTCGCGCAGGATCGTGTCCACGATGACCTCCGGATCGAACTCGGCATCGTCCAGCAACACCGACCGTGCGCCTCGAATCAGGTACGGGTAGAGCGTCTGGAAGCCGGCTGCCCACTGCAGCGCGTGGAAGTGCAGATTGACGTCGTCGAGACCGACGGGCGGGATGCCGGGGCCGAAGGTGTCGAAATGGTGCAGGTTGTGGTCGATGACCGCCTGCCAGGAGCGATAGGTCTTCACCCATGGTTTGGGGTGCCCCGTCGTGCCCGAGCTGAGCTGCAGGAAGTTCGCCGCGTTCTCGTCGACGTCCAGCAGCGGCTCCGACGCCCGACCCGCAGCCACGACGTCCGCATAGGGCACCGCCCACTCCGGGGCATCCGGGCCGATGGCGATCAGGTGCTTCACGGTCTGCAGCCGACTACGACAGGACTCGATCTCCTTGGTGAATCGCGTGTCGAACAACAGTGCGGTGGCGCCGACGTGGTCCAAGGACCAGACGTGGTCATCCATCGCGATGTGCGTGTGCAGCACCTCGCGCACCAGGTTGTGCTTCTCACAACCCAACCAGATCTGGAAGACCTCGGGCGTGTTGTAGGCGAGCACGCCGACCCGATCACCGCGCCGCACGCCGAGCTCAACCATCCCCGACCCGATCCGGTTCGCCGACTCATTGAGCTCGGCAAAGCTCTGGGAGCTCGTCGTGCCGTCACCGGCCACGGCAGTGAGTGCCGTCTTGGCCCCGAACCATACGGCTGCCAACCGCGTCAACGATCCTGCTTCGACCTGCATAAGGGTGACTCCTTCGTCTCGTGCAGACGGTCCGGGAGGTGCAGGCCACGGTGAAACGGCATGCCGAAGCGGCTCCTCCGCACATGGTTGAGACTAGTCTGTCTCATATATAGGATCTTGTCCGGACCGAATCGCAGTGTCAAGGAGAAGATGAGGCAATGAGTCAGACAAAGGTCGGACAGCCGCAGCGCGCACCCGGTCGCGGCGGTGTGGCGGCACTGCCGGCTCGCGAGCGCATTCTCGCCGCGGCCACGCGGATGTTCTACCACCAGGGCATCACCAACACCGGCATCGACGCCGTCATCGAGTCCGCCGGCGTCGCCAAGATGTCGCTGTATCGACACTTCGGCTCCAAGGACCAACTCATCGTGGAATGCCTGGCCCGGCTCGACACGCGCTACCACAACTGGTTCGTCGAGCAGGTGGAAAACCACGACGTCGAGCCGACCGAGAGGGTGCTGAGCGTCTTCGACGTGCTCGACGAGTGGTTCCATGACGACCACTTCCGCGGATGTGCGTTCATCAACGCCACCGTCGAGCTCGCCGACCGGTCGCATCCGGCGCGGCAGCCGGCCATGGCCCACAAGCGCCGCAATCGAGAGTATGTGGAGCAGCTGGTCGAGCGTGCCGACCTACCGGACCCGCCAGTCCTTGCCCGGCAGATCATGCTCCTCATCGAGGGCGCCATTGTCACCGCGCTGGTGCAGGAGGATCTGGACGCGGCCCTGGACGCCAAGGACGTCGCTCGGCACCTGCTGGAAGCCGTCTGCGCACGACCTCGGCGCTAGCCAGCCCGACCGGTCGCCGCGCCATGCCGCTGCGCGGTGATCGCGAGCACGGCCTGCTCCACGGCATACACGGGGTCGCGCCCGCCGCCCTTGACCGCGAAGTCGGCTGCTGCCACGGCCTGGATCGCGCGACCGAGTCGGTCGCCGTCCCAGCCACGAGCCGCCTGCCGGGCGCGGTCGACCTGCCAGGGAGCCATTCCCAGCGACTTCGCCAGCGCACCCGATGACCCGCCGCCGGCGGTGGCCACGCGCGCCACCTGACGCAGCTGACTGGCCAGCACCGCGACGATCGGCACCGGGTCCACCCCGGAGGCGAGCGCGTGCCGCAGCAGCCGCAGCGCGTCGGCCGCGTTGCCGGCGACGGCGGCGTCGGCCACCCGGAAACCGGTGGCCTCCACCTTCCCCCCGTAGTACAGGGCAACCCGGCCCTCGTCGACCACACCGGCAGTGTCGGCGATGAGCTGCTGGCACGACGATGCCAGCTCGGAAAGGTCCTTGCCCACCGCCTCGAGCAGCGCGCGCACTGCATCGGGCGTGATCTTGCGCCGCGCCACCTGAAACTCGCCCATGACGAACGAGGACTTGTCCCGGTCCGACTTGATGGCGGGCGCGTCGATGACCCGAGCATCGGCGTTCTTCAGGGCCGTCAGCGCCTTCTTCCCGCGCTGACCGCCCTTGTGCAGCACGGTCAGCCAGACGTCCTGCAGGTCGGTCTCGACCAGCGCCACGACGTCCTGGACCAGATCGTCGCCGCCCTCGTCCAGATCGCGCACCACGAGCAGCTTGGTGCCGCTGAAGAGACTCGGGCTCGCGTGCATCGCCAGCTCCCCGGGCTGGTAGGTGCTCGCCTCCATCCGGATGACCTCGGTCTCGGGGTCAACGGCTCGGTAGGCCTCGATCGTGCTGGCCAGCGCTCGATCGGCCAAGACCTGCTCGGGCCCGGCGATCAGCACATATGTCGGCATCCCGGTCATCGGGGGCAACGGCCTCGTGCGGTGGTTCTCATGTCACAACCCTGCCATCTCCGTCCGACACGCACGGGCTGGGTGTCAGCTCTCCAGGGAGAGGCCGAGACTCGTGGCTCGTGCGGCCGCCTCGGACACGGCAACGTCGAGGTGATCCGCAAGCTCCTCCAGCGTCAGGCCGAGGTCCGCACCATCACGCAGCTCCTCGTCGTCCTCGGCAGTCCAGTCCCGCTCGCCCACCGATCCCGACGGGTCGTGGCCTGGCGCGATTCGCGCCTCCTGCGGGCTGGGGTCGGCCGGCAGCCCGGAGTCCTCCGACTCGGTCACCGGCATCGTGACGGTGGGCTCGGCAGTGGGCGCCGCCTCCTTCTGCCCGCTCATCACGGCCAGGCTGCGCTCGGCCGGGCGCTCCACGGGGACCACCGGGTCCGCGGTCTCGTGCAGCCGTTTGAGTGCCTGCAGCACGAGACCACGATCCGTCGTGGGCCAGAACGGCGGCAGCGAGCGCTGAAGGAACCCGGCATACCGTGCCGAGATCATCCTCGAGTCGAGGAACGCGACGACACCGCGGTCCGAGGACCGCCGGATCAGGCGTCCTGCACCCTGGGAGAGGCGAAGCGCCGCGTGGGTGGCCGACACGGCCATGAATCCGTTGCCGCCCATCTTGGCGATCGCCTGGGACCGCGCCGATGCCAGTGGGTCGTCCGGCCGGGGAAAGGGTATGCGGTCGATCAGCACCAGCTGGCAGGCCGAGCCAGGCACGTCGACGCCCTGCCACAAGGACATCGTCCCGAACAGACAGGTGGTCGCGTCCGACGCGAACGCCCGCACGAGCGTAGAGGTCTGGTCGTCGCCCTGACACAGCACCGGGATGTCGTCACCGAACCGGATTCGCATCTCCTCCGCGGCGGCCTTCGCGGCGCGGGTCGATGAGAACAGGCCGAGGGTGCGTCCGCCGGCCACCCGGATCAGCGTCTCGATCTCGTCCATGGTCGCGGTCGACGTGCCGTCCCGGCCGGGCGCCGGCAGGTGCTGCGCGACATACGCAATGGCCTGCGTCGGGTAGTCGAAGGGTGAGCCGACGTCGAGGCCCGACCACGGCGGCCCGCCTTCGCCGCGTAGGCCGAGGGTGCCGGCGATGGCGTCGAACGTGCCACCGAGCTCGAGGGTCGCGGAGGTCATGACCACGGTCCGATCGTCGAAGACCTTGTCGCGCAGCAGCATTGCCACACTCATCGGCGCGACGCGCAGCACACTCCCCCGGCGTGGGTCCTGGCTGACCCACGTCACGTCGAGCTCCCGCTCCTCCAGGATGCGCTCTGCATTGTCGAAGAGCTCGTCTACGGCAGCGCGGGCCATCTGACGCGACCCGTCATTGTCGGCCGGCGACGCGGGCTTGAGCTCGCTCTGCACCTCGCGCGCCGCATCGCGCAACCGGGTCAGCGCGAGCGCGAGGTTGTCGGGCACCCCCATCAGGCGGCCCTCGGCGAGCTGCCCGAGGATCTGGTCGAAGAACTCGCCCATCTCACCCAGCGTGGCCGTGTCGGCCAGCCGGCCGCAGCGTTTTACGGCCGTCGAGATCATCCCGGCCGTGAGATCGTCGGTGATCGTGGAGGTGACCCGGTCGACCAGCTCGTGCGCCTCGTCGATGATCAGCAGGTCGTGCTCCGGCAGCATCTGGCGGCCCTCGAAGGCGTCGATCGCCATGAAGCTGTGGTTGGTCACGACGACGTCGACGTCCTTGGCAGCGGCGCGCGCACGCTCGACGAAGCACTCCTGCACCATCGGGCACTTCTGGCCCAGACACTGGTCGGCGGACACCGACACCTGCCGCCAGGCGCGCTCGCTGACACCTGGCACCAGCTCGTCACGGTCGCCCGAGTCGGTCTCGTCGGCCCACTCCCGCAGCCGGGTGACCTCCTGGCCCAGGCGCCCCGCCCCGGCATCGACGTCACCGACCGAGATCAGACCCTCATCCTCGTCCGGATATCCGCCCACCAGCTTGTGCTGACACAGGTAGTTGCGCCGCCCCTTCACCAGGCCGTAGGTCGGCCGGCGGCCGAGCACCGGGCGCAGCGCGTCCGCGATCCGCGGCAGGTCGCGGTCGACGATCTGGGCCTGCAGCGCCAGGGTGGCCGTCGCAACGATCGCGGGTCGGCCGGTCTCCACCGCATGCTTGATCGCCGGCACCAGGTAGGCAAGCGACTTGCCGGTCCCGGTGCCGGCCTGGACGAGCAGGTGGGAGCCCTCCGCGACGGAGTCGGTCACCGCGTGCGCCATCTGCACCTGCCCCGGGCGCTCCACTCCTCCGACTCCCTGGACGGCGGCGTGCAGGAGTGCGTCGAGGTCGGCAGGCATTGCCCCAGCGTATGCCGCACCCCCGCCCCCGCGGGAAGGGCACCGACTCGCTGTGGACAGTCCGTCCTACAACGGGTCACCGTCGGCGATCACGGCACCGTGCTGCAGTGAAATCGCAGGCTATAGCGCGCGGATCCACTGCGGACCGACGGGGACCGTCGGGCGTGCAGTGAAGTCGCAGGCTATAGCGCGCGGATCCACTGCAGCCGGGGCCGGCGGCCTAGGAGAACATCCGTCCGTGCGGTGCGCAGATCAGGTGCGCGACCAGCGCGGTCCACCCCGTCTGGTGGGTAGCCCCCAGCCCCGCGCCGTTGTCACCGTCGAAGTATTCGCAGAAGGTCACGTGCTCGTCCCACAACGGTCCGCTCGGGTACCACCGCGGCGTGCCGGGCCGGCGACCGTCGACACCGGGACGGAAGAGATCGACCATACGACCGGTCAGGTCTGCTGCCGCATCGGCGATCGAGCCTTCGTGTCCCGAGCCCGTCGGACACTCGAGCCGCGCCTGCGGGTTCGCGACCGCAAGCGTGCGCAACGCGTCGAGCAGCAGGAAGTTGACCGGGAACCAGATCGGTCCCCGCCAGTTCGAGTTGCCGCCGAACAGTGCCGTGTCAGACTCCGCGGGGTTGTAGCGGATCGAGAGGTTCGCGCCGTCGACATCCATCGTGAACTGCTCGCGGTAGGCGGCCGAAAGCGACCGGATGCCATGGGGTCCGAGGAACTCCGACTCGTCCAGCAGGTGCCCCAGCAGCCGCGCGCGACGCTCCTTGCCGACCAGCGTCATCGTGATGCGCTGGTCGTCCGTCGACTCGTGGTGCATGAGCACGTCCGCGAGCTGAGGGTCCCGACGGGACACCCACTGGACCTCCGAGATGAGACCGGGCAGCTCGTCGAGTACGGCGGGATGCACGGTCTCGACCGCAATCAGGGGCAGCAGCCCCACCAGCGATCGGACGGGTAGCTGCTCCGAGGTGCCGTCCGGGCGCACGATCGCGTCGTAGTAGAACCCGTCCTCCTGCGACCACAGCGAGATGCCCTGATGCCCGAAGTTGTCCATCGCGCCGGCCAACCGCAGGAAGTACTCGAAGAAAGTCCGTGCGGTGCTGTCCCAGCCGGGCTTCGTCCGCGCCAGCTCCACGGCGATGCGCAGCATCGACAGCGAGTAGAACGCCATCCAGCTGGTGGCGTCCGACTGCTCGAGCCGCATCCCGTTCGGGAGAGGCTGCGATCGGTCGAACAGGCCGATGTTGTCCATCCCGAGGAAGCCGCCCTCGAAGAGGTAGGACCCGTCGGCATCCTTGCGGTTGATCCACCACGAGAAGTTCAGCAGCAGCTTGGAGAAGATGCGGACCAGGAACTCGTGGTCGCGGCCACCGTCGATCGTGAAGACCTGCCAGGCGGCCCAGGCGTGGACCGGCGGGTTGACGTCGTTGAAGTTCCACTCGTAGGCGGGCAGCTGCCCGTTCGGGTGCTGCGCCCACTCACGGCACATCAACTCGAGCTGGCTCTTGGCGAACGCCGGATCGATCTCGGCGAGCGGCACCGTGTGGAAGGCCAGGTCCCAGGACGCGAACCACGGGTACTCCCACGAGTCGGGCATCGAGATGATGTCGGCCACGTCGAAGTGGGTCCAGGTCGCATTGCGTCCGCTGTGTCGGTCCCTGCGGTCCGCGGGAGGTGCCGGCTCCCCCGGATCGCCCTCCAGCCACTCGTTGACGGAGTAGCGGAACAGCTGTTTGCCCCACAGCAGACCCGCAAACGCCCGCCGCGCGATGTGCTTGTCCTGATCACCGGCGGACTCGGGGATCACGGCGTCATAGAAGTCGTCGGCCTCGCCGCGACGGTGCTCGACCACACCGGTGAAGTCCTCGCCGAACGCGTCGCCGGTGGCCGCCTCCATCGGCGCCACGCCCGCACCGTTCGCGGCCGCCGGGCTTACTCCGCGAAGCCTCAGCCGCACGGTGACGCTCTCCCCTGCCGGCACCGAGTCGTAGTGCCACCAGAAGCCGACCTTCGTGCCTGCATCGGCTCGCACGTGCGAGGTGTCGCCGTGGACGATCGCGTCGTCGAGGCCGTCCGTGGGACAGTCGGTCACGTTGGCTGAACCGAACAGCCGCTCGTTGTTGGACTCGTTGTCACAGAACAAGATCCGCGGATCGCCGTCCGCGATGAGCTGGTAGCTGCCCAGCCAGGCGTGGGAGATGTCAACCGCCCCACCGCGCAATTCCATCGTCGGCTTGCGGTCGTCGCGTCCCCACGCCCAGGTGTTGCGGAACCAGCCCTGCGGCATCAGATCCAGGGGCGCGGCATCCGGCCCCTGATTGGTGACGCGGATCTCCATGCCGATGTCCATCGGGCCGGCCTTGGCATACGTGACGTGTACGTCGAAGAACCGATTGTCCTCCAGGACACCGGTGTCGGTCAGCTCGTACTCGGGGTCGAGCCGGCCGCGGCTCGCGGACCCGGCCAGCAGGTCCGCATACGGGAAGGCCGCCTGGGGGTAACGGTAGAGCCAGGTGGCGTAGGAGTGCGTCGGGGTGGCATCGATGGGCCACCACACCTCTTTGACGTCCTCGCCGTGGTTGCCCTGAGCATTCGTCAGGCCGAAGAAGCGCTCCTTGAGGCGGTCGTCGTGACCGTTCCAGAGCGCGACACCAAGGTTGAAGAACCCGAACCTGTCGCACAGTCCGGCGAGACCGTCCTCGCCCCATCGGTAGGACCGTCGGTGCGCCTGGTCGAAGGGAAGGTAGGCCCAGGCGTCCCCATCGGCCGAATAGTCCTCCCGGACCGTCCCCCACTGGCGTCCCGACACGTACGGGCCCCAGAGCTTCCACGGGGAGTCATCGGTCGGCGACGCCGCTATCCGGGCGTGCTCGGCGCTCTGCGTCACAGCGTGTTACGGGATGCGGACGCCGAATACGGACAGCACCGCCTGCAGCACGCAGGCTCCGCAGAAGACCGCGAAGAAGAGGGCAAAAGTGGCCAGCATTCCCCGCACGATGTTGTAACCCATGGTCGTGTGCGCTCCTTTGTCGTCAAACTCCGCCAGGGTGAGCCTACGACGTGAGCCTAGCGCGCCGAGACCGGGTCACACGAGGTAGGCAGTGAGGTCGCCCCGCAGGATGCGGGTCACCTTCGCGTGCATATGAGTGCCGTCCGGAGTGTGGTCGCTGCTGATGACGTCGCCCTCGTGGTGAATGCGGCTCAGCAGGTCGCCTCGGTCATAGGGCAGCAGTACCTCCACGCGCAGGTCGGGATGCGGCAGCTCACGGTCAATCAGGTCCCGCAGGTCATCGAACCCGGCGCCGGTGCGCGCCGACACGACCACCGAGTGCTTCTCGGCACGCTGCAGTCGAGCGATGACGTCCGGCGGCGCAAGGTCTGCCTTGTTGATCACGATGACCTCTTTGATGTCGGTCGCACCGACGTCGGCGAGCACGCCCCGCACCGCGGTGATCTGCGACTCGGGGTCCGGGTGCGAGCCGTCCACGACGTGCAGCACCAGATCGGCGTCGGCAACCTCCTCCAGGGTGGAGCGGAATGCCTCGACCAGCTGGTGGGGCAGGTCTCGCACGAAACCAACGGTGTCGGCCAGGGTGTACAGATGGCCGTCCGAGGTCTCTGCGCGCCGGACCGTCGGGTCCAGCGTGGCGAACAGCTGGTTCTGCACCAGCGCTCCGGCGTCGGTGAGCCGGTTCAGAATCGAGGACTTGCCGGCGTTGGTGTAGCCGGCGATGGCCACCGACGGCACGTGGTTCACCTGACGTGAGTGCCGCTTGGTGTCGCGCATGGTCTTCATGCCGCCCAGCTCGCGCTTGAGCTTGGACATGCGGGTGTTGATGCGCCGGCGATCCAGCTCGATCTTGGTCTCACCAGGGCCGCGGGAGCCCATGCCCTGACCCGTCGCGCCTGCCTGGCCACCGGCCTGCCGGGACATCGAGGCGCCCCAGCCGCGCAGCCGCGGGAGGAGGTATTGCAGCTGGGCGAGCTCGACCTGGGCCTTGCCCTCCTTGGATTTGGCGTGCTGGGCGAAGATGTCCAGGATCAACGCGGTGCGGTCGATGACCTTGACCTTGACGACGTCCTCCAGGCCACGCCGCTGGCTCGGAGCCAGCTCACCGTCGGCGATGACCGTGTCGGCGCCCTCCGCGATGACCAGGTCGCGCAGCTCGACCGCCTTACCGGAGCCCATCCAGGTGCCGGGATCCGGACGCATCCGCCGCTGCAGCACCCCGGCCAGCACGGTCGAACCCGCGGTCTCGGCGAGCGCGGACAGCTCGCGCAGGGAGTTCTCCGCGTCCTCGATGGTGCCCTCACCCCATACCCCCGCGAGGACCACCCGCTCCAGCCGCAACTGGCGGTACTCGACCTCGGTGACGTCCTGCAGCTCGGTGGACAGGCCCTCGACCCGGCGCAGCGCCGCGCGCGCCTCGCGGTCGAACTGCTCACCGTCCGGCGACCCGTCGATCAAGAAGCCCGACTCGTCGTATCGCGTGTCCAGGTCTTCCCGGTCGGCCAGCGCCTCTGCGTGCCCCTCGAGAAAGTCGTTGTGTGCGGTCATGTTCTCCCTTGCGTCACTGACATGCTTGCAAACATCAACGCCGCGCGCGACCGCTTTATGCCAGTCTCCGAGCCGTCCGGCCGCGCCCAACAGCCGCATATCCGTGCCCACGCACGCCAAATGCTGCCGGACCGGCCTCACCACCGCGCATATCCGTGCCCACGCACGCCATTTGCCGTGCCAGGACGTCCGCCGACTGCACATTCGCCTGTGGAAAACTCCAAACGGTGCCCTTGCGGCTGGCACGGTCGTGGATATGGCGCCTGCACACCTGGATCCGAGTCGTCCGTTCCGCTATCGGACCGCCCTGGCAGCCGGTGTCTCACGATCCGTGCTGGAGTCACCCGCCTACACCCGACTGTGGCAGGACTGCTACGTCAGCGCACTTGTGCCGATCACGCCTCAGCTGCTGATCCAGGGCGCCCTGCTGGTCGTTCCTGGTGCGTGGTGCGTCAGCCATCACAGCGCTGCCCGCATGCTCGGCGGCGTCGTGCCTGACACTGCCGTCGTCCACCTCGGTGGTGACCGTGCGCTGCGCACAGGTCGCGCCGACATCAGGCTGCATCGTTATCGTCGGCGGCCTTCGACGACCTGGGCACGTGGTATCCGGGTGACTGATCGGGTGCAGACCTTTCTCGACCTGGCGGCGGTGCTCGATCTCGTCGACCTCGTGGTGCTCGCTGACTCCTTTGCCAGGTCCGACGAGCAGTTCCTGGCTGAACTGGTCGAGGCAGCTGGAAGCTACTCCGGCAAGGGCGCCCACCTCGCACGTCGAGCAGCCGGTCTGGCTCGGGCACGCGTCGACTCACCGAATGAGTCGAGGCTGCGGCTGCTGATGGTGCTCGCCGGGCTTCCTGAACCGGTGGTCAACCTCGAGCTCCATGACAAATGTGGCCGGGTGCGGTACCGCATCGATCTGTCGTATCCCGATGCCCGCCTCGCGATCGAGTACGACGGGCGGCACCACATCGACCGTCGGCGGCAGTGGACCGCGGACCTGGCCCGACGGGAGGACATCGAGGGCGAGGACTGGCGGTTCATCGTCGTCATCGCCACCGATCTCTTCGCCACGCCGGATCGGACTCTGCACCGCATCACCACCGCCATGCGCGAGCGCGGGATGCCGGTCCCCTGTCTGGACACCACGTGGTGCCGCTACTTTCCCGGGCGCACCGGTCCTTGAGGCGCATATCCGTGCCCACGCACGCCAAATGCTGCCGGACCGGGCTCACCACCGCGCATATCCGTGCCCACGCACGCCGTATGCCGCACGCCGGGTCCCAGCCAGATCAGTAGGCTGTGTGGCGATGTCCGACCACTACTTCACCGCGCAGCCGGCCAGCGACGACGAGCGCCGGACGATGAATGTGCCGCTCGCCGGTGCGACGCGCGAGATCGTCACGGCGCCCGGGATCTTCTCCCCCGACCGCATCGACCAGGGCACCACCGTGCTGCTGACTCATGCGCCGCCGCCGCCTTCCACGGGCACCTTCCTCGATCTCGGATGCGGCTGGGGACCAGTAGCGCTCACGCTCGCGCTCGCCGCGCCGGCAGCGACGGTGTGGGCGGTCGACGTCAACGAGCGTGCGCTCGACCTCACGCGGACCAACGCGAGGTCGCTCGGCCTGTCGGGTGTCACCGCAACGACGCCGGATGCTTTGCCCGCCGAGGTCCGGTTCGACCTCATCTGGTCCAACCCGCCGATCCGGGTGGGCAAGAAGGTGCTGCACGACCTGATGCGCACCTGGCTGCCGCGGATGTCCGAGCACGGCACGGCCTACCTGGTGGTGCAGCGGAACCTCGGTTCGGACTCCCTGCAGCGCTGGCTGAACGACGAGCTGTCCGGCGACGGGCTCGTGACCACGCGATATACGAGCATCCGGGGATTCCGGATCCTGCAGGTCACTCGGGAAGGGTGACCTCTCCGGTGGCGACGATCTGCGCCGGTCCGGACAGCGCCACCCGATGGAGCAGGAGGTGCACGCCGAGCCGCCCGCCCGGAAGGTCGACGTTCCAATTCAGGTGGTCCACCGGCTGACCGCCCCACCACCAGGTGGCGATTGCCGCAGCCGCCGCACCAGTGCCACACGACTGGGTCTCCCCCACACCACGCTCATGCACCCGCATGCTGATGTGCCCTGGAGCGTGAGCCCGGACGAACTCGACATTCGTGCCGTGCGGAGGCTCCGGATCCACCTTCGGCGGGTGGGTCAGATCGAGTCCGTCGAGATCGACCGAGGGCGGCAGTGCGATGACGGTATGCGGGTTGCCCAGGTCGACACTCAGCGCAGGCAGCGGTTCGGCGGCACCGACGACCTGGACCACGCTGTCCATCCCTCGCTCCTGAGCCTCATCGAGACGGCTCAACCGCCACTCGCCCAGATCCGTGCGGTAGCCGTTCGGGACGAGGTTGATGCGCTTGCTCCCGGCGCGCGTCGCGATCTCGAACTCGGGACCATCGGCCAGGTCGTGGTCGACGAGGTATTTCGCGAACACCCGGGTGCCGTTGCCGCACATCTCGGCCGCCGACCCGTCGGCGTTGCGATAGTCCATGAACCACTCCGGCCCGTCGGCCACCGCCGGCTCGCCGCTGGCGGCCGACCGGACGATGCGGATCAGCCCGTCTCCGCCGATCCCGCCACGCCGGTCGCACAGGAAGGCGACCTGCGCCGGCGTCAGGTCGACCTGCCCGTCCACATCCGGGATGAGCACGAAGTCGTTGTGCGTGCCGTGGCCTTTGGCGAACTGGATGGTCGTCACGTGGTCATCCTCTCGCATCAACCTGCGCCGCCGCTCGAACCGCCTGCAACGCCCGATCCGTGAGGTTCGCCGCGTCGTGCGGCAGCCATACGACCCGCGGGTCCGGACGGAACCACGACAGCTGACGACGCGCGAGCTTGCGGGTGGCTGAGCACGTTGACGTCCTCGCCTCCTCCTCACCGAGACGACCGTCGATCTGCGCCAGTGCCTGGGCGTAGCCGATCGCCCGGCTGGCGGTGCGCCCGTCTCGCAGCCCATGGTCGATGAGCCCGCGCACCTCCTCGAGCAGACCGGCTTCCCACATGTGGTGGACGCGTTGCTCGATACGTTCGTCGAGAACCTCCCGAGGCGCCTTGAGCCCGATCATCAGCGTCGGGCGCTCATAGGTGCGAGTCGGCATGGTGGCGCTGAACGGTCGGCCGGTGACATCGATGACTTCCAGCGCTCGCACGATCCGGCGCCCGTTCGTGGCGAGAATCTGCGCCGCAGCCACGGGGTCGCGCTCCGCGAGCACGGCGTGCAGCTCTGCCGTACCGCGCTCCTGCAGCCGCTCCTCCCAGGCCGCCCGAACCTGCGGGTCGGTAGGAGGGATCTCCAGGTGATCCAGCGATGCCCGCACATAGAGGCCGGAGCCACCCACCAGGATCGGCTGCCGGCCGCTCGCGCGGATGCGGTCGAGGTCCTCACGCGAATGCCTTTGGTATGCCGCGACACTCGCCTCGTCGCGAACATCGAGCACATCCAGCTGGTGATGTGGCACGCCAGCCCGCTGCGCCATCGTCAGCTTGGCTGTGCCGATGTCCATGCCTCGATAGAGCTGGGAGGCATCGGCGTTGACGATCTCGCCGTCGAGCGCGTGTGCAAGCGCAACACCGAGGTCGGACTTGCCGACGGCTGTCGGACCGACGACGGCGATGATCTCTGGCGCACTCATCTGGTCGAGTCTGCCAACTCCTTCACTGGACGGTGTACCGGGTGCCGTACTCCAGCGGCACCGTTGCCACCAGCTCGGCATACGTCGCCGGCGCTGAGCAGACACGACGGCTGCTGCCCGCCCCGGGCGCTCTCGATGTGATGGGCGAGGGCCGTCGGCTGGCCAGACCCCCTGCCGAGGGTGGAGGCTGGCCCTATGAGTACCCAAAACACGAACGACGCCTACGACAAGCAGGAAGAGGAGGTCGCCACCGAGGAGGGGATGCCGCCGAGTCCCCAGGAGCAGGCCGACGACCGCGAGGCGGACTCCGAAGACGAGCGCTGAACCACTGCTGCGCCCCCTGAGTGCCGTGTGTCCCTGCTCACACGCGGCCGTCTGAATGCGAGTTCCCAGGGGGCGGTGCGGTAGCCTCCTGGTTAGCAGTTCGTCCAGTCTTACCTCGAGCTGTGGGTGTGTTGCAGCGAATGGCTCCGCACCGGCCGTTCTTTTGACTCCACGGAGTCCTCGTCTGGCTGTGGTGAGACAGTTCCCACAGAAGAGTCTATTTTCTTGTCTACTCAGAGCTTCACCGATCTCGGTGTGCCCGCTTCCCTGGCCGACATCCTTGCCTCGCAAGGAATCGACACCCCCACTCCGATCCAGGCAGCGACGCTGCCTGACTCCCTTGCCGGCCGGGACGTGCTCGGCCGCGGCCGTACCGGTTCGGGCAAGACGTTCGCGTTCCTGCTGCCGCTCGTGGCACGCCTCGCCGCGTCGGGGCAGCCACGCCGCCCCAAGCAGCCACGCGCCCTGATTCTCGCCCCCACCCGCGAGCTGGTCGGCCAGATCGAGCGAGCACTCGCGCCGATGGCCCAGTCGGCGGGCATGTCCACCCTCACCGTCTTCGGCGGCGTCGGCCAAAACCCTCAGGTCCGCGGACTCCAGCGTGGTGTCGACGTGCTCGTCGCCTGCCCGGGTCGGCTCGATGACCTGATCGGTCAGGGCCATGCGTCGCTCGCCGGCGTGGAGATCACCGTGCTCGACGAAGCCGACCACATGGCCGACCTCGGCTTCCTGCCGGTCGTGCGCCGCCTGCTGAAGCAGACGCCCGATCGCGGTCAGCGCCTGCTCTTCTCGGCCACCCTCGACTCCGGCGTCGGTGTCATCGTCAAGCAGTTCCTGCACAACCCGGTGACCCACGAAGCCGACTCGGCACAGTCTCCGGTCT
This sequence comes from Leekyejoonella antrihumi, assembly GCF_007845645.1. Classification (GTDB taxonomy): domain Bacteria; phylum Actinomycetota; class Actinomycetes; order Actinomycetales; family Dermatophilaceae; genus Leekyejoonella; species Leekyejoonella antrihumi. The sequence continues at coordinate 38,857 of NZ_VCQV01000005.1, forward strand.
CGCAGATGAGCCACCACGTGCTGCACATCGGACGCGACCACCGCGTGCCGATCCTCGTCGACCTCACCAGTGCACCCGGACGCACGGTCATCTTCACGCGCACCAAGCACGGTGCCAAGGCCCTCTCGCGTCAACTCAACAGTCAGGGTGTGCCCGCGATCGAGCTGCACGGGAACCTCAGCCAGAACGCCCGCACCCGCAACATGGCAGCGTTCCACGACGGCCGGGCCAACACCCTCGTTGCCACGGACGTCGCGGCCCGCGGCATCCACGTGGACGATGTCGCGCTGGTCATTCACGCGGACCCGCCCACCGAGCACAAGGCCTACCTGCACCGGTCCGGCCGGACCGCGCGCGCTGGTGCCGAGGGCACCGTGATCACCTTGATGACCGACGACCAAGTCCGCGACGTGCGCAGCCTCACGCGGGCCGCCGGCATCAAGCCGACGACCACGCGAGTCGCCGACACGACGCACCCGGTGCTGCGGACGCTCGCTCCCGGCGAGCGGACACTGGTAGCCGGCGGACTTGCACCGCTGGTCGCCCCCCAGACGAATAATGGTCGGAGCAACAACGGCTCACGCTCGAAGAAGCCGGCCCGCGCGTCTGGTGGCGGTGGCCGCACGTCCTCGCAGCGCCGCACGTCGCCCGGCAGCTCGGAGCGTCGCAGTTCCGGTGGTGCCGGTCGCGGCCGATCGGGCCCCGGCGCCGGCTCAGCCGGACGCTCGCACAACGCAGCGGACTTCAGCCGCGGGCGTCGCTGACGCAGCTCGCCACCGTTCAGTAGGTCATCTGCATGACCTGCCGAACGGTGGCCAGCGTCGCCTCGGCGATCTCGTCCGCCCGTGCGTTTCCCGCGCGAAGCACATCTCGTAGGTAGGCCTGGTCGGCCGCGAGTTCGGCACGTCGCCGACGGTGGCCGGCCAGGCCTTCGTTGACTGCCTCGATCACGACCTTCTTCAGCTGCGCCGCTCCCCCGTCGCCGACCTGTTCGGCGATCTGCTGCGGGCTCTCGCCGCGGAAGAGCGCGGCAGTGGTCAGCATGCTCGAGACCTCGGGGCGCCGGCCCGGCTCGAACGTGATTCGCCGCTCGGAGTCGGTGCGGGCCTTGCGGATCAGCGCCGCCGTCTCGTCGGCGGTCGCTGCCAGGGTGACACTGTTGCCGCGGCTCTTCGACATCTTCTGGCCGTCCAGGCCGAGCACCAGCGGTGCGTCCGAGAGCAACGCGTCGGGCTCGCGGAACACCTCCTGCCCACCGGCATACCTGCGGTTGAACCGGCGAGCGATGAGGCGTGTCTGCTCCACGTGTGGCAGGTTGTCCCGGCCGATCGGCACGACGTTCGCGTGGCAGAAGAGGATGTCGGCGGCCTGGTGCACCGGATAGGTCAGCAGCAGGCCGGACAGCGGCCGGCCGTCCGTGGCCGCGAGCTCGTCCTTGACGGTCGGGTTGCGGCGTAGCTCGGAGTCGGTGACCAGCGACAGGAACGGCAGGAGCAGCTGGTTGAGGGCCGGCACCGCGGAGTGCGTGAAGATCGTCGATTGCTCGGGGTCGATGCCTGCCGCGAGATAGTCGAGCACGCAGCCCATCACGTTGTCCTGGATCGCACCGACCGAGTCACGATCGGTGATGACCTGGTAGTCGGCTACGAGAACCAGGCTCTCGATGCCCTTGTCCTGCAGCTCGACTCGAGACCGCAGACTCGCGAGGTAGTGCCCGATGTGGAGCGGTCCGGTCGGGCGGTCTCCCGTCAACACCCGAAGTTTGACGCGGCCAGATGACTCCGGATCGTCAATCAGCTCGTGCAGCAAGACACTTCGAGACGCCGCCGCGTCGAAGGACGGATCGGTCGACATGTCGCTCGGGGTGCTGGTTGGTAGGACTGTCATGATGGGCTTCCTTTTACGGATCGAGCCCTCAGGCGAGCGTCAGCCAATGCTGGCACAGCACAACGCCGCCCAAGGGCGGCGTGATGGATCGAGTCTTGTCAGCGGCCGCCTGTCAGGGCAGCCACCAGCAGCGGCGAGAGATCGCAATCGGACTCATGGGTGCAGCATACGGGCGAGGCGGTGGAGCTGTCACGCGCACGTTTGGACAGTGCACGCGAGGATGCCCAAGGTAGCCCGGATCGCGCTCTCGGGGATGACTGGGAAGATGCCCCGTGGGCGGTAGGACTTCCTCGATCCCAGTCCAGTCGTAGTAGGAGGTCACCAGGGTGCCGTGCTCGGCCGGCTCGAGCCGGTAGCCGTACCGGTGGTCCAGCGGCGGCTGCACGGTTCCCGAGATCGTCCACTCGATCAGCGACGACGGCCCGGTTTGGCGTACAGAACGGGCTCCATCGTTGCTGGTGCAAACGCTTCCGTGAGCACGATGAGCCGACCAACCGGGACGCGCTGCGGCGCGAGCTCGACGAAGCCGACACTCCGGTCGGTCTCCTGGCCGACCTCAAGGATCAGCCAGCCGGGCGGACCGAGTTGTACACGCCGCACCCTGCCTGGGATGTGTAGCAACCGAGCGCTCCAGCGTGTCAATGGTGCCTCGGTGATGGACGGAGCACCCACAGGCAGGGCGGGTCACGAACGGCGCCACCGAACAAGCAGCGACATCAGAATCCATCGACATAGCCAGGCCACTCACCGAATTCCTGAACATCCGCGACACACCTGCCGGACGCCCTACTGCCACGCCCCCACCGGCCACTCCACCGCACCACCACCGCTCGAACGCTGAGCGGGTCAGAGGTGAGCCGGTTCGACCTGCACGGTCGGCCTGCTCCCATCGCGTCGCGCAAGGACCGGGATCACACCGGCCACGACGATGGCGGCAAGATAGAGCGCGCCGATGAAGAGGACCGTGCCCGTCCAGCCGGCCGCGCTGAAGGCCAGGCCGACGATCGCCCCCGCAACGGAGCTGCCCACGTAGTAGGCGAACAGATAGAGCGAGCTGGCCTCCGCGCGATGGCGATCAGCCAGCAGACCCACCCAGCCGCTCGCCACAGCGTGTGCGGCGAAGAACCCCGCGGTGAACAGCAGCATGCCGACCAGCACACACGGCAGGTTTGCCGGCAGCGTGATGATCAGCCCGGTCCACGAGACGATCTCGACACCCAGCAGCACCCGCTGGCGGCCCAGGCGGTCCGCCAGTCGGCCGGCCAGGGCCGACGAGAGGGTGCCCGAGAGATACATCAGGAAGACCAGCCCGATCACCGACTGCGGCAGGCTGAACGGCTTGGCCAGAAGCCGGAACGCGATGATGTTGTAGAACGACACGAACCCACCCATCAGCAGGAAGCCCGTGCCGAACAGCGCGAGCAGGCCAGGTTGCCGCACGTGCTCCAACAGATGGCTCCAGGTGCTGCGCAGCCCGATCCGCTGCGGCCGGAAGTAGATCGACGGTGGCGCCGCACGCAGAAATGCTGCGGTGAACAGCAGCGACACGACCGCCGCCAGCTCGAGTGACCACCGCCACGACGTGAGGTCGACAGCGAAGGAGGTCAGCAGCCGCCCGGCCAGGCCGCCGATCGTGGTGCCCGCGATATAGCGACCCATGGCCGCGCCGAGATCACTTCCGTGGACCTCCTCCGCAAGGTAGGCCATGGCCGTCGCCGGCACCCCGGCGAGCGCCGCGCCCTGCAGCGCGCGCAGCACGATCAGCACTCCCATCGTCTGCGCGAGCGGAATGACCAGGCCGAGCAGGGCCGCAATGAGGCCGGAGGTGGCCATCACTCGCACTCGACCGAACCGTTCGGACAGGACGCTCGCGGGAATGATCGCCAGCGCCAACAGGCCCGTCGTTGCCGACACCGCCAGCGCGGACGTGGCCGGTGACACCGAGAACTGCGTCGTCAGCTCCGGCAGCACCGCCTGCTCGGCATACATGGCGACGAAGGTCGTCATGCCCGCAGCGAACAGGGCCGTGGTGATCCGCCGGTACCCCGCGTCCCCACGGCGGTAACCTGCCGGCCCGTGCGGCAACCCGCCGGCCGTCGATCCGATCGTCACGACACCCATCCTCGCGCGACGTCGCTACAAACGGAAATACATGGCTTGCGCAGCTCTTATGTCAGATATGCATAATGGACCCATGCGTGAGCACCTCCGCTGGTTTGTGGTCCTCGCCGAGGAGGAGAACGTCTCGGCGGCGGCAGACCGGTTGCACATGTCGCAGCCCACCCTCTCCCGCCAGCTCGCCAGGCTTGAAAAGCATCTGGAGACCCGGCTGTTCGATCGACACGGCCGAAGGCTGGCGCTCAACGCCGCCGGCCGGGTCTTCGCCGGGTACGCGGGTCGGGCGGACGCCGAGCTCGCGGCCGGTGAGCAGGAGGTGCGCGACCTGACCACCGGAGGGCCGAGAGTGGTCCGACTCGGATTCCTCCACTCCTTCGGCACCTGGCTGGTGCCCGACCTCATCGAGGCGACGCACGACCAGGACCCCTCGCTTCGGTTCGAGCTCGTGCAGGGGTCCTCGGAAGCGGTCACCGAGCACGTCGTCACCGGTGCGGTCGAGCTGGGCATCGTGTCTCCCAAGCCGACGACCGCACGGGTAGCGTGGCGACGCCTGCTGCGCCAGTCGGTCGTTCTCGCGGTCCCCGCACATCACCGGCTCTCAGGACGGCGCAGCGTCCGACCGTCGGAGCTTGCGGACGAGGCCTTCGTCACGATGCAGGCGGGGTTCGGGATGCGTCAGATCCTTGATGAGCTGGCCGCGGCGAGCGGCATCACGCCACACATCGCCGCCGAGTGCCAGGAGCTCAGCACGGTCGCCGGGCTCGTGGCGGCGCGCATCGGCGTGGCCCTGCTGCCCGGCGAGGTCCACCAGCACCATCCGCCGGGCATGGTCACGCTGCCATTGGCGGGAGTTGACAGTGGCCGCGACGTCGGCCTGATCTGGGCGCGCGGACGCACCTTGAGCACACCGGCCATCAGCGTGCGCGACCTCGCGCGGCAGATGTCATGAAGGTCTCGGCCGGTCCGCTGCCGATCGGGTGGCTCAGCCCGTGCAGCAGGCCGTCTGCACAGCCGGCGCCACCGGCGGTGCGCCGACCTGTGGGATACCGAGCGCGACAGCAGGCTTCCTCGTGACGCCGTCGGCTGCGCCGTCCTGCAACGCCGCCCACGCATCACCGCCGGCGGTTCGCCGGACTCGATAGGTGCCGCCCTGGACGCCGGAGTCGGCCACCAGGTGGTGCGGCGCGGCATACGTCACAGCTACCGCGACCACGTCTCCGGGGCGGGGCCGCTCAGCACCGTCCGGCACACCGAAGTGGACCAGCCGGTTGTCCTGCGCGCGTCCGGACAGGCGGTGCGTCTCGGCGTCCTTGCGTCCCTCGCCGGGGGCGACAAGCACCTCGACCGTGCGGCCCTCCTGCTTGCGGTTCTCACTCCAGGAGACCTCCTCCTGCAGCTCGAGCAGCCGCTCGAAGCGCTCCTGCACCACGGCCTTGGGCAGCTGGTCGGCCATCTCGGCGGCCGGGGTCCCGGGCCGGATGGAGTACTGGAAGGTGAACGCCGAGGAGAACCGCGCCTCGCGGGTCACGTCGAGGGTCGCCTGGAAGTCCTCCTCGGTCTCTCCCGGGAAGCCGACGATGATGTCGGTGGTGATGGCCGCCTCCGGCATCGCCGCACGGACCCGGTCGAGGATGCCGAGAAACTTCTTGGATCGGTAGGAGCGGCGCATCGTCTTGAGCACGCGGTCGGACCCGGACTGCAACGGCATGTGCAGCTGTGGCATGACGTTCGGGGTCTCCGCCATCGCATCGATCACATCGTCGGTGAAGGCCGCCGGGTGCGGGCTGGTGAAGCGCACCCGCTCCAGACCCTTGATGTCCCCGCACGAGCGCAGCAGCTTGCCGAAGGCGAGCCGGTCGCCGAACTCCACGCCATACGTGTTGACGTTCTGACCGAGCAGCGTCACCTCGCCGACCCCTTGGTCAACCAGCGCCTGCACCTCGGCGAGCACGTCGCCCGGCCGACGGTCCTTCTCCTTGCCGCGCAGTGCGGGGACGATGCAGAACGTGCAGGTGTTGTTGCAGCCGACCGAGATCGACACCCAGCCGCTGTATGCCGAGTCGCGCCGGGTCGGCAGGGTCGACGGAAAGGTCTCCAGCGACTCAAGAATCTCGACCTGCGCCTCGGCGTTGTGCCGAGCCCGCTCCAGCAGCACCGGCAGCGAACCGACATTGTGCGTGCCGAAGACGACATCGACCCATGGCGCCCGGTCGACGATACTCGACCGGTCCTTCTGCGCCAGGCACCCGCCGACCGCAATCTGCATACCCGGATTGCTCTGCTTGACCGGTCGCAACTGCCCGAGCTGGCCATAGAGCTTGCCGGCGGCATTTTCGCGCACCGCGCAGGTGTTGAAGACCACGACATCGGGAGCGGCCGGTCGTTCCGGCTCCGCGAGGCCCATCACGTCGACAAAACCGGCCGACTCCAGCAGGCCGGCGATCCGCTCGGAGTCGTGCACGTTCATCTGGCACCCGTGGGTGCGCACCTCATACGTCTTGGTCATAACCCACCCAGGGTAAGCCACCGGGCCCTACCTCACAGAACGCTTCCAGTCGGAGATGCCACCGGCAGGACCTTGCCGGGATTGAGGATGCCGTGCGGGTCGAGCGCCTTCTTGATCGCCTGCTGCATCGCCATGACGTGCGGACCCTGCTCCTTGGCCAGGCCGGGCATCTTCAGCAGCCCCACGCCGTGCTCGCCGGTCACCGTGCCGCCCAGCGCGATCGCATCGTCGATGATCCGACCGAAGGCCTGCTGCGCACGCTCCCGCGCCGCCGTGTCGCCGCGCTCGGTGATCATCAACGGGTGCAGATTGCCGTCTCCCGCGTGGGCGACGTTGGCGATCTGGGTGTTGCACTCGGCTGCGATGACTTCGATGCGGCGCAGCATCTCGGGCACGTGCTCCTTGGGCACGCAGATGTCCTCGGTGAGCAGGTCTCCCAAACCCTCCATCGCCGGGTAGGCCAGCCGCCGGGCCGCCATCATGACCTCCGCCTCCTTCGGGTCGCAGGTCTCGGCCACGAAGGTGGCATTCCCCGCGGTGAAGGCCTCCTGCAGCAGCTGCGACTCCCGCACGCCGGTGTCTCCCGGCTGGTCGACCTCGCCGATGAGGATCACGTTCGCCTCACCCGACAGGCCCATGTGTGCATAGTTGTCCACCGCCTGCAGGCAGACCCGGTCGACGAGCTCGAGCGCAGACGGGGTGACGCCCTTGGCGGCGACCTCGCGCACCGCCACACCGGCGTCGACGATCGAGTCGAAGTAGCCGATGACCGTGCGCGGTGGATCCGGCAGCGGACGAAGACGAACGGTGATCTCGGTGATGACCCCGAGGGTGCCCTCCGATCCGACCATCAGCCCGACGAGGTCCAACCCGGCGACACCCTTGGCTGTGCGCCGCCCGATCCGCACGACCTCGCCCGTTCCGGTGACCACCTGCAGACTCAGGACGTAGTCCCGTGTCACGCCGTACTTCACGCAACAGACGCCTCCGGCGTTGGTCCCGACGTTGCCACCGATCGTTGACCAGGGCGCGCTCGCGGGGTCCGGCGGGTACCAAAGTCCTTCCTTGGCAACGGCATCGCGCAGATCGTTGTTGACGACGCCGGGTTCGACGACCGCGAGACGCTCGAGCGCGTTGATCTCCTTGACCTTGTTCATCCGCTCGAGCGAGATGATCACGCAGCCATCCACGGCGTTCGCCCCACCCGACAGGCCGGTGCCCGCCCCGCGCGGCACCACGGGCACATCGTGCTCGATGGCCCACCGCACGGTCTGCTGCACGTCATAGACACTGGTTGCCCGCACGACGGCGAGAGCCCTCCCGTATGCCGCCCACTCGGCCTCGTCATGGACGTACCCGGCCACGAGGTCCTCGTCGGTAAGCACGATGCTGCTGCCGAGCGCGTCCTGCAGCGTGTCGATCATCGGGGTCCTCTCGTCGGCCGGTCGATTCGGATCCCACGCTATGCCCATCACCGACCACCGCGGCGAGCGCCGTCGTCAGCGCTCGGACGGACCCTCATCGCCGCCGTCGGGGTCTTCCTGCAGCTCCCAGGGCAGCGCCGACACGGCCGTGCCGAGCGACGGGCCCTAGCGGAAGGCCGGCTACGACCGGCGGCGTCGGGCGCGCAACAGATAGACGATCGGTAGGACCCCGCCGGAGTTCACCAGCGCCAGTGCACCCGCCCACGCCGGCTTCCGGCCTCGAAGGTCGCTGCTCGGCCGCTGAGCCAGATCAATGAGCGCGGCAATCTTCAGACCTGCTTCGAACGCACCGCCGAGCAGGACAGCCTGCCGAACACGCGGATCCAGGTCACTCCAGCGCTTCTTGTCCATGGTGCAATCCTGCACCGCAGCCCAGGTCATCCACAAGCCAGCGAATGGCCAGGTCCGTCAGCCGCGCACCCGGTGCCCGGAGGTCGTCAGCAGTTCACTGATGCCCTCCGGCACCTCGCCGACGATCGCGCGGCACATGGCGGCCGCCATTCGCATGCCCTGTCGTTTGGCCAGGTCTGCGAGACGACCCTCGGCGTGGTCGTCGATGGCCTGCCACCACAGCTGCAGCCATCGTTCGAAGTGCCGTGGCTCGAAGGGACTGAGCTCGTCGACCTGCTGGTGCCGCTGGATCACCTTGCGGGTGTAGCTGCGCTCGCCGAGCAGGGTGGTGGCCCAGAAGTCGGTGACGATCGGCAGGTGTCGCTCCAGGCTCATGTGCTGCTGGAAGATGGGTGCAAGCACCGGGTCGGCGAAGGCCCTGCCATAGAAGTCCTCCAGCAGCGCGAGGATGTCCTCGCGGCCGGCGAGGTCCTGCAGATCGGAGGGCTCATCCATATCTCCAATGATACTTGGAACTATGAGATGGTCAGCCGATCAGGACGCCGACGGACGGCAGCACCGTACGCCACGGCATGACGGTGCCGGTCATCGCGACAGGTTTGAAGGCCACGTCCAGCAGCTGCAGCACCGAACCTGAGCCTGCCAAGCCGGCAACCTGACTGCGGAGGACCTGCAGATAGTTCAACATCTCCGGGGTGAACTTCGGGGAGAGCCGTGCCCTTATGCCGACCAGGTCGTACATCTGCCCATTGACGGTCAAAACCATCGTGCCCAGGGCCGTGCAATTCGCCCGGGCCTCCTGGGCGGGCACATCGAACACCTGACCGACGACGTCCAGCATGCGCAGCCTGCCGGTTCTCACCTCGAGGATGGCCGGCACGCACTTGCGTCCGTCGATCTTGCTCTTGCGCCAGTACAGCCCGGCGGCGAAGAGCTCGGTGGTAGGCACTTGCTGTGTCACGTGGCACATCACGCACGGGGTCAGTCGCGTTGATGCTCCGGGGCCTGCGCGACGGCCTCGCGGATCACCGACCAGGCGAGTGACGAGGAGTAACCCTTGCGAGCCAGCATCCCGGCCAGCCGACGGGTCTGCACCGTGGCGTCCAGGCCGTGCATACTGCGCAACTTCTTGGCCACCAGCATCTCCGCACGCTCACGCTCATCGTCGGTGTCGATGTCGTCCAGGACCTCACGCACCGTCTCGTCGTCGATGCCCTTCTGGCGCAGTTCCGCGGCCAGGCCACGCAGCCCCAGCCCGCGCGAGGCCTGGCGAGTGCGCACATAGGTTGCGGCGAACTCCCGGTCATCGACCAGGCCGACCTCCTGCAATCGGTCCAGCACCTCGCCGGCAACCTGCGGGTCACAGTCGCGCTGCGCGAGCTTCTCGGCAAGCTGCTTGCGACTTCGAGGCGCACCCGTCAGCGACTTGAGCACGATCGCCCGCGCGACGTCATGCGGATCCGGCTCACGATCCTGCCGCTGGCTCGGCGTGCGCTGCCTCGATGGCGCAGCACCTGGGGAGCCGGCCGCCTGCGCGAGCTTTCGCCCGGCCGGATGCGCGCTGCTGCGCCGGCTCTGCGCCGGTTCGGGCAGGGCCCGAGTGGCCGCCGGCACCCGCGGCCGAAATGGGATGACCTCGGCCAGACCGCCCGCCCCCTGATCCACGAAGTCCGGGGGCGGACCGTCCTGCCGGTCAAACGGATTGGCCATCAGTGGTTGCCGGTCAGAAGTTGACCGGCACCTCCGCAGGCACCTCCGCCGGTGCACTGTCGGGCTCGACGACGCTCAGCGCTTCCTCCGGCTTCTCGGACTGTGGGCCCACTCCGAGCTTGTCCTTGATCTTCTTCTCGATCTCATCGGCCAGATCGGGATTGTCGATCAGGAAGTTGCGAACGTTCTCCTTGCCCTGACCTAGCTGGTCGCCCTCGTAGGTGTACCAGGCGCCGGACTTGCGCACGAAGCCCTCTTCGACTCCCATGTCGATCAGGCCGCCCTCGCGAGAGATGCCGTGCCCGTAGAGGATGTCGAACTCCGCCTGCTTGAACGGCGGTGCGACCTTGTTCTTCACGACCTTGACCCGAGTGCGGTTGCCGACCGCGTCCGTGCCGTCCTTCAGCGTCTCGATGCGCCGCACGTCCAGGCGCACCGACGCATAGAACTTCAGCGCCTTGCCGCCCGTGGTGGTCTCCGGCGAGCCGAACATCACCCCGATCTTCTCGCGCAGCTGGTTGATGAAGATCGCCGTCGTGCCGGTGTTGTTCAGCGCACCGGTGATCTTGCGCAGTGCCTGCGACATCAGCCGGGCCTGCAGCCCGACGTGGCTGTCGCCCATCTCGCCCTCGATCTCGGCGCGTGGCACGAGCGCAGCCACCGAGTCGACGACGATGATGTCCAGCGAGCCGGAGCGGATCAGCATGTCCGCGATCTCCAGTGCCTGCTCACCGGTGTCCGGCTGGCTGACCAGCAGCGCATCGGTGTCGACACCCAGCTTCTTGGCGTAGTCCGGGTCGAGCGCGTGCTCCGCGTCGATGAACGCGGCGATCCCGCCGTTCTTCTGCGCACTGGCGACCGCGTGAAGCGCCACGGTGGTCTTACCGCTGCTCTCCGGGCCGTAGATCTCGACCACCCGGCCGCGCGGCAGCCCGCCGATGCCGAGGGCGATGTCCAGCGCGATGGCCCCGGTGGGGATCACGTCGATCGGCGGCCGCACATTGTCGCCGAGGCGCATGACCGCGCCCTTGCCGTGCGTCTTCTCGATCTGTGCCATCACGGTGTCGAGCGACTTCATCTTGTCGCCGCCCCCGCCGCCTCTGACGACGGTCTTGTCGATGCCCTTGTCAGCGGACTTGGTCCTGACTGCCATGACTGCTCCTTGCTGTCTCGTGGTGAGCGCGCCTACCGTCGACCTCTCCGTGGCCACGTGCTCGGTTGCCGAACGGATCTGGTCAGACGCTAGATGCCAGCACCGACAGCCACCGGTCGCATCCCGCACGCTGTGGATAAGCAGCTCTCGAGCGGGCACCTGTGAATACGGTAACCCAGCTCCGAACACTCGTACGAACGGCACGCCGCGACACGCCGAGCCGATATCGGGCGCCGATCAGCGCCCGAGCAGCACCAGCCCACTGTGATTGTCCTGCGGCAGGGTGCCTTCGAGCCAGGCGGCCACCCCGATGTTGCGCAGGTCCACCCGCGCGCCATAGCTGGACAGGAACGACGTCTCCGCCGCGTCCCGTCCGGTGGCGATCCGCAGCAGTGACTGCCGCGGCGCCAGACCGGTCGCATCGATCACCCACCACGCACCGTCGACATATGCCTCGACCACGGCGTGGAAGTCCATCGGTGTCAGTCCGGGCGCATACCCGGTCACCAGTCGGGCCGGCACTCCCCTGGCGCGCAGGATCGCCACCACGAGGTGCGCGAAGTCGCGGCACACCCCGCTGCGCTGCAGATAGGTCTCCGTCGCGCCATCGGTGACTCGACTGGACCCTGCGATGTATGCGGTGCGCCCGGCGACCCAGTCCCGCACCCGCAGGACGAGGTCGGCCCCGCAGTAGTCGTCGAACTGCTCACGCGCGATGCCGAAGAGGCGGTCGGACTCGGCATACCGGCTCGGCACGAGGTTGCCGAGCTGGGCAGCCAGCCCATCGGGTTCGCACGTCTCGTAGCCGAAGACCCGGGCCTCATAGGAGACCTCGTAGTCACCGCGTGGCACGTGCACCACATGGAGCACACCGTGATGGGCGATCTCCACGGCCTGCACGTCATACGTCCGGCCTGCCGAGGTGACGCTGAGATGGTCCGAGATCGACAGTCCGTCGCACCGTGCCGCGGCCACCGACAGCACCAGCCGGGCATCACCGGCGACCTGCAGGTTGAGGTGCGAGGACACTCTGCGCTCCATCACGCACCACCCCTGCTCTCGCGGATCGGCAGGTCCCGACCGAGCCGGCGTTCCTCGGGGACTCCCATGTCGTCGCACAGCGCCCGCCAGACGTTCCGCGGTGGCACACCCGCGTCCAACGCCTCGACCGCCGTGCGGTCACCGAGCGCATGGATGGCATGGCTCCGGGAAAGGACGCGGCTGTAGGCCGAGGTGAACTCATCATCCATCAGCCGCCAGAACTCACTAAGTCGCACAAGGCACAGTGTGTCAGCCCCTCGATCGGCCATACTTCAGTGCATGCAGTTGATCCACCCAACCGATGTCCGCCGTCGCCGGTCCCGGTCGACCCGGCCATCCGCCCCGAGCCCCAGCATGAGGTGACCAAATGACCTGGCACATGCCTTCGGAGAACGCTCCGCACAAGCGCACCTGGATGGCCTTCCCGACAACGGGGTACACCCTTGGCGAGACACCCGCCGAGGCCGACGCGGCCCGGCGCACCTGGGCGGCCGTCGCCAACGCCGTGGCGCAGTTCGAGCCGGTCTCGATGGTCATCACACCCGATGACGTCGAGGTCGCACGCCCGTTGCTGGACTCGGCGATCGACCTGCACGAGGCACCGCTCGACGACGCCTGGATGCGCGACATGGGCCCGACCTTCGTCGTCTCCGACGACGGTCGGCTCGGCGCCGTGGACTGGGTCTTCAACGGATGGGGTGCCCAGTCCTGGGCAACCTGGGACCGCGATGCCCAGATCGGCACACAGGTGGCCGTCCTCGCAGGGGCGGAGGTCATTGACTCACCAATTGTCAATGAGGGTGGTGGAATTCACGTCGATGGCAACGGGACCCTGCTCCTGACGGAAACAGTGCAGCTCGACAAGGGCCGCAACCCCGACCTGACCAAGTCCGACATCGAGGCCGAGATGAGGCGCTGCCTCGGCGTCTCTCACATCATCTGGCTACCGCGTGGGCTGACCCGTGACTACGACGAGTTCGGCACCCGCGGGCACGTCGACATCGTGGCGACCATGCCGGCGCCGGGCATCGCCCTGGTGCACAATCAGGAAGACCCCGCCCACCCAGACCACGAGGTCAGCAAGCAGATCATCGACGTCCTCTCCCGGGCACACGATGCCGATGGTCATGCGCTGCAGATCGTCCCGATCCCGGCTCCCGTCTGCCTCACCGATGACGACGGCCCGGTCGACTACAGCTACGTCAACCACCTGGTGGTCAACGGTGGCGTGATCGCGTGCACGTTCGATGACGCGAACGACGACCGCGCGCTGGACATCCTGCGACAGGTCTACCCGGGTCGCGAAGTGGTCGGTGTCGACGCGCGCGAGCTCTATGCGCGCGGCGGCGGCATTCACTGCATCACCCAGCAGGAGCCCGACCTCGGCTAGCGCCACTGCGACTACGTTGGCAGGTATGTCTTCCAACTCACTGGCCGGCAAGAGAGTCCTCATCACCGGCGGCGCCCGTGGGATCGGCGCCGCGCTCGCCAAACGGCTGCACGACCGGGGCGCGACCGTCGCGGTCGCCGGGCTCGAGCCGCATCTCCTCGCGCAGGTTGCGGCCGAGCTCGGTGGCCCCTGGCGACAGGTCGATGTGTCCGTCCGTGAGCAGGTCGACCAGATGATGCACGAGCTGGTCACCGAGCTCGGCGGCCTCGACGTGGTGGTGGCCAACGCAGGCATCGCCAAGCAGCTGCCGATCGACGGCGGCGACCCGCAGATCATGGAGAAGACGCTCGCCGTCAACACCCTCGGCGTCTACTACACGCTGCGCGCGGCAGCGCCGCACATCAGCCACCCGGGCGGATACGCCCTCATGACCTCATCGCTCGCCGCGGCCGTACAGGTCCCTCTGCTGGGCGCGTACTCTGCGTCGAAGGCCGCCGTCGAGACCATCGGCAACACCCTGCGCCTCGAGATCAGGCCGACCGGAGCACGCGTCGGAGTCGCCTACTTCGCCGAGATCGACACCGACATGACCAGCCGCGGGTTCGGCACGCAGGCAGCGAAGGCCCTGACCGGCGGCGGCACCGTGAGTGGGGTGGCTCCGCTGTCCTCCGCCATCAACGCATTGGAGCGCGGTATCGCGCGACGCTCCCGCCGCATCGTCGCACCGGCCTGGGTCGCACCGCTCCTGCCGATCCGAATGATCGTCCAGCGCGCCGTGGAGTTGCGCGGATTCCCCGACCTGCCGCGCGCACTGCAGATCGCGCGAGACGAGCACGTTCGCTTCACCACCGACCAACCGGGGGCGGAGCTGGACGATGCCGGCAGGCGGGCAGGATGAGCCCGCGGATCGCCCCAGGGCGGCTGCGCGACATCGGGCTGCCGGCCTACGTCATGAGCCGCGCCGCCGGCCGAGTGACCGGCACGCGGCCTCCTGCCATCTTCACGACGCTCGCACGAACACGCGGGCTCTACTGGGGCTGGCTGCACTTCGCCGGTGCCCTGATGCCGTTCGGCCGCCTTCCGCGACGGGAGAGCGAGCTGGTCATCCTGCGTGTGGCCCATCGCCGAGGCAACGCGTATGAGTGGGCACACCACACACTGCTTGGCCGGCGCTCCGGGGTGACGGGCGACGAGATCGTCCGGCTCGGGCAGGACAACGCTGAGGCGGTATGGACCCCGCGAGAGACGGTGCTGCTCGCCGCCACTGACGAGCTGCTCCGAGACCGGGACCTGTGCGACGACACCTGGCGCTCGGTGCGCACGCACCTGGACGAGCGGGAGGCAATCGAACTGCTGCTGCTGGTCGGCCACTACGACATGCTGGCTACCACCCTGGGCACGCTGCGCCTGGCGCCGGACCCTGCGCGGTAGTCGGCCGTCACGGCACCAGGGGAACAAAGTTGTAGCGGCCGAAGCGCTCGATGTGAGCACCGCCGGCAGTGGCTGAGACGCGCACCAGCCGCCCCGCCACGGGTGCCACCAGGACACCCTCGTCGCCGAGCTGGTCAATCAGACTCTGTGGCAGCTCCGTTCCCTGTGCCGAGACCAGGATCCGGTCGAAGGGGGCGCAGTCGGGTGCCCCGAGCACACCGTCCTGCGCGGCCCGGATGGTGGCCCACGGCCGGTTCAGTGCCCGCACCCGACGAGAGCCGAAATCCACCAGGCGCGGCCGCCGCTCGACTCCGAGCACCGTTCCTGCCCGGCCGACCAGTTCGGCCAGGATGCCGGTGGTCCACCCCGACCCGGACCCCACATCGAGCACCCGGTCGCCCTGGACCGGCGCGAGCAGCTCAAGCATGTCGAGCACCGTCGTCGGTTGGGAATTGGTCTGTCCTTCGCCGATGGGCAGTGGACGGTCCGCATCGGCCCACCGCACCTGATCCGGCGGCAGGAACCCCTCCCGCGAGGTGGCCGCCATCGCCCTGCGCGCACGGTCACGCGCCGGGGACTTCATCAGTCCAGTATGCCGCTTGTCGGCATCCGATGGCAGGCTGGTGCGTGATGCCAGCAGATGTGCTCGACCGGTTCTCCCCGGCCACCCGCGCGTGGTTCACGGGGTCCTTCGCCGCGCCTACCCCCGCCCAGTCCGGCGCCTGGGACGCGATCAGTGCCGGTGACCACACCCTGGTCATTGCACCCACCGGCTCGGGCAAGACTCTCTCGGCCTTCCTGTGGGCCCTGGACCGGTTGGCCGCGCTGGGCCCGCCCGATGACCCTCGCGGCCGCTGCCGGGTGCTCTACATCTCCTCTATGAAGGCGCTCGCCGTCGACGTCGAGCGCAATCTGCGGGCGCCGCTGGTCGGCATCCGCCACGCCGCGAGCCGCCTCGAGCTGCCCGAGCCGGACATCGGGGTCGCCGTGCGCTCCGGTGATACGCCGGCCCGGGATCGTCGAGCGTTCGCCACGCACCCGTCCGACATCCTCATCACGACTCCGGAGTCGTTGTTCCTGCTGCTGACCTCGGCCGCGCGCGAGGCGCTCGCCGGCGTCCAGACGGTCATCCTCGACGAGGTGCATGCGGTGGCGGGCACCAAGCGCGGAGCACATCTGGCGATCTCCCTCGAACGGCTCGACGCGTTGCTGGCGAAGCCCGCGCAGCGCATCGGGCTCTCGGCGACGGTCCGCCCGGCCGACGAGGTCGCGCGGTTCCTCGGCGGCGGCCGACCCGTCACCACCGTGGCGCCGCCGTCCACCAAGACCTGGGATCTCGAGGTCGAGGTGCCCGTCCCCGACATGTCCGAGCTCGGCCAGACGAGCGGCACCCCGCAGGACGGCCCCTCCGCGACGCCCCGCGAGCGCAGCTCGATCTGGCCGCATGTCGAGGAGCGGATCGTCGACCTCGTCGCCGCGCACCGATCCACGCTGATCTTCGCCAACTCTCGACGACTGGCCGAGCGACTCACGGCGCGACTCAATGAGATCTGGCAGGACCGCAGCACGACCGGCGACGAGACCACGCCGCCCGATTCGCCCGTCGGCACACCGCATACACATGCTCAGGTCATGGCGCAGTCCGGCCAGAGCGACGGCGCAGCGCCGGTGCTGGCCAGAGCGCACCACGGCTCGGTCAGCAAGGAGGTCCGCACCGAGATCGAGGACGCGCTCAAGGCCGGCCGGTTGCCGGCCGTCGTCGCCACCAGCTCTCTCGAGCTCGGCATCGACATGGGCGCGATCGACCTGGTGATCCAGGTCGAGTCGCCACCGAGTGTGGCCAGCGGACTGCAGCGAGTGGGCCGCGCCGGTCACCATGTCGGCGCAACCTCGCGAGGCGTCCTCTTCCCCAAGTTCCGTGGCGACCTGGTGCAGACCGCCGTGGTGGTCGAGCGCATGCGGGACGGCGCGATCGAGTCGTTGCACGTCCCCGCCAACCCGGTGGACGTGCTTGCTCAGCAGATCGTGGCGATGTGCGCGATGGACGACTGGGACGTCGACGAGCTCTATGCCGTCGTGCGGCGATCCGCACCCTTCACCGCGCTGGCTCGCACGGTGCTCGAGTCCGTCCTCGACATGCTGTCGGGACGCTACCCGAGCGACGAGTTCGCCGAGCTGCGACCACGACTGGTCTGGGACCGAATCAATGGCACGCTGTCGGGACGCCGCGGTGCGCAGTGGCTGGCCACCACGAGCGGCGGCACGATTCCCGACCGTGGACTGTTCGCGGTGTTCCTGGCGACCGGGGAGGGGCCGGGTCGGCGCGTCGGAGAGCTCGACGAGGAGATGGTCTACGAGTCCCGCGTGGGCGACGTGATCACGCTGGGCACGACCAGCTGGCGAGTCGAGGAGATCACCCATGACCGCGTGCTGGTCACCCCGGCGCCGGGAGAGCCGGGACGGCTGCCGTTCTGGAAGGGCGACAGCTTGGGCCGGCCGGCGGAGCTGGGGCGAGCGGTCGGTGCCTTCGTGCGTGAGCTCGCCGCGCTCGACGATGGGGCGGCCCACCGGCGCGTGACCGCCGCGGGCCTGGATGCGTGGGCCGCGGACAACCTGGTTGCCTACCTGCGCGACCAGCGCCAGGCGACCCACCACATTCCGCATGACAAGGTGATCGTCGTCGAGCGCTTCCGTGACGAGATCGGTGACTGGCGCGTGGTCGTGCACTCACCGTTCGGCGCGCAGGTGCATGCGCCGTGGGCGCTGGCGATTGCCGCCCGGCTTCAGGAACGCTTCGGCACGCAGGTGCAGTCCATGCACGCCGATGACGGAATCGTCCTGCGGCTGCTCGATATCGAGCTCGAGGGCGACGATCGAGGGCTCGACACGGAGATCATGCAGGCCCTTACCCTCGACCCCGACGAGGTGGACGAACTGGTCACCGCGCAGCTCGGCGGCTCCGCCCTGTTCGCCTCGCGGTTTCGCGAATGCGCCGCCCGTGCCCTGTTGCTTCCACGGCGCATCCCCGGCCGTCGCCAGGCGCTGTGGCAGCAACGCCAACGGTCCGCGGCGCTGCTGGAGGTGGCCAGCCGCTACCCATCCTTCCCCATTGTGCTGGAGACCGTTCGCGAGTGCGTCCAGGACGTCTTCGACGTGCCGGCCCTGATCGACCTGATGCGCGATATCGCCGCACGCCGGATTCGCATCATCGGCGTGGAGACCGCCGCGCCGTCACCGTTCGCCCGCAGCCTGCTGTTCGGGTATGTCGCACAGTTCCTCTACGAGGGCGACTCACCGCTTGCCGAGCGCCGGGCGGCAGCCCTCACCCTCGACGCATCCTTGCTGGCCGATCTTCTCGGTCAGGGCGAGGGTGCGTCCATGCGGGACCTGCTCGATCCGCAGGTGCTGCTGACGACGCACGATGAGCTGCAACGGCTGGCGCCCGATCGCCGCTGCCGCAACCTCGAGCACGTAGCCGACCTGCTGCGCGTCCTCGGGCCGCTGACCGCGGGCGAGGTGCGCGACCGCACCGCCGACCAGTCCGCCGCGGACGCCGGGCAGTGGCTCACCGAGCTCGTCAGCGCGCGTCGCGCCATTATCGTGCGTTGGGACGAGGTCGACCGGTTTGCGGGCGCCGAGGACGCAGCTCGCCTGCGCGACGCACTCGGCGTGGCCCTTCCTCCGGGCCTACCGGCCGCATTCCTCGAACCGGTCGACGACCCGCTCGGTGGCCTCCTGCACCGCTACGCACGCACCCACACACCCTTCACCGTGTCGGATGCTGCCACCGCATTCGGGCTCGGCCGGGCCGTCGTCCAGGGCACACTGACCCGCCTGACCACCGACGGCCGGGTCGTCGAGGGCGAGCTGCGCCCGATCGAACAGGGCGGTGGACGCGGCCTCGACTACTGCGACGCCCAGGTGCTGCGCCTCCTCAAGCGACGGTCGCTCGCCGCGCTTCGGGCCGAGGTGGAGCCAGTCGGCCAAACCGACCTCGCCACGTTCCTGCCCGCCTGGCAAGGCATCGGCGCGGGCAGCAGAGGGGCCGACGGACTGGTCCGCGCCATCGAGCAGCTGGCGGGCGCGTCGGTGCCGGCCAGTGCGCTGGAGACGCTCGTGCTGCCGGCTCGCGTCGGCGACTACTCACCGGCACTCCTGGACGAGCTCATGGCGAGCGGCGAGGTGCTCTGGCAAGGGCACGGATCGCTGCCCGGTCGCGACGGGTGGATCTCACTGCATCTTGCCGAGACCGCGCACCTCACCCTGGCCCCACCGGACGAGCACCTGCAGCTGGACGAGCACCACCACGGCGTGCTCGACGCGCTGTCGGGCGGTGGCGCATTCTTCTTCCGCGCCCTCAGCGAGTCGGTCGGTGGCCACGACGAGAGTCTCATCCTGAGCGCACTGTGGGACCTGGTCTGGGGCGGACGGGTCAGCGGGGACACCATGGCCCCGCTTCGCGCGTTGCTGTCGGGTGGTCGCGGGGCACACCGACGCCGACCGGGTGGCCCCCGACGCGCCCGTTACGGCGGCTTGTCGACGCACCAGCGCCTTCAGCCGGGCTCGAGTCGCGCGACACCGGGGCGGGTGGGTCCGCCGCTGGGCGCGGGACGGTGGTCGCTGCTGCCGGCGGTGGAGGCGGACTCGACCATTCGGTCCCTGGCCACCGCCGAGGTGCTCCTGGACCGATACGGCGTCCTCACCCGCGGCGCCGTCGTGAGCGAGGGCGTGCCGGGAGGCTTTGCCGCCGTCTACCGCGTGCTTGCCTCGGCCGAGGAGGCCGGTCGGGTCCGGCGCGGCTATTTCGTGGAAGGGCTCGGCGCGGCGCAGTTCGCGACGTCCGGCGCGATCGATCGGCTTCGCGCCGAGAGCCATCCTGTCGCTGGGCAGGTGGACCCGTGGAGCACCCAGCAGGCCGCGGCGACCGCCACCCTCGTCCTGGCGGCCTGCGACCCGGCAAACCCCTACGGCGCCGCCCTCCCCTGGCCGCGCCGAGAGGAGGGCCCGGAACTCTGCGCCGATGGGCACGGCACCGGTCATCGCCCCGGTCGCAAGGCGGGTGCCCTGGTCGTCCTGGTCGACGGCGTGCTCGCGGTCTACGTCGAGCGCGGCGGTCGCACGATCCTGTCCTGGACCCGGGATCCGCGCAGGCTTCAGTCGGCGGCGGACGCGCTGGCACTGACGGTGCGCGATGGCGTGCTCGACCAGCTCACCGTGGTGACGGTGGACGGGGCTCCGGTGCTCGGCTCGGACCAACCGCTACCCACGGCGCTGCGGCAGGCAGGGTTCCACAGCACGCCGCGAGGGCTGCGGATCAGGTAGCCAACAGCACGCCGCGAGGGCTGCCGGGTTTCGGGACGAGGCGGTCTGTGGCCTGTCAGGAGTGCGCCTTCCGGACCGTCGCCTCGATGGTGTGCGCCAGCACGTCCTGGCCCGCGACGGTGGGGTGCACCCCACAGCCGTCCTGGGCTCCGCTGGCGGTCGAGGTCTGATTCGGGAAGAGCTGGGTCAGCAGCCCGGCGGCGCAACTGTCACCACCGGAGTGCAGTGCGGCGTTTTGGTAGGCGGCGTACTCATCGGCAATCTTGACGCCGAAGGGCTTGGCGGCACTGGCCATCGCCTGATTCAGTCCCTGGCTGTTGGCGTTGGCGGCGGCCGAGGCGTAGTCCAGCGAGTAGTAGTCGACGATCACGATCTGGCCGAAGTAGTGCGCCCGGTAGCGCAGGTTGAACAGGATCGTGCGCACGTTCGTCGTGATCCCCTTGAGGGTCGCGGCCAGTGCCGGGCCGGTGCAGGTGCCACCGTTGTTCGCATCGCAGAGGAACCCGTCGTTGGCTCCGATGCCGAGGGTGATCAGCCGAGTGTTGTGGTGCCGCTTCAGGTAGTCGACAGCGAAGGTCAATTGGCTCTCGCTGCTGTTGCGGTACGTCACATGCAGGGGAAGGTTGGTGCGGTACCCCGCGGGTGTCTCACAGGCATAGCTGGGGTTGGCCGTACTGACGAAGCTGCCGGACGTCTCGCCCGGGCACGATGCGTTCGTGACGTGCAGACCGAACGCCGAGCCGATCTCTGCCGGGTAGCCGACGAAGCTCGTGGGGTCCGTGTAGTTCGGCGGTGGGAACGTGGTGGCCTCGCGGTAGCCGAACGCCACCGAGTCGCCGAGGGCGAGATAGTCCGAGCCGGGAACGACCGGCCGTTGAGCGTTGGAGCCCTGGTGCTGGGGCGGGGAGCTGTGGTGTGTCGTGGCCGCCAGGGAGGGCGCCGAGGCGCCCAGGACGAGCGCCCCCGCACTGACCACGGCAAGGACGGTCCGGCGCGTACGCCGAGGGTGGGGAACGCGCATGACTGCCTGCTTCCGTAAAACTGGCCCCGAGGCAGATCGAACAATAGTCCTGACCCGAAGTGCGGTCAATCATCCCCAGTCGCCGGTCAACTGGCCCAGCATGCGCGGACCGACCACCGTATGAGGTGAGGTCAGGCGGCAGAGACCACGGGCCGCGCCGCGGCCACCGGCAGCCGGACCGGCACGGCAAGCTCCTCGGCAAGCGCCACCCGTTCGGACACCAGCAGCAGGGCCTGCGAAAGTCGCAGACCCAGGGCAACACACACCGAGGCCAGCAGTTCCGAGGAGGCTTCCTTCTCGCCTCGCTCGATCTCGCTCAGATAGCCCAGTGAGACCTTGGCGGCGGCCGAGACCTCACGCAAGGTGCGCCCCTGCTCCTGGCGCTGCTCGCGCAGCACATCGCCCAGTTCGCGTCGAAGCAAGATCATCGCGCCTCCTGGAGCTCATCGGCCAACGGGTTCATCTGACTGTCTCCACGATAACCCGCCGGACCGACGTCCGACCCTGCGGACCACGAGGAAAGGGCAGCAACTCCTGCACACAGCGCATAGGGACTGCAACACCGGCACCTCACGGGTTAGTCCGCAGGCGGCCGATCCGGCACGGCGGGAAGGACACTCAGCGCGAGCTCAATGATCCGGGCGACCGTGGCAGCCCGGATGGCTGCCCGATCTCCGGCCAGGTCCAGCCGCCGTACCTCGTCCTGTGGCGCACCCGCGCGGTCCACCCAACCCGCCGCTATGAAGACCCGACCCACGGGCTGACCATCCTGCGGCTGCGGGCCGGCTACGCCCGTGGTGGCAAGACCAAGCGCCGCGCCCAGCACACTGCGCGCACCGTGGGCCATCTCTCGGGCCACCTGCGCCTGGACTGCGCCGCCGTTTCGCAACAGAAAGTCGTCCACGCCGAGGACGTCCGCCTTCACCTGGGTCGCATAGGACACGACGCCCCCGCGCACCACCGCGCTCGCGCCCGGCACCGCGGTCAGCGCAGCGCTCACCAGTCCCCCGGTCAAAGACTCCGCGCACCCCACGGTCAGGCCGCGATCCGCCAGCCGCGCAATCAGCTCACTCGCCGGCACGACGTCGCCTGGCTGCCCGACGTGCCATCGCCCGGGGGCTCGTCTTGCGCAGCTTCGCCGCGCGGAAGACGTAGTCGACGCCGGTCACCAGAGTGACCACCACCGCGGCAATCATGATCACCCACGCGACGAAGTGCCAGGCACCACCCAGCGGCAGCACGAACAAGGCGATCGCGAGCGCCTGCAGGGCGGTCTTCACCTTGCCGCCACGACTGGCGGGCAGGACTCCGTGCCGGATGACCAGCAACCTCAACAGAGTGATGCCCAGCTCTCGCACCAGGACGACGACGGTGATCCACCAGGGCAGCGCGTTGATGATCGACAGGCCGACCAGGGCCATCCCCATGAGCGCCTTGTCGGCAATTGGGTCGACCATCTTGCCGAAGTCGGTCACCAGCCCCCGCGAACGCGCGAGGTCTCCGTCGATGCGATCCGTGATGGACGCGACGACAAAGACCCCGAAGGCTGCGACCCGATAGCCGGTGCTCTCGCCGTCCTGGTAGAGCAGGAGCCACCCGAAGATCGGCACCATGGCCAGGCGCAGCATCGTCAGGCCATTGGCGATGTTCCAGTTGCTGACGTCGCTGCTCGGCTCGCCGGCCGGGTCGGGCACCAGCCCGGGTGGGCCGGGGCGCTCTCCCGTCATCCGCGCGGCCGGGCGACGAGGTCGATACCGATCGTGTCCACCACCTCGACCTGCACAATGTCACCCACGGAGGGGGCGGGGGCGCCGTCCTCCAGTAGAAGGACCGTCTCCCCGTCGACGTCCGGGCCCTGCTGGCCCGCTCGACCGCGCACCCGGTCGTCCGGGTCGTCCCCGTCCGGGTCGACCTGCTCGACCAACACCTCGAGTGTCTCACCGACCCGCTCGGCCGCCCGCTCGTTGGTCAGTTCCTCGATGAGGGTGTGGAAGTGGTCGACGCGAGCCGCAATCTCGTCGGCGGAAATCTTGGTGCCGTAGGTCTCCGCCTCCGTTCCGTCCTCGTCGGAGTAGCCGAACACCCCCGTCACATCGAGCCGGGCGTGCGTCAGGAACTCCTCCAGCTCGGCAAGGTCCTCATCCGTCTCCCCCGGAAAACCGACAATGACGTTCGAGCGGATGCCGGCCCGTGGTGCTCGCTCCCGCACCTGCTCAAGCAGCTGAAGGAACGACTCCCGGTTGCCGAAGCGCCGCATCCGGCGAAGCAGTGGCCCGCTCGCGTGCTGGAAGGAGATGTCGAAGTAGGGCACCACCCCCGGTGTCTGCGTCATCACATCGAGCAGGTCGGGTCGCACCTCGGCCGGCTGCAGATAGGACACCCGGACGCGCTCGATGCCGTCGATTCGGGTCAGCTCGGGCAGCATCGTGTCCAGCAGCCGGAGGTCGCCCAGGTCCTTGCCGTAGGACGTGGAGTTCTCGCTGACGAGGAAGAGCTCCTTGACATCATGCTCGGCCAGCCAGCGAGCCTCGGCAAGGACGTCGTTCGGCCGCCGGGAGACGAACGCTCCACGGAACATCGGGATGGCGCAGAACGCGCAGCGACGGTCGCACCCACTGGCAATCTTCAATGGCGCCCACGGTCGCCCGTCGAGCCGAGCCCGGATGATGCGGGGGGTCGCAGCCGGCGACTCGATCGCGACATCGCCGGCCGGCGGACGCACATCGCCGTGCCCGGGCACTGCCACGCCGGAGGCGGAGGACTGCCGTTCCACCGGCGAGACCGGCAGCAGCTTGCGCCGATCGCCCGGAGTGTGGGCCCGCGGCGGGTGACCGTTCAAGATCGCCGTGAGGTGACCGGACATGTCCTGGTAGGAGTCGAAGCCGAGCACCGCGTCGGCCTCCGGCAGCTGGTCGGCCAGCTGCTTGCCATACCGCTCGGCCAGGCATCCGACGGCGACGACCGCCGCCGTCTTGCCACGTTCCTTCAGGTCGTTGGCCTCCAGCAGCGCGTCGATCGAGTCCTTTTTGGCCTGCTCGACGAAGCCGCAGGTGTTGACGACGGCCACGTCCGCATCCTCGGCGTTGTCGACCAGAGTCCAGCCTTCCGAGGCGAGGCGTCCCGCGAGCTCCTCGGAGTCGACTTCGTTGCGGGCGCACCCGAGGGTCACGATCGCAACACTGCGTGAGGTAGCCGTCGTCATGCCTACAACTCTAAAGGGATAGGGTGCATGGTCCGTCCACGGCTCGTGATCTGATGAAGCCATGACCTCGCCGACGCTGGACCATGTCACCTCGCTGCTCGCGCAACACCCTCTCATCGACGGCCACAACGACCTGCCGTGGTGTGCCAGGGAGACCGTCGGGTACGACTTCGACCGGCTCGACATCGCGGGCGACACCAGCGACCGCAACCACACCGACATACCCCGGCTGCGCAAGGGCCAGGTCGGGGCGCAGTTCTGGTCGGTCTTCGTGCCGTCCAACCTGCCGGACGGCACGGCGGTGACCGCCACGCTCGAGCAGATCGATGCCGTGCACCAGATGATCGGGCGATACAGCGACGACTTCGCTCTCGCGCGCACGGCCGACGAGGTGGAGGCGGTGTTCGCCTCCGGCCGGATTGCCTCGCTGCTGGGCGCGGAGGGCGGACAGTCGATCGACAGCTCCCTCGCGGCACTGCGGATGCTGTACGTGCTCGGCGTGCGGTACATGACGCTCACCCACAACGACAACAACCCCTGGGCCGACTCGGCCACCGATGTCCCGGTGCACAACGGACTGAGCGCGTTCGGACGCGAGGTCGTCGGTGAGATGAACCGGGTCGGCATGCTGGTCGACCTGTCGCACGTTTCGGCCGACACGATGCGCGATGCGCTCGCCGCGACCACCGCCCCGGCGATCTTCTCCCACTCCAGCGCGCGTGCGGTGTGCTCCTCCCCCCGCAACGCCCCCGATGACGTGCTGGCGACGTTGCAGGCGAACGACGGCGTGATCATGTCGACGTTCGTGCCAGACTTCGTGTCGCAGGCGTGCGCGGACTGGCGCGACGAGGCGCGTGCGGCCGCCCTGAGTGCTGGGGTCGACCCGAAGGACCACGTGAAGTTCACCGCGTTCACCACGACCCGCCAG
Source organism: Leekyejoonella antrihumi (assembly GCF_007845645.1). Lineage (GTDB taxonomy): Bacteria > Actinomycetota > Actinomycetes > Actinomycetales > Dermatophilaceae > Leekyejoonella > Leekyejoonella antrihumi. Next base: position 64,401 of record NZ_VCQV01000005.1, read on the forward strand.
CGGCAGCACCCGAAGCCGGTGGCGACGATCAAGGACGCCGTCACTCACTTCGAATACCTGCGCCAGGTCGTGGGCGTCGATCACCTCGGGGTAGGCGGCGACTACGACGGTGTCGACCGGCTCCCGAACGGCCTGGAGGACGTGTCGTGCTACCCGAGGCTTTTCGCGGAGCTGGCCGACCTGGGCTGGTCGGACGACGACCTTGCCAAGGCTGCCGGGGGCAACGTGCTCAGGGTGATGCGCGCCGTCGAGGACGTCGCGCGTGAGCTGCAGCAGACCACGCCCCCGTCGCTGGCGACGATCGAACAGCTCGACGGCATCGGCTGACCCGGTTGCCGGTCAGGCGACCCCTGCACCCCTGCGCACGGCGTTGGCGGTTGCGGCGAACGCGGCCGGCAGCCAGCCAGTGATGAATCCCCACATCACCGCCAGGTTCAGTATCTGGAAGTAGCCGGCCTGGGAGTGGCCACCCGGCGAGGCGACCTGCACGCTCGCCACGTGCGCGATCACCGCGGCGACCAGGACGACCGCCCAGGTGGCGAAGAAGACCGTGAACCAGGACCTGCCGCCCGGCGCCGGCCGGGCGACCAGCAGCAGGAGCAGGAAGGTGATCACGATGACACCGATGACGTCGATGCCGAACAGCCGATAGGTCTCCGGCACGGCGTTGTGCGCGTACCACGGCCAGGTCGACAATCCGAGCGACCGGAGGAACGGATTGCTCGGGTTCAGCACCGTCTCGACGTAGCTGCCGAGGCACGCGACGGCTCCTGCGACCAGCGCACCGACCGTCGCCACACCGACAAAACCGGCGCCGGTATGCCGCCGCCCCGGGCCGGGCGGGTAGGACGGGTATTCGTCCGGCGCCGGAACGCCACCCGGGGGCTGACCATCGTAGCCACCGGGCCGGATCGGCACGGTCGGGTCGTTACCTGACACCGACGGTTCCGGTGCTCATGCGCGACCGTTCTCGGTCAGGTCCCAGGCGTCCTCGCTGGGTGCCTCGTCGTCGTAGGGCACGTCCTGCGGGGGAGGATCCTCGCCTCTCAGCAGCGACAGGGTCATCGGAAGGTCGTCCGGCTTGACCATGACGTCCCTGGCCTTCGAGCCCTCGGACGGCCCGACGATGCCGCGGGACTCCAGCAGGTCCATCAACCGCCCGGCCTTGGCGAACCCGACCCGCAGCTTGCGCTGCAGCATCGAGGTCGACCCGAACTGAGTGGTGATGATCAGCTCGGCGGCCTGCAGCAGGATGTCGAGATCGTCGCCGATGTCGTCGTCGATCTGCTTCTTGGGCGCGACGACCGTGACGTCATCGCGGTAGTGCGGCTGCAGCTGTCCCTTGACGTGCGCCACGACTTCCTGGATCTCCGTCTCGGTGATCCAGGCGCCCTGGACGCGCATCGGCTTGGAGGCGCCCATCGGCAGGAAGAGCGCGTCGCCCTGACCAATCAGCTTCTCCGCGCCGGGCTGGTCGAGCACCACCCGGGAGTCGGCCAGGGACGAGGTCGCGAAGGCGAGCCGGGACGGCACGTTCGCCTTGATCAGGCCCGTGACCACATCGACCGACGGGCGCTGCGTGGCCAGCACCAGGTGGATACCGGCGGCCCGGGCGAGCTGGGTGATGCGAACGATCGACTCTTCCACGTCTCGTGGTGCCACCATCATCAGGTCGGCCAGCTCGTCGACGATCACCAGCAGGTAGGGGTAGGGCTGCAGCACCCGCTCGGAACCCGGCGGCGGCGTGACCTTGCCCGATCGCACCGCCTTGTTGAAGTCATCCAGATGCTTGAAGCCGAAGGCAGCCAGGTCGTCGTACCGCGTGTCCATCTCGCGGACCACCCATTGAAGGGCCTCGGCGGCCTTCTTCGGACTGGTGATGATCGGGGTGATCAGGTGCGGAATTCCCTCGTACCCGGTCAGCTCGACCCGCTTGGGGTCCACCAGCACCATGCGCACCTCATCGGGTGTCGACCGCATCAGGATCGAGGTGATCATCGAGTTGACGAAACTGGACTTGCCGGCGCCGGTCGCACCCGCCACCAGCAGGTGCGGCATCTTCGCGAGGTTGGCCACGACGTAGCCGCCCTCGACGTCCTTGCCGACACCCATGACCATCGGGTGGTCGTTTGATCGCGCCGCGCGGCTGCGCAGCACGTCTCCGAGGCTGACCTTCTCGCGGTCCGCGTTCGGGATCTCGATCCCGATGGCCGACTTGCCGGGGATCGGGCTGAGGATGCGCACGTCGGCCGAGGCGACGGCATACGCGATGTTCTTGGACAAGGCGGTGACCCGCTCCACCTTGGTGCCCGTCCCGAGCTCGACCTCGTAGCGGGTGACGGTCGGTCCACGGGTGAACCCGCTGACCCGGGCGTCCACGCCGAACTGGTCCAGCACGCCGGTGAGGGACTCGACGACCTGGTCGTTGACGGCGGACCGCTCCTTGTGCGGCGGTCCGGTCTCCAACAGATCACTGCCGGGCAGGGTGTAGGTGACGTCCCCGGCGAGTGCGAGCTGCTCCACCCGTGGGGGCAGCTGGTGGGTGGCGGGTGCCTCCAACGGCCGTTTGAGTCCGGGCGTTCCGGCTTCGTCGAAGGTCGGCTCGCCGGGGGGCACGGCCGTGCCGGCGCCGTCAAAGACCGTGTCGGTGCCCTTGTTCTCCTTCGGCGCCTTTTCTCCGGGCCGCAGTACGCGGCCGTCCTTGGTGGTCCGGGCGTCCTTCGGGGTGTCGGTGCGCGCGACGGTCGCGGCCTGCTCGAAGGCCTGATCGCCGTCTCGCTCGTCGGTCTCGTCGCCCTTGCGGCGACGAGAGGGCTTGCGCTGCTTCTTGCCGGGCCCGTCGATGTTGTCTCCGTGCAGGTCCTGGGCCACCGCGTCGACCCGGTCGTCGCCTGGGCCATGCACCCCGTCGTGGTAGAAGAGGCGGTCGGTCAGCTGACGAATGCGGGCGGGGACCTGGTGCACTGGCGTCGCGGTGAGCACGAGCACCCCGAAGACGCCGACGATCGCCAGCAGGGGCACCGTGCCCCAGGTGCGGATCGCCGCCACGAGTGGGCTGGAGGCCAGGAATCCGATCATGCCGCCGGCTTCCTGGATCGCCTTCTGTCCGGCCGGCGCCGGCAAGCCGTTCGCGATGCTGGCCAGGCCACAGGCGGAGAACGCCATGAGTGCCAGTCCGACCAGCACCCGGTTGGTCGCCTGATGACCCTGGGGCGAGCGCAACATGTGGACGCCGAGCAGCAGGAGCACCAGGGGAAGCGCGAGACCGACCACCCCGAAGGTGCCGGCCACCACGGCGTGCACAATCTTGCCGAACTCACCGGACAGACCCCACCACTCGCGGGCGGCAACCACGATCGCCGCGGCGATCAGGGTGAAGCCGACCCCGTCCCGCCGCAGCTCCGGCTCGACGTCCGAGGTGGCGTGTCCGACCTTGCGCACGGCGCCTCCCGCGACGTGCGCGACACCCATCCAGGTTCCTCGCACGGCGCGCAGCGGCAGCGGCAGCCCGCCGCTCTGCGGACGACCCTTGCCCTTGGTGGATGCACCGGACGGCTTCTTGGCCGGCGGGCGGGTCGAGGACCGACCGGAGACGGGCCGCGATCGAGCGCCCGCGCCGCTCGTGCTGCGGGTTGCGCGGGCGCTCGACGTGGAGGATGACTGACGGGTTGCCACCTATGCAGGTTACGGGAGATTCCCAGCAACCTCACCCGTCACACGCCGACGCATTGTCGGGCATTCCCCCGTTGCCGATGGTGCGTCTCGCAGGGCAAGACGCACCATCCAACAGGTGGACACGGGAGATCCCTGCGGCTATGGTCGGCACCAGGTCAAGAGTCTCAGCGTCAAGCCCTGGCTAGCTGAGCGGCAACCCTCCAACCGCGGTGGGGTGCTCCAGGTGACGACCGGGCCGCATCGTCAGCCAGATGCTGCGGCAAGCGCGGACCATGTCACCTTTCGGCGTCTGGTCCATGACCCGACGAGGAAGCGATGAGCACCGCACCCACCCTGACATCCCTCTCCTGCCACGACCGCGAGCCGGCCGGCTCGCAGCCACGGCTGACCATCCTGTCCGAGACGCGCCAAGCCGCACCCTTCGTCGTCCAGGGCCTCCCCCAGACCGAAGCTGACGACCTCGGGGTGCCGACTGTTCACCGCACGGTGGTCGATGCAGCCAACTTCGATCACGCCGCCACGACCCCGGCGCTGCGGACCGTGCACGAAACCGTGCGGCGGATCCAGTCCACATACGGCTCCGTGCACCGCGGTGCCGGGTATGCCAGTCGCCTCACCACGGGCTGGTTCGAGCAGGCCCGCGACGAGGTCGGGCGCTTCGTCGGCGCCCGCGCCGACGACGAGGTCATCTTCACGCGCAACACCACGGACTCCCTCGCCCTGCTGGCGCACTGCCTGCCGGCCGACACGCTCGTCTTCACCTGGGCGTCGGCCCACCACGCGGCCCTGCTGGCCTGGCCCGATCGTGACACGGTGCGTCTTCCCGTGCCGAAGAGCGCCGTCGACGCGGCCCGGTTGCTGCGCGACGCACTGGAGGCCAGCCCCGCCACCCATCGGCTGGTCGTCCTGACGGGAGCCTGCAACGTGACCGGCGAGATCTGGCCGATTCGCGAACTGGCCACGGTCGCGCATGATCTCGGCGCCCGAGTGGTCGTGGATGGCGCCCAGCTGGTCCCTCACCGTCACGTTGACCTTGATGATCTCGGCGCGGACTGGATCGCCTTCTCCGGCCACAAGGCCTACGCACCGTATGGCGCGGGCGCCCTCGTCGGCCGCCGCGACTGGCTCGACGCGGCGAGCCCCTACCTGCCCGCCGGCGGGGCCACCGCGGCGGTGACCGCTCGGCATACCCACTGGCAGGTCGGGCCGGCACGTCACGAGGGCGGCACGCCGAATGCGGTGGGCGCCATCGCCCTGGCCAGTGCGTGCGCCACCCTCGCCGGCCATGGGAGGTCCATCGAGGCGCACGAGGCTGCCCTGCACGCACGCCTGCGCCGCGGACTCGGTCGAATCCCGGGCGTGCAGCTGGTGCATGCGCTCGGCGCCGACCGGCCCAACGTCGGCGTAGTGACGTTCACCGTCGACGGCTACGACACCTCCCTCGTGTCACAGGTGCTGTCGGACGAGCACGGGATCGCCGTCCGGGATGGTCGGTTCTGCGCCCACCTGCTGTGTGACGCGGTGATCGGTGAGGGGCGCGGCGCGATCCGGGCAAGCATCGGGCTGTCCACGCAGACCCATCATGTCGACCGTCTGGTCGACGGCGTCCGGACGCTGGTCGAGGACGGCCCGTGGCTCGACTACGCGCACACGGACGGCGTGGGATGGTCCGCCGTTGGCGATCCGCGCGATCTGTCCGAGCCGCGACCCTGGTAGCAGTCGAGTGAAGCAATACCCTTCATTCTGATGACACTGAAGGTATTATCTTCACTATGTCGCATCCGAAGACCTCCCCTTGCTGCGCCACGCTCATCGGCGACCTGGTCGGCTCCCGGACGGCGCCCGATCGGCACGCGCTACATCGCGAGGTGACCGCTGCCCTCCAGGGCGCATCCGACCTCGTGCCACCCGCCACTCCCCTGGCCATCACCGCCGGGGACGAGTTCCAGGGCACCTATGACGCACTCGGCGACGCTCTGCACACGGCGCTCTGGTTGCGAGTCCACCTGCTGCCCAGCCGGATCGACATGCGCTTCGGCCTCGGTTGGGGTCCGGTGACCATGCTCGACTCCGCGAGGAACACCCAGGACGGTCCGGCGTGGTGGTCGGCCCGTGACGCCATCGAGTCGGCCCAGGCCAACGAGGAGCGCCCCGGACTGCGGGCCGTCCGCACGGTGTACCGGCGGGCAGTCGCCGGCGGCCCGGCGCCGGAGCCGATCAATGCTGCCCTGGTGTGTCGGGACCACCTGCTTGGATTGTTGGATGAACGATCCCTACGCATCCTGGCGGGCCTGATGGACGGCACGACCCGCGCCGAGCTCGCCCAGCGCGAGGGCATCAGCGCGTCAGCCGTCTCGCAGCGTGCCGTGCGCGACGGCCTCGAGGTGATCCTGACGGCCTGCGAGGCGCTGCGGTCGGTGCGATGAGCGTTGTGGCGATCCTGCTGGTGTCGCTCGGGCTCGGCGACCTTGCCCGCAGCCGTGACCTCGGCCGGCCGGCGGTGGCGTATGCAGTCGCCGTCGCCACCATCGTGCTTCTCGCCGTCCTCGCCGATCTGCACACCTGGGCGGACATCCTGCTGCTGGCTCTCACCGCCGCGACCACGGTGGCGTGGATCATGCTCAGCGGCCGCGCGATCCGCACCGGCCACGGCGAACGAGCAGCGGTTGCCTCGCTCGGGGCCGGGCTGCTCGTCGTCCTGGCCTGCGCCGGTGCGACCAGCCGGGCGGAAGGAGTGCTCCGGCAATGGCTCGAGAGCAGCGACCTTGCTCATCTGCAAGGCCTGTCCGCAGACCGTTTCCTGCTGGTCGTCGGGCTCTTCCTCGTCCAGCTCGGCACCGGCAACGAGCTGGTTCGCCTGGTGCTGGCCGTTGTCGGAGCGATCAAGCCGGCCGGCCAGCCGCAGCCGTCGGATCGGCTGCGGGGTGGCCGGCTGCTCGGCCCGATGGAACGTGTCTTCATCCTCGGACTTGGCCTGACCGGCGCGATCACCGCCGCCGCACTGGTCATCGCTGCGAAGGGCCTGATCCGCTTTCCCGAGCTCAGCGCACGTCGCTCGGCGACCCAGCAGGTGAGCGGTGTCGGCATCGACGAGGTCACCGAATACTTCTTGGTCGGCAGCTTCGTCAGCTGGCTGGTGGCGCTGTCCGCCCTTGGGCTGGCCTACCTGGCCTGAGCGAGGGGCGAGCGAAGACTGACCTAGGCGTCGATGACGATGGGGATGATCATCGGCCGACGCCGCAGCTTGCCGCCCATGAAGCCGCCGACCGCTCGACGGATCACCTGCTGCAGCTGGTAGGTGTCGTTGATGCCCTTGGCCCGAGCCTCCTCGAGAGCCGACTCGATCTTGGGAACGACCTTGTCGAAGATGGCCTCGTCCTCGGCGAACCCGCGAGTCTGAATCTCGGGTCCGGCGGCGATCTTGCCGGTGTCCGCGTCGCGCACGACGATGATCGTCACGAAGCCCTCGTCACGCAGGATCCGCCGGTCCTTCAGCATGGTCTCGTCGGTGGTGCCTACCAGCGAACCGTCGACATAGACGTAGCCGCACGGCACGGCGCCGGTGATTGCTGCCTTCCCGTCGATCAGATCGACCACGACTCCGTCCTCGGCCAGGACCACCCGTTCACGAGGCACACCGGTGGCCACGGCCAGGTCGGCATTGGCAATGAGGTGCCGCCACTCGCCGTGCACCGGCATGACGTTGCGGGGTTTGACGATGTTGTAGCAGTAGAGCAGCTCACCGGCGCTGGCGTGACCGGAGACGTGCACCATCGCGTTGCCCTTGTGCACCACCTTCGCGCCCAGGTGCATGAGCCCGTTGATGACGCGGTAGACGGCGTTCTCGTTGCCGGGAATGAGGGACGAGGCCATGAGCACCGTGTCGCCCTCACCCACATCGATGCGGTGGTCGCGGTTGGCCATCCGGGACAGGGCCGCCATCGGCTCACCCTGGGAGCCGGTGCAGACCAGCACAACCTTGTTGTCCTCCAGGTCGCCGAGCTTCTTGACGTCGACCAGGACGCCGTCCGGCACGTGCAGGTAGCCCAGGTCGGCGGCAATCCCCATGTTGCGCACCATGGAGCGGCCGACCATCGCCACCTTCCGACCATTGGCCTCGGCGGCGTCGAGCACCTGCTGCACCCGGTGCACGTGGGAGGAGAAGCAGGCGACGATGATCCGCCGCTCGGCCTTCGCAAACACGCGCTCGATCGCGGGGGCGATATCGCGCTCGGGTGTGGTGAACCCGGGCACCTCGGCGTTGGTCGAGTCGGTGAGGAAGAGGTCGACGCCCTCTTCACCGAGCCGTCCGAACGCGCGCAGGTCGGTGATGCGACCGTCCAGCGGCAACTGGTCCATCTTGAAGTCGCCGGTGTGCAGGAGGGTGCCGCCGGGGGTACGAATGAAGACCGCGAGCGCATCGGGAATCGAGTGGTTGACCGCCACGAACTCGCAGTCGAAGGCACCAAGCACCTCCCTGCCACCCTCCTTCACCCCAAGGGTGTACGGCGTGATCCGGTGCTCCTTGAGCTTGGCCTCGATCAGCGCAAGCGTCAGGGTCGAACCGACCAGCGGAAGGTCGGGCTTGAGACGCAGCAGGTAGGGCACGGCGCCGATGTGGTCCTCGTGTCCGTGGGTGAGCACGATCGCCTCGACGTCGTCGAGACGGTCGGCGATGTACTCGAAGTCGGGCAGGATCAGGTCGACGCCGGGATGGTCCTCGGGGAAGAGGACGCCGCAGTCGACGATGAGCAGGCGACCGTCATACTCGATGACAGTCATGTTGCGTCCGACCTCGCCGAGCCCACCGAGGGCTACGACACGTACGCCGCCCTTGGGCAGGGCCGGTGGGGTTGCAAGTTCGGGATGGGGATGACTCACATCACTCCTGATTGGTTCAGCGCGGTGCGCAGCTTGGCACGGTGCTCGTCGGATGCAGGCAGCAACGGCAGCCGGATGAAGTCGGAGCCGATGACTCCGAGCTCCTTCATCGCGGCCTTCGCCATGATTGCTCCCTGACTGGTGTGCATGAGGACGTCCACCAGAGGGATCAACTTCGTGTAGATCTCCCTGGCACGTCCGAGGTCGCCGCTGTCCACGGCGTCGATCATTTGCGCGTACTGCGGGCCGGCCACGTGACCGACCACACTGACAACACCGACGGCGCCGTGGGCCAGCCACGCAAGGTTCATCGGGTCGTCGCCGGAGTACCACAACAAGCCGGTCTCTGCCATCAGCTCGGCGGCGGCGAAGACGTCTCCCTTGGCGTCCTTGACCGCCTTCACCTCCGGGATCTCGGCGAGCCGGCGAATGGTGTCGCTCGCCAATGCCGTGCCGGTGCGCCCCGGGATGTCATAGGCCATCGCCGGTAGTCCGGTGGCGGCGCTGACCCGCCTGAAGTGCTCGACGATGCCGTCCTGCGTCGGCTTGTTGTAGTACGGCGTCACGATGAGCACGCCGGTGGCGCCCACCTTGACCATCTCGGACGCCGCAAAGACCGAGTGCGCGGTGTCGTTGGTCCCGACGCCGGCCGTGACCTTGACCCGGTCACCGACGGCCTCGACAACGGCTCGCACGGTGTCGAAGTTCTCCTGATCGGTCGTCGTGGCCGACTCACCGGTCGTGCCGTTGACGACGAGCCCGTCGTGGCCGTTGTCCGCAAGGTGGGTCGCAAGCTTCTGCAGGCCGTCGAAGTCGAGCGAGCCGTCCTCATGCATCGGTGTCACCATGGCCGTGACCATTCGACCGAACGGGTTTGTCGTCATGGATCCAGGTTATCGGCAGGCCGCATGAGAATCGCGTCGCCACCCGCTCGGGGGTCCGGGTGGCGACGCGATCACTGGCTACATCGCACCACCGTAAAAGGTCGTTACAGATTCAACATGTGATCTAGGTCACAACATGGACGGTTGTCCGGATTGCCGGTGCGAACGACTGTCCCGGGCCGCTGATACCTTCACTGCCATGGAGCAATACCTCGATCTGCTGCGGCGCGTGATCGATGAGGGAGGCCGTAAGGACGACCGCACCGGCACGGGCACTCTGTCGGTCTTTGGCCACCAGATGCGGTTCGACCTGGCCGACGGCTTTCCGGTGCTGACCACCAAGAAGCTGCACCTGCGGTCCATCTTCGGTGAGCTCTTGTGGTTCCTGCGCGGCGACACCAACGTGCAGTGGCTGCATGACCGGCGCATCAGCATCTGGGATGAATGGGCCGACGAGCACGGCGACCTCGGGCCGATCTACGGCCACCAGTGGCGGTCGTGGCCGACCCCGGACGGTCGTGCCGTCGATCAGCTGGCGAAGGTGATCACCGCGCTTGCGCAGAATCCCGACTCCCGGCGGCACATCGTCTCGGCGTGGAATGTCGCCGATGTCGACGACATGGCGCTGCCTCCGTGCCACACGATGTTCCAGTTCTATGTGACGCCCGCGGACGAGCAAGGGACGCGCCGGCTCTCCTGTCAGCTCTACCAGCGGTCCGCCGACATCTTCCTCGGCGTACCGTTCAACATCGCCTCGTATGCCCTGCTCACCTCGATGGTCGCGCAGGTCACCGGTCTGGCCCCGGGCGAGTTCGTGCACACCCTCGGCGATGCACATCTCTACCTGAACCACCTGGATCAGGCACATGAGCAGCTGACCCGCACCCCGAAGGCGCTGCCCACCCTGCGACTTAACCCACAGATCCGGCAGATCGACGGGTTCGACCTCGATGACATCACGCTCGAGAACTACGTCGCCGATCCGTCGATCAAGGCACCCATCGCCGTCTGAGAGGACGCAATGAACGCCACCCCACAAAGTTCTACGCTCGCAAGCTCGCTCCGATGCTTTGCGGGTGCCCCAGCATGACCATCACCCTGATCGCGGCGGTCGCCCGAAACGGAGTCATCGGACGCGACGGCATGATGCCCTGGCGCGTACCAGGTGAGCAGAAGGGATTCAAGGCCGCGACGATGGGTCACCCGATGATCATGGGCCGCAAGACTTTCGAGTCGATGGGTGCACTGCCGGGGCGTCGCAGCATCGTGCTCACCCGCGACCCGGGCTGGTCCAGCGGGGACGTCGAGGTCGCACACTGCCTCGACGAGGCGCTGCACCTGGTCGGCGACGACGACGTCTACGTCACCGGCGGCGCCGAGATCTACCGGCTGTTCCTGCCCTACGCCGACCGACTTCTGATATCGGAGATCCCGCTCGACGCCAAAGGCGACACAACCTTCCCCGACTGGCCGTTCGCGAAATCCACCACCTGGCGGGAGACGAGCCGGGAAGCACATGACGGCTGGCAGGTCGTCGGCTGGGAGCGAGCTCGTCCGCGCACTCAGGTGGAGCTCGGACCTCGGATCGCCCGCGGGGCCACGCTGAAGCTCGGCGCCATCGCCGCAGTGCGGCGCGACAATCTGCTGCTCCTGACCCGTCGGGAGGACAACGGTCTCTGGTGCCTGCCCGGTGGTGGTGTCGACGCCGGTGAGAGCTGGGCCGAGGCCGCCGTGCGGGAGGTGCGCGAGGAGACCGGCCTCGACATCGAGGTGACGAGTGTGCTCGGTGTCTACACCAACCCCGGCCAGGTCGTCGTCTACGCGGACGGGCGCAGGAGGCAGATCTTCGGGGTCTGCTTCCGCGCGCAGGTGCGCGACGGCACAGCCGGGCTCTCCGACGAGGTGACCGAGGTCCGCTGGGTCACCAAGGACGAGGCCGCGGGCCTGCCGATCGTCCCGTTGCACCGGGATCTGGTGCCCCAGGCGTTCGAGGCACCGGACGCTCCCACCACGTTCGTCTGAACACTTCGCTGCCCGAAAGTGATTCGCAGGATGCGGTCGTCTCCCTGATCGGCCGATCACCGGCCGTCCGTATTGGAAGTCGTCACGCACAGGGCTGCAATTTTGGGCTCTACCGGTCAACGAGATCGCAATTCCCCGCCCTTCCACCCAGTTTTAAGGCAAAGAACTGCGATCTCGACGGTTGAGCGTCCAGGATCGATGAGGGGCAGTTCCAGCGCCACAAGAGGATCTCCTTCGTTGGCGGGTTGTCGTTCTCAGGAGGTCCGCGTGCCGATGGGGGTTGGCGGAAGCGAGTACATGGCCGGCGAGGGTGGCCGGGAGGTTGGCTCTGCCATCGATCGCGGCGAGATGGAGTCGTGTATCGAGGGCAACAGGTGGAACACGTAATGATGCGCACCATGACCGGGCAATGGACGCGGGCCCACGTATCCGGAGACGCCACGATGACTCGGGAGGAACTCGACGCCGGCAGCGCCCGTGTTCAGCGCGCCGTCGGCCAGGCTGCCCGTGCCAGGGGTAAATTCGGCGATCAGGTGCAGGCAAGGGACAGTGGTCGGGTAGCTTTCCGAAGCGGGCCCGTTTGTCGGTGGTCAAGACGATTTGGTCGGCGGCACGGGCGGTAGCGGCGATGATCAGGTCGTGCGCGCCGCACCCGCTGCTGCCGGTGCGTTGCACATAGGCCAAGAGCGCGGCGTGGTGTTCGGCGACATCCCGGTCATACTCGTGGACGGGAAGGATCTGTAGGACCTCGTCGAGGAACGCACGCTGAGCCGACGAGCGGCCGGGGTCGGGGTCAGTTCCTGCGAGGTACTCAGCCACGGCAACCGCTGGTATGGCCACATCGTGGCTGTCGCCCAGCGCGGCGACGTCGAGGTTTCCTCGCACGCCGGTGATGATTACACCGGTGTCGAGGATCAGCCTGCCCACGGGTTGGCGTCCAGCTCCTCCGAGGCAGCCTCGGGTGCGGCAGCTACGCGGACGGCCAGGGTGTCGTCCAGGGCGGGGTTGCTGTGCCAGCGCTCGAATACGGCTCGAAGCGCGGCCCCGTTGGCTCGCGGTGCGGGGGCGATCGTCGCTACGCGTCGACCGGCACGGGTAACCACAATGGTCTCGCCGCGCTCCGCCGAGTCGAGCACTGCCGAAAAGCTCCGCGATGCCTCCGAGGCCGTCATCTCCCGCATAGTCTCAGACTATTAGAGTCGGTCGTTCAGATCTTGGTGAGAGATGCTCCGACAATGGATCGGCCGGTGACCCGGGCCGGTGGCCGGCGTTCCGCATAGCCCACCCCCGGCGGAATGTCGGCCGCCGATGCTCCCCATCCGCTCCGAGGCCGTCGAGCCGTCGTCGGTGACGACCGTTCGACAAATGGGCTGGGCTGATGCGAAGCCCTCGCTCTGAGCTGGGCGGAAACGGTGACGTCTCGATGATCAGTCATCGTATGCGGACTGTGCCCGGCGTGGATCGCAACCCTCGGGTCTCCGGCGAAGAGCCGGAGCAGGCTCGCCGGCGGAGACCTTCGTGGCTTGGCTCAGGCGTCGTAGTCGAGCGTGACCTCATCGGTGACTGGATGCGACTGGCACGCCAGCACGATGCCGGCCGCGACCTCCTCCGGCTCCAGGGCGTAGTTGCGGTCCATGCGGACCTCTCCGGTGACCACGCGTGCTCGACAGGTGCCGCAGACACCGCCGGTGCAGCTGAAGGGTGCGTCCGGGCGCTCCCGGAGGGTGGCCGCCAGAATGGTCTCCTGCTTGCTCGGCATCTCGACGCGTGTGGTGCGGCCATCCAGGTTGACGGTGACAACGGCCTCGGCAGGCGCGCCGGGCCCGTCCAGGATGACTGGGGCGGGTTGACCGACCTCGTCCACATGGAAGACCTCATGGTGCACGTGGTGCGCGTCGACCCCGCGCTCATCGAGCATCTCGCGAGCCGTCTCGACCATGCCGAAGGGGCCGCACAGATACCACTCGTCGACGGTGTCGACCGGCACGAGTGCGGTGAAGAACGTCTCGAGCTTGTCGCGGTCGATGCGACCGGTGAACAGCTCGACGTCCTGCGGCTCTCTGGACAGCACGTGGATCAGGTGGAAGCGCCCCGGGTAGGTGTTCTTGAGGTCCTCGAGCTCCTCGAGGAACATCACACTGTCGGTGCGCCGGTTGCCGAAGATCAGCGTGGCACGCGATGCCGGCTCCTCCTCCAGTGCGGTGGCCAGCAGCGACAGCACCGGGGTGATGCCCGACCCCGCGGCGATGGCCACGTGGTGACGCTGGGCCGTCCGGTCGGTCGGGCAGATGAAACCGCCGAGCGGTGACATGACCTCGATGCGGTCGCCGACCTTGACCTCATGGTTGAGCCAGACGGACATCGCCCCGCCTTGCACCTGCGAAGAGCCGACCCGAACTTCATGTCGTGCCAACGCTTCCGAGCGCGGTAGGCAGATCGAGTAAGAGCGTCGCACGTCCTCGCCGTCGATGTCGGCGCGCAGCGTGAGGTGCTGCCCCGGCTCGTAGGCGAACGTATCGGCAAGTTCCGGCGGCACGGCAAAGGAGACCGCCACGGCCCGATCGGTCAGGCGCTGCACCCGCGACACGGTGAGCTCGTGGAACTGGGGCCGACGGCGCTTGGTCGGGGTCGACAGCAGACTTGCACTCATAGTGACTTGAACTCCTCGAATGGCTCACGGCACGAACGGCACCGGCGCAGTGCCTTGCACGCGGTGGCACCGAAGTGGGACAGCTCCTCGGTGTCGCTCGAACCACATACCGGGCAGGTCACCACGCGACGCCCGAGCGACACCGCCACCGGCCCACTGGGGGACGATGTCGTTGAGGGCGGCGCGATCCCGAACCGCTCAAGCGCCAGCTTGCCGCTCTCGCTCATCCAGTCCGTGGTCCACGCGGGCGTCAACCTGGTCTCCACCTCGGCGGTGTAGCCGGCCTGCCGTGCCGCGTGCTGAATCCCCTGCTCGATCGACTTCATCGCCGGGCATCCGCTGTAGGTCGGCGTGATCGTCACGTGCACCCGACGTTGAGCCTCATCGACCACCAGCCCGCGAACGATGCCGAGGTCATCGATGGACAGCACAGGGATCTCTGGGTCGGGAACGGCCCTGATCCGTTCCACCACAGCGCGTTTCGTGGCCACGTCGGTCACCATGTCTTGGCATCCGGGTGCGAGCGGGCAATGTGCTGCATCTCGGCCAGCAGGTATCCCATGATCGACGAGTGGATGCCGTCACGGCCGCCTCGGGCGTGACGCTTTGGCTCGTCTGGCATCGTCAGGGTCGCCTCGGAGACGGTGTCTGTCACGAACTTCGTCGCCGCCTCGCGCAGTTCGCTGGGTCGCACGCCGACACCGGCCTGCGCCGCAGCGGTGCTCGCCGGGTCCTCGACAAAAAGCTCGTCAACGAAGGGAGCGACTCGCTCGAGCGCCGACTGCATGCGTTCATGCGAGACCTGGGTGCCGTCACCGAGCCGCACCACCCACTGGCGCGCATGGTCGCGGTGATAGGCGACCTCCTTGACCGCCTTGTGCGCCACTCCTGCAACGGTTTCGTCGGTCGAGGCGACCAGGCGCGCATACAGCTCTGCCGCGTAGGCCGAGAACCACAGGAGCCGCGCCATCTCGTCGCCGAAGTCGCCCCAGTCCTGCTCGACCAGGTGGACGTTGCGAAACTCTCGCTCGTCCCGGAAGTAGGCCAGCTGGTCCTCATTGCGTCCGGTGCCGTCCAGCTCGCCGGCGCGGGTCAGCAACGCCCGCGCCTGACCGAGCAGGTCGAGACCGATGTTGCCCAGGGCCATGTCCTCCTCGATCTGCGGAGCGCGCGAGATCCACTCCCCCAGCCGCTGCGCATAGATCAGCGCGTCGTCGCCAAGACCGAGCACGTAGCGCGCCAGGACAGAATCAACTTGGAGCCCAGTTGGTTCCGTCATCTCTTTCTGCACCTCTCTCATCAGATCGGGGTTCCCGCGAAGCATCGGAGCGAAGCGGAGAACTTCGTGGGGTTAGAGGTATTCCACGTCGTCGGGGACGTCGTAGAACGTCGGGTGGCGATAGACCTTGTCACCGGCCGGGTCGAAGAAGGACTCGCGCTCGTCCGGGCTGCTGGCGGTGATGTTGTCTGCCTTGACCACCCAGAGCGAGACACCCTCCTGACGCCGGGTGTAGAGGTCACGCGCATTGCGCAGCGCCATCTGCGCGTCGGGCGCGTGCAACGAGCCGGCGTGGACGTGCGACAGGCCGCGCTTGCCACGGACGAAGACCTCCCAGAGCGGCCAGCTGCGTTCACCCTGCTTGGTGCTCATGCCACGGCTCCTTCTTCACGTGCCGACGACTTGTCGGCATATGCCGTGGCGGCCTCGCGGACCCATGCGCCATCGTTGTGCGCAGCGAGGCGGTGCGCGATGCGCTGGTCGTTGCAGGCGCCGTCGCCGCGCAGGACGGCCTTGAACTCATCCCAGTCGATCTCACCGAAGTCCCAGTGTCCGCGCTCCTCGTTCCACCGCAGGTCCGGGTCCGGCAGCGTGAGACCAAGCTTCTGCGCCTGCGGCACAGTCATGTCGATGAACTTCTGCCGCAACTCGTCGTTACTGAATCGTTTGATGCCCCAGGCCATCGACTGCTCGGTGTGTCCGCCCTTGGCGGCTTCGCCGGTGTCCGGTGGGCCGAACATCATCAACGACGGCCACCACCAACGGTTGGCCGCATCTTGTGCCATCGCCTGCTGTCCGTCGGTGCCGCGCACCAGGGTCCACAGGATGTCGAAGCCCTGGCGTTGGTGGAAGGACTCCTCCTTGCAGACCCGGATCATTGCACGCGCATACGGGCCGTAGGAGCAGCGGCAGAGCGGAACCTGGTTCATGATGGCGGCACCGTCGACCAACCAGCCGATCGCGCCCGCGTCGGCCCAGGTCAAGGTCGGGTAGTTGAAGATCGAGGAGTACCGCTGCCGACCGGAGTGCAGCTTGTCGAGCAGCTCGGCGCGGTCCACGCCCAGCGTCTCGGCCGCGGAGTAGAGGTAGAGCCCGTGGCCCGCCTCGTCCTGGACCTTGGCCATCAGGATCGCCTTGCGACGCAGCGATGGGGCGCGCGTGATCCAGTTGCCTTCCGGCTGCATACCGATGATCTCGGAGTGCGCGTGCTGCGCGATCTGGCGGATCAGCGTCTTGCGGTAGTCGTCCGGCATCGCGTCGCGAGGCTCGATGCGCTTGTCGGTCGCGATCAGCTCGTCGAAGTCTCCGCCTTTGCCACGCGTGGTTGCCTGATCCACGACGGCATCGAGGGCACCCCCCTCGGCGGCGTTCAGCGGCTCATTCGGGTCCACGAAGTCGGTGCCGTACATGACTTCAGTATGCCCGCTTATTACAGGTGGATGCAATTCTGCATCCAAAGTGTCACAACACTCAGTGGGTTGCGAGACTGGCCCGATGAGTGACGCCAGCGTTCGGACCGCCCGCACCGCCGATGTTGCGGCAGTCGGTGAGGTCCAGGCCGCCGTCTGGCGTGAGGCGTATGCCGATGTGCTGGCTCCCGAGATCATCGCCGCCTTCGAGCCCCACGCGTTCGCGGCGGCGTGGGAGCAGTCACTGCGTACTCCGCCGTCGAGCTGGCACCGACTCATGGTCGCCACCGAGGTGAACCAGGTCGTCGGGTTCGCCGCGTTTGCGCCGACCGACGAGAGCGGCGTCGCAGAGATTCTCGCCATGGGCGTGCACCCCGAGCATCAGCGGCTCGGTCACGGGTCGCGACTGCTCAATGCCACTGTCGACACGCTGCGTGTCGGCGACTTCACGCAGGTCGAGCTGTGGCTCCTCGTCTCGGACGAGCTCAGCCGGGCCTTCTTGGAGAAGGCCGGACTTCACCCGGACGGCGCCTGGCGGGACAGGGTCATCGACGAGCATGGCGGCACGGCGCGCGAGGTGCGGCTGCAGGCGCAGATCAGCGATCCGCAGGAGCCGGACGCAGTGCAGCCGTTGTAGTTGGGGTCGCGAGCGCTCCGCCCGCCACCCCGGCCGAAGCCGGGATGGTCGGCGATGTGCAGCTCAGGTCCGGGGCTGGGCCAGCGCGGCGCACTGGCCCGGGGCCCGACCGCCGACCGTCATCCCGTTCAGCAGCACCGTGGCCGAGTCCAGCGCCGTGACGTTGCCGCCCACGGTGATCGTGGAGCTCCCCGTCGAGTCGACGGTGCACTCATGGAACGCCTCCCCGCCGGTCTGGCGCGGCAAGCGCCGGCCCCGCCGAGAACATCATTGTCCCCGCGACAGCGACGACTCCCAACATCTTCGAACGAATTCTCATGCTCATCAATCGACGTCTCGTATGTACTCTCTATCGATCACCGAGAGAAACGTACGTAGACCACTTCGCTGTCGTGCCGCAACGCCGGCCGGCTGAACACTTCCGGACCCTTCCGCTCGACGCCCGATTGCGGACTGTGTCGAGCGTGCTCCGCACCGATCACCGGTCAATGAAGTAATTCAGCCGGGTGGCCGGCTACAAAAAAAACCCGCACTCGCCCATCCGGTGGTGCACCTACCTCCGTCAGCGGTCGTGCAACCACGACATCCGGGCGAAGGCCGCCCGGATGTGCTCCTCGACGAGATCGGCGGCCTCATCCGCCCGGCGCCCCTCGATGGCCGAGAGGACCGCATGGTGCTCGGTGCGAAGCAGCCCCCGCACGCGCTTCCAGTCGTCGAGGGCATACAGCCCCTCCAGGATCGGGTCACGCATCGATTCCCGGATGGCCACCGTCAGGTCGGTGGCCAGCCGATTGCCGGCGGCCTCCGCGATGGCGACGTGGAACTGCGTGTCGTGGCCGTTGAACTCCTCGATGCTCAGCCCGTCGTCGTCCATCAGCTCGACCTGGGCGCGCATCCCGGCGAGCTGCTCTGAGTCCGCACGCTGCGTTGCAAGGCTGGTCGACAGCCGTTCGAGCACGACGCGCACCTGCGTGACGTCGGTGGCGGGAAAGCTGGCGAGCGCGACGTGCATTCGCAGCAACTTGGTCAGAGCCTGATGCGGCACCCCCGTGACCGTCGTACCTCCCGAGCCACCGGCGCCGACCGACGACCGCAGCACGCCCGAAGCCTGCAGTGTGCGCACCGCCTCGCGCACGGCGGGACGACTGACGCCGACACGCAGCGCAAGGTCGCGCTCAGCAGGAAGGGTGGAGCCGACCACCAGCTCACCGCTGAGGACGCGCTGCTCGACCCAATCCACGACTTGCTCCCAGGCCTTCTTGGAGGTCACCTCGCTGGACATCACCTGAGCGTATCCGGCCGCCTTCATTCCACACATCTGCCCCGAACCCCTGGTAGCGTACAGATCACCCTATTGGTATTACCATTCACGATGCGGTCTACGCCCTGTCCAGTGTGTCCACCGCTTTCGCACACGCCCCGTGGAGATGCCGCCGATGTTCCACCAGATCCTCGACCCGCTCGGTTCCATCGCAGGTGACACCCTCGTCGCCCTCGTCCCCGTCGCTGTCCTGCTCTTTCTGCTCGCCGTCCTACGAATGTCCGCCTGGCTCGCCGTCATTATCGGCTCCGCAGTGACGATCGCTCTCGGCATCCTGATCTGGAAGGCACCGGTCGGCGACACGTTTGCCTCCTACGGCCTTGGCGCCGCCACCGGCATCTGGTCGGTTGACTGGATCGTGTTCTGGGGCGTCATCATCTACAACACTCTGGTCGCCACCGGTGCCTTCTCCGACTTCAAAGGATGGTTGGTGCGCCAGGCCACGGCCGACATCCGGGTGCAGACCCTACTGATGGCCTGGTCGTTCGGAGCGCTCATGGAGGGACTCGTCGGCTTCGGCTACCCATGGGCCGTCGTCGCACCGATCCTGATCGCCCTCGGCGTCGCCGACCTGGCCGCGATTCGCGTGGCCGCTCTCGCCAACAACGCGCCGGTGTCCTTCGGCGCACTGGGTGCGCCGATCATCGGGCTGGCCGCCGTCACCGGCTTGCCATTGATGGCTCTGTCACAGTCGATCGGTCGCATCGTGGCCATCCTTGCGCTCGCCCCACCATGGCTGCTCATCTACCTCGTGAGCGGCAAGCGCGGCATCAGGACCGGCTGGCCCCTGGCGATCGTCGGATCGCTGGGATACATCGCCGGACAGTTCCCCGTCGCCGAGTGGGTTGGGCCTTACCTGCCCGACATCACGGGCGCCATCGTCTCTTTCGCCGCGATCTTCCTCCTGCTGAAGGTGTGGCGCCCCAAGGAGATTCTGGGCTTTGGCGGCAGGCCGCTCACCGAGGCGGAGATCCGCGACCACGAGACCGGCACGTCGGCGGCCGCTGATGATCCGCACGCCCTCGCGGGGCCCGCAGGGCCTGCCCGGGTGGTCCGCTCGCTGATCCCGTTCGGCATCTTGGTGGTCGTGGTGATCGCGTGGACCGGCCCGTGGTCGCCGCTGACGAAATGGGTGCCGTTCAAGCCAGAGGTGAGCTTCGTCGGATCCCTGTCCGGACAGGTCGGCTCCGAGGCCTGGAAGTTTGCCCCTGCTGTCGCGGGCACAGCAATCCTGGTGTCCTGGCTGCTGATCATGGCCTATCTTCGGCCGACCATGAGCCACCTGGGCTGGGTCTTTCGCGAGTCGTTCCACCAGATGTGGGGTGCGCTGCTGGTCGGTCCGTTCATCTTCGGTCTCGCCTACGTCTTCAACTCCAGCGGCATGGCCAACTCCATGGCGAACGGGTTCGCCAAGGTCGGCACCGTCTTCATCATTCTTGCGCCCGTCCTCGGCTGGATCGCCGTCGCGCTGTCCGGCAGCAACACCTCCTCGAATGCTGTCTTCGGGCACTTTCAGTACACTGTCGGCAAGCTACTCGGAGCACCAGTGCTGCTGTTCCCGTCGTTGAACTCCATCGGTGCCGAGGTCGGCAAGCCGGTCGCGCCACAGACCGCGAGCGTCGGCGTCGCCACCACGAAGTTCGTGCGCAGCGAGGGCCAGGTCATCCGCTACAACATGGCCTGGACCCTGGTGATGTTGGCCTACCTGATCCTGATCGGTTGCCTCTACTACTTCGTGTTCCCTGCGGCCATGAAGCTCTGAGACACCTGCCATCTCCATCTCCATCTCTTCCGGAGTACGCATTGAGTTCACCACCACCCGTCGCACTCTTCGCGACCTGCTTCAACGACACCATGTTTCCCGGCACGCCCATCGCCACGACCCGGTTGCTGGAGCGGCTCGGCGTGCAGGTGGACTTTCCCGCCGCCCAGACCTGCTGCGGGCAGATCTTCACCAACACCGGGTATGCCGATGAGGCTGTGCCGCTGGTCCGCGCCTTTATCGACGTCTTCGGGTCCTACGACCACATCGTCGCGCCGTCCGGGTCCTGCACCGGGTCCGTGCGCGAGCAGCACCTCACCCTGGCGCAACGCTCCGGTGACCCCGGGCTGGTCCGGGAGGTCGAGGCCATCACACCGCGCGTGCACGAGCTGTCCGAGTACCTGGTCGACGTGCTGGGCGTCACGGATGTCGGCGCCTACTTCCCGCACCGGGTGACCTACCACCCGACCTGCCACTCTCTGCGCATGCTGCATGTGGGCGACCGGCCGCTCCGGCTGCTGCGCGCGGTGCACAGCATCGACCTGGTCGACCTGCCCGAGGCCGAGGAATGCTGCGGATTCGGCGGCACCTTCGCGATGAAGAACGCGGACGTCTCGGTGGCCATGGGGTCGGACAAGGCCCGGCACATCCGTGACACCGAGGCGGAAGTCGTTGTGGCCGGTGACAACTCGTGTCTGGCCCACATCGGAGGTCTGCTTGAGCGGCAGCGCGCCGGCGTGCGCACCATGCATCTCGCGGAGGTCCTCGCCTCCACCCAGGAGGAGCCCGCATGAAAGTTGCCCCACAAGACCTTCACCAGAACGACCTGCCATTGGCAGCAACTTCGTCCACCTTCATCGGTATGCCGAAGTTTCCCACGATGGCGCGAGCGGGCCTGGACAACACGGTGCAACGGCGCAACCTGCAGCACGCAACGCATACGATCCGGGCTAAGCGAGCGGCGGTCGTCCATGAGGTCTCCGACTGGGAGGCCCTGAGGCTGGACGGGGCGGCCACCAAGGACCAGGCGCTGGACCACCTGGCCGACTACCTCGTGCAGCTCGAGGACAACCTCACGGCCGCGGGCGCCACCGTGCACTGGGCGCGCAACGCCGACGAGGCGTGCCGCATCGCCGTCGACCTAGTGCAGGCCACCGGCGCCAGCGAGGTCGTCAAGGTCAAGTCGATGGCCACCCAGGAGATCGAGCTCAACGAGGCCCTCGAGGCAGCGGGCGTCAGCGCCTGGGAGACCGACCTCGCCGAGCTCATCGTGCAGCTCGGGCACGACCGACCCTCACACATCCTGGTGCCTGCAATCCATCGCAACCGCAGTGAAGTTCGAGAGATCTTCCTCGACGAGATGAGTCGAGTAGGTCGTGCGGCACCAGAAGGACTGACGGATGAGCCCGCCGATCTTGCAGAGGCCGCACGCGCGCACCTGCGCGAGAAGTTCCTTCGCGCCAAGGTGGCGATCTCCGGGACCAACTTCGCGATCGCCGACACCGGGACACTGGTCGTCCTCGAGTCCGAGGGCAACGGACGAATGTGCCTGACCCTGCCCGAGACGCTCATCTCGGTCGTGGGCATCGAGAAGGTGCTGCCAACCTGGGACGACCTGGGCACCTTCATGCAGCTGCTCCCCCGGTCGAGCACCGGAGAGCGGATGAACCCGTACACCTCCACCTGGACCGGAGTGACTCCGGGCGACGGACCGCAGGACGTGCACGTGATCCTGCTGGACAATGGCCGCACCCACGTGCTGGCGGACGATCTCGGCCGGCAGGCACTGCGCTGCATACGGTGCTCGGCCTGCCTGAATGTGTGCCCGGTCTACGAGCGCGCTGGCGGACACGCCTACGGTTCGGTCTATCCCGGTCCGATCGGTGCTGTGCTCACGCCGCAGCTACGCGGGACGAGCACCCCGATCGACAAGTCGTTGCCCTTCGCCTCGAGCCTGTGCGGCGCCTGCTTCGAGGTGTGTCCGGTGCGCATCGACATTCCCAAGCTGCTGGTCGCGCTGCGGACGCAGGTCGTCGACGAGAAGCGTGGGGGGCTCCCGACCGGCGAGGCGGCCGCGATGAAGGCAGCCTCGTGGGTCTTTGGAGACCACAAGCGGCTGGTCGCGGCACAGCAGGGTGTCACGGCGTCGGCACGACTCCTCAAGGGGCGGCCCACGATCGGGCGACTGCCCTGGCCGGCATCGGCCTGGAGCGACGCGCGCGACTCACCCGCACCACCTCGAGAGACGTTCCGGCAGTGGTGGTCTCGCACGCACATCGACGACTCCGGCGCCTCATCGGCCGAGGGGAGCCCGTCATGAGCAGCGCGCGTGATGAGATCCTGCAACGGATTCGCACCGCTCACACCGCTGCCGGGGCACCCGAGCCGATCCGACGGAGTGCGCCCGCCACAGAGCGCGATCGCGCGGAGGTGCTGGACGTCTTCGTACGGATGACGGAGGACTACCGCGCCGTCGTCGAACGCTGCACGCAGGAGGAGCTCCCCGGCCACATCGCCCGGACGGTCGAGACCGCGAAGGCAGCGCGCATCGGCATACCGCCGGACCTGGATGAGCGATGGACCGCCGAGATTGCGGGCACTGTGGTTGTGGATGACGGCCTCAGCACTGCGGAGCTGGACACCATCGATGCGGTCGTGACCGGCGCCACCGTCGGCATTGCCGACACCGGCACGATCGTGCTCGACCACTCCGGCAACCAGGGCCGCCGTGCCCTGTCGCTGGTGCCCGACATGCACGTGTGCGTGGTGCTCGAGAGTCAGGTCGTTGCCGACGTGCCGACCGCGGTGCGGGGTCTGCGACCCTCCGTCGACGCGCATCGTGCCCTGACCTGGATCAGCGGTCCGAGCGCCACCAGTGACATCGAGCTGAGTCGGGTCGAGGGCGTGCACGGTCCGCGGACCCTGCACGTCATCCTGGTGGCCGGCGCCTGACGCCGCCGCTTGCTCGATCCCGCACCAACGGCGTCGGCGAGATCCCCCGCAAGAGCATGACTTCTCGCCAACACCCGCGTTGTCCACCGCTGGTCAGCAGGCCGTCAGCGTGTCCACAGGCGCGCGGATTCGATCTGGCACTTCACACGTCACGACCACATGATCGATGCGTGACCACTGCTACCGAACGGCGTGAGCGGCGCGCTGCAGTCCATGAGATCGCACTGCGGCAGGACCTCATCGTCACGCGCACACAGCTGATGAAGCTCGGCGTCAGCGAGAGCGCGATTACGGCCGAGGTCGACGCGGGACGCTGGCGGCGTCTCGGCATACACACGTTGTGCACGCACACCGGCGATCTGAGCCAACGGGCGCTGTGGCGGTATGCCGTGTGGGAGAGCGGCTGCGCTGCTGCTCTCGATGGTGCCGGCGCGCTTCAAGCCCACGATCTGCAGGATTCACCGAGGAGCAGATCCACGTCTCGCTCCCTCGCGGCCGGCATCGACCGCACGTGCCCGGCGTGATCCATCACTATGTGCACGATCGGTTGCCGGACGAGATCCAGCAGCGCAGCATTCCCACCGTGCACCCGGCAGTCGCCGGCGTGCGCGGGGCGGGCCTGGGCCCGCTCCGACCGGCAGGCGGCCCTCCTGCTCGTGATGCCGGTGCAGCAGCGCATCGTGCCGCTGGCCCTGCTGACCACGACATCCGTCCCGGGTCGGCATTCGCAGTCGTCGAGCACTCATCCGGCAGCTTGTTCAGGACATCGTCAATGGCGCGCACGCGCTCGGCGAGCTCGACTTCACCGCGCTGTGCCGCGCTCGCGGACTACCGGAACCCGATCGGCAGGTGGTCCTGCCAGACGCCTGGCGGGTGCAGCACTCACAGGGGCTTGCACCCATCGACGACGCCTTGCACCAGAACGGGGTGACCTTGCGCAGCGACACCGTGCTCCACGTATCTCTGCTGGGATTTCGTCTCGACCCGGATGCGTTCATCGACCAGGTCGAGCGAGCCCACGTCCATCTGGGCTCACGCATCCGCCGATGAGCGAAGTTGGTGAGATCCCTCGCAATAGGACGACCTTTCGCCGATATCCAGGGCTCAGTCGATGCCGAGGAAGTGCTCCAGCCCGACGGTGAGCCCCGGATGCGCCGCGACCTTGCGCACCCCGGTCAGCACGCCCGGCATGAAGCTGACGCGATCGAACGAGTCGTGCCGGATCGTGAGCGCCTCGCCGACACCGCCGAACGACACCTCCTGATGCGCCACCCGCCCACGCAGTCGCATCGCATGCACCGGTATGCCGTGCACCCGGGCACCGCGGGCACCGCCGGGGTCGCTCGTGGTGGCGTCGGGTACCGGATCCAGCCCCGCGTCCTCCCGTGCGGTCCCGATGAGGTCCGCCGTGCGGGCCGCGGTGCCCGAAGGAGCATCCACCTTGTCCGGATGATGGGTCTCGACGATCTCCACGGACTCGTAGAACTTGGCGGCCTGCTGGGCGAACGACATCATCAGCAGCGCACCGATCGCGAAGTTCGGCGCGATCAGCACACCGGTGTCCGACGACTCCTGCAGCTGCGTGCGCAACGTCTCGAGCCGCTCGTCACTCCAGCCGGTGGTGCCGACGACCACGTGCACGCCCCGGGCGACACAGTGCGCCACGTTCGCCGGCGATGCATCGGGCACCGTGAACTCCACGGCCACCTGCGCACCACCCAGGTTGCCGAGGTCGTCACCGTCGTCGAACCGGCCGACCAGCTGCAGGTCGTCCGCAGCCTCGACCGCCTTCGCCGCCTCGCCGCCCATCCGACCCGTTGCGCCGATCACTGCCACCAAGATGCGCTCACTCACGAGGGACAGCCTACGGAACACCCCCGGCGCCCGGGCACACGCCGTCCGACGGATGCCGGCAACCCGCGCCCAGCCGCCACTGAGACAATGCGCGGGTGAGCCGTTTCACTGCATCCTCCTGGGCCACGGCCTGGACCTTTTCGCCGTTCGGCGTGATTCTGGCCCTGCTGCTGATCGGCGGGTATGCCGTGCTGTGGCGCGCCGCGCGCCGCCGCGGCGTCCGCTGGCCGCTGTGGAAGACGCTGGCCTTCCTGCTGCTCGGGGTCGCCCCGCTGCTCTATGTCACCTGCGGCGCGATCGGGGTGTATCGCACGACCTTCTTCTGGATGTTCGGCGCGCAGATCGCGGTGCTGTCCGCCGTGACGCCGACCGGCCTGGCGCTCGGCGATCCCATCGGCTTGCTGACCCATGTCACGGGTCCGGACACCTGGGTGCACCGAGCTCTGCACAGCAGGGCCTCGCGCGTCCTGATGTTCCCCATGGTCGGATCCCTGATGGCCGTCGCGAGCATCATGCTCATCTTCTTCACCGGGTACGCCCAGGCCGCCACCCGAAGTGCACCGATCGGTGTCCTCGCCGACCTGCAGGTCCTGATCATCGGGATGCTGGTCGTGCTCCCCCTGATCACCGAGGATCTGCTGCCGGCGTGGGCCGGTCCGGGCGTGCGCACGTTCTTGTCCATCATCGACGGCCTGCTCGACGCGATCCCGGGGATCCTCGTGATGACCTCGTTCAGCATTCTGGCTCCGCGCTTTCCGGGGTTCGAGGCGTCGGCGGCACCACTGCGCGACGGAATGACTCATCTGCTCGACCAGAAGTACACCGGTGGGGCCCTGCTGGCGATCGCCGAGGTGATCGGCATACCCCTGATGGGTGCCGTCTTCGTGGACTGGATGCGGTCCGACGACGCCGAGGCGCGCGAGGCAGACGCCCGCCTGGACGAGCAGGCGACAGCCGTGGCGAGCCGCGTCGCGGACCATGACGCCGATCCGGCGCCGTCCGACCAGCCCTGGTGGCTGAGCGACCCGCGCATGGCCGGCCGGTTCCATCGTCCCGGAGACGACGACTAGTGCCGGCACTGATCGCGCGGTGGTCCAACGACGTGACCGCCCTGTCGCCGGGCGCAGACCCCGATCGGGTGCTTGACACCGGCGCCGACCTGCTGCGCCGGTGGACGCAGCCGCATCGCCACTACCACACCACCCAGCACCTGGCGGAGGTCTTCTGGGCGCTGGAGGAGGTGCTCGACGACGAGCCGCTTGCCCGGGTGGGCCGACTCGCGGGCTGGCTGCACGACGCGGTGTACGCCGTCGGCCCGGCCGCCGGTGCGAACGAGCGGCTCAGCGCCGAGCTGGCGCGCGATCTGCTGCCGCCGCTCGGCATAGACTCCGCCACGGTCCAGACGGTTGGCGAGCTGGTCGAGATGACCGCCGATCATGACCCGGCCGCCGGCTCAAGCCTCGGCGATGCCTTCCATGACGCGGACCTGTGGATCCTCAGCGCCCCGCCCCTGCGGTTCGACGAGTACTGCGACCAGGTCCGTGCGGAGTATGCGCAGGTGCCGGACACGTCCTACGCCCAGGGACGCGGTGCGATCCTGCAACCGCTGCTCCAGCGCGATCAGCTCTATCGCACATCGCATGCGCAGACGACATGGACGGACGCGGCCAGGCGCAACCTCACGCGCGAGCTCGACCGCCTCGCCACCACGACCTTGAGCACCCCCTGACCACCCGCTGCCCACCCCCCTTGACCCGACCAACACCGCCGAGTTGTGCACTTTGGACCCAAAGTGCACAACTGGGGGCTTGACTCTCAGCGGCGGCGCTGGCAGCGGCCGCACCAGAAGAGGTTGCGTCCGGCCACGACCTTGGTGTGAATCCGGCTGCCGCAGACGTGGCATGCCTGCCCCGCGCGCTTGTACACGGCATACGTCGGGTCGCTGATCGATGCAGCACCGGTGCGCGCCGCCCGCTCTTCCAGGTCGAGCAGCTCGTCCTCGTCGGTGACGATCCGCCCGGTGATGACGCCGACGGCAAGCAGCCGCACCAGGTCGGTCCAGATCGCGTCCCAGGTCGGCCGCCGGATCTGACGTCCGGCCCGGAACGGGTCGACTCGGTGGCGAAACAGCACCTCACAGCGGTAGAGGTTGCCCACACCCGCAAGGACCGACTGGTCCATCAGCAGCTCCGCGATGCTGCGCCCGCTGCGGTGTAACCGCGTCCATGCCCGCTCCGGATCTGACTGCGGATGCAGCGGATCCGGACCGAGCCGGGCAATGACCGCAGCAACCTCCTCGGGCGTGCGGACGGCGCACAGTGTCGGTCCACGCAGGTCGGCCACCGCGCTGTCGGAGCTGATTCGCAGGCGCACCTGACCGACCGGTGGCGGCAGGGCTCCGGCATACGGGACGACCGAGAACTTGCCGATCAGGCCGAGGTGCACATGCAGGTAGCGTTCCCGGCCGAACTCCACGAACAGCTGCTTGCCGACGGAGTCTGCGTGCAGCAGCCGCAGGCCGTCCAGCAGCGCGGCGCCGTCGGCGAAGCGTCCCTGCGGACTGCTGACCCGGGGGTCGCTGCCGGCGAACGCATCGTCCAGCGCCGTCGCGAGTCGTCGCAGGGTGTGGCCTTCGGGCATGCGCACAGTCTGGCGCAGACCGAGACGGTCAGGAGGGGCGGGCTGCAGCAGTCGGCGGATGCGGCACGCCCTTGCGCAGGACAGGGGGTGGTGGTTACGGCCAGGACTGCGGGCAGCCCCTTGGACGGGGCCGACGCGAGCACAGTCATCGCATGGCCTTCGCCAAAGCGCTTCGTTGTCCGCGGCAGGCCGCTGAGCCGATCCCAGTGAACCCGGCGATGATGGGCGGCACCGCTGCCTGTGCGCGCTGCGACGCCGCAGGCGAGGGAAGGGATCCGGATGCGACGGCCTCCGGCAGTGACACGCCGTCCAGCGTCACTTGGTCGGCAAGCGTCCAGTCGGTGGCGCGTCTGCGACGTTCGACCACCCACAGCGCCGTGATCGTCTGGTCAGCCCGACAACAGGATGCCGAAATCAGTTGCCCACAGGCCAGCTCACGACGCGTCCGCTGTGCGCCTCTCGCGCAGCCTGCGACTGCGCGCCAGGGTGTATGCCGTGGGCGTCACCCCGTTGTAGCGCACGACTCGCTCTCGCACGATCTTCAGGCCGTGCGTGCGCGCGACGGCGTCCTTGAGCAGTCGCTTGTCGTCGCTGAGCAGAACGCAGCGACCATCCGAGGTCAGGACACGTTCGATCTCTCGAAGTGCAGCGGGGTAGAGCGTGCGATTCGCCTCGTTCGAACCGATGCGCTTGCCGAACGGCAGATCCGTGACCACCCGGTCGACGCTGTGATCCGCGACCTCGAGCGCAGTCGCGTCCCCCTGCCGGACCGAGACTCGCTCGGTCAGCCCGAGCCTACGAAGGTTGCCGGCTGCCAAGTCGACTGCCTCTGCGAGCGCATCGACAACAAGGCCGTCGCCGGTGGGCCGCACCAGGGCGTCCACGATCGGCACGGAACCCACCCCCCCGCACGGGTCGAGCAGCACGCCCTCGGCCGGCACCTTCGCCAGTCGCACGGCGCACGCTGCGACCGCCACCGGCGTCGCCGCAGGCAGCCGGTCGAGCCGGCCGAACCGGGCGGCCCAGCGCAGCGGCCCGATGTCGGCGCGCGAGGTGGCCAGGTCGAGGTTCACATCCCAGTCGCCCGGTGAGTTGATCCAGCCGAGTGCACGATCTACCTCCGCGATCACCGCATCCCGCTGCACGGGATCGCCGGGCGAGTGGACTCGGTAGTGGACGATCCGGTCGACACCGACCCGTTCGCACAGCCTCCCGACCGCCGCCTCCCGCAACGAGATGGCGACTCCGGTGGACAGGTCCAACGGCACCGACACCTGGTCGATCGCGGTCGCGTGCTCGAGGAAGGTCAGGTCGCCGATGCTCTCCACCAGCAGCAGTCCTGGGTCGATCTGCCGCGCGCGGACCCCGTCGTCCTCCAGCAGGTCCCCGCGCACGAGATCCTCGAAGCCCACCGGGCAGGTCAGGACGAGGCGCCGGCTGCTCACCCGGTCAGACTACGGGCTCTGCCTGCCCGCCCCACGAACGACTTCCGCCGAGTGGAGTAGAAAACCCTCGAGTGGAGTGCCTATATGTACTCCACTCGAGGGTTACGTGCTCCACTCGGCGGTTAAAGCCGATCGATCGATCAGTCGGTGGCTTCGGCCTCAGGGGCCTTGTCACCGGCGTCTCCACGACCACGGCCACGACGGCGACGGCCGCGCGGACGGCGCTCGCCGCCCTCGGCGGTCGCGTCGTCGTCGGCGGACTCGGAGTCGTTGGCCTCCGGTGCCGCATCGGCGGCGGGTGCCGACTCCACCGGAGCCGACTCGTCAGGAGCAGCGTCGGCGGGAGCATCCCCGGCGGCGTCCTTCTCCTCCACGACCCCGAGGGACAGCTTGCCGCGCGGGTCGATCTCCTTGAGCTCGACCTGCACCTTCTGACCGACCTTGAGGACGTCCTCCACATTGTCGATCCGCTTGCCGCCGACCAGCTTGCGCACCTCGGAGATGTGCAGCAGGCCGTCCTTGCCCGGGAGCAGGGAGACGAACGCACCGAACGTCACGGTCTTGACGACCGTGCCGAGGAAGCGCTCACCGATCTCCGGCATCTGCGGGTTCGCGATCGCGTTGACCGCGGCACGCGCGGCCTCCGCGGACGGACCATCGACCGCACCGATGTAGACCGTGCCGTCGTCCTCGATCGAGATGTCGGCGCCGGTGTCCTCCTGGATCTGGTTGATCATCTTGCCCTTCGGGCCGATGACCTCACCGATCTTGTCCACCGGGACCTTGACGCTGATGACGCGAGGAGCGAACGGGCTCATCTCGTCCGGACCGTCGATGGCCTCGTTCATGACATCCAGGATGTGCAGACGTGCCTCGCGGGCCTGGGTCAGCGCGCCGGCCAGCACGTCGGCGGGGATGCCGGCGAGCTTGGTGTCCAGCTGAATGGCGGTGACGAACTCCCGCGTGCCGGCGACCTTGAAGTCCATGTCGCCGAAGGCGTCCTCGGCACCGAGGATGTCGGTCATCGCGGCATACTGCGTCTTGCCGTCGACCTGCGCCGACACCAGACCCATCGCGATGCCGGCGACCGGTGCACGCAGCGGCACACCGGCGTTGAGCAGGGCCAGCGTCGAGGCGCAGACCGAACCCATCGAGGTGGAGCCGTTGGAGCTGAGAGCCTCCGACACCTGGCGGATCGCGTAGGGGAACTCCTCGCGCGTCGGCAGCACCGGCATCAGGGCGCGCTCGGCAAGCGCACCGTGACCGATCTCGCGACGCTTCGGGGAGCCGACGCGACCGGTCTCACCGGTGCTGTAGGGCGGGAAGTTGTAGTTGTGCATGTAGCGCTTGCGCTTCTCCGGCGACAGCGTGTCGAGCATCTGCTCCATGCGCAGCATGTTCAGTGTGGTGACACCCATGATCTGGGTCTCGCCGCGCTCGAAGATCGCCGAGCCGTGCACCCGCGGGAGCACCTCGACCTCTGCGGACAGCGCGCGGATGTCGGCCAGACCGCGACCGTCGATGCGGACCTTCTCGGTCAGGATCCGCTCACGCACGAGCTTCTTCTGGACCGCCTTGAACGCTGCCGAGACCTCCTTCTCGCGACCCTCGAAGCGCTTGCCCTCTCCGGCCAGCTCCTCCTTGAGTGCGCTCTTGAGCTCGTCCAGCTTCTCTTCGCGGTCCTGCTTGCCGGCAATGGTCAGCGCGGCACGCTGCTGCTCGGTGGTGTCCTTCTCGACGGCCTCGAAGACGTCGTCCTGGTAGTCCAGGAACAGCGGGAAGTCCTGCACCGGCCTGGCGGCCTTGCTCGCCAGCTCGGACTGCGCCTCGCACAGCACGCGGATGAACTTCTTGGCGGCCTCCAGGCCCTCGGCAACCGACTCCTCGGTGGGAGCCGCCTTGCCCTGGTTCTTGACCAGGTCCCAGGTGGCAACGGTGGACTCTGCCTCGACCATCATGATGGCGACATCGTCGTCCATGATGCGGCCGGCGACGACCATGTCGAAGGTTGAGCGCTCGGCATCCGAGAAGTTCGGGAACGCGACCCACTGGCCGTCGATCAGGGACAGCCGGGTGGCGCCGATCGGGCCGCTGAAGGGCAGGCCGGAGATCTGCGTCGACGCCGAGGCGGCATTGATGGCCACCACGTCGTACTGGTGCTCGGGGTTGAGCGAGAGCACGGTGATGACGACCTGGACCTCGTTGCGCAGACCCTTGACGAACGCGGGGCGCAGCGGGCGGTCGATCAGTCGGCAGGTGAGGATCGCGTCCGTGGACGGACGACCCTCACGGCGGAAGAAGCTGCCCGGGATCTTGCCCGCGGCATACATCCGCTCCTCGACGTCCACCGTCAGCGGGAAGAAGTCGAACTGCTCCTTGGGGTGCTTGCCGGACGCGGTGGTCGACAGCAGTGCGGTCTCGTCGTCCAGGTAGGCGAGGACGGCGCCGCCGGCCTGCTTGGCCAGCCGACCCGTCTCGAACCGGACGGTGCGGGTGCCGAATGAACCGTTATCGATGACGGCTTCGGCGAACGTGATTTCTGGACCCTCCATTGGGCCCTCCTCTTCTTGTTGCTTCGTCCGCGCATCGTCGTTGTGCGCGGGCTTCGTTCTGCCAGAGGGTATGCCGGGTGCTCAGTTGAGCGTCGGCGGTACGTCCCCCTGCATACACGTCAAGGCGACTGCCGGTCGGCAGTCGCCTTGAACGTATAGGTCTGTGGTGTTATCGGCGCAGGCCCAGTCGCTTGATCAAGGAGCGGTAGCGCTCCACGTCGACCGACTCGAGGTAGCGCAGCATCCGCTTGCGCTGACCCACGAGCAGCAGCAGACCACGACGGCTGTGGTGGTCGTGCGGGTGCTGGCGGGCGTGCTCGGTGAGATCCCGGATGCGCTGGGTGAGCATCGCCACCTGGACCTCGGGGGAACCGGTGTCGCCCTCCGTAGTGGCGTACTCGGAGATGATCTGCTGCTTGACTGCACTTTCCAAAGGCATAAGTCGGCGACTTCCTGTTCTCTCATCGTTGCGCGGTGCTCCTGGGCATGTTCACCAGAGCGCTCTGGATCCGCGGCCGTTCTACGGCACCTCAAGGCTAGCAGTCACGTGGCCGGTGCCCTAATCAGCCGATGTGGGCACCCTCGCACCGCTCGGCCCTGGCAGACTTGGCCGACATGAAGCCCAGGGGATCAGCGGAACGGGACCGCTACCAGACCGAGGTCGCCGCCTACGTGGCCGCCGGCGGCAATGAGCAGATCCAGCGGGTCGTGACCGCTGTGCACGGACTGCACCGGATGCTCGAGCAGTGGTACACAGTCCAGCTGCAGGACCTCGACCTGACCTCGGGTGAGTGGGCCGTGATCTCCCAGATCGCGACCGCACAGCCCGACGAGGTCGTCACACCGTCGGCGCTGGCGGCGTCCGCGGCAATCGCTCCGTCCTCGATGACGCACCGGTTGGACCGGATGGCGCAGCGCGCCCTGATCACGCGCGAGCCGGACGAGTCCAATCGCACCCGCATCATCGTGGGACTGACGGACGCGGGCTGGGCAATGTTCACCCAGGTGGTGCGCGACTCCGAGGCGCTCGAGTCGGACGTGCTGCGTCCGCTCACCGATCGTCAGCGGGAGCAGCTGGCGACCCTGCTGGAGCGGGCGATCGCGGGCATCGACCAGGAGATGGACTAGGCCTCGACTAACCCTGCGGAACTGAGGTCAGGCCTTGAACCAGATGCCGATCTCGCGCTCGGCGGACTCGGGCGAGTCCGAGCCGTGCACGATGTTGGCCTGGACCTTCTCGCCCCATTCCCGACCGAGGTCGCCGCGGATCGTGCCCGGCAGGGCCGCGGTCGGGTCGGTGGCACCGGCGAGGCTGCGGAAGCCCTCGATGCAGCGGTGCCCTTCCACCACGGCGAAGGTCGCCGGTCCGCTCGACATGAAATCGATCAGCGGCTCGTAGAACGGCTTGCCCTGGTGCTCGGCGTAGTGCGCGGCCAGGCGCTCCCGGTCCGGGGTCTCCACCTTCAGCGCTGCCAGGGTGTAGCCCTTGGCCTCGATCCGGCGGAGAACCTCGCCGGTGAGTCCGCGGCGGTAGCCGTCCGGCTTGACGATGACGAGGGTCCGTTCCATGTGCGCAGTCACGACGCACACCCTAACGACCGCGTCAGGACGCGGTGACGACGCCCGTCCCCCGCATCCCGAAGACGGCGAGCGCGAGCCCGATCCGGTAGTAGACGAACGGTCGGAAATCGTGCGTGGAGATGTAGCGCAGGAACCGCGCGATCACGGCATACCCGATGGCGCAGGCCAGCACAGTTGCCACGGCGATCTCGCCCCACGGGGTCCCCTCGAAGTAGCGAGCGCAGCGAGTCACTTCGAGGGGTCAAGCTCACCCGGGGTCGTGCGCGGTGAAGTTCTTGGTCATATCGTCCATCTTGCGGCCCTGCACGAGGGCCGTGGCCCACAGCGCGATGAAGATCAGGCCAACCACGAACATCATCGGGACTACCACAGCGCTGATCAGGGTGGCGATCTCGATGCTCCATCCGAGGGCGACACCCCACGGACGGCGCAAGGTCCCCGCCGCCATGATGCACAGCAGCGCGAGCACGATCCCGACCGTGAGGTATGCCGTGTGCGCGGCCTGGCCCTGCGCCTTGGCGAGCGCGTAGGCCACCAGGGCACCGAAGAACACCACCAGTGACTGGCTGCCGATCACCAGGGCGGCGAACCGGCGGGTCATCCGCTCCCCCACGCCGTAGAGCAGCAATGACCCGATCATGTATCGGTCTTTCCGAGCAGCTTGCGGACGTCGGCCGCCGTCACGACCGAACCGGTCGCGAGCACACCGCCGGAGACCCCGCCCTCGTCGGCCAGCTCGGCCGCACGGTCGATCGCCTCCAGCAGGTCGGGCTGGACCGTGACGCGATCCTCGCCGAAGACCTCGGCGGCCAGTGCGCCCAACTCGGTCGGGTTCATCGCGCGGTGCGACGAGTTGCGCGTGATGACCACCTCATCGAAGACCGGTTCGAGCGCTTCGAGCATCGCGAGCACGTCCTTGTCCTTGAAGATCGAGAGCACTCCGATGAGGCGGCCGAAGGTGAAGGAGTCGTTCATCGCGTCGCGCAGCGCCTGCACCCCGGCCGGGTTGTGCGCGGCGTCGACCAGCACGGTGGGTGACCTTCGCACGATCTCCAGGCGTCCGGGCGAGGTCAGCTCGGCCAGGGCGGCCTGCAGCACCTGCTTGTCCAGCGGCTGCTCACCGCCGCCGACGAAGGCCTCGACCGCGGCAATCCCCGTCGCGACGTTGTGCGCCTGATGCTGCCCGAAGAGGGGCACGAACAGGTCGGTGTACTCCCCCGCCAACCCGCGCACCGAGATCTGCTGCCCGCCGACCGCGGTGTCCAGCGCCGTCACCTCGAACTGCGTGTCCTCGCGCACCACGGTCGCCTCGACCTCGAGCGCCTTCTCGGCGATCAGCTCGTCGACCGCGGGATCCTGCCGACCGACGACCGCGATGGCTCCGGGCTTGATGATGTCGCGCTTCTCCATGGCAATCTCACCGATCGTGTCGCCGAGCAGGCGCTGATGATCGATGGAGATCGGCGTGATCACTGCGACCTTGCCATCGGCCACGTTCGTTGCATCCCAGGTGCCACCCAGGCCCACCTCGACGACGGCGACGTCGACCGGAGCGTCGGAGAACGCGGCATACGCCATCACCACGAGCAGCTCGAAGTAGGTCATCCGGGGTTCGCCCTGCTGCTGCGACCGATCATCGACCATCTGCACGTACGGCAGCACGTCATCGTAGGTCTGGATGAATCGCTCGGGGTCGATCGACTTGCCGTTCAACGCGATCCGCTCACGGATGTCGTGCAGGTGCGGTGAGGTGAAGCGTCCGGTGGACAGCCCCATCTCGCGCAGCACTCGTTCGATGACGCGTGTGGTGGTGGTCTTGCCGTTCGTGCCGGTCAGGTGGACGACGGGGAAGGTCGCCTGAGGGTCTCCCAGCAGCTCCATCACCTGAGCTACACGTTCGAGCGACGGCTCCGGCGTGTGCTCTGGCGCGCGCGCAAGAATGGCCTCCTCCACCTCGCGCAGGCGCTTGCGCACCTCCAGCTTGCGCGCTGCCTCGACCGACTGCGCGTCCGGACGCCCGCTCACTTCTTGCCTCCCAACTGCAGCCGCAACCAGACGTTGTCCGGCATACCGGACCCACCTTCTTCCTGTCGGACGAACTCGAAACCGAACTTCTTGTAGAACGCCGCCGCGCCGACGTTGCCTGCCAGGTGAGAGAGGACCACCTGGTCATAGCCGTCTGCGAGCGCCTTGTCGATGACCGCGCGCATCAGCCGGGCCCCGACGCCATGCCCTTGGCACTCCGGCATGACGTAGAGCTTCCAGAGCGCCAAGGCACCGTCGAGCGGGCCGACGACCGCGACGCCGACCACGTCTCCCTCGAGCTCGGCGACCGTCACCCGCCCGGCGCGGATCGGCGGAATCGTCGCATCGGCGGTCCACCACTTGGCCAGGCCCATGGCGACGTAGTCCTTGCCCGCAATCGGCACGTAGGTCGGCGGCCAGGTCCGATGGCCGACCTCGAGGACGGCATGCAGGTCGTCCCCGGTCGCCGTGCGGGTCGTCACAACGCTCGGCGTCTGGTCGCCGCTCACGAGGTGACCGCCACGTCGTCGCCGACCTTCTTGACGACGATGGTGACCTTCTTGCCGTCCGCAAGATCGGCCACGCTGCCGCCCGGCACCGACTGTCCCGCGCCGGCTGCGCCGAGCTGGACCGCCAAGGTCTCCCGCATGATCAGGCCCTGGTGCGCGAGCACGGCCTGCCAGACGTCGTCGTCGCCGACGACCGTCAGACTGATGCGGTCACTGACGTCCAGGCCGGCGGCGCGACGTTCCTGCTGGACGGCACGCACGACGTCGCGCGCCAGGCCCTCCTGCTGCAGCTCGGGGGTCACCGCCGTGTTGAGCACCACGAAACCTCCTCCGGGCAGCATCGCCGGGACACTGTTCGGACCGGCAACGTCGGACACCACCGTCTCCAGGGTGAACTCGCCCTGCTGCAGCTGGATTCCACCGCTTGCGACAGCTCCGTCCACCGCGATCGACCAGTCGCCCGACTTGCTCGCCTTGATGACCTGCTGCACCTCCTTGCCCAGACGTGGGCCGGCGGCACGCGCGTTGACCACGAGTCGCTGCTCCACGCCGAAGTCCGACTCGCTGGCGTCTGCAATGTCGACGAGCGTCACTGCCTGCACGTTGATCTCATCGGCGATGATGTCGGAGAACTGCTCCAGCGCCTGCGGATCCGCGGTCACGGCAGTCACTTCGGGCAGCGGCAGGCGCACCCTCAGATGGTTGGCCTTGCGCAGACCAAGGGTCGTCGAGCAGATTGCCCGGGCGCGGTCCATCGCCGCCACCAACTCCTCGTCGGCGGGCAGGTCCGATGCTTCCGGCCAGTCCGTCAGGTGCACCGACCGACCCCCGGTGAGCCCCCGCCATACCTGCTCGGTCGTGAAGGGCAGAAGCGGCGCTGCCACTCGGCTCACCACCTCGAGCACGGTGTAGAGCGTGTCGAATGCGGCGCGCGCGCCTGCCTCTTCGCCGTCCGAGCCCGTACCCCAGAAGCGTTCGCGGGACCGGCGGATGTACCAGTTCGTGAGCACGTCCAAGAACGCCTGGACGCCGTCACAGGCTCCGGCCACGTCGTAGGTGTCCAGCCGCCCCTGCACATCGACGACCAGGTCGTGCAGCTTGGCAAGGATGTATCGGTCCAGCACGTCGGTGGACTCGGTGCTCCACCTAGCCTGGTATCCGGCCGCATTCGCGTAGAGGCCGAAGAAGTACCAACTGCTCCACAGCGGCATGAGGACCTGACGCACGCCGTCCCGGATGCCTTGCTCGGTCACGCTCAGGTTGCCGCCGCGCAGGATCGGGCTCTGCATCAGGAACCAGCGCATCGCGTCCGCCCCGTCCCGGTCGAACACCTCGTTCACATCCGGGTAGTTGCGCAGCGACTTGCTCATCTTCTGCCCGTCCGAACCGAGCACGATGCCGTGACACATGACGTTGGAGAACGCCGGGCGGTCGAACAGCGCGGTCGACAGGATGTGCAGCATGTAGAACCAGCCGCGGGTCTGGCCGATGTACTCGACGATGAAGTCCGCCGGAAAGTGATGCTCGAACCAGTCCGAGTTCTCGAACGGGTAGTGCACCTGGCCGTAGGGCATCGACCCGGAGTCGAACCACACATCGAGCACGTCCGGCACCCGCCGCATCAGCGACTTCCCTGTCGGGTCATCGGGATTCGGCCTCGTCAGCTCGTCGACGTAGGGGCGGTGCAGGTCGGTCACCTTGACACCGAAGTCACGCTCCAGCTCCTCGAAGCTGCCGTAGACGTCGATCCGAGGATGGCGCGGGTCGTCGCTGCGCCAGACCGGGACGGGAGACCCCCAGAACCGGTTGCGCGTGATCGACCAGTCGCGCGCGTTGGCCAGCCACTTGCCGAACTGACCGTCCCGCACGTTGCCGGGCACCCAGTTGATCTGCTGGTTGTTCTCCAGCATCCGGTCCTTGATCTTGGTGACCTCCACGAACCAGGAGCTGACCGCCATGTAGATCAGCGGGTTCCGACACCGCCAGCAGTGCGGGTAGGAGTGCTCGTAGGTCTCCCGTCGCAGCAGGACCGTGCCGGCATTGACCGCACCCGCTTCCCCATCACGCCTGGTGGCGGCCTTGAGGTGGTCGATGATGTGCGGGTTGGCGTCGAATACCAGCATCCCTTCGTACTCGTCGACCGGGTGGGTGAACCGCCCGTCCGCCCCGACCGGCACCACCGGCTCGATGCCGTTGGCGTCGGTCACCAGCATGTCCTCCTCACCGAAGGCGCCGGCGCTGTGCACCAGGCCGGTACCGTCGGTAGTGGTCACGAAGTCGGCCTCGACGACCTTGAACGCGTTCTCGTGGCCGGTGAAATAGCTGAACGGCGGCGTGTAGGTGCGGCCGATCAGGTCGGCACCGGTCAGCCGCTCGACGACGTGCTCCTGCCAGTCGGCCTTCGCGTCGCCGAAGAGATCCTTCGCGTACGACGCGACGCGCGCCTCCGCGATGACGTACCGCTCGACGGTGCCGGTCGGCAGTTCGCTCTCGACGACGAGGTAGTCGATGTCCGAGCGGACCATGATGGCGAGGTTCGACGGCAGGGTCCACGGCGTCGTCGTCCAGATCAGGGCCAGCTCACCCGTCTCCAGCCGCAGGCCGACCGTCACGGCCGGGTCCTGGCGCATCTGGTAGACGTCCTCGTCCATCCGCAGCTCGTGGTTGGACAGCGGGGTCTCGTCGTTCCAGCAGTAGGGCAGCACGCGGAAGCCCTCGTAGACCAGGCCCTTGTCGTAGAGCTGCTTGAACGCCCAGATGACCGACTCCATGTAGTCGGGGTTGAGCGTCTTGTAGTCGTTCTCGAAGTCGACCCACCGGCCCATGCGGTGGACGTAGGCTTCCCAGTCCTTCGTGTAGCGCAGCACCGACTCCCTGGCCGCGGCGTTGAACTTGTCGACGCCCATCGACACGATCTCATCCTTGGTCTTCAGGCCCAGCTGCCGCATGGCCTCCAGCTCGGCGGGCAGCCCGTGCGTGTCCCAGCCGAATCGGCGCTCCACCCGCTTGCCACGCATGGTCTGGTAGCGCGGGATGAGGTCCTTGGCGTATCCGGTCAGCAGGTGACCGTAGTGCGGCAGGCCATTGGCGAAGGGAGGTCCGTCGTAGAAGACGAACTCGCCCTCGCCGTTCTCTCCCGCATCGCGCTGCTCGACGGAGGCGCGGAAGGTGTCATCGGTGTCCCAGTACTTCAGCACCGCCTCCTCGATCGCCGGGAAGCTCGGGCTGGCGACGACACCCCGCGACGGGTTGTCGTCGGCGGAGGTGAGGTCGACCTTCGGGTAGATCATCGGTTCGTCTCTTTCGCGGTCGTCGGCCTTCCTGCGAGGGCGGAGCACCCGGACCTGCCGGGCGGCATCGCGGTACCACCTCGCTTGCCGCACGTCGTGTGCCAGGGGCACACGGCATGCGACCGCTCGATCATGAGCTGTGACGGGCTCGTCCCGTCCGGTTCTACTGGGAGTCCTCGCGGACCCGGTTCTTCCGGAGGCTTACCGCTGATGACGGTTCAAATGCCAGTGGCACCAGTGTACGGCGATCGCGCCACGGCCACGAATCGGTTCAGTGTCGCTGGGGCGCGACCTGACGATGGATGTCTCGCAGATGCGGCACGCCGTCGCCCTTGACCATGGCCTCCGGGCGCACCTGACCGCCCAGTGCCAAAATCGGCTCGAAGTAGTAGATCTCGCCCCGCTTCAGGTCCCCCAGCTTGCCGCGGGCACCACCGCGGGGCCCCTCGAGGTCCTTGAGGTGCGATGAAGGGCCGGGCAGGTGCTGGTTGAAGAACGAGACGAGGTCACCCGGGATCACGCCGTTGGCCTGGAAGTGTGGGTCCAGACACTGAATCCGGTCACGCCCGTCGACCCGGTCGTAGTGATAGACGTGACCGAAGCTGGTCACCGCGAACGGGAAGCTGGTGACGTCGCCTCCGAGCCAGGTCTGCAGCACGCTCATCCACTCACCGGGATCGACCAGGGCGATGCGCTGATCGCCGTAGAAGCCGACTCCGTGCGCCCGCCACAGCTCGACCAGTGCCCTGGGCGCCACCCGATCGGCGTAGCCGAGGAATGCGTCGAACGGTGCCCGAGTATCGGCGTCCGGCCGGTAGGTGTCGACAAACCGCTGCACCGCGATGCCGCCTGGCTGGGTCATCGTGCCTCCATCACATCCTGAACAGTTGTCACGTGCGACGGTATCGGATCGGGCTCGGCCCACCGGTCTTGAGTGGAAAGTGGCAGGCGACCCGGTGTCCAGCTGTCCCGGTGGGCTCGAGCACCGGTTCCTCCAGCGCACAGATTTCCTGAGCGAACGGGCACCGCGTCCGGAACCGACAGCCCGACGGTGGGTTCGCCGCGCTCGGCAGCTCACCGAGCACCGGGACCGCCTGGCGTTCACGACTCGGGTCCACACCGGGGATCGCCTCGATCAGACCATGCGTGTAGGGGTGCGCCGGATGCAGATACACGTCGTCGGCGGGCCCGATCTCGACGAGCTTGCCGAGATACATCACCCCAATGGTGTCGGACAGGTACCGCACGACACCCAGGTCGTGCGAGATCAGCACGTAGGTGACATCCCGGGTGTTCTGCAACTCGCGCATCAGGTTCAAGATCTGCGCCTGCACCGACACGTCCAGGGCCGAGACCGGCTCGTCCGCAACGATCAGGCTCGGCTCCAGGGCCAGCGCCCTGGCGAGTCCCACGCGCTGGCGCTGTCCACCGGAGAGCTCGTGGGCATACCGTTCACGAGCCCCGTACGGCAGGCCGACGCTACCGAGCAGCTCCCGGACGGTCTTCTCCTGACTTCTCCGGTTCCCGATTCCCTGGATCTCCAACGGCTCCCGAAGGATCGAACCGATACGCATCCGCGGGTCGAGCGAGGCGTACGAGTCCTGGAACATGAACTGCACGCTCCTGCGACGACGCCGGCCCTCCTTGCCCTTCCAGCGGGCAACATCCGCACCCTCGACCCGCACCACCCCGTTGGTGGGTAGGTCCAGGCCGCACAGCAGCCGCCCGGTGGTCGTCTTTCCGCACCCGGACTCGCCCACCAGGCCGAACGTCCGGCCGCGAGACACCCCGAAGCTGACATCCGCGACGGCGGAGACTGCACCGATCTTGCGCTGCAGCACCCCGTGAGTGATCGGGAAGTCCTTCTCCAGGTGCTCCACCTGCAGCAGCGTCACCGGTTCGACATTGTTGCGCTCCGCGAACCGGGTCCGCACCAGCTCTATCGGCGCCGTCTTGCCGACGGGATGGAAGCACGCGAACCGGTGACCGGGCGACCGGGAGCCGGCCACCTCCTCCAGCGGCGGGTAACTCGCTCGGCAGTCCGACTGCGCGAACTGACACCGCGCGGCAAACCGGCAGCCGGTCTGCGGCAGCGACAGGTCCGGGGGCAGCCCGGGGATGTTCAGCAGCGACTCACCGGAGTCGCCGGCGCGCTCCGGCATCGCATTGAACAGGGCCTGGGTGTACCGATGCTGCGGCCTCGCGAACAGGTCATCGGTGCCGGCGTTCTCCACCACCCGCCCGGCATACACCACACTGACCCGGTCCGCGTGGCCCGCGATCACGCCCAGATCGTGAGTCACCAGCATGACCGCCATCCCCAGCTCGCGGCGAAGTCGCTCGATCAAGTCCAGGATCTGCGCCTGGATCGTCACATCCAGCGCCGTGGTCGGCTCGTCCGCGATCAGCAGGCGGGGCTCACAGGCCAGCGCGATCGCGATCACGACGCGCTGGCGCATCCCGCCGGAGAACTGGTGCGGGTAGTCCTCGATCCGCTTGCGGGCCTGTGCGATGCCGACCATGTCAAGCACCTCGACGGCACGGTCCATCGCCTTGGCCCGGCTGACGTCCCGGTGCAGGTGCACCGCCTCAGCGATCTGCGCTCCGATCGTCATCGTCGGGTTCAGCGAGGTCAGCGGATCCTGGAAGATCATCCCGATGTCGCTACCGCGCCGCTTGCGCATCTCGCTCTCCGGCAGCGACAGCAGATCGACGCCTCCGAGCCGCACCGAACCGCCGGTGATGTGGCCTCCCGGCGGCAGCAGCTGCATGATCGACATTGCGGTCATCGACTTGCCGCAGCCGGACTCGCCGACGATGCCGAGGGTCTCTCCCGCACGGATCGACAGCGACACCCCGTCCACTGCGTGCACCACCCTACGGCGCAGGTAGATCTCGGTGTACAGATCCTCTACTTCCAGGACCATCTCGGGTTCCGGCTCTTGAACACTGTGCAGCCCGACGCTCATCAGCGTCCTCTCAGTCGAACCTCGAACGCGTCACGCAACGCGTCGCCGAGGAAGTTGAAGGAGATCGCCACCAGGATGATCGCGATGCCCGGTGGGTACAGCAGCCACCAGTACCCGGAGTTGATGTAGTTGATCGCGTCGGACAGCATGCCGCCCCAGTCGGTCTGCGGCGGCTGCAGACCCAGGCCCAGGTAGCCCAGGAACGCCAGCAGCAGAATCGCATCGGCGACCGCGAAGCTGGCGAAGACCACCACGGTGCCGATAGCGTTCGGCGCCACGTGTTTCAGCACGGCCCGCATGCTGCTACCGCCCATCACCCGCACCGCCTGCACGTACTCGCGCACCCGCAGGCTCAACGCCTCACCACGCACCAGGCGCGCTGCGCCGAGCCAACTGAGGGCGGCGATGATGACGATCATCTCCCACCTGTTCGGGTGGAAGATCGCCGAGAGCACCAGCAGCAGGAACAGCGGCGGGATCGCGAACCCCCCGTCGACCAGGCGCATCATCACCGAGTCGACCCAGCCCCCGAGGTAGCCGGCGATCGCGCCGTAGAGCGTGCCGACCACGCTGGCCAGCACGGCGGCCGCCAGGCCGACCTCCAAGGATGCCTGGCCCCCGTACATCAGTCGGCCGAGCTCGTCGTATCCGGACGCGTCGGTGCCGAACGGATGCGCACCGCCCGGGGCGCCGTTGGACAGCATCAGGTTGGTGTGCACCTGGTCGGTGTGGTAAATCAGCGGGCCGACGAAGCAGAAGAGCAGGAAGAACACGATCACCCCGGCGCCGACGACGGCGAGCCGGTTCTGCACGAACACCTCAAGGCCGAGACGGAACATGCTGCGCGCCTCGCCGTCCACTGGCCCGCCCGTCGGCTCGTCGACGGCCGCACCGGCGATGACCGGTGCATCGCCGGGGACGGGTCCGGGGTTCGGGCCCATCGAATCGGGCATCAGTACCTCACTCTCGGGTCGAGGACCCCATACAGGACGTCGGCGATCAGGTTGCCGACCACAGTGGCGGCGCCGCCGATCAGCGTGACTCCGAGCAGGACCGGGTAGTCGTTCACCTGGGCCTCCTGCCAGAACAGCAGACCCATGCCGGGATAGTTGAACACCTGCTCCACGATGAGGGCGCCGCCGAGAATGCCGGGCAGGGACAGGCCGATCAAGGTGGCCATCGGGATCAGTGAGTTGCGCAGGATGTGTAGGTACTGCACG
The DNA here is from genome assembly GCF_007845645.1 of Leekyejoonella antrihumi. GTDB lineage: Bacteria > Actinomycetota > Actinomycetes > Actinomycetales > Dermatophilaceae > Leekyejoonella > Leekyejoonella antrihumi. The sequence continues at coordinate 107,958 of NZ_VCQV01000005.1, forward strand.
CGCAGGTCACTGGCTCCCTTGGCCTTGGCGGTGCGCACGTAGTCCTGCACCAGCCCATCCATGAAGGACGAGCGCATGTATCTGCTGAAGAGGGCAATCTGCGCAAGCACCAGCGTCAGTACCGGCAGCACCAGTTCGGTCGGCTGGGAGAGGATCCCGACCACGCTGCCCGACTGGGGTGCCTCCGACGGCAGCCAGCCGAGGTCGAGCGAGAACCACAGCACCAGCACGAGGGCGAGGAAGAAGATCGGCGACGAGTAGAAGATGAAGCTGAGCCCGGTGGCCGCGTAGTCGAACGCCTTGTTGCGCTTGACCGCCTGACGGATCCCGATCGGGATCGCCAGCCCGACCGAGATGATCAACGCGATCGCGTTGAGCACGATGGTCTTCGGCAGCTTCTCCGCGATCAGAGAGGCGACGGTCTGGTTCAGGTGGTAGGAGTAGCCGAGGTGGCCTTGCAGCACCTGACCCAGCCACTCGACGTACTGCACCGGCAAGGACTTGTCCAGCCCGTTGGTGTGGTTGAATGCCGCGATCTGCACCGGGGTCGCCTTGACCCCCAAAACCGCCCGTGCCTCCCCGCCGGGCAGCATGTGCAACAGGATGAACGTGATGACCGACACCACGAACAGCACGACGATCGCCTGCAGCACACGACGAATCAGAAATCCGATCATGGTTGTGGACCTAGTTTTCCGAGGCGGTCCGCAGGCCCTGTGAGACAGCAGGTTGAGCCTCCCGCTGCCTCACGGGGGCGGACGTGTGGGCAGGGAGTTGCTACTTGGTTTGGTACCAGTACTCCGCATTCAAGGCGCCGAGCGGGTTCAGGATCACTCCGCCGACATGCTTGCTGATCGCACTGATGCCATACGAGTTCGCCTGGAACACCACCGGCAGCTGCTGGGCCACCAGGTCCTGATACGTGAACAGTGGCCCGGTGCCGTTCGCGGTAGTCGTCGCCTTGATGGCGGCATCCATCGCCTTCGACGAGTAGCTGCCGTAGTTGGATCCGGCCCCGGTCTGGAACAGCGACTCACCGGTGGGCAGGTAGTCGGGTGCATAGATCCAGCCGCCGCCCCAGTCCGCCATCTCCCAGGACTTGCTGGTTGGGCTGGCGCTGGCGATCACCGAGTTGAACGGTTCCTCCGACTCGGTCACATCGATCCCGGCCTTGGATGCGTCCGACTTCAGCTGCTCCATGGTCAGCGTCAACGCGGCAGCGCCGGAGGCGTAGTTCAGCTTGATGTTCAACTTCGTCCCCGCCTTGACGCCGACTCCGCACTGGTTGCTTCCCGCGCCCGGCTTCGTGCAGGTCATCACGCCGCCCTGCTCCGTCCAGCCGTGACTGGTCAGCAGCTTCTTCGCCTTGGCCGGGTTGAACGGGTACACCGCCTTGTTCGTCTTGGCTTGTGGCGACAGCCACTTGCTCGGCGGGTTGACCGGTACGGGACCGAAGTTGGCGTAGCCGTACCCCCGGTAAGCCTTGTTCGCATCCACCTCCTGGTCCATCACCATCTGGAAGGCCTTGCGGAAGTAGAGCTGCTTGAAGACCGTGCCCAGCTTCGCGCTGTTGAAGTTCTCCGGGAAGTAGTTCACCGACCAGGTGTAGTTCGGCTTCAGGTTGTAGTTGCTGCCCGCCGGGTTGGTCTTGGGCAGCAGCTGGCTCGCCGGCTTGGGCGACAGGTCAGCCGACGGGATGTATCCCAGGTCGATGTTGCTGGAGGACTTCAGCTCGTTGAACTCCGCGGCGTCGGTGGTGAACGGAAGGAACTTCACTGAGGCCAGCTGCGGCTTGGGGTTGCCGGACCACTTCGGGTTCGGCACCAGGGTGTACTGCCCGCCCGAGCTGAAGGCGCCGAGCCTCCATGGCCCGTCGACTACGCCCCAGACCGGGCTGGATGCGTAACCCGTCAGGTTCTTCGACTGGGTGGTCAGGAAGTTGTACACCGCCTTACACTTGACCACCGCGACGGCGCACCCACCGCTGCCCGGCTTCGCCCCGGCCTTGGTGACGTCCCACGCCATCGGCATCGGGGTGATCTGGGACAGCTCGTTGTAGGTGAACCAGTTGTCCGAATACCCCTGCGTCAGATCGAACCTGACCGTCTGCGCGTTGACCTTGGTCACCGACTTGACATTGTCCGGGAACAACCCCGGGGTGTAGCCGGCCCAGTTGGTCTTCTCGGCCTTCATCATGTTCATCCAGAACACGACGTCGCTCGCGTCGACGGTCTCCCCGTTGGACCACTTCCAGTTCTTCAGGCTGACGGTAACCGTCTTGCCACCGTTGGAGTAGACCGGCGCCGTGGCGGCGGAGAGGCCCAGGTCCAAGGTGGGCTGGTTGTTCTCGCCGCCGAACCAGTACAACGGCCGGTACATCGGCTGCTGCAGGTCCGAGATGTTGTAGACGCTGAAGAACGCCCCCGACGAGAACGGGAAGATCCAGTTCGCGGTCACCGCCGCAGGCAAGGCAACACTGACACTGCCGCCCTTGACCTTCTGCCCGGTGGGCGTCGCGGCGCCGGCACCTGAACTTGTCGATCCCGACGGGCTCGAAGCCGCGCCGGTACTGCTGGAACTGCATGCCGCCAGCGTGACTGCGCTCACGAATGCGAGCGCCGCGGCCATGGCTGGGCCCTTGATATGTGATTTGGACATCAGAAGTCCTTCTTCGGACACGTGGACTCGGCCATGTGCCGGCTGAGTCCGTCCGACTGATCGATAGGTGGTGGTGTGGTGCACCTATCCACCATTTGGTCACTTTTTTCTGAGACCGATAAGAGTAGTTTCTGGAATACCGCTGCACATTCGGTTGCAATTTGATGCACGCAGCCTCCGATCACCCGATATCCGAGATGAAACCGTCACCATCCATCTGGGAGCATGTGCACATGACTTCGCCATCCCAGCTGCCCGAGGCGCAGCTCCCCGACAAGCCGACCGTCGACGGGCTCGAGGATCGGTGGGGCAAGGTATGGCAGGAGCAGGGCACCTACCGGTTCGACCGCGAACGGGCCGTGTCACTGCCCCGCGACCAGGTGTTCTCGATCGACACGCCACCGCCGACCGCCTCCGGCTCACTGCATGTCGGGCACGTCTTCTCCTACACCCACACCGACTGCATGGCGCGCTACCAGCGGATGCAGGGCCGCGAGGTGTTCTACCCGATCGGCTGGGACGACAACGGTCTTCCCACCGAGCGGAGGGTGCAGAACTACTACGGCGTGCGCGGGGACCACGCCGCGGCCTACGACCCCGACTTCACTCCGCCGCTGCGGGGCGCCGAGGGCAAGTCGGTCAAGGCTGCCGACCAGGTGCCGGTCAGCCGCGCAAACTTCATCCCGTTGTGCGAGGAGCTCACGATCCAGGACGAGGAGGCATTCGAGAGCCTCTTCCGCAGGCTCGGGTTCTCGATGGACTGGGACCAGAGCTACCGCACCATCGATGCCCGCTCCCGTGCCGTGGCGCAGGAGGCGTTCCTGCACAACGTGGAGCGTGGCGAGGCCTACCAGGCGGAGGCACCGGGCCTGTGGGACGTCACCTTCCAGTCCGCCGTCGCCCAGGCCGAGCTCGAGGCCCGCGACTATCCGGGTGCCTTCCACCGCATCGCCTTTCGCCGGGCCGACGGCGGCACGGTCGAGATTGAGACCACCCGCCCCGAGCTGATCCCCGCCGTGGTCGCGCTGATCGCCCACCCGGAGGACGAGCGGTATGCCGACCTGTTCGGGACGACCGTCACGTCACCGCTCTTCGGGGTCGAGATCCCCGTCGTTGCACACCGGGCCGCCGAGCCGGACAAGGGCGCCGGCATCGCCATGTGCTGCACGTTCGGTGACCTGACCGACGTGGTGTGGTGGCGCGAGCTGCGGCTGCCGATCCGGGCGGTCCTGACTCGAAACGGACGGCTGCAGGCCGAGACACCGGACTGGATCATCGGCGGGCCCGGCGAGCGGCTCTATGCCGACGAACTGGCCACCAAGACCGTGTTCACGGCGCGCGAGCATGTCGTCGCGGCTCTGCGCGAGTCCGGCGACCTGATCGGTGAGCCGGTGAAAACGCAGCGCAAGGCCAACTTCTTCGAGAAGGGTGACAAGCCGCTGGAGATCGTGACCAGCCGGCAGTGGTACATCCGCAACGGCGGCCGCGACGCCGACCTGCGTGACGCACTGGTCAAGCGGGGCGGCGAGATCGCCTTCCACCCGGCCTTCATGCGCAGCCGCTACACCAACTGGGTGGACGGCCTCAACGGCGACTGGCTGGTCAGCCGGCAGCGGTTCTTCGGTGTGCCTTTCCCCGTGTGGTACCCGCTCGATGCCGACGGTCAACCGGATCACGCGCACCCCATCCTGGCGCCGGCCGAGAGCCTGCCGATCGACCCGCAGTCCGACATGCCTGACGGCTACTCTGCCGAGCAGCGCGGGGTGCCAGGCGGGTTCATCGGCGACCCGGATGTCATGGACACCTGGGCGACCTCGTCGCTCAGCCCGCAGATCGCCGCCGGCTGGCCGGTCGCGAGCGATCCGGAGGGGCGCAACGACGCGCAGCTGTTCGACAAGATCTTTCCGATGGACCTGCGCCCACAGGCACATGACATCATCCGCACCTGGTTGTTCGCGACGGTCGTGCGCAGCCACCTCGAGCACGACACGGTGCCGTGGACCGGCGCGGGCATCAGCGGCTGGATCCTGGACCCGGACCGCAAGAAGATGAGCAAGTCCAAGGGCAACGCCGAGACGCCGGACGGCATCGTCGAGCAGTTCGGCGCGGATGCCGTGCGCTACTGGGCCGCCTCCAGCCGCCTCGGCGCCGACACGGCCTACGACACCGGCCAGATGAAGGTCGGCCGGCGGCTTGCCATGAAGCTGCTCAACGCGAGCAAGTTCGCGCTGTCCTTCGGTGAGGTGCGCGGCGATGGATCGGACCTGACCGCCCAGGTCACCCATTCCCTGGACCGGGCCATGCTGGCTGCCCTCCGAAAGGTCGTCGAGGATGCGACCCGAGGCTTCGAGGACTGGGACTACACCCGCTCCCTCGAGCTGACCGAGACGTTCTTCTGGACCTTCTGCGACGACTACGTCGAGCTGGTCAAGGACCGCGCCTACGGCGGGCAGGGCGAGGAAGCCGCCGCGAGCGCGCGTGCCGCGTTGCGGATCGCGCTGGCCGTCCAGCTGCGGCTGCTCGCACCGTTTCTACCCTACGCGACCGAGGAGGTCTGGTCCTGGTGGCAGGAGGGGTCGGTGCACCGGGCGCCGTGGCCGACGGCGAACGAGTGCGGCACCTTCGACAGTGACCCCGACATCCTTGTTGCCGTGGGCGAGGCGCTTGCCGGTATCCGCCGCGCGAAGTCCGACGCCAAGCTGGGCATGCGGGCCGAGGTGACGGCCATGACACTCGTCGGCCCCGCGGATCGGATCAAGCTGATCCAGCTGGCCGAGGCCGACCTGCGGTCCGCCGGCAAGGTGACCGGCCTGACGTATGCCGACGGGGCGGAGATCGAGGTCCGCGACGTGACGCTCGTGCCGCCGCCGCCGCGGCAGAAGTAGCCTGCGCGGACGACGGCTTCGGCCCGCAGCGGGTGCGTCAGCGACCGTCGACCATCACAGCCTGAGTGATGATGCCGCCACCCGTTTTTGCCGTCCCGGCAAGGTTGGTGAACCGCTTCGTCTTGAGGTCATAGCGCTGCACGAAACCGGGCTTCGCCGAGCTGCAGCTGGACTGCAGGAGATAGAGGCTGCTCCCGACCCCACCGACGACAGACGGTCCGGTTCCGTCGGTCTTGCTCAGCGGCAGCTGGTGCCAGGTCGATCCGGTGTAGTAGCCGGCAGGAGCGACGCACCCACCGCTGAAGCTCTGGTTGACCCGCACCGGCGACGTGTTCCGCACGTCACCGGCGCTCGACGGGGCGAGCGCCGCTGACTTCGCCGTCGACGTGTACCCCGCCCGGAACGGCTGGTTGTCGCCGGCGTAGCCAGTGTTGGCGGTACAGGTCATCACAAACGATGAACTGTCCCAGCCGTGCATCGGGTCACAGGTCGCGTAGCCCTTCGGCACGGCCACCTTGCGGACCAATGATCCGTCGGAGACCCGCACCACGTCGATGCCGCCACTCGTGGACAGTGCGAAGTAGGCGCCCGTCGGTGAGATGACGGGCGACCACCAGCCATCGTCGCCGGTCACTGCGCGATAGCTACGCACAACGGACCCGGTGGTCGTCCGCAGCGTTGTCGCCGTCGTGCTGCTCGCGATCAATCGATGCCCGGCAAACTTCAACGCTGTGTACTCACCCTTGATCCGAAAGTAGTGCGGCGTGTGGGTCTTTGTGTCCCACACCGTGACTCGCGTCTGACCAGTCTGGGACCGTGCGGTGACAACTTCACGTGCATCGTTGGACACGTCCTCGATGTCAGCATCGTCCGAGACCTGGCCGAGCGTCGTGATGCCGCCCTGCGGCTTCACGAGCACGAGTGTTCCCTGGTCATCGTGATCGCTGACCACATGTCGAATGGCCGCGCCGTATCCGGTGCCGCTGATGACGGCGGCCGGCGTCGTGGCGCGCTGCACATCGGTGTGCAAACCGGATGCCTGAGCGGCCGTCGTCCCCGCCGTGACCGCAGCCACTGCTGCTGCAATCACGACTGCTATCTGCTGAGCTCGCATGATGCTTCCCCTCTGTCTGGTCGCTGTCCCCGCCTCCCGGGGATTGTGCGGCGTGCTTGCAGCGTGGCAACTCGCGAGGCGAAGGACAATGAGACGACGGACGAGTGCGGCATACGACTTCGGCTGACACCGTAGCCGGCTGCTCGCACCCCATCGACGCCCTTCGTGATGCCCGCGTGACCTCCCCCGACCCCGAAGGTTCTCTATCCGTACTAGGTTGGCAGCCGTGGGGAGTTCGGAACGTCACGCGCGGGCCGGCTCGATCCTGGGCCGGCGGGGTGCCGTGGTCGGCATCGCAAGTGCACTGTTCCTGATCCTGTGTGTGCTCACCGTCAGCTCGCACTACGAACCGTTCTTCGTGGCCCCGACCCACAACCCACCGGGACCGGCCATTCATCTGAAGACCATCCATCCGATCCGACCCGCCAGCGGCGGGCCCGGCAGCCCGTTCTCGGCACGGCCGAACGGGCACGCCTCCCACCTGGTCTCCTACACCTTCTCCGCGATTATGGGAGTGGTGGCGCTGCTGCTGGTGATCCTGCTGGCGGGAGTCGCGGCTCGCGCCGTCCGCCGGTTCCACAACCCCTTCAGTCACTTCCAGCGACGCCGGCCGGATGAAGGCCCGATTCCAGACGTTCTCGACGAGGTGACCCAGGCCGTGTCGACACAGCGGTCGTCGCTCACGGTGGGCACACCACGGAACGCGATCATCGACGCCTGGATCAGCCTCGAACAGAGTGTCGAGGAGGCTGGTGTTCCGCTGCGGGCCAGCGAGACGTCCGCCGAGCTGGTGATCCGGGTGATCGACGAGCTGGATGCCGACTCTGACGCGCTGGCACGGTTGGGCCGCGTCTACCGTCGTGCTCGATACTCCAGCCACGAGATCACCGAAGACGACCGCGCGGCGGCGCGGGACGCACTGGAGGCGCTCGAGTCGTCTCTGCAGGCGGCCTCTCGTGCGCGCGGCAGCGGCAGGGTGACGACGTGACGACCTGGTTCCGCGGCACCCTCACCACGCGACGCATCCTCACCCTCGTGGCAACCTGGGCGTTCCTATACCTCCTGTTCCTCTGGTTGGGCCTGCACCCGCAACCGCTCGGGCTCTTCGGCATCGTCGGATTCGTCATGCTGGCGTACTCCGCCTACACGTCACCGCAGTCCCCGTGGCCTGCGCCGGTATGGCATCGCCCCAGCATGAGCACGCGGCAACCGAACCGCACCGACGGGCGGCTGCGCTTCATCCGGCGCAACCTCGAGAGTGCCGTGGACACCCAGGACAAGCCCAACGCCGACCTGAATGCGCGCCGTCTGCAGGAGCTGATGCGTGAGGTCACCCGCGATCAGCTGCAGGCGAGCCCGGGCCGACAGGTCAACACCCTTGCCGAGTTGCGGTCCACCCTCGACGGACGAGCGACCGATCTGCGCGCCTACCTGTTTGCCGACCCCGCCCCGCACCTGAGACTCCGCCAGCTTCAAGACCTCGTCGAACGAATCGAGCACCTGTGACCGACAGCCCCGAAGTCCCGCACCTGTCCGCCGCGCAGACGACCAGTCTCGCCACGGAGATCCTCGACCGCGTCGACCTCGCAGTCGTCGGCAAGCGCCGACCACTGGAGGTGGTGCTCGCCACCATCCTGGCCGGCGGAAACGTCCTGCTGGAGGACAACCCCGGACTGGGCAAGACCCTGGCGGCCCGCAGCCTGGCGCAGACCTTGGGCCTGTCCTTCGCCCGCGCCCAGTTCACCCCGGACCTGCTGCCCTCCGACCTGACCGGCTCGTTCATCTATCACCAGGGCACCGGGGAGTTCACCTTCCGAGAGGGCCCCCTGTTCACCGGACTGCTCCTCGCCGACGAGATCAACCGGACACCACCCAAGACCCAGGCGGCCCTGCTGGAGGCGATGCAGGAGCACCAGGTCACCATCGAGGGCACCACCTTCGCCTTGCCGCACCCGTTCCACGTGATCGCCACGGCCAACCCGGTCGAGTACGAGGGCACCTACCCGCTGCCGGAAGCACAGCTGGACCGGTTCCTCACCCGCGTCAGCTTCGGCTATCCGACGCAGGAGGAGGAGCTGGACGTGCTGCAGCGGCGGGTGGCCCGGCAGCGCGAGGAGATCATGCTCGACCCGGTGACGGACACGACCGGGCTGCTGGGTATGCAGGCCGCCGTGGAACGGATCGAGGTCGAGCCCACCGTGGCGGCGTACTGCGTGCGACTGGCCGGCGCCACCCGTGCGCATCCGCAGCTGCAGATCGGGGCGTCCCCCCGCGGATCGCTGGCTCTGCTGCTGGTCGGACGCGCGGTGGCGGTGATCCGTGGTCGCGACTACGTGGTGCCGGAGGACATCAAGAGTGTGGCCGTGAGCGTGCTGGCCCATCGCGTGTCGTTGCGACCCGAGCTGTGGATGAGTGAGCTGACCGGCAGCAGCATCATCCAGACGCTACTGGACAGTGTGCCCGCGCCGGCGTCGCACGCCGCCCCGGTGCGCTGAGACCCTCGTGCCTGCCCTGTCCACCGAGCGCCCGCCGGGGCGCTGGACCCCCACCTTCGCCTTTCTGCAGGTCAGTCTGCTGGCGGGCGTGCTGATCGGCGCGGCGCTGGTGCTGCACCGGCTGGACCTGCTGGTGATCGGCACCCCCTTCGCCATCGTCACCGGCTGGTGCCTGGCCACCCGCCCCTCCCAGGTCCCCCGCCCGAGGCCCGAATCGGTGACCAGCAAGACCCCGGTCGAAGGAGTCGCCCAGCGCTGGGACTGGACGTTCGACGACGTCGACGAGAGCGCCGAGCAGATGATCACCACGCTGGGCGCGGACGACTGCGTGCGCACCGATCCGGCGAACGGCGTCCTGATCGACCTGCCCACCGGTGGGTGCGCCACGGCGTCGGTCCGCTGGCTTCCGGCCCGTTGGGGTCGACGCACCATCTTCCCCGCCCGCACGCACTTTCTCAGTCCGTGGGGCGGGTTCATCGCCGGACCGTTCGACACGGCGGGCACCCCCCTGACCGTGCGGCCGGCACCGCAGGCCTTCACCGGCAAGGCAGCCCTACCGCACCCCATCGGCCTCGTCGGGCAGAATCGCAGCCGGCGCATGGGTGACGGCAGTGAGTTCGCCGAGATCCGAGAGTTTCGCACGGGTGACCGGCTACGCCGCATCAGCTGGCCGATCACCGCCCGCACGGGCCAGCTGCACGTCCGCACGTCGTACGCCGAACAGGACACCGAGGTGCTCATCCTCCTGGACGCCTCCTCCGACTTCGGGCAGTCGCGTGCAGACTCCGGCGTGGACAGCTCCTTGGACCTGGGTATGCGTTGTGCGCTCGCCGTCGCCGGCCACTTCCTCACCCGAGGTGAACGCGTGGGTGTCCGTGCCCTGGGCACGGTCCGCAGCGAGCGGATCCGACCCGCGGCCGGCGCCGCTCAGTACCAGCGCATAGCCGACACGCTGATGACCGTCGAAAGCGCCGGCGTGCGCGCTCTTCCACGCCACGGGCTGCACCTGAACTCCGCCGCCGGCGCACTGATCATCCTGATCTCACCGCTGATGAACCCGGAGATGCTGGCGATTGCCGCCGAGGTGGCCCAACGAGGGCGCCCGCTGGTCGTGGTCGACGCTCTGCCGGACAACGTCGACGTCGGGGCGGACTCCGACGTCCTGACCGACCTGGCACTACGCCTACGCCTGATGGAACGCGCGCAGGAGATCCGCGCGCTGCAGCAGCACGGAGCACCTGTCGTCTCCTGGCGTGGCCCCGGGAGCCTCGACCACGTCCTGCTGCAGCTGTCTCGCCGGCCCCCACGGGCGGTGCGGCGGTGAAGGGCTCCGCACCTGGCGGAAGCACGATCGGCCGGTACCTCGCGGCCCTGTTCGGCTGGGTCGGGCGCGGCCGGGGCGGACCGCCGCCGCACCCGCATCGGACCGGGCTGCGGCTGTTCGCCGTCGGGATGACCGCCTTCTTGGTCGGCACGGTCGCCCTGGCGGGTCAGGTGAACGTCGTCGTGCTGATCGCCGTCATCGTGGCCGGGCTGGCGGTGCTGACGACGGTGAATGACCTGTTCTCCATGCTGGTGTTCGTCGGTTGCACGGTCCTGCTGTGGCTGGTCAGCGGCGCATCACCCTCCAGCGGATGGTGCGTGCCCATCGCGGTGGAGCTGTTCGCTGTCCAGTCCGCGCTGACCCTGGCCACGCTCGGACCCGCCGAGGCGCCCGTGCCCCGGCGGGTCCTGGTCACCTGGCTGCGGCGCACCCTGTGGGTCGCCGCCGGCACGGCACTGATCGGGGCGGCCGGCGTAGCCATCTCGAGCGAGCCACCCCGTGGGACCGTCTATGTCGCCGCGGCCCTGGTGATCGCCCTCATGGTGGGCGCAGCCCTGCTACCGCGCCTGTTCGCACCGGACGACGGCGACCCCGAGTAGAGCGGACAAAAGATGTCTGTCCAACCGGCCTCGGCCATCCAGGGGTGCGACCTGCCTCGTCGAGATCGCAGTTCTCCGCCCTTCAACAGGGTGGAAGGACGGAGAATTGCGATCTGGATGACGGGTAGCGCCGAAAATTGCGATCTCGATGCAACCGGAACGCCAATCGGCTGCCAGCGATCGCCGACGCGCCATACGTCGACCGCGAGTCCACTTGTCGTGCGTCTGGCCCGGTCGCGGGCAATCCTCGTCGCGCGCCACGTGCAACCTGCGCTGAAACTTCTACAAAAGTGGTCAGGCCGACTCGCGGCGCGTCTCACGCTTGCGCTTGGGAGCAGTCTCGCGGCGCACGATCGTCGGGTTGACGTTGTCCAGCACGACCTCACGAGTGACCACCACCCGGGCGATGTCGTCGTCACTGGGGACATCGAACATCACCGGTAGCAGCACCTCCTCCACGATCGCGCGCAGCCCGCGGGCACCGGTGCGACGCAGCATCGCCTGCTCGGCGACCGCCTCGAGGGCATCCGGGGTGAACTCGAGCTCGACGCCGTCGATCTCGAACATCCGCTGGTACTGCTTGACCAGGGCGTTGCGCGGCTCGGTGAGAATCGACACCAGGCCCGCGCTGTCCAGCGGTTCGACCGTGGTGATGACCGGCAGCCGTCCGATGAACTCGGGAATCAGCCCGAACTTCATCAGGTCCTCCGGCAGCACGTCGCTGTAGCTCTGCATCGTGTTCTTGGCTTTGCGCAACTCGGATCCGAAACCGAGTCCCTGCTTGCCGGCCCGTGCCTCGATGATCTTCTCCAGACCGGCGAATGCCCCACCGACGATGAACAGCACATTGCTCGTGTCGATCTGGATGAACTCCTGATGCGGGTGCTTGCGACCACCCTGCGGCGGCACGGAGGCCGTGGTGCCCTCCAGGATCTTCAGCAGGGCCTGCTGCACGCCCTCTCCGGACACGTCGCGGGTGATCGACGGGTTCTCGCTCTTGCGGGCGACCTTATCGACCTCGTCGATGTAGATGATGCCGGTCTCGGCCTTCTTGACGTCGAAGTCCGCGGCCTGGATCAGCTTCAGCAGGATGTTCTCGACGTCCTCGCCGACATATCCCGCCTCGGTGAGAGCAGTCGCGTCAGCAATGGCGAACGGGACGTTCAGCATGCGGGCGAGCGTCTGTGCCAGGTAGGTCTTGCCGCAGCCCGTCGGGCCGATCAGCAGGATGTTGGACTTGGCGATCTCGATCGCCTGCCCGTCCTTCTTGCCCACCGCCTGCTCCGCTGCCTGCACCCGCTTGTAGTGGTTGTAGACGGCCACCGCGAGCGCCCGCTTGGCCGGGTTCTGGCCGACCACGTAGTTCTCCAGGAAGTCGAAGATCTCGCGCGGCTTCGGCAGGTGCTCCAGGCCCAGCTCCGAGGTCTCGCTCAGCTCTTCCTCGATGATCTCGTTGCACAGGTCGATGCACTCATCGCAGATGTACACCCCTGGCCCAGCGATGAGCTTCTTGACCTGCTTCTGGCTCTTTCCGCAGAACGAGCACTTCAGCAGGTCGCCGCCTTCTCCGATCCGTGCCACGTGCGCTTCCTTCCTGCCCACGGACGTCGACTGACGCCCTCAATGTCCTGCCCGACGCTACCTTGCAAGATGACGTTCTGGCCTTATTGAATCCCGGTGTCGACCCAAAGGTCACGGCTGTCCGCTGATGGCGCAAACTCGCGACCACCGCGTGGCTGCCGAGCGCGCAGAAATGCCGTGCGCGCCCGAACCGAAGGCCCGGACGCGCACGGCATTTTGCCGATCTCCTCAGTCCTCGTCGGACGCCTTGCGGCTGTCCAGCACTTGATCGATCAGACCATAGTCCTTGGCCTGCGCGGCGGTCAGGATCTTGTCGCGCTCGATGTCGGTGCGCACCTGCTCCGCGCTGCGGCCGGTGTGCATGGCCAGGGTCTCCTCCAGCCACTCCCGCATCCGGAAGACCTCGTTGGCGGTGATCTCCAGGTCGGAGGCCATCCCGCCGGTGCCCTCCATCGCGGGCTGGTGGATGAGGATCCGCGCGTTGGGCAGCGCGAACCGCTTGCCGGGAGCGCCGGCACCCAGCAGCACGGCCGCGGCGGACGCGGCCTGCCCGACCACGAACGTCTGCACGTCCGGGCGGATGTACTGCATCGTGTCGTAGATCGCGGTCAGCGCGGTGAACGATCCACCGGGGCTGTTGATGTACATGGTGATGTCGCGGTCCGGGTCCTGGCTCTCCAGCACGATCAGCTGGGCGATCAGGTCATCGGCCGACGCGTCGTCGACCTGCACCCCGAGGAAGATGATGCGGTCCTCGAAGAGCTTGTTGTAGGGGTCGGAACGCTTCATCCCGTAGGAGGTGCGCTCCTCGAACTGAGGCAGGATGTAGCGGCTCGACGGCACGGGGACCTGCATCCCGCCGTGCATCTGTGACGTGTTCATCGGGGCTCCGTAGGGGTAGATCGACGGGCTCATCAGCTGCTCCTTCCTGGTGCGTCGGCCTGGCTCTCGAAGACGTGGTCGACGAAGCCGTAGTCCTTGGCCTCCTCGGCGGAGAACCAGCGGTCGCGGTCCGAGTCCGTGGAGATCTGCTCGACACTCTGACCGGTGTGCTCGGCAATCAGCTCGGCCATCTGCTTCTTGATGAAGATGAGCTGCTCCGCCTGGATCTTGATGTCGGAGGCCGTGCCCCCGATACCGCCGGACGGCTGGTGCATCATCACCCGGGCGTGCGGGGTGGCATAGCGCTTGCCACGAGTGCCCGCCGACAACAGGAACTGACCCATGCTCGCGGCCATACCCATGGCCACGGTCGCGACGTCGTTGGGGATCCAGTTCATCGTGTCGAAGATCGCCATCCCGGCCGAGATCGATCCGCCTGGACTGTTGATGTAGAGCCAGATGTCCTTCTCGCGGTCCTCGGCAGCCAGTAGCAGCAGCTGCGCGCAGATCGCGTTCGCGTTGTCGTCGCGCACATCCGAGCCCAAGAAGATGATGCGCTCCTTGAGCAGGCGGTTGTAGATCTGGTCGTCGAGACCGGCGACCGGGCGCTCGGTCGCCATCGACGGCTCCTTGGTGTTCGGCACCGTGTGTCTCCATCTGTGTAGGTCGTGCGTGCTTCCTTCACTGGACCCTAACGTCACGCCGCTCGGACTTCGTCCCCGGTCGGGGCGGTGTTCGCCCTGAGCGCAAGAACCTCCCCCACCACTGGTGAGGGAGGTTCCGGTGCGACTGCGTCAGGCTTTGTCGGCGACCGTCTCGCGCTGCGCGGCATCCGCATCGGACTCCGGCGTGACGTCATCGGCGTCGTCGTCGGCGGCGTCGTCGTCGGCGGCGTCGTCGTCGGCGGCGTCGTCGGCGGCGGCGGCGTCGTCGGCGTCGTCGACCTCGATCTCGAGGGCCTTCAGGTCGACCTCGGCGCCATTGGTGTCGACGACCTTGGCGGTCTCCAGCACGGTGGCGAGTGCCTTGCGGCGGGCAACCTCACCCATCACGGCCGGCACCTGACCCTGCTGGTCGAGCGCCTGAGCGAACTGGTTGGGGTCCATGCCGTACTGCTGCGCGGACATGATGAGGTACTCGATCAGCTCCTCCTGCGAGACCTGAATCTCGTCCTGGCGCACGATCTTGTCGAGCATCAGCTGGGTCTTGAGGGACTTGCGGGCCTGCTCGTCGACCTCGGCGCGGTGCTCGTCGTCCTCCAGCCGGTCCTCACCCTCGAGGTGCTGGTGCACCTCGGCCTCGATGACGGACTCGGGCAGCGGGATCTCGACGTTCTCCAGCAGGTAGTCGAGCACCTTGTCCCGAGCCTGCACACCCTGCTCGAAGCGCTTGGTCGACTCGGCCTGCTCGCTGATCTCGCCCTTGAGCTCGGCGAAGGTGTCGTGCGAGGACGCCAGCTGGGCGAACTCGTCGTCGAGCTCGGGCAGGACGCGCTCCTTGACGGCCTGGACCGTGACGGTCACCTCGGCGTCCTCACCCTCATGCTCGCCACCGGCGAGCGCCGTGGTGAACGTCTTGGACTCACCGACCGACATGCCGGCGATCGCCGCGTCCATCCCGTCGAGCATGTTGCCCGAACCCACCTCGTACGCAACGCCGGTGACGTCGTCGATCGGCTCGTCGTTGATGGTGGCGATCAGGTCGACTGTCACGGAGTCCCCGGTGGCGGCGGGCCGGTCTGCGGCCACGAGGGTGCCGAAGCGCTCTCGCAGGGTCTGCATCTCGGCCTCGACGTCCTCATCGGTGACCTCCAGCGGGTCGACCTCGACCTTGATGGTCTCGAAGGCCGGCAGCTCGAACTCGGGGACGACGTCCACCTCGGCGGTGAACGTGAAGTCCTGCTTGTCATCGGCCGGCACCTGGGTCACGTCGACCTCGGGCTGGCCCATCGGCTGTACGTCGTTCTCCTGCAGCGCCTGCCCGTAGAACCCGGGCAGCGCCTCGTTGATGGCCTCCTGCAGCACCGCGCCGCGCCCGACGCGCTGGTCGATGATCCGGGCGGGAACCTTGCCCTTGCGGAATCCGGGGACCTGGACCTGACTGCCGATCGAGGTGTAGGCCGCATCGATGCTCGGCTTGAGCTCCTCGTAGGGGACCTCGACGGTCAGCTTGACCCGGGTCGGGTTGAGGGTCTCGACGGCGCTCTTCACTGCACGTACTCCAAGGTGTTGTCGGAAATGTCTCGATGGTGGCCCATCGTGGTCTTGCCACGGCCGATAAGCCGCACGGCAGCGCACAGGTACATCGCTACTTTGCGACCATCGTAACGGTCGGGGTAGCCGGATTCGAACCGGCGGCCTTCCGCTCCCAAAGCGGACGCGCTACCAAGCTGCGCCATACCCCGTAGGAACACACCACCGGTTTGGGGGGCGTGACCTGGAGCAGTAGGCTAGCGCCTCGTTGGCACAGCCTCTCCCCCGGCCTCGCTCGGACGGGTCCGGCAGGGTAGGTTCTGTGCTCCCGCGGGTGTAGCTCAATGGTAGAGCCCCAGTCTTCCAAACTGGCTACGCGAGTTCGATTCTCGTCACCCGCTCCCCTGGCCGGGGTCGGCACTTCGCCGGCCCCGGCCGCGCCGGTTCTCGCCGACCGGATCCGGCCGCCGAGACGTGCCGGATGCTGACGAACTCGCGAGTAATCTGCTGACCCTGCAGGGCTTGACCTGGCGTCTCGTGCCTCTATGGTGGGAACCAACCGCACCGGACAAAAGCTGGTGCGACCCGAGAGAAGGAGCAATTCATGGGTCTGTTTGACAGCGCCAAGGACAAGGCCTCCGAGTTCGCCAGCGACAACCCCGACAAGGTCGGCGAGGGCATCGACAAGGCCGGCGACTTCGCCGATGACAAGACCGGGGGCAAGTACTCCGACCAGATCGACAAGGGCCAGGAGTTCGCTTCGGACAAGTTCGGCGGTGGCAACGCCGACGGTGGCAACGCGGACGGTGGCAACGCGGACGGTGGCAACGCCGACGGTGGCAACGCCGGCCAGTAAGACCTCGCAGGTTTGACCGGCCCGGGAGCAGTTGCTCCCGGGCCTGTTGCTCTCACCGTTCACTCATGCCGGCCGATGGCGTCGTGGCCAGGCGGTGATGGCACCACCAGCACCGGATGCCGACTGTGGCGGACCAGGCTGGACCCCACCGTGGCCGACCTGCCACTGCCGAGCACCCGTCCGATGACCGTCCCGATCGCGTGCGCATGCGTGTGCTGTCCGACCACAACCAGCCAGGCGTCGAAGCGGTCCGCCTCCGCCATCAGCGCGTACCAGGGGTCGCCGCGCACCGTTTCGTACGCCCATTGCACGTCCGGCAAGGACACCGCACGGTGCACCTCGTCGGCCAGGAGTCGCTCGTGCTCGTGCATCTGCACGTCCCATGAGCTGGAGTCCGGATCCACCGGGAAGTCACCCAACTCGATCACGTGCACGACGCGCAGGATGACGTCGAGCCTGGTCGCCAGGTCCACCGCATACGTCAGCGCGTGCCGCCCGGCAGGCTGGTCGTCATAGCCGACCACGACCGGTCCGGTGCGGGTCGGCTCACCCGTGCGATCGGTGCTCATGGGACCTACCTTCGACGTCCGGGGCCGTCGTCCCGGGCACAGCTGCCGTCTCATTATTGACGCCGGTGGACCCCGTCACAACCGCAGTGGCCGGCCGAGCCCGAGGTTGCCGCAGCTCAGGAGCCTTGATTGAATGAGTAGGTAGGCGATGGAGCCCGCCCGGACATCGATGTCCGAACCGCACCGAGCTGATGGCACCTCTGACAGAGAGGCTCCATGCCGTGAACGCCTTACCGCGCCCTACGACCTCCGGGCGAACGAGATCATCACCGCCGCCGCCTCGGAGCATCCTCCGGACGACCTCGCGAGGATCTTCCGAACCCCGTGCCGAGCCTGACCGTCGGATGCCGACCCGACGCGTTTCCCGCTCGTGACGACGAGCTCAGCGCCCAGTGGGCCGGCGTGGATAAACTTCCCTGCGGCCCCGGCCGATGACGAGTAGGAGATCAGTGAACGACCCATCCCCCTTCACGGCCGCAGGCAGGGTGGACCCCGATGGGGCGCCCCCAACCCGCCGCGAACGTCTCCTGCATCACCAGGCGCTCCCGGTCGCCGTCATCGCCTGTGGTGGCGCAGTCGGCGCGGTCTCCCGGTATGCGGTCGGCCTGGCGTGGCCGACGACGGCCGGCCACTTCCCTGTCTCCACCTTGCTGATCAACGTGATCGGGTGCGCCATCATGGGTGTCTTCATGGTGCTCATCACCCAGAAGTGGCAGGTCCACCCCCTGGTGCGGCCGTTCTTCGGCACCGGGGTCCTCGGCGGCTTCACCACCTTCTCGACCTACGAGGTCGACGCTCAGCACCTCCTCCAGGGCGGCCACTGGGTCACCGCACTTGCCTATCTCGTCGCGACGCTGGCCGCGGCCGTCTTCGCGGTGTGGGCGGCCGAGACCGTCACTCGACTGGTCGTCCTGGACTCTACGGGTGCGGCATGACGTGGGTCTTTGTGATTGTCGGCGGCATGGTCGGCGCGCCGACCCGTTACCTGACGGACCGCTATGTGCAGTCACGGCACCGGGCCGACTTCCCGTGGGGCACGTTGACGGTGAACGTGATTGCGTCCTTCGTCCTCGGCGTCGTCATGGCGGTGGGCAGCACACCCGTGAGACTGGCTGTCGGCACCGGCTTCTGCGGCGCGCTGTCCACGTACTCGACCTTCGCCTACGAGATCGTGCGCCTCGCCGACGGCCGCGCGCCGCGACTGGCAGTCGGCAACGCCGCGCTCAGCGTGGCCGTCGGGCTGGCAGCGGCGTTCTGCGGCGCGGCAGTAGGCACACTGCTGCGCTAGATCTCACCCTCGCGAGATCAGCACGACCGCACGGTCATCGGTCTCGCCCGCCCGCGCCGAGGCGCAGATCCGGGCGGCAGCGCCGGGCAGCCCCGTCGCGACGGCACGATCGGCATACCCGAGCATTCGATCCAGTCCCTGCATGATGTCGACACCCGGCATCTCGATCACTCCGTCGCTGTACAGCAGCAGCGCATCCCCGCGCTCGAGACGGCCACTGGTGCGGGGGAAGTCCTCGCTCCCCTGGCCCTCGAGGACGCCCAGCAGCACTCCGGAGGTGCCGCGCACCGGCGTCCACTGACCGCACCCGGCCTGGAAGTGCACCGCGGCCGGATGCCCTGCCGAGCCGACCGTGTAGTCGCCGGTGACCAGGTCGATGGAGGCATGAATCGCCGTCGCAAATCCCTCCGGCCAGCCCTGCCGCACGAGGTAGTCGTTGGCCGCCGGCAGGAAGCGGTCCGGCTCCAACGCACCGAGCAGCCCCGCGAACGCTCCTCGAACCAGCAGCGACCTGGTGCCCGCGGCCGTGCCCTTGCCTGAGACATCGACCAGCGCGACCTCGAAGCGGTCGGGCGTCGGGGTGTTCCCGACGACGAAGTCCCCCGAGAACGAGTCACCGTGGGCGGCCTGCACGCTGGACTCGACGCTCCAGCCGGAAGGAAGCATGGGCAGCCGCCCCTGGATGCGCAGTCGCTCGCGCAGGTCGACCAGCATCGAGCTGCCGACCGCCTGGGGCACCCCGGCGCGCGACCGCCGGTGGTCGACGAGCATGAGCAGCGTCATGGTCACCAGAAGGCCGCCCACATAGTTGTCCCGCATGGCATGGTCACCCACCACCGACAGAGCGAGCGCCGCCATCAGAACCGCACCGAAGACGCCCGCCATCTGTCGCGCCGAGAGAAAGAGCCCGGCCGTCACCACGATGGGGACGAGCGAGGCGTACGCCACGCTCAGGGCCGGGCTGGGCAGGGCCACCCCCGCCAGGAGCGCCAGGATGGTCGCGACGACGAGCAGGGAGGTGACCGCGGGTCGACGGTCGGGTGAGGCGTCGACGGCCCGCAGCGCGGGACGGGTCAGCCGCCGAGGCGCTAGAGAGACGTCAATCACCATGTGGGCACGTTAGGCCGACGATCGCTCAAAAACGCGTGCCTTTACCAAGTCCATACCGATTGCAGGACATTTTCGCAAAGTCCGCGTCGGATTTGGGGTTTGCGAGGTGCCTTTTACGAATATTTCGGCGCCGAGAGGGTCAGCCTCGAGCGGGCAGGGTGCCGTCCGCCTCATACGCGTTGACCATGTCGATGCGTCGCTGGTGGCGTTGCACGCCGGAGAAGGGGGTGTCCAGGAACACCTTCACGATGGCCTTCGCCTCTTCGACGGCGGTGAAGCGCCCGCCGAGGGAGACCACCTGGGCGTCGTTGTGCTGGCGGGCCAGCTGGGCCAGCTCGGCGTTGTAGCACAGTGCGGCGCGAACTCCGCGCACCTTGTTGGCGGCCATCTGCTCACCATTGCCGGACCCACCGAGCACCACACCGAGGGATCCCGCGTCCGCGGCCACGCCCTGCGCCGCGCGCAGCACGCACACCGGATAGTCGTCCAGCTCGTCGTAGGTCGCCGGCCCATGGTCCACCACGTCATGACCCTCCTGCTCCAACCAGGTCACCAGCGCACGCTGCAGCTCGTAGGCAGCGTGATCCCCTCCGACGTGTACGCGCATGTGCTCGTGTCCTCTCAGCTGAAGTCGGGGCCCTTGACGCGGGTCCGCTTGATCTCATAGAAGCCCGGGGTACCGGCGACCAGGAGGCAGCCGTCCCACAGCTGCCCCGCGGCCTCGCCCTTGGGTGCGGGTGTCACCACCGGACCGAAGAATGCCACATCGCCGACGGACACGACGGGTGTGCCGACCTCGTCACCGACCAGGTCCATGGCCCGCTGGTGGGATGCGCGCAGCTCGATGTCGATCTCGTCGCCGGGCACGTTGGCCGCACAGTCGATCAGCTCCGGTGGCAGACCGACGTCCTCCAGCGCCTCGACGATGACCTGGCGCAGGTCGTCCGGTGTGTCACCGCGCCCGCCCGGATGCAACCTGGCCCCCATCGCGTCATACAGCTGCTTCTTGACCTTGTCACCGTGATCTCGTGCGGCGGCGATCACCACACGGACCGGGCCCCAGCCGCTGTCGAGCATGCCTCGGTAGCTCTCGGACAGCCCATCGCGCCCCTCGTTCAGCGCCGACAGACTCATGACCGACCAGGTGATGTCGAGGTTGCGCACCTCGGCGACCTCCATGAGCCAGCGTGAGGTCATCCAGGCCCACGGGCACAGGGGATCGAAAAACATCTCGGCGGACGACGGCTGCGTGCTGCGGTTAGCGATACTCACACCCTCATCCTGCCACCGCACCGCCGTGCAAGGATGAGCAGGACCCAGCCCCCAACACCCTGTGGAGCCTGTTCGTGCCTGGCAAGAACCTCACCCGTCAGGAGGCGCGGGACCGCGCCTTGCTCGTCGACGTCGACTCGTATGCCGTGTCGCTCGACCTGACCTCCGGTCCGACCACCTTCGGCACCCGATCGACGATCGCCTTCAGCGCCGCCACCCCAGGCGCCGACACGTTCGTCGACTTCCTCGGCGACTCGGTCCAGACGATCACCCTGAACGGCGTCGCCTTGGACCCGAAGACCCACTATGACGGCGCGCGAGTGTCGGTGCCGGGACTGGCCGCGCGCAACGAGCTGGTCATCGAGGCCACCGGGACCTATATGAACACCGGAGAGGGACTGCACCGGTTCGTCGACCCTACCGACGACGAGGTCTACCTCTACAGCCAGTTCGAGGTCGCCGACTCCCGCAGGATGTTCCCTGTCTTCGAACAGCCCGACCTCAAGGCGACCTTCGCCTTCACCGTCAGGGCACCGAAGCGGTGGGCGATCATCTCCAACCAGCCGACGCCCGACGCGACACCGAGCGCCGCCGTCTACACCAACCCCAAGGGTGAGCAGGAGCCTTCGGCCACCTGGACGTTCGAGCCGACCGAACGGATCAGCTGCTACATCACGGCGCTCATCGCGGGCCCGTACGACGTCGTTCGCGACTCCGTCGCATCCAGGGGTGGGACGATCCCGCTCGGCATCTACTGCCGCAGGTCGCTGTCTCCCCACCTGGATGCCGAGCACATCTTCGACTGCACCAAGCGCGGATTCGCCTACTTCGAGGAGCAGTTCGATCAGCCGTACCCCTTCAGCAAGTACGACCAGATCTTCACTCCCGAGTACAACATGGGTGCGATGGAGAACGCCGGCGCCGTCACGATCACCGAGACCTACATCTTCCGCGCAAAGGTCTCCGAGGCGCTCATCGAGCGTCGCGCGCTGACCATCCTGCACGAGCTGGCGCACATGTGGTTCGGCAACCTGGTGACGATGACCTGGTGGGACGACCTGTGGCTCAACGAGTCGTTCGCCGAGTGGGCGGCCAACATCTGTCAGGCCGAGGCGACGCACTGGACGGGGGCATGGACCACGTTCAGCAGCATGGAGAAGACGTGGGCGTACAACCAGGACCAGCTCTCATCGACACACCCGGTCTACGCGGACATGGCAACGCTTGACGATGTCGACAACAACTTCGACGGGATCACCTACGCCAAGGGGGCGTCCGTCCTCAAGCAGCTCGTCGCCTACGTCGGGCGCACGCCGTTCATCGGCGGCCTCCGTGCCTACTTCGCAAAACACCAGTGGGGCAACACGGTCTTCGAAGACCTGTTGACCGAGCTCGAGGCCACTTCCGGACGCGACCTGGGCGGCTGGTCGAAGACCTGGCTGCAGACCGCCGGCGTCAACACGCTCCGCCCGGTGATCCAGACCGATGATGACGGCGCCATCACGCGGGCCGTGATCGAGCAGACTGCGAGCGCCGATCACCCCACGCTGCGCCCGCACCGACTGGTCGTCGGCCTTTACACGCTGCAGGGGCATGCGTTGCAACGCACGGAGCACCTCGAGCTCGACGTCGAAGGCGCGAGTACCACTCTCGACGCCCTGGTGGGCAAGCAGGCGCCGGACCTGATCCTGGTCAATGACGACGACCTCTCCTACACGAAGATCAGGCTCGATCCGCGCTCCCTGCAGACTCTGCTCGACCACCCGGACGCGCTCAGCGACCCCCTGGCGCGCGCACTTGCGCAAGGCGCGGTGTGGGACATGACTCGTGACGCCGAGATGGGCGCCCGGCAGTTCCTCCACCTCGCACTCGCCGCCCTCCCGGGGGAGACGGGATCCGCCGTCCGCCGGATGTGGCTGACGCAGGCGCGGACTGCCGCCTCGGCCTACACGGCGCCGGAGCACCGGAAGGAGGCGATCGACGACGTGACCAAGGCACTGCGCAGCTCCTTGGTGGCGGCGACACCGGGCAGCGACGCGCAGCTGCAGGTGTGCCAGGCTTTCGCAACCCTGGCACACCGACACGACGACGTCGCGTATGTGCGCGGGCTGCTCGAGGGTACCGCCAAGCTGGCCGGCCTCGAGATCGACTCCGAGATGCGGTGGACCCTCCTGCGGTCGCTCGCTGCAGCGGGTGCCCTCGATGATCGCGAGGTCGACGCGGAGCTGCGAGCCGACCCGACGTCCACCGGCAAGGAGCGTGCGGCCCAGGTGCGCGCGGCATACCCGACAGCCGAGGCGAAGGCGGAGGCCTGGCGCCAGCTCGTCGAGGTGGAGGGCGTGCCCAACCAGACGGTCATGGCGATCGCAGCGGGTTTCGGTCACGTGCACGACCCGCAGCTGCTGGCACCGTATGTCGAGAAGTACCACGCGATGCTCACGCACCTCTGGGAGCACCGCACGTTCGCGATCGCGTCGGGGGTGGCGACCTTCGCCTATCCGTCGGCGCTTGCCAGCCGAGAGCTGCTCGATGCATCGAATGCCTGGCTCGCGCAGAACGCCGACGCGCCGCACGGCCTGGCGCGCATCGTCGCCGAGAACCGCGATGGGGTGGCCCGGGCGCTACGAGCTCAGGCACGCGATGCACAGGCCTGAGTGTTGGCGGAAAGTGCTGCTACAGCATCACTTTCCGCCAACACCGCTCGCCTGAGGTTCAGCGGCCCCTGCGGGTGACGCAGCGGATGAGCCGTTTGGCGCGCCGCGACACCATCAACTCGTCCAGCGTCAGCGCCACTTTGTCCGGACCGGCGATGGGCAGCCGCCAGTTCGGGTACTCCTCATCGGTGCCCGGCTGGTTGATCGTCCGTTCGTCCCCCACCAGGTCGGCCACGGACACCCCGATCAGCCGGCTGGGCGACCAGGTGAGGTAGCGGTGCAGTGCACCGACCTGGTCCTCGATGGTCGACTTCTCGCCGAGCAGACCACGCCTGCGCAGCTCGGCCAGCACGGCCTCGCG
Source organism: Leekyejoonella antrihumi (assembly GCF_007845645.1). Lineage (GTDB taxonomy): Bacteria > Actinomycetota > Actinomycetes > Actinomycetales > Dermatophilaceae > Leekyejoonella > Leekyejoonella antrihumi. The sequence continues at coordinate 131,798 of NZ_VCQV01000005.1, forward strand.
CTGAGCGTCATCGGCGCGAATCTCCTCCTCCAGCGGACGCGTCAGCAGTCCGAGCTCGTGACGGACCGCGATGTGCTCACCCTGCAGGTATCCCGCGGTCGGCGGCAGGTCGTGCGTCGTCACGCTCGCGAGGCACAGCTCCCGATAGGTCTCCGGCGCTCGCGGTGCGACGCCGTCCTTACGCTCGAACCACAGGATCGAGGTGCCCAGCACCCCGCGCTCGGCCAGGTAGTCTCGGACCCAGTCTTCCACCGTGCCAAGGTCTTCCCCGATCACCAGCGCACCGGCTCGATGCGCCTCGAGGGCAAGTATGCCGATCAGCGCCTCGTGGTCGTACTGCACGTAGGTGCCTTCGGTGGCCGGTCGTCCACGCGGCACCCACCACAGGCGGAAGAGGCCGATGATGTGGTCCACCCGCACCCCCCCGGCCATCGCCATGATCGTCCGCAGCATCTCGCGGTAGGGCGCGTAGCCCAGCTCGGCGAGCCGGTCCGGTCGCCATGGTGGCTGGCTCCAGTCCTGCCCGAGCTGGTTGTAGTCGTCCGGCGGTGCACCGACACTGATGTCCCGCGCCAGCACATCGCCCAGTGCCCACGCGTCCGAGCCGTCGGGGTGCACGCCGACGGCCAGGTCGTGGATGACGCCGAGCCGCATACCCGCCGCACGCAGCTCTCGCTGTGCCTCGGCAAGCTGGGCCTGGACGACCCACTGCAGCCAGCAATGGAACTCGATGTCGCCGGCCAGTCGCTCGCGCTCCGCAGTCACGGCGTCGCTCCGCGGGTCCTGCAGCTCCTTCGGCCAGTCCTCCCAAGGCAGCCCGCGGTCCATGACGATGGCGCACCAGGTGGCGTAGTCGACCAGTCCCTGCCCCTCCCGCTCGCAGAACACCTCGAAGTCGCGGCGCCTGCGGTGGGTTCGCTCCGTGCGGAAGATCATTCGCAGCGCGGCCTGTTTTGCCTGCCAGCTGCTGTCGCGGTCCAGTCGATCGAGGTGGTTCAGGCGCCGGGCGTCGTCGCTGTGCCATTCGACGAGCTGGTGCTCGGCAGCCGACAGGTAGCCGACCTCCGGCACCTCCTCGACGCGGATGTACATCGGGTTGACGAAGCGCCGCGAGGTGGGCAGGTAGGGCGACGGCTCCATGGCCGGGACGGGCTCTGCCGCGTGCACCGGATTGACCAGCACGAAGTCCGCGCCCTGGCGCGCACCCCACGTCCCCAGCTCGGCCAGGTCGGCCGCGTCGCCGATGCCCCACGAGCGGTCGGAACGCACGGCATACAGTTGCGTCAGCAGTCCCCACGCCCGGTCTCGTTTGAGCGTCCCGGGAAGCTCCAGGTGCGGGGGCGTGACGATGACCGTCGTCGACGCGGACTGGTCGCCGTAGTCGATCTCGAGTCGGTGATATCCAAGTGGAAGGTCGCCCGGCAGCTCGAGCGTCGCCTCGCCCATCAGCACCCCGTCGACGGTGCGCGGCTCGACCCAGTGCTCGACCTGCGCAAGGTCGCGCAGGTCACCATCCTCCAGGTGCATCCGAGCCAGCAGCTCACTGCCGTCCGGCACATGCACGGGAACCCATGGGGTCCATCCCTCCCGCAAGATCACCACCCGTGGCAGCACCCGGCGCCAGGCGCTCTCGGCGAAGCCCTCGAGTGCGGCCAGCACCGCTGCGTCGTTCGAGGCGTCGACCCCGAGCGCGGCAAGCACCGACACGATGGTGTCGTCGGACACCATGATGCGGCTGCCCTGCCAGTCCCAGTAGTCCGTTGCGACACCATGTGCGCGAGCGAGCTGGGCAAGGGCGGATGGTGCGGCGTCGGGCATGCCCGCAGTCTGGCAGAGCGTCTCGCATCGTGCGACATGCAGGCAGGCTCGTCGCGAGTTGGGAGGATGGGGCGCATGCCGCATCTGCACCTGGTCGACAACTCCCCGGACAGCGTCACCGGTTGGCTCATCGGAACACCGTTGATGGTCATCGCGATCATCGTGTGCGCCGTGGTCCTCCGGTGGCTGATCCATCGCGCCATTTCCCGAGTCGTCAAGTCGATGATCTCGCACGGCCCCAGGCGTCCCCCGTCCGAGTCGCCGCGTGCCGCGCGGGTGCTGCGCCAGGCCGCCGGGCTGGACAACGAACGTCGAGCCCAGCGCGCGGAGACCACCGGGTCCGTGCTGCGCTCGGTCACCTCGTTGGTTGTCTTCGGCATCGCCGCACTGACGATCATGGCCGAGGTCGGGGTGCCTCTCGGCCCATTGCTGGCCTCCGCCGGCGTGGGCGGTGTGGCTCTGGGCTTCGGGGCGCAGAGCCTCGTGAAGGACTTCCTCTCCGGCATCTTCATGATCGTCGAGGACCAGTACGGCGTCGGTGATGTCATCGACACCGGCGATCTCATGGGCACGGTCGAGGAGGTCACCCTCCGCATCACCCGAATCCGCGACTTCGAAGGCGCTGTCTGGTATCTGCGCAACGGCGAGATCCTGCGAATCGGCAACCGGTCCCAGGGCTGGTCCACCGCGCTGATCGACATCCCGATCGGCTACGACCAACCGGTCGACATCGCGACCCGTGCACTGGAGCAGATCGCCCAGGACCTCGACGACGCGCCGGAGTGGCACCAGCTGCTGCTCGAGACGCCCACCGTCAATGGAGTGCAGTCCGTTGCCGCCGGTGAGATCAACCTCCGGATGACCGCCAAGTGCGTGCCCATGCAGCAGTATGGCGTCACCCGTGAGCTGCGTCGGCGAGCCAAGGAGGCCTTCGACGCCGCCGGAGTCAAGGGTCCCGAGCTGCCGCCCTACGCCAAGGGCCCAGCAACCTGACGGCGGACGCGGGCTGGCACACTGTGCGCGTGAGTGCGCAGCTGCCGGCAGAGACGTTCTATGACCAGGTGGGCGGTCCGGAGACCTTCCACCGGCTGGTGCACGAGTTCTATCTCGGGGTGGCCGATGACCCGGAGCTGCGCGCCCTGTATCCCGAGGCGGACCTCGGTCCGGCCGAGGTGCGGCTGCGGATGTTCCTCGAGCAGTATTTCGGCGGGCCCACCACCTACAGTCAGCAGCGTGGGCATCCCCGCCTGCGGATGCGCCATGTGCCGTATGCCGTGACGACCGCCCAGCGCGACCGCTGGCTGACCCATATGCTGCACGCCGTCGACACGCTCGACCTGGACGAGCTGCACGACTCGATGATGCGCGACTACTTCACCCGCGCGGCCTACTCGCTGGTGAACGCGCCCGACGAGTGACCGGCACGGCACCGCCGAATCCGTGACAACCTGTCGGGCACGCGTACCCGGCTGGACAGCACCCCGCCCGGAGTCTCAGACTGGTCTCCCGTGACTTCTTCGACGTTCTCCGACCGTGCCGATCACGTGTTGCACACCGCGCATCAGGGCGGCGCCTGGTGGCGCAGCGCGGTGATCTACCAGATCTATCCGCGCTCGTTCGCCGACGCGAACGGCGATGGCATCGGCGACCTCGCGGGCATCACGACGCGCCTGCCCTACCTCCGCGCGCTCGGCGTCGACGCCATCTGGTTGTCGCCCTTCTACACCTCTCCGCAGGCCGATGCCGGGTATGACGTCGCGGACTACCGGGACATCGACCCGCTCTTCGGGAGCCTCGCCGACGCAGACCTGCTGATCAAGAGCGCCCACGACCTTGCGCTGAAGGTCATCGTCGACCTGGTCCCGAACCACTCCTCCGACGAGCACCCCTGGTTCCAGACCGCGCTGGCGTCCGCCCCAGGCTCCCCCGAACGCGACCGCTACATGTTCCGCGACGGCTCGGGACCGGGGGGCGGCGAGCCTCCGAACAACTGGCAGAGCGTATTCGGTGGGCCGGCCTGGAGCCGGGCCGCCGAGCCCGGTACCCCCGGACAGTGGTATCTGCACCTCTTCGACGCCAAGCAGCCCGACTTCAACTGGCAGAACGCCGACGTGCGCCACGAGTTCGAGGACGTGCTGCGCTTCTGGCTGGACCGCGGCGTCGACGGCTTCCGAGTCGACGTCGCACACGGCCTGGTCAAGGCGCCCGGCCTGCCGGACTGGAGCGGCCCGATGAACATGCTCGACCTGGTCGACAAGGACCTCGACCGTCCGCCGATGTGGGACCAGGACCCGGTGCACGAGATCTACCGGTCCTGGCGGAAGATCCTCGACTCCTACAACCCTCCATCCGCCGTCGACCATGACGCGGCGCAGGACCGGGTGATGTGCGCGGAGGCCTGGGTCGACCCGCCCGAGCGCGCCGCGCTCTACGTCCGGGACGGCGAGTTCCATCAGGCCTTCAACTTCGACTTCCTCCAGTCGGACTGGACCGCGCGGAGCCTGCATCGCAACATCACCCGCTCACTGGAGGCCAATGACGGCGTCGGCGCGCCCACCACCTGGGTCCTGTCCAACCACGACGTCGTCCGGCACGCCAGTCGCCTCGGCCTGCCGATCGGCACACCCCGCCCCAACGGCATCGGTGTCGGTGATCCCCAGCCGGACCCGGTCCTCGGTCTGCGGCGGGCCCGCGCGGCCACGACCCTCATGCTGGCCCTGCCCGGCGGCGCCTACCTCTATCAGGGCGAGGAGCTCGGCCTGCCCGAGCACACCACGATGCCCGACGCTGCGCGGCAGGACCCGACCTGGGAGCGCACCCGGCACGCGGAGCGCGGGCGGGACGGCGCCCGGGTGCCGATCCCCTGGGAAGAAGCCGCACCCACCTATGGATTCGGTCCGACAGGCCGTTCGTGGCTGCCTCAACCTGAGGTCTACGGTGAGCTCGCCGTCGACCAGCAGGACGGCCGCGAGGGGTCGACCCTCGAGCTCTACAGGCTGTTGCTGCGAACCCGGGCCGAGCACCACCTCGGCGAGGGCTCACTCATCTGGCTGGATGCCGGTCAGGACGTTGTCTCGTTCGAGAACGCCACGGTGCAGGGCCGAGTGCGCGTGCTGCTCAACCTCGGCGGGGCGCCCCTCCCCCTGCCTGATGACGCCGTGCTGCTGGCCGCGAGCGGCCCCGTCGACGAAGGCGTCGTACCCGTCGACACCACGGTCTGGTTCACCGCCGGAGGTCATCAGTAGGCTGACTGCAGCCCCACTCGTGAGGAGTCGACATGCAGCTGACCGGCGTGGTCGCACTCGTCACCGGCAGTTCCTCGGGCCTGGGTGCCTCGGTCGCCCGCGCTCTGGCCTCCGCCGGCGCCCAGGTCCTCGTCCATGGCCGCGACTCCGCCCGCGCGAACGGTGTTGCCGGAGCGATCGAGGGCACGGTCGTGCTGGGTGACCTGACCCGTCCCGACCAGATCGACGACATCGCCCGCCAGGCACTCGCGGTCGACGGCCACGTCGACCTGCTGGTGAACAACGCGGGGCAGGGGTGGGCCGGCCCGTTCACCGAGATGACGAACCTCGACATCGACCGCCTGGTCGCGCTGAACCTGACCGCACCCATCCTGCTGACGCAGGCTCTCCTCCCGCAGATGCTGTGTCGCCAGACCGGGCATGTCTGCTTCATCAGCTCGGTGACGGGTCGCACGAGCGTGGCCGGAGAGTCGGTGTATGCCGCCACGAAGGCGGGGTTGGACGGCTTCGCCGACTCGCTCCGCCTGGAGACCATCGGCACTGGAGTCGGTGTGAGCGTCGCTGTGCCCGCGGTGATCGACACCCCGTTCTTCGCCCGGCGCGGGCAGGCCTACAACCGCGGGCGACCGCGCCCGGTTCCGGCGACGCAGGTCGCGAGCGCCGTCGTCCACATGATCGAGCAGGATGCAGCAGAGATCTGGACACCTCGCTGGTTGCGCGCGGTCGGCGTGGCACGCCACACCGCACCACGGGCCTACCGCGGCCTCGCCGCCCGATTCGGCGAACAGATCCGGGTCGCTCCGCCGGACCCACGTTGACATTCTGTTCACAGGCAAGCCTGGCATCATACGGCCCATGCAGCGGACCGAGCGCACCGGGCCCGACCCTGCGCGCCTGGTTATCGATCGCGCCTTCGTTCGAGACTCTGCGGTGCGTGGCGGACGGCTGCTCGTCGAGACGGTGATGGTGCCATCGCTGTTGCTCTACGGCGGCATCATGACGCTCGGCAAGATCTGGGGTCTGGCGGCGGTCCTCTGCTGGTGTGCGTTCACGGTCGGGCTGCGCCTGCATCACTCGGCGCGGGTGCCACGGACCCTCCTGCTCGCCGTGGGCATGCTTGTTGGGCGGACCACCATCGCGCTGGCGCTGTCCAGCGTCTACGTGTTCCTGCTGCAGCCCATCGCAGGCTCCTTGTTCATGGCTGTGCTCTTCCTCGGCAGCGCGGCGATCGGGCGACCGATCACCATGCATCTCGCACGCGACTTCATCGCCTTGCCACAGGCGCTCTTCCACGATCGCCTCGCACGGCGGATGTTCACCCAGGTGTGCGTGCTGTGGGGTGTCTCCAGACTCATCGATGCCGCGATGAGCGTCGGATTTCTTCGGCTCGGCCTCGGCGCCGGCCTGCTGTCGCGGGGGCTGCTCAGCTCGACGCTGACGGTGGCCTCGATTGCCGTGTGCACCGCATGGGGCTGGTCCAGGATCCGCCGAATGCCGAACTTCACCATCGCCACCTCCTGACGGTGCCGCTGCCCGTGTGCTAGGACGAGGGGGTGGAGCCGACGACCACCTCCTGCCCGCGACGCCCGCCGGTATGGCGGGAGCTGCTGCTGGGACTCGGCCTGTTCGCGCTCTACCTGGTCGTCGACAGCCTCGGTGGTTCGGGACGCACCCACGCCGCGGAGCGCAACGCCCAGTGGATCAGCCGGGTCGAGACCCGGCTGCACCTCGACGTCGAGCGCTGGCTCAACGGCGCGATCGTGCCGCATCACACCCTGACCGTCGCGGCCAACTACGAGTACGCGACAACCTACGTCATCAGTGCGCTGCTCATGCTGGTGCTCGCCTACTGGAAGACACCGGCGGTCTATCGACTGGCGCGCAACAGCTTCGTCATCCTCAACCTGCTGGCATTCGGGTGTTTCGTGTCGTTCCCGTTGATGCCGCCGCGGATGCTCCGGTCGGGATTCGTCGACACGGTCGCGCAGGATGCCACCGTCGGCTCATGGGGGTCGCCGCTGGTCGCCCATGCCAACCAGCTCGCGGCGATGCCGTCGCTACACATCGCCTGGGCTCTGTGGGTCAGCGTGATGCTCGCGCGCCTGTCGCACGCTCACTGGCTTCAGCTGGTCAGCGCCATCCACGTCGCCGTGACCGTGGTCGTTGTGCTGGCCACGGCAAACCACTACCTCCTCGATGCCGTCGGCGCGGCAGCAGTCGTCGCGGTCGCCGTCCTGGCCGCCGAGGCGTGGACCGCGGAGCCGGGTCAACTGGCCACCGCGGACGAGTTCTTTCTCAACGTGGAGGACGGGCCCAACGCGCAGAACGTCGGCGGCTACGTCATTCTCGATCCTGGCGGAGGCACCTGTCCGTCCCGGGACGACATCCGCGATCTCGCGCGCGACAACCTGTCCGCACACCCACGTTTCGTCTCCGCCTTGGACACGAGCGGTCGGCGCCCTCGCTGGGCCGGGCTCGACACAATGGACTGGGATCTGCACATCACCCAGATCGACCTGCCGCCCGGCAGCGATCAGGAGGCGCTGGATGGCGTCGTTGCGCACCTCCATGCCCAGCGCCTCCCCAGGGACCGGCCGTTGTGGCGCATCGCGATGATCTACGGGCTTCCCCACGGCCGAGCGGCCTTCGTGGTGCTGATGCACCACTGCATGGCCGATGGCGTCGGCGGGGTCGACCAAGTGCTCGCCCTGGTCCGGCCGACCGTCGATCCGGGAGCCACCCAGCACCGACCACCGGGGCGGCTGCAGTCCGTCCTGGCCATCGCCGCAGGCCTGGGTCAGCTCGCGACGGATGGCAAACCCTCCGTCGTCCTCGATGTGGGGGCGGGCCGAACCTCACTCGGCACCGTCCAGCTCGAGTTCGATGAGGTGCGTCGGCTGGCGCACGAGCACGAGGTAACCGTCACCCAGCTGCTCCTGGCCCTCGTGGGATCTGCCGTTGCCGCGGCGAGTCCGCAGCTGACAGAGCGTTGTCGAAACCGTCTACGCGTCTCGGTGCCGGTCCTGCTTCAAGCGCCGGGCGCGTGCGATGCGGCCAACTCGACTGCTGCCGTCATCATCAACGCACCCGCCCGAGCTGCGAACCCGACCGACCTCCTGCCAGAGGTCACCACCTTCTCGCGCGCCCTACGCTCGCCTACTCGCGCGCTCGCCTCCCGGTGGGTCATGTCCTCGGCGCTACGCATGGTGCCGGCGGCGGGGCGGCGGGCGTTCGCGCACACGGTGTACGGACGCCGCTTCTTCAATGGCATCGTGTCGAACATCCCTGGACCACCCGGCGACATGTTCACCCTCGCGAACGCGACCATGGCAGAGGTCTACCCATTGCTTCCGCCCGCGCCAGGCGCACCTGTCACGGTCGGTGCACTGACGTGGGGCCGAAAGCTCGGGATCGGCATCACCACCGATCCGGACGTGCTCGACGCGCACGACGTCGCCGACGGGTTGCGCACCGGTTTCCGCACTGCACTCGCCCGCACCCCGAGGCCGCAGGACACGCCGGCGGCCCGACCCACGGCGCCCGGTCAGCCGTCCTCCTCGAACTCTCGAGGCGCGCCCCAGGCAAGGACCAGGAAGAGCTTGGCCCGCTCACGGGGAGAGTCGAGGGCGTCGCCGAACACCTCGCGCAGCTGATCCAGCCGATAGCGCACGGTCTGCGGATGGATGTGCAGCTCGTCCGCAACCGCCGCACGCGATCCGAGGTGCAAGAGCCATGCGGTCAAGGTGTCCAGCAACCGGTCACGCGTCGCCTCGGGGAGGTCGTCCATCGGCGCCAGCACCCGTCGACGAAGCGCCTCGAGCACCTGCGGCTGACGGTGGATCAACAGCACGTCGAGGTGGTCGTCGGCGAAGGTCACGTCGCCCTCGATGAGCCCGGCGCGCTTGAGTCGCAGCACGCTTCGCGCCACGCTGAAGCTGCCGCGCAGCCGCACGACCGGAACTGGCGGTCCCACCACGACGCCTTGGCCCTCCAGCACCCGGGCAAGCCGTGCGCGAACTCCGGCCACCCATGGCACGATCAGGCCGACCACACCCTCGACACGGACAAACAGCCACTCCGGGTCGCTGCGCATGCCGTGGCCCACATGATCGTCGCTCTCCAGGCCGACGATCACGAAGGCCGCCGACTCGGGCACCGCCCACGATGCGCGCTCCGCCGCCTGTTGGATGCTGAACGAGTCGGCCACGGTCGACATCAGCGCGCCGGTCAGCTCCGCGCGCGCACGCTGAGTGGCCATGGCGGAGTCCGACTGCTCACTCACGAAACCCCGGGACGTGCAGACGGAGATGTCGTGGACGAGCAGGAACAGCGTCTCGGCGAGATCACTCACGTGCTGGGTCCCCAGGCCCGCCGACATGGCCGCCCGCGCAATGTGGTCCCAGGCCACCTGGGCTCCACTCTGGTATGCCGTAAGCAGACTTGTGAGGTCCTGCCCACGCAGGAAGTGCATACGACCGACCTGCTCAAACAGGTTGGCGATCATCGGATCCCGGTCGACCACGTCGGCCCCGTCGCCGCCTATGGGCACCAGGCGCTCGCCGCTGGGGGCGCCGGCCGCGGATGCGGGCATACCGGACAACAGGCGCGGGACCACCAGGTCGGCCGCCGAGGACAGCTGGTCCAGATGCTCCTCGATGTACTCCGCATAGTCCGGCCAGCTGCCGGCAAGAGCATCGCCCACGCGCACGAGCAGCTGCGGGAACCCCTCTACCAGCGCCGTTCTGAGCGCCTCGACGCCGACCCCCTCCGGTGCCCCGTCCGCAGCCGGCTGTTCGCGCATCGTCACCGCACCTCTTCCTGGCCCGTCGACTCACAGAAAACTCTCAGGTATACCGTCCGGTGACCGCGTACCTGCACCAGCACCTCTTGTCTATCACCAAGTGACAACCGATCGCAGTAATTGCCACACCTCTGAGTCGAGACTCTTGACGCCGCCTTCGAGCACGCTTGGAGGTATGACAGCGACGTCGCCGGCAGCGGAGCTCGAGGGGCCGGCTCTGTACGACCCTCGCGAGCGGACTGAGAACTTCCCGGTCGCGATGCGGTTGCTGCCACCCGCGGTTCGCCGGCAACTGCGACAGATCTACGTCGTCGCCCGGCACATCGACGACCTGGGCGATGAGGCGCCGGGGGATCGCGGTCGCCTCCTCGCCGAGTTCCGGAAGGACCTGGACACCCTCTTCGACGGTGGCACACCACGCGACCCCTGCCTGCGTCAGTTCATACCGACCCCCCGCGCAGGTGACCTGCAGAGGGAGGCCCTCCAGCGGCTGGTTGACGCGAACCTGCAGGACCAGCAGGTGCACGAGTACGCCACCTTCGAGGACCTGCTGGGATACTGCCGACTGTCCGCCGACCCGATCGGTCGCATGGTGCTGGCGGCCTTCGGGCAGTCGACTACGGAGCGGCAGGAGCTCTCCGATCGGATCTGCAGCGCGCTTCAGGTGCTGGAGCACTGTCAGGACGTGGTGGAGGACTTCCACCAGGGCCGCCTCTACCTGCCGCAGGTCGACCTGTCCCATGCGGGATGCCCGAGCGCCGACATCCTGAATCCTCGCCAGGCGGGCGCCCTGCGCGCGGTGGTCCTCGTCCAGGTGCGGCGAGCACGACATCTGATGCAGACGGGGCAACCCCTGATCGGCGAGCTGCACGGGTGGGCCCGGATCGCCGTGGCCGGCTACCTGGCCGGCGGCATGGCAACGGCAGACGCCCTGGAGCACGCCCGCGGTGACGTGACGCGGTCTACGCCGCGACCCCGACGGGTCGACCTACTGCGACACGTACTGGTGCTCCTGATGACCCGGCGGGGCTCCGCATGAGCACCACGACGACCGAGCAGGCCTACCTGACGTGCGAGAGCATCACGCGCAGCGAGGCGAAGAACTTCTATTACGGCATCCGCCTGCTGCCCTCGACCAAACGTGCGGCCCTCTGCTCCCTGTATGCGCTGGCCCGTCGCATCGACGACATCGGTGACTGTGACGCACCGGTCGCCCAGCGTGCCGATCGGCTGGCCTCCCTGCGCAAGTCCCTCGCCGACATCGACAACGCGACCGAACCGGTGCTTGCGGCGGTTGCTCAGACGGCGCGCGACTTCCCCGTCCCCCTCGATGCGTTCTACGAGCTCGTCGACGGGGTCGAGATGGATCTCGCGGGAGTTCGATACGACGACTTTCACGACCTCACGATCTACTGCCGGCGGGTGGCCGGGTCCGTCGGCCGTCTGTGCCTTGCCATCTTCGGCACCGGGTCCGACCCGCGCGCACCGCGCTTCGCCGACCAGCTGGGAATAGCACTGCAGCAGACAAACATCCTGCGCGACATCCGCGAGGACCTGCTCGTGGGTCGTGTGTACCTGCCGGCCCGTGAGCTCGAGCAGTTCGGCGTCACCCTCGAGCTGGACGAGCGCGGCTCCCTCAGCGATCCGGAGGCACACCTCGCCGGCTACATCGACTTCGCCGCGGCCCGCGCGGAACAGTGGTACGACCTCGGAATGCGGCTGCTACCGGAGCTGGACGGCCGCAGCGCCGCCTGCTGCGCCGCCATGGCCGGCATCTACCATCATCTGCTGCAACGCATTCGGCAGCACCCCACCTCGGTCTACGACCACCGTGTCTCGCTGCCGACCTGGGAAAAGGGGCGCGTCGCCGTGGCCGCGCTGAGCAGGACCGTGATCTGACATGGCAACCGTCGGTGTGATCGGAGGGGGGCTCGCCGGTATCACCGCTGCGCTCGACCTCGCCGACGCGGGCCACCACGTCATACTGCTTGAATCCCGGTCACGGCTCGGCGGACTCACCAACTCCTTCCAGCGAGAGGGTCTCTGGGTCGACAACGGCCAGCATGTGTTCCTTCGCTGCTGCACCAGCTATCGGCAGCTCCTCGAGCGGCTCGGCGTGGAGCATCAGGTCCAGCTGCAACCACAGCTGACGATCACGATGCGCAGCGGTTCGAGTGGCCGGGGCACCCGCATTCACCGCACGTCGCTGCCGTCTCCCCTCCATCTAGGGGGAGCACTCCTCGCACACCGATGGATCCCCTTACGCGAACGGCTTCAGGCGGCACGCGTCGCCCTTGCCCTCGGCAGGGTAGACCGCGACGCCTCGGAGACCGATGACGTCAGCTTCGGCGACTGGTTGCGGCAGCAGGGTTGCAGCCCGCGCGCAGTCGAGACCCTTTGGGATCTCGTCGGCCTCGCAACGTTGAACGCCCATGCCGATCAGGCCTCGCTGGCCCTCGCTGCGACGGTGTTCCAGCTCGGGCTGCTCGGCGACAAGGGTGGCGCCGACATCGGCTGGGCCACCGTGCCACTTCAGCAGCTGCACGGCGCTGCTGCCCTACGGGCCCTCGACGTAGCCGGGGCCGAGGTGTGCACGCGTTCCCGTGTGCGGGCAGTGACCCGCACCACGAGTGGGTGGCGCGTCGACCTGGATGACACCCACCGCACCTTCGATCGCCTCGTTGTGGCTGTCCCGCCGGACATTGCCGACGGGCTCGTCGGGTCCGCAGCGCTGCGAGTGCCGGCCGACTTCGTCAACCGACTCGGCCGCTCGCCCATCGTCAACCTCCATGTGGTCATCGACCGGCAGGTCATGAGTGAACCGTTCCTCGCCGCGGTCGACAGTCCGCTGCAGTGGCTCTTCGACCGGACCACATCCTCGGGACTCCCCTGCGGGCAGTATCTCGTGGCCAGCCTGTCCGCGGCGGACGACCTGATCGGCTGCACCGTCGCCGAGCTGCGGACGACGCTCCTGCCCGAGTTCGTGCGCATACTCCCCCGTATGACGGATGCCACGGTCCAGGACTTCTTCGTCACCCGGGAGCCACACGCGACGTTCCGGCCCGCCCCAGGAACCGCACTGTCCCGGCCCGCAGCCCGAACTGCTTTGCCCGGCCTCGCAGTCGCCGGCGCGTGGACCGCGACGGGCTGGCCGGCAACGATGGAGGGTGCTGTGCGCAGCGGCCATGCGGCGGCGAGCGCACTGCAGGAACACACGCCGGCGCGACGAGACGAGGTGGCAGCATGAACGGACCGGACCGGGCGCTCGACGAGACCAGATCTCTGGTCGTACCGGCACTACGGAAGGCCGTCGACCGGCTGGACCCCCAGTTGCGGAAGGTCGTCGCGTATCACCTGGGATGGGTCGACGAGCATGGTGATCCGACCGTCGAGGACGGCGGCAAGGCGGTCCGACCGACGCTGGCGCTCGCCGGAGCGCGAGCCGTCGGGGCAGATCCGTCGGCCGTTGTGGCCGGGGCGGTCGCGGTCGAGCTCGTGCACAACTTCTCTCTCGTGCACGACGACATCATGGACCGAGATGTGACCCGGAGGCACCGCCCCACGGTCTGGTCGATCTGGGGTGAGCCCACGGCGATCCTCGCCGGGGACGCGATGGCCTCTCTGGCACGCGAGGTCGTGCTGGAGGACACCGGCACCGGTGCCCCCCGGGCCGCCCTGATGTTGGAACGCGCGACCCGCACCCTCATCCATGGGCAGGTCCAGGACATGGAGTTCGAGGAACGCGGCACCGTTCCGCTGGCCGAGTGCGAAGCCATGTCGACACGCAAGACGTCGTCGCTCCTCGCGGCCAGCACCGTCATCGGCGCGCTGCTCGCCGATGCCGACCGGGATCTGGTCCGGCCCCTGTGGTCCTATGGCATTCATGTCGGCCTGGCCTTCCAGCTGATCGATGACGTGCTCGGCATCTGGGGCGATCCCAAGGTCACCGGCAAGTCCAACCACTCGGATCTGCGCGCCAAGAAGAAGTCGCTTCCGATGACCTGGGCGCTCGAGCAGGGCAGCGCCGACGCCGATCGGCTGCGGGCCTGGTTGACGACCGGTGGCACAACCGAGAGCGAGATCGCCTCCGCGGTCGATGCACTCGATCGTCTGCGCGCGAAGGACTGGGCGGAGCATCGCGCCGCCGATCTGGTCGATGCAGCCAAGAACGACCTGGACGGCACCGCGCTCGTCCGCGATGCCGTCGACGAGCTGTGCGAGCTGGCCGACTTCATCTGCGCCAGGAAGGCCTGAAACATGACAGATACCGCAACCGACACCTCGACGCACGCCTCTTCGGGCAGCGCCGCTCAGCACACGCTGAACGCCGCCCTCACCTACCTTCGGTCTCTCCAGGACGAGGGCGGCTGGTGGAAGGGCGATCTCGAGACCAATGTGACGATGGATGCCGAGGACATGATGCTGCGGGAGTTCTTGCACATCGCAACGGCAGAGACACGAGAGCAGAGCGCTCGCTGGATCCGGTCCCAGCAGCGAGACGACGGGACGTGGGCGACGTTCGCCGGCGGTCCCGGTGACCTGTCGACGACGACCGAGGCGTGGGTCGCTCTGCGAATCGCCGGCGACAAGCCGGCCGCGGAGCACATGCGCCGCGCGGCGGACTTCGTCCAGCAGCAGGGCGGCGTCGAGCGATCACGAGTCTTCACCAGGATCTGGCTGGCGCTCTTCGGGCTCTGGGACTGGGACGACCTGCCCAACATGCCTCCCGAGCTGATGCTGCTGCCGAAGTGGTTCCCGCTCAACATCTACAACTGGGGATGCTGGGCACGCCAGACCATCGTCCCGTTGACCGTGGTCTGCACCCTGCGACCGCGACGACCGCTCCCCTTCAAGATCGACGAGCTCCGCACTGGCGCAGCGGGGCCGGCCAAGCAGTCCTGGCGCAGCATCGGTGGCGCATTCCAGCGACTCGACGTCGCACTGCACGCCTACGCCAAGCATCCGCTGATGCCCGTGCGGCAGGGCGCCATGCGCCTGGCCGCCGAGTGGATCCTGGCACGGCAGGAGGCAGATGGCGGCTGGGGCGGGATCCAGCCGCCCTGGGTCTACTCCCTGCTCGCACTGCATCTCCTCGGATATCCACTCGACCATCCGGCGATGAAGGCCGGCGTCGAGGGGCTCGACGGCTTTGTGCTCACCAAGGAGACACCTGACGGCCCGATGCGTCAGCTGGAGGCCTGCCAGTCCCCCGTGTGGGACACCGCCCTGGCACTGAATGCCATGCTGGACTCCGGTGTGGACGCGGACGACCCGGCCATCCGCAAGGCGAGCGAGTGGCTCGTGGACGAGCAGATCACCGTCGACGGCGACTGGAGTGGGCGCACCCCGCACCTGCCGTCCGGAGGTTGGGCGTTCGAGTTCGCCAACGACAACTATCCAGACACCGACGACAGCGCCATCATTGTCATGGCGCTGCGCCGGGTCGGGAGCAACCGGCCGACACTGCTGCGAAAGGCCGTAGACCGCGGCATCGCCTGGACCGCCGGCATGCAGTCGCGGGACGGCGGCTGGGGCGCCTTCGACGCCAACAACACACACACCCTGGCCAATGAGCTGCCCTTCTGCGACTTCGGCGCCGTGATCGACCCACCATCGGCCGATGTCACCGCACACGTCGTGGAAATGCTCGCTGCAGAGGGCCGGGCCCGTGGTGAACGCTGCAAGCGCGGAGTGCGCTGGCTGCTCGAGCACCAGGAGGACGACGGCTCCTGGTTCGGACGGTGGGGCGCAAACCACGTCTACGGCACCGGAGCGGTGGTGCCCGCCCTCATCGCCGCCGGAATACCCACCGATCACCAGGCCATCCGCGCGGCGGTGCGCTGGCTGGAGGCGCATCAGAACACCGACGGCGGCTGGGGCGAGGATCTGCGCTCCTACGATGCTCCCGCCTGGATAGGCCGTGGTGAATCGACCCCGTCCCAGACCGGCTGGGCGCTCATGGCGCTGGTGGCGGCCGGCGAGGGCTCTGCTGCACGTGCGGGGGAACTCACCGAAACCGCCGTTGAGCGTGGGATCGCCCATCTCGCGAACACCCAGCGAGAGGACGGCGGCTGGGACGAGCACCTGTTCACCGGCACCGGATTCCCCGGTGACTTCTACATCAGCTACCACCTCTACCGGCTGGTGTTCCCCATCTGGGCGCTCGGCCGCTACCTGCAAGGGGGCACGTGATGAGTGGAGCCATCTATACGCCGCTGCGGATCGAGCAACAAGCGCTGGCGCACCGACTCTCGGTGCCGGTGAACCTCGCCGGTCGGGGCCGGTCGACCCATGTCCTCGGCGGCCGCCCGACGCTGCTCGCCGGCGTCGCCGGCGGTCTGGCACCCGGCGTGCGGCCGGGCGACGTGGTGGTTGCCGACCGCGTGCGGCTGGGCGACACGGAGACGCTCTGCCCCGCCGCGCCCATGCTCGCCCGCGCCCTACGAGCCGCCGGCCTGACCGTCCATGTCGGCGCGATCGAGACCACGCCACGCGTCGTCGACGGCTCAGACCGGCTGGAGCTCGCGAGATCGGGCGCGCTCGCGGTGGACACGGAGTCCGGCTATGTCGCCACCCAGGTGCCGGACGGGCAGCTGGCAGTGGTCCGCACGATTGTCGACACCGCCGACAACCCGCTGCGCCGCGCCGGCACGCTGAGACGCGGGATACGCGCCCTGCACACGCTGTCCGCCACAGCGCCGACACTCGAGCAGTGGGCCGAGGCCGTCCTGGCCCGTGACGTCTGCCTGGCCAGCCCTCGCTCGTTCTGCGCAGGCGTCGAACGGGCCATCGAGATCGTGGAGCGCGCCTTGCAGATGAATGGTGCACCCGTCTACGTGCGACGGCAGATCGTGCACAACACCCATGTCGTGTCACGCCTGGAACGGCTGGGTGCGGTGTTCGTCGAGGAGCTCGACGAGGTGCCCCGAGGATCCGTCGCAGTGCTCGCGGCGCACGGCGTGGCACCTTCGGTGCGCCGGCAGGCGAGTGAGCGCGAGCTTCAGGTCATCGATGCCACCTGCCCCCTGGTCGCGAAGGTGCACCACGAGGTGCAGCGGTATGCCTCGCGTGGCAACACGATCTTCCTCATCGGTCACGCGGAGCACGAGGAGGTCGTCGGCACACGTGGTGAGGCACCGGATCATGTTGTGGTCGTGGACAACCCGGAAGAGGCCGCGTTGGTCGAGGCACCCGACCCGGAGCACGTGTCCTACGTCATGCAGACGACCCTTGCGGTGTCCGAGGCCGAACGGTCCGCGGCGGTCCTGCGCGCCAGGTATCCGCTGCTGTCCGGCCCACGCCACGAGGACATCTGCTACGCCACGAGCAACCGACAGCAGGCGGTCGCCGAGGTCGCCGCTCAGTGCGATCTCGTGCTCGTCGTCGGGTCGGGCAACTCGTCCAACTCGCGCCGACTGGTCGAGGTGGCGCAAGCGGCCGGAGCCACGGCACATCTGGTCGACGACGTCGGCGCCGTCGATCTCGCGTGGCTGGCGCGGACCCGCAGAGTCGGTGTCACCGCCGGCGCATCCGCTCCGGCACACCTCGTCGAGGAGCTGTTGCAGTCGCTCTCCGCCTTGGGCGACCTGACCGTCGCCGAATCACCCGTCACCCAAGAGGATGTGCGGTTCTCACTTCCACGGGAGGTCAGCTGAAATGGCTATGCCACTGCGTCAAACACTCCGACTGGGTCGCTACCTGGCCAAGCAGAAGCTGCTGCGGAGGGACAAGTTCCCGCTCATTGTCGAGCTCGAGCCCCTCTTTGCCTGCAACCTGCACTGCGCCGGGTGCGGCAAGGTCGAGGAGCCGGCGGCCATGCTCAGGCAGCGGATGCCGGTCGAGCAGGCCATCGCTGCCATCGAGGAGTGTGGCGCACCGATGGTCTCGCTCGCCGGTGGTGAACCCCTGATGCACCCGCAGATCGACGAGATCGTGCGTCAGCTGCTCGACCGGGACAAGATCGTCTTCTTGTGCACGAATGCCCTGCTGATGCCACGGCACATCGACAAGTTCACGCCGCACCCGAACTTCTCGTGGATGATCCACCTCGATGGGATGAAGCAGAGGCACGATGAGTCGGTCTGTCACGAGGGAGGATTCGAGGGCGCGGTCGAGGCGATCAAGCTCGTCAAGGAGCGTGGATTCCGTGTCATGACCAACACCACGGTCTTCAACAGCGACTCACCGCAGGACGTCATCGATGTGCTGAACTACCTCAACGACGACCTGCACGTGGACAACATGCAGATCGCCCCGGGCTACGCCTACTGGAAGGCACCGGACCAGAACGGGTTCCTCGGCGTCGAAGAGACGCGCGCGCTCTTCAAGGAGGCCTTCGCCGACGGTCGGCGCAAGAAGTGGCGGCTCAACCACTCGCCGCTCTTCCTCGACTTCCTCGAAGGCAAGGTCGACTTCGAGTGCACCCCGTGGGCGATCCCGTCCTACTCCCTGAAGGGCTGGCAGCGTCCGTGCTACCTGCTCGACGACGGCTACGTCTCCACGTACCGGGAGCTGATCGAGGACACCGACTGGGATGCCTTCGGCCGCGGCAAGGACCCGCGCTGCGCCAACTGCATGGCCCACTGCGGCTACGAGCCCACCGCCGTCGTCGCCACGACGGGATCGCTCCGGGAGACGATCCGAGCGGCGGTGGCCTGATGACCGCCGACATGGCCCTGCTTCCCAGGATCAACGGCCCGGACGACGTGAAGGCTCTCGCGCAGTCCCAGCTTCCGCTGCTGGCCAAGGAGATTCGTGCCGAGCTGATCGACAAGGTCTGCGCGACCGGTGGTCATCTGGGGCCGAACCTCGGCGTAGTCGAGCTCTCGATCGCGCTGCACCGGGCGTTCGACTCTCCCCGGGACTCCATCATCTGGGACACCGGGCACCAGGCCTACGTGCACAAGATGCTCACCGGCCGGCACGACTGTCTCGGCTCCTTGCGCACTGCGGGTGGCCTGTCCGGGTATCCGTCCCGGCGTGAGAGCAACCACGACATCGTCGAGAACTCTCACGCCTCAACCTCCTTGGCGTATGCCGATGGGCTTGCCAAGGCCTACCAGCTGGCCGGGCAGCGACGTCGGGTCGTTGCGGTCATCGGCGATGGCGCTCTCACCGGGGGCATGGCGTGGGAGGCGATGAACAATCTCGGCGCCTGCGACCGAGATGTCATCATCGTGCTGAACGACAACGGCCGGTCCTACGAACCAACGGTGGGGGCGCTGCCCAAGCATCTGTCGCAGCTGCGGGATGGGACGGCGACGTCAAACCTCTTCGAGGTGCTCGGATTCAGCTATCTCGGCCCGACGGACGGGCATGATCTGAAGGGGCTTCAGCGGGCTCTGACGAGGGCACGCCGATGCAAGGGCCCCTGCGTGCTGCACGTCGTCACCCGGAAGGGTGCTGGATATCGTGCCGCCGAGGCCGATGTCGACGACCGCATGCACACGGTGAGCGCCCGGCCCGTCCGTCCGGCGTCGGGACGTCCGAAGTGGACCCACATCTTCGGCAGTGAGCTCGTCGCGATCGGCGAGGATCGAGCCGATGTGGTCGCCGTCACCGCGGCGATGCGCCGGCCGACCGGCCTGCTGCCGTTCTCCGAGCGATTCCCGCACCGTGCCTACGACGTCGGCATCGCCGAGCAGCACGCCGTTGCCTCCGCGGCGGGTCTGGCGGCCGCCGGCCTGCACCCGGTGGTGGCGATCTACTCGACGTTCATGAATCGCGCCTTCGATCAGGTCCTCATGGATGTCGGGCTCCATTCTGCTCCAGTCACGTTCGTGCTCGACCGGTCTGGGGTCACCGGGCCGGACGGGCCGTCGCACCACGGCATCTGGGATATCTCCCTCTTCAGTCTGGTGCCCGGTATGCGGGTGGCGGCTCCACGCGACGCGGTCCGGCTACGGGATCTGCTTCGGGAGGCCATCGGCTACGACGCGGGGCCGACCGCGATCCGCTTCCCCACGGGAGAGTGCCCGGCACCGGTGGGAGCACGGGCGCGCATCGGCACGGTCGACGTGCTGACACCACGACCCACCCGGGCCGACCTCCTGCTGGTCGCCACCGGCGCCATGGCAGCGCCCGCCGTCGCGGCGGCGAACCTGATGCGCGCCCACGGGGTCTCGGTGACCGTCGTGGATCCTCGCTGGGTCTTCCCCATCTCACCCGAGCTGCTCAATATCGTGGCAGATCACCGCGTCGCCGTCACGGTGGAGGACAACGCCCTACCGGGTGGCTTCGGCGAGACACTCAGTCACAGCGCGCAACGGGCCGGGATCACGACCCGGGTCGTGCCGCTCGGCCTGGAGCCGGGATACATTGCGGCCGGCTCACGCGAGGACATCCTGGCTGCCGCCGGGCTGGACCCGCGAGGGATCGCGGAGACCGTTCAGGCGGTGCACTGGCCATCACCGTCGCTGGTGGGCAGTCTGCGCTCACTACCTGGCTAGTCCGCCGTTCGAGGCGTCCGAGAAGGCGACCCGCGTCTCAACGCGCGAGCACGAAGCCCGCGGGTGTGCTCACGCGGTGCCAGGAGGCGGCACGATGCACCTGCGCCACTGTGCCTACGCCGAACCCCAGGGCGTGCACCGCGAACGCCACGCTGCTCGGCAGTCCTTCCGCGCCCAGCGAGGTCGGCAGTGGCCGTGTCCACACTCGCCAGCGCAGGGTGGCGACCGCGGCCGATCCCGAGCCTTCCGGCGCGCCCTGGGTGATCTCCTCAATGCCTTGACTGGCGGCGCTTCGGAGCGCTTCGATCGACACCTGCGTGACGGACTGCCACCCGGTGCGCGGCGGGGTCAGCGCGGCCCAGGCGGCGGCCACCGTCTGGGGTGGGATGTCGAGGTCCGGCTCGACGTCGGCACGTGCCAACCGGTCGGCTACCGCCGCCAGGGGCACCGTCACGTCGACGGTCGACTCCTCCCGCAGTGCCAGCGTGCGCAGGCCTATGGTGGTGCCCTCGCCCAGGAGACCGCGACCGTCCAGGACCCCGACCCAGGCGGCCAGGGTCGTTCCCACGGCCTGCAACCGGATGGCACCGTCGGGACGCGCCTGACGCGCCCGAGCCACATACGTCGTCAGGTCGGACCTGGACTCGTCGTCCGCCAGCTTGAGTGAGCTCATTGCCGCGCCCGCCGCCGCATCTCGACCGGCTCACCCTGAAACTTCTCCAGCACCGCCTTCGTGTCCGGGTCGATCCGCTGCGGTCGCTGGGTCTCCATGTCGAAGTGGACCACGGTGGTCTGCGCCGTGCAGCAGACGTGCGCGTCCTGGTCGTTCGACGACAACACCTCGTAGTCCAGGTCGAACGACGCGCCCGAGATCTTGCTGACCCACATGGTGATGGTCACGGGCTGATGTCGGTAGTGCAGCTGACGGCGGTAGTCGATCTCGGTGCGAGCGATCAGCAGCCGCGGGACCCGCGACCCCTCGGCGTCGAACCCGAACCACTCCGCGAGGCCGAGCACACGAGCCTCCTCCAGCAACCGTGCCACCTGCACGTTGTTGATGTGCCGCAGCGCATCCATGTCCGACCAGCGCAACGGGATGTCGACAGAGTACGGTCGCTCGTTCTGCATGGGCACATCCTCGCAAGTCTTCGTGAACGGACTCGATAGAGTCTGCCAGGTGAGCGATGACAACAGCACTGACCCGACCGCCGACGCCCTGGACAACCCGGTCCGTGACCTGCTGGACGTGCTCGACCTGCAGCCGGCCGGGCGTGCCCAGGTCAGCCCCGAGGTCACGGGCGACGCGACGGATGCGGACGTCTCGGAGCGCAACCTGGACGTGTTCGTCGGTCGGAGCCAGGTGACCCCGCACGGCAGGGTCTTCGGTGGTCAGGTGCTGGCCCAGTCCGTCATGGCGGGGGGACGGACCGTGCGATCCGTGGAGGGCCTGGGTGAGCGTCCGATCCATTCCCTGCACGCCTACTTCATTCGCCCCGGCGACTCCAGCCATCCCATCCGGTTCGCCGTCGAGAACCTGCGCGACGGCAGGTCGTTCTCCGTCCGGCGCGTCCACGCGATGCAGTACGGCCACACGATCTTGTCTGCCACGCTGTCCTTCCAGACTCCTGCCGACGGGCTCGACCACCAGGCGGCCATGAACTCCGTGCCCGACCCCGACCGGGTGCGCACGGCCGCCGAGGAGCTCGCCGGGGTCGACCACCCGGCGGTGCGGCACTGGCTGCGTCGGGCGATGGATGTGCGGACCGTCGAGGGTGCGCTGTACCTCGTGCCCGGACGCCAGCACTCGGCTCATCAGAACGTCTGGATGAAGGCGATCGAACAGCTCCCCGACGACCCGCTGTTGCACGCCGCCGTACTCGCCTACAGCTCGGACTACTCGCTCCTGGAGTCGATCCTGCGTCGCCACGGGCTCGTGTGGGGCGACCGCAGGCTGCGTCCGGCGAGCCTGGATCACGCGATGTGGTTTCACCGGCCGGGGCGCATCGACGACTGGGTGCTCTACGAGCAGGAGTCGCCGTCCGCGTCGGGCGGTCGCGGACTCGGGCTCGGCAAGATCTTCTCGATCGACGGCACCCTGATCTGCTCGGTCGCACAGGAGGGAATGGTCCGCGTCAAGCAGGACTAGGACCATCCGAGCTGCTCCAGCACGCAGGCTATCTCGTCCACGACCGGCCGCGCCGCCGTCTCAGGCAACTGCGCATAGCCGAGCAGGAGGCCGTTGACCGGATGCGCCACGGCATACGACGACAGGGCGGAGACCACCAGTCCCCGTTCGGCGCAGCGGTCGACGACATCGGTGTCTCTGGCCCCGCAGCCCCAACGAATGGCCACATGGATGCCGGTGGCCACGCCGAGCACCTCGATGTCCGGACACCGCTCGGACAGAGCGGTCACCAGGCGGGTCCGCCTCGCAGAGTAGGTGCGCTGCGCGCGGGTGAGATGCCGGGTCAGGCTGCCGTCCTCCATCATTCGCGACATCGCCCGGGAGGCGACCCGGCTGCCATCCGTGCGCCGACGCGCGCCGGAGACCCGCACCGCATCGGACATCCAGCTCGGGACCACTGCCCAGGCGATCCGCAGGTCGGGTGTCAGGATCTTGGACGCCGTGCCGAGATAGACGACCCGCTGGGCGCCGCCCTTCATCGCCCGCAACGGTCCGAGCGGCCCGGCCTCGTGCCGAAACTCCCCGTCGAAGTCGTCTTCGATGATCACCGCGTCGGCGTCGTGCGACCACTCGAGCAGTCGTTGGCGGCGGCCGGCCGGCATGCGACCGCCAAGGGGGTACTGGTGAGCAGGAGTCACATACGCGAGGTCGTGCTCCGCCGTCAGCTGATCCACGCGGAGCCCATCTTCATCCACTGCGAGCAGATCAAGGTGTGCTGCGCTCTCCTGCAATGGAATCCGTGCCATCGGATAGCCCGGGTCCTCCATCGCAGCCCGTCTGACACCGAGCGCGTCTGCGACGGCGGAGATGGCCGCGGACACCCCGGGGAAGATCACCACATCCTCCGCGGCGGCCGTGATCCCGCGGGCCCGGCGGAGGTAGGTGACGAGCGCAGCCTGGAGCTCGGGGTGGTGCAACGGCCGATACCAGTCCACCTCCGGCACCGTGGCAGACGCCGCCCGCCAGGCCCGTCGCCAGTCCCGCCGGTCGATCAGCGAGACGTCCGGAGCGCCCGGCGCCAGGTTGAATCGAACCCGCTCGGGGCCGGGACGGTCGTCGCGGAAATGCCTTGGTGCCAGCCGCGGCCGACCGGCCGCGATCCGCGAATCGTCTGGCACGACCTCGGCGTCATCCACCGCCACCACTGCGCCGGATCCGCCACGGGTCTCGACGAGCCCCGCAGCGATGAGTTCGTCATACGCCATCACGACGCGTGATCGCGCAACACCGAGATCGGCGGCGAGCGTGCGGGTGGACGGCAAGGCGTCTCCCCTGCCGAGGCGCCCGGGTCCGATCTGCGCGGCGATGGCGGCGGACAGACCGGCCACGCTGCGCGCCTCACTCTTGTCGAGGCACAGGTTGCTGATGCGGCGAGAGCGAGGCACCGGTCCACCGTAACCCATACCGGACTGCGGAATAAGGCCATTCTGGACCTAGAAGTCGGACCAGAAATGCAGTGAGATGGGCGTATGACGATGATGACGCCGCTTCGCCCGCTCACCCTGACCGGTCGACTGGTTCGCCTCGAGCCACTGCACCAGGATCATCTCGACGGGCTCGTGGCGGCCGCCCGGGACGGTCAGCTGTGGGACCGCTGGTACACGGGCGTGGCCTCCCCCGAGGACATGACCGACCAGATCGAGGAACGCCTGCGCCTGCAGAAGACCGGCTGGATGCTGCCGTTCACGACGGTTCGCCAGTCCGACAACACGGTGATCGGTGCCACGACGTTCTGTGACATCGAACCGAGCGTGCCGAGAGTGGAGATCGGCTACACCTGGAACCGAGAGTCCGTGCACGGCACGGGCACGAACGCGGAGAGCAAGCTGCTGCTGATGACGCACGCCTTCGAGGCCCTCGGCTGCGAGTGCGTGAAGTTCCAGACCCACTGGATGAACCAGCAGTCCCGCGCCGCGATCGAACGGCTGGGCGCGCATCTCGACGGTGTGCTGCGTTGCGACAGCATCGATGCCGCCGGTCGCCTGCGCGACACGGTGGTCTACTCCGTCGTGGCCCGGGAGTGGCCGATGGTCAAGGCCGGCCTGGAGCACCGCCTACGCCACCGCCACTGAGCCCCACCCAAATGTGCGCTTTCGCGCCAAGGGTGCAGCTGTGGCTGCGCCCTTGGCGAGAACGTGCACAACTCGCCGTGCGTCCGCATCACCGGTGATGGTTGCTCGGTGGTGGTTGCGCTCAGTCGCGGGTCAGCTTGCGGTGGGTGACGCGGTGCGGGCGGGCGGCCTCCGGGCCGAGTCGTTCGATCTTGTTCTGCTCGTAGGACGCGAAGTTGCCCTCGAACCAGTACCAGCTCCCCGGGTTCTCGTCGGTGCCCTCCCACGCGAGGATGTGGGTGACCACGCGGTCGAGGAACCACCGGTCGTGGCTGGTGACCACGACGCAGCCGGGGAAGTCCAGCAGCGCGTTCTCCAGGGAGCCAAGCGTCTCCACGTCCAAGTCGTTGGTCGGCTCGTCGAGCAGCAGCAGGTTGCCGCCCTGCTTCAAGGTCAGCGCCAGGTTGAGGCGGTTGCGCTCACCACCGGAGAGCACCCCGGCCTTCTTCTGCTGGTCCGGACCCTTGAACCCGAACTGGGAAACGTAGGCGCGAGAAGGGATCTCGACCTTGCCGACCTGGATGTAGTCGAGCCCGTCAGACACGACCTCCCACAGCGACTTGTTCGGATCCAGTCCCCCGCGGCTCTGGTCGACATAGCTGATCGAGACCGTGTCGCCCACCTTGACGCTGCCGGCGTCGGGCTCCTCGAGCCCGACGATGGTCTTGAAGAGGGTCGTCTTGCCGACACCGTTCGGGCCGATGACGCCCACGATGCCGTTGCGCGGAAGGGTGAAGGACAGTCCGTCGATCAGGACCCGGTCGTCGAAACCCTTGTTGAGGTCGTTGACCTCGATGACCTGCGAACCCAGCCGCGGACCCGGCGGGATCGCGATCTCCTCGAAGTCCAGCTTGCGAGTGCGGTCGGCCTCGGCGGCCATCTCCTCGTATCGGGCCAGCCGGGACTTGCTCTTGGTCTGGCGCGCCTTCGCGTTGGAGCGAACCCACTCGAGCTCGGAGCTCAGCCGCTTGGCGAGCTTGACATCCTTCTTGCCCTGCACCTGGAGACGTTCGCTCTTCTTCTGCAGGTAGGTCGAGTAGTTGCCCTCGTAGGGGTACAGCCGCCCGCGATCGACCTCGGCGATCCACTGCGCGACGTTGTCCAGGAAGTACCGGTCGTGGGTCACGGCGAGGACGGTGCCGGAGTAGGCCGCGAGGTGCTGCTCCAGCCAGGTCACCGACTCGGCGTCCAGGTGGTTGGTGGGCTCGTCGAGCAGCAGCAGGTCCGGCTTGGACAGCAGCAGCTTGCACAGCGCGACCCGGCGGCGCTCACCGCCGGAGAGCACCGTGACGTCCGCATCACCTGGCGGGCACCGCAGCGCGTCCATCGCCTGCTCGAGCTGGGAGTCGAGATCCCACGCGTCGGCGTGGTCGATCTTCTCCTGGAGCTTGCCCATCTCGTCCATCAGCGCATCGAAGTCGGCATCCGGCGACGACATCTCCTCCGAGATGGCGTTGAACCGGTCCAGGTCGGCCTTGCTCTGGCCGAGCCCCTCCTCGACGTTGCCGCGGACGTCCTTCTCCTCGTTCAACGGCGGCTCCTGCAGCAGGATGCCGACGCTGAAGCCGGGCGAGAGACGAGCCTCGCCGTTGGAGGGTTGGTCCAGTCCGGCCATGATCTTCAAGATCGTGGACTTTCCGGCACCGTTGGGTCCGACGACGCCGATCTTGGCGCCTGGGTAGAAGGACATGCTGACGTCGTCGAGGATGAGCTTGTCCCCGACCGCCTTGCGTGCCTTGGTCATGGTGTAGATGAACTCGGCCATAGTGCGAAGGCTATCTGTGGCGACCGCCGTTCACCGAATCGGCATCATCCGGTCTGCGCCGGCTCTGCCGCAGGGGTGAGCGGTCCGGCATTGAAACCCTCGCCCGGTCCTGGTTCCGCAGGCGGCGAGGCCGCCGGCACCGGTCCACCCCAGCCGGCCGCCCGCTGCGGTCTGCTGAAGCTGCTTCGGCCGAACTTCAGGTCGTGACCCACGTGGTATGCCGTCACCTCGGCGGTCGAGCGCGCCTCCCCCTCCTGCGTGGTCCACTTGTTCACGCGCAGTCGGCCGGTGACCACGACCGGTTCCCCCTTGTGCAGGCTGGCCGCGACATTCACGGCAAGGCTGCGCCAGGCCGTCACCGTCATGAAGGTGCTGGCCGAATCGGTGTAGGTGCCTTGCGAGGCGTCGTAACGCTGCTCGTTGACGACGATGCGAAAGCTCACGACCGGCTCACCGGTCTTGGTCGTCCGAGGCTCCGGCTCGGTCGCCAGGTTGCCCGCCAACGACACGGTGATCTCGTTCATGGATCCACTCCCATCAGCCGGTGCGGTCTCACCCGCATCACGTGTGCTGACCAGACTGCCTCCCACGGAGGGACTCGGCAGGACGTCCGTCACCGGGTGTGGACAACGCCGCATACGGTGACGGGGTGGGGACCACGACGGGGTCAGTGCATCGCCTCATCGAGGGACTTTCGCGTCAGCGCATGATCCCGCAGCACTTTGTGCACGGGGGCCACGATCTGCTCACCGCTGACCGCTGCCACCGACTTGCGCAACCGCTTGCCGACGATCCGCGCCTGGTGCCGCGCTCCTCGGGCCGCGAACCATCGGGCAAGCAGCGCGAGCAGCAGCCCGAGGATCGCCCCACCGACGAGCATCAGCAGCGGCACCGGCAAGATGCCCCACGTCGGCGCGCTCGCGCTGATCTGTGCAAACCCCAGTCCCGCGAGGACCAGTAGCCAGACCAGCCCGGCGATCGCGACTGCCGCGAACATCCACTGCAGCACCCAGACGAGCATCCACCACCACGGATCGCGCTCGCGCAGAGCCGTGGCCAGGATGGCTTGGTCGAGCTGGTCGTAGAGACTGCCGTCATCGGGCGAGGCGGCGTCGTAGACGCTGTCCGCCCACCGCTGCGGCAGCCCCTCCGCCGCTGCCTGGCCCAGACGTCTGGTTGCCACATCCACCGCGGCACGTGCCGCCGGCGTGGGCGTAGGCAGTGACGATCGCCCGAGGGCGATCCGTGCGTCCTTGCGGCTCAACAAACCTCCCGTCACGCGGTCCAGACCCACCCGCCGCAATGGTGCCGGCCGCAGCCGGTGGATCCACCGCACGAAGGGCCAGCCGCCGCGAGCGGCGGCCTGCATTCGGTAGTCGCGCGCCACCGCGTCCTCGACGATCGGCACACCGGCGGCCGTGCTCAGGGCCTCCACCAGCTGTGGTGCTGCCCGCTCATCCACCGGCGGCTCACCGTCGGCGACACCGGCGCGCAGCCTCGCTGCCTGAGCTCGAAGATCTGCCATCAGCCGTCGCTCCGCGGCATTCTTGGTCTGCACCGCCTGCGAGATCGCCTGGAGCAGGTCCGCGACGCCTTCGCCTCGCAGGGCGGAGGCCGATATCACCTTCACCGCGTCGAGGCCGTCCTGCGTCAGCAGCCGCTGCAGGTCCTCGGCGCACTCGGCCACTTCACCGCGGCCCAGCCGGTCGATCTGGTTGAGGACGACGATCGTGACCGCCGAGTGCGACGCCATCCGGTGGACATACTGGTCGTGCAGGACCGCGTCGGCGTACTTCTGCGGATCGGTGACCCAGACGAACACGTCCGACAGCTCCAACACACGGTCGGCCTCCGCCCGGTGCGCCGCGACCCGAGAGTCGAAGTCGGGCAGATCGAGCAGCACCAGCCCGTCGAGATGGTCCGCGTCCTTCGCGGACGCCGGCACGTGGTGGCGCGCCCCCACTTTGAGCCAGTCGAGCAGCTCCCCGCTCGGCTCCTCGCCCCAGATCGCGGCCGCCGGCGCCGACGTCGTCGGCCGGCGAGCTCCGATCCGTGAAACCGGTTCAGTCACCAGCGCGTTGAACAGACTCGACTTGCCGCTTCCTGTTGCGCCGGCCAGCGACACCACGGTGCGGGTGCCGGCGACCCTGGTGCGCCCGCCGATCTTCGTCTCGAGCTCCCGCGCGGCTCGGACCTGGTCGGCCGGGAGGCGGTCTCCGGCGTGCTCCAACGCCGTCCGAATGGCCTGGGTGCGCGCGGAAAGGTCCTGCCGGGAGACGGTGTCGGGCACCTTGCTGCGGAAGGTGTTGCGGCTCATCGGGCCTGCTCAATTGCCGACACTGCAGCGTCCAGCGCTCCCGAGCCGAGCCCGTCCTGACCGCCGACGGCCTCGTCGAGCACGTCGTCGAAGCGCTGCCGCTCCCCGTCGTAGAGCTCCGTCGTCAGCTCCAGGAGCCTGGTGCGGGCACGCGCGGAGAGGGTGCGCACCGCCTGATCCCCGAAGACCGCCTCCAGCAGCCGCTGGGCAAGGATCGCCGAACCTCCGGCAATGCCGATCTCGGCGCCGCTCAGCCCTGCCGTCGCCGAGAAGACCAGCAGCATCAGCATCACCGCGATTCCATTGACGCCGAACGCGAGGAAGCGGGCTGTCGCGCGCTTCCCACCGGCCTCTTCTCGAACCATTTGCAGCACATCATCCTGCCAGCTGCGGACCAGCTTCTCGGCCTTCTGAGTGAAATCCGGTGAGACAGAGGCAAGCTCGCGATGTGCATCCACGAGCGGGGCGCCTCCGGGCGTGTTGCGCCAGCCGCGACTCACGGCAATGGCGGCACTTTCGGCGTGCGCCTGAAGCAGGGCGGCCACGCCGGTCTGAAGAGCGTGCCCGAGGTCATCCGCCGGCTGTGCCTTGCCGCGGCCACTGATGAATGCGGTGACCCTGTCGCGCATCCGGCCCACGCCGGCATCGAGCTGTCGAAGCAGCTCGCCGGTGCCCACGAACTCCTGCCAGCGGGCCAGGACCTCACCTCGTAGGAGGGAGCCGTCCCGCATCCCCTCTTGCACACCGCCGACGGCGCGGTCGTATGCCGCGGCCGCCTGGCCCGTGAGGTCGCCGGCGCCGCGCACCTGGGCCTCGTGTGCAGCCCGCAGCTCGGCCGTGCGGGCGGCCAACGAGTCCAGGGCCCCGTCCAGGGTGCGGCGGATCACCAGCCCCCTGGCGTGCGCGTCGGAGGCCAGCGACCTCAACCAGCTGCGAACGCGACCCATCTCGGTCACCGGAAGCAGTCCGTCGCGGGACAGGGAGGTCTCGGCGATGGCAAAGACCGGCGACTGGCCCAGCCCCTGCTCCATCAGCATGCCGGCGAGGTCGGCTCGGACCTCCTGCATGGCATCCATGGGGACGCGGTTGAGCACGACGGCGACCGAGGTGCCGCGCCCGATCGCCTGGTGCAGCAGCTCCCACGGGACGGCATCGGCATACCTCGAGGCCGTCGTGACGAAGATCCACAGGTCCGCTGCGGACAACAGTTGCCGCGCAAGATCGCGGTTGGCCGAGACCACCGAGTCGATGTCGGGAGCATCCAGGAGCGCGATGCCGACTGGCACAGCGTTGCACGAGACGAGTCGCAGGGTGTCCGGATCGTTCGCCGGCGCCGTCGTCCCGGTCTGACGGGCGAGGCCCGGCAGCACCCGGGTGCCGGTGAACCACCGGGCATCGGCCGGATTGTGGATCAGGGTCGACCCGCGGGTGGTCGGGCGAAGCACGCCGCTGCGGGTGACGGTCTCCCCGACCACCGAGTTGACCAGCGTGGACTTGCCGGCACCCGTCGAACCACCGACGACCGCCAGCAGCGGCGCATCCAACGAGCTGACTCGCGGGATGATGTAGTCGTCCAGTTGCGCCAGCATCTCCCGTTGACCGCGGCGGGCACGTTCGACGCCCGGAATGTCCAGCGGCAACGAGGTGACGCCCGCGGTGTCCCGCAACGTATGCAGCGCGGCCAGCAGCTCGGTCCCCTGATCGCCACCAGTCACTGGCACAGCATCCCCTGTCTGCGCGACGGACTCAACCTCGGGTCCACCATGTCGCGGATCTCGCCGCGCCCACGGCCGATGGGGTGCGCTCGCAGCATCGTCCACGCCTCATACACTTGTCACGCCATTGCCCCCGTAGCTCAGCTGGATAGAGCAAGAGCCTTCTAATCTCTAGGTCGCAGGTTCGAGTCCTGCCGGGGGCGCGAGAATTGCCGCCTGGCCAGGCATCATGTCGGGTCGGAGGCACTCGAAAATCGCGCTTGACGCGCGTTTGACGCTTGTTGTCGAGAACCTGGCCAACGGTCGATCGCCCATGAATGGCACGGGGCGGGCTGTCGTGCGGTGGTCGTCCTGGGTCCTGAGCCTCGTGAGGTCGCCACTGCAGCATGCCGCGAGGCGTCGCCGCGGCGCCCTGGCGACAACACCGGAGTCGGTGATCTGTGGCATGTCCTGTTCAGACGCACCCGTTCATCGAACCGGCTGCGGTGACCATGTCGCCGGATGCAGAACGAGCACGCAACTCGGGTCGACGAACGCGGGACGGGGGTCGTGCGTCGATTGTCCATCGCCTACTTGCCATCCTTCCGGGGTGAGCCGGTCAGTGACATGCGCGACTCCGTAGGCGCGGTCAAGCTCCCGCAGCCCGGGCTTACTGTGGCCCGTTCCTCAACTCGCCGCGGCGTCGGACGAGCAGTCGTCTCTCGGGGCCGGTGGGAGCGAGTGCGATGGCCTGGTCCAGTGCGGTGATGGCCTCCTGGACCCGGCCGAGCCGGGCGAGGAAGTCGGCTCGGGTGGCGGGGTAGAGGTGGTAGCCGGACAGGCTGTCGGTGAGCGGCTCGATGTGGGCCAACGCGGCGGCTGGTCCATCCACCATCGAGATGGCCACCGCCTGGTTGAGTTGTGTCACCGGGGTGGCGGGCAGTAGCCCGTACAGCGCCGCGACGCCGGCCCAGTCGGTCGCCTCTGGGGTTGCCGCCGAGTCGTGCTCGAGCGCGATCCGGGCCTGGGCCTGGTAGGCGCCAACGGGTCGGCCGTCGAGCCCCGCCAGGAGGGTCGCGCCCTCGGTGATCTGCGCCCGGTCCCATCGTGTGCGGTCCTGTTCGGCAAGACGCACCACTTCTCCATCGCGCATCCGGGCGGCGCGACGGGCGTCGGTGAGCAACATGAGTGCCAGCAGGCCGGTCACCTCGTCGTCGGGCAGCAGCCGGTGAAGCAGACGCGCCAGCCGGACCGCCTCCGCGGTGATGTCCGTCCGCACCAGCGAGTCGCCCGAGGACGCCGCGTAGCCCTCGTTGAACATCAGGTAGAGCACCGCCAGAACTCCGTTCAGCCGCTCGGGCAGCAACTGCGGCGGAGGCACGCGGTAGGGGATCCGGCCGTCCCGGACCTTCGCCCGGGCCCGGACCAGCCGCTTCTCCATGGTCGGCCCGGTCACGAGGAACGCCCGCCCGATCTCGGCGCTGGTCAGTCCGCACAGGGTGCGTAGGGTCAGTGCCACCCTGGCCGGCATCGGCAGGGCCGGATGGCAGCACGTGAAGATCAGCCGGAGCCTCTCGTCGGGGAACCCATCCGGCCCCGCCACCTCGTCGGTTGGCGTCGCCTCCAAGATCGCCAGCTTCGCCAACTCGGTGGTACGGCGGCGCAGTCGGTCCCGCACCCGGTTGCGAGCGACCGTGGTCAGCCACGCCAGCGGTCGCTCCGGTGGGCCATCTCGCCGCCAGGCGACGACGGCTGCCTCGAAGGCGTCCGCAGCACCCTCCTCGGCCAGGTCGAAGTCGCCACACCAGCCGATCAGGCCGGCGACCAGCCGCCCCCACTGCGCGTGGAATACGGGGGCGACCGGGTCGGACTGCTCACTCACCCGGCGGGGATCGGCCTCAGGTCGAGCACCGGGGCACCGTGCCGGGCGGCGATCCCGATGGCTTCGTCCAGGTCGGCGCACTCAAGCATGTCGTAGCCGCCGATTTGCTCCTTGGTCTCCGCGAACGGCCCGTCCGTCACCGTGACAGTGCCGTCGACGTTGCGGACGGTGCGGGCCAGCGACGGTGGCTGCAGCTGCCACCCGTGCAGCCTGCGAGGGCCGGCCTCCTCGATCCATCCGTTGATCGGGTCGTCGGCATCGGTCGCGCGGGTCTCGCGGATCTCACCCTCACCGGTTTGGTCCCAGCAGACGAACATCAGATAGCGCTGCGTCCCCGGTTTCTGCTCGGATGATGCGGGCGTCGGCATACCCGGCGCAAGCGGACGCACCTCAACGTCGCCCGCGGGGTGGGCGCCTGCTACCGCGATCGCCTCGTCGAGATCCCTGGCCTCGATCAGGTCAAAGCCGGCGATCTGCTCCTTGGTCTCCGCGAAAGGGCCGTCCAGCACCGTCACGGTGCCGTCCTGATTCCGCACGGTGGTCGAGGTTTCCGGGCCGCGCAGCGGGCCGCCGTCAAGCAGCACCCCGCGGGTGTCCATCTCCTCCAGCCACGACCTCAACGGCTCCTGGTCGACCGGGCACGGGTCTCCTACCTGGTCGGCCAGGTACATCAGCATGAACTTCATCTTCTCCTCCAGCTCTCACCGCACGACCTACCGTAGGCCGTCACACCCAGGGGACGAACGGAATCTGCCCACCAGGACAGCTCCAGCTCGGCGTCGCTTCCGGCTCAGGTCTCGGTGCAGGATGCCGGCGGCTAGCTGCGTTCTCCTCGTTGGGGTGGTCAGGCAGTCAATGCAGACGTCTCCCCGCTTCGCTGTGTGCCCCACCATCGTCCCGCACGGGGCACAAAGTCGGGCCCGGCTCACCGAGTAGCGTCGCGCACCGGGCCGATGACGTCCTGGGCGAAGCGGGTTGCCAGGTCGAGCGTCGCCTGCCCGGACCGGTCGGTGATGGTGGTGGTGAACCCGCCCGCGTCGTAGTCGGTCACCGCTGTGACGAGTTCATCGACCCACTGGCGTGCCGACCCTCCGATCCAACGGCCATCCTCGTCACGGGTGCGAGCGAGATCGCGGCTGGTGAGGGTGGCGGAGATGTTGTAGCAGGTGCCGACCTCGGCCGGGTCACGGCCGGCCCGGAGGGCAGCGTCGTCGATCACTGCCCGGGCTTCGCGCACCGCCGCGGATCGCCAGTCGTCACCGTATTGCGGGATCCACCCGTCGGCGAGCCGACCGGTGATCCGCAGCGCTCTCGGCCCGCCGGCGCCGGTCCAGACCGGCGGGGGTGGTTGCGCAGCCGGTAGCGCGCCGTCCACGCGGTAGTGCCGGCCAGTGAATCGGACCGGCTCGATCCCGCCACCGGTGAGGGCGTGCACGAGGCGGATCGCCTCCTCGAGCGCGTCGACCGCCTGCCCCGGGGTGAGTATTGGCCCACCAAAGGCGGCTGCGCGGTCGAGGTCGCCGCCCGCGCCGAGCCCGAGCACGACGCGTCCGTCACAGAGCGCGGACAGGGTCGACACGATGCGCGCGAGGACCGGGGCCGGACGTAGCGGCAAGTTGGTCACCCCGACATAGCCAAGGACTCGAGTGGTGCGGGCCAGCGCGACGGTCAGTGCCGTGTACGCCTCGAACAGGTCGACGTCATACGGGTCGTCCATCACCGCAACCAGGTCATAACCGTGCTCCTCGGCCGCCGTGGCCCAGGCCACCAGATCCGCGGACGCAGCATTCAGCCACAGCCCGAACAATGGTGGGGATGTCACCGGAGGCCCGCCTGGCCGGAGACCCCGTGCCGTGTGTGCGGCGGTTCGGTGTCGAACAGGCCACGCACGCCGCCCGCCCAGAATGCAGCCTGACGAAGCCAGGTCACTCGGGCACGCCGGGAGCCGAACAGCGCGGGTGTCCGCGCCATCAACGGCAGCGCCGCGGTGATCAGTCGCCACCACGGTGAGACGGCGGTGTCCCGGGCGCGCAGGAAAACCGTGTTGCCGCGCCCGTAGCGGTAGGCCTGACCGGCCGCCGCCGACGCGGTGACCCGGTCCCGGTAGTAGACGACGGCGTCGGTGCAGCGCTCCAGCCGAAAGCCCGCCCGCTGCAGCTGCCAGGACAGCTCAACGTCCTCAGCCGCGAAGGCCAGCGATTCGTCGAAGCCGTCGACGGAATCGAACGCGGCCCGGGACACCCCGAGGTTGCAGGCCTCGGCGAAGCCGTTCCCGTCAGTGTCATTCGACGGGCGGGATGGGTGGATGGCTGGACGCCAGCGTCGCACCGGGTACGGGTAGAGCGTGTCGTGATCGTTGACCCCCGCGATGAACTGTGCGCCGGTCCGTCGCGCGCAGGCGTAGAGCGCTGCGGCCCAGCCGGGCGCCACCACATCGTCGGCGTCGCAGAACGCGAAGAAATCACCGCTAGCAGCCGCTGCTCCAACGTTACGGGCGTGCGCCGCGCCCCGCCGGCCGGATGCGTCCACCACTCGGATTCGCCGATCTTGCAGGGCCACGTGCACCGCCACATCGTGGGTCCGGTCGGTCGACCCGTTGTCGGCAACGACGATCTCACGAACCACTGCGGCGTCCTGGCTCATCAGTGCAGCGAGCTGCTCGGGCAGGAACGACTGCGCGTTGTACGCCGGGACAATGACGCTGACCGGCGGAGCGGAGTCCGCGGGAGCCGCCCGTCGCTGTCCAGCCGCGGGGCTACTCGTCGCAGGCCACCACTGGGTAATGCACGGATTGCGGCCGGCCCACCGCATACGGTGAGACTGCGCCGTGAGCCAGTCGCTCGTGCCAGTTGAGGAAGGCTCGAACAGCGGACTCCGACTCCCATCGTGAGATCACGAGCACGGTTCGTGGGTCGCCTGGCGCGGTGCACACCTGGGCGGACAGACACCCCGAAGCCTGTCGAGCGGCCCGCACGTTGTCCGCTGCCGCAGCAAGCAGCGCTGCCGTCTGGCCGGGCCTGGCACAAAATGTGCTGACCCGCACAAGGCCTGCGCACCGGTCCATCTCACCCCTCGCTTCCGAGCCCGGTTCCACCCTACGACCCGGACAATCGGGGCGGGTGAGCCGAGGGCAATCGCCCCAAACCGTAGAATGGGAGGTGTGAGCAGGCCACGCGCCCTCGAAGCGCACTCGGAATCGGATCTCCCGATGCAGCGGCCACATCGTGCGTTGCGCCCGGCCGCCGTCCATTGTTCCAGCCAGCCCGCTCGGCCCCTGGTCAGCGTGTTGACCCCCACCAGATTGCTCCCGCAGCGCATCGACTTCCTGCAGCAGCTACACACCGACTTGTGTGCCTCCGAGGTGGACTGGGAGTGGATTGTCGCGGTGGACGGCGAACACGACCGACGCGTACCACCCGCTCTCCTCGCCGACGAGCGGGTGCACAGCTTTCAGATCGGGCAACCCGTCGGCACCGCAAGCGCACGCAACCTTGCACTGGGCATGGCGCGCGGTGTATACGTGACCTCGGCCGACGATGACGACCACCTACCGATCGGATCGCTGGAGTGCCGTCTGACCGCCGCGGCGGCGAACGGGGTGGGCTGGGTTGCGGGCCGTCTGGCCCACCTGCGTGACGGCGAGGTCGTCGTGTATGCCTCACCTGTGCCCGCCGGCCCCAGCCCTGCCGGCAGTGTCTGGCGGGCATGGGCCTGCCCATGCCTCGACTTCCCCATCGGCCCGACGACGATGCTGATCGAAGCCGGATTGCTTCGCAGCGTCGGCGGGTGGCAGGGACTACCGCAGGCAGAGGACCTCGGCATGGTCCTGGCAGTGACCGGCCGTGCTGCCGGCATGATGCTCGACCAGGTGGTGTACACCTACCGCGCGCACCCCGAGCAGATGACCACGCAGGTCGGCTTCGCCGACCTCGAACCGCTGGTTCGTCACATCACCTACGAACGCGGCCGACTGCTCAGCGCGGCGAGCTGGACGGGTCAACCCACCTCCTGGCCGGTCCAGCGCACGATGGTCCGCCTCGAGGTGGACCACGTCGACGCGCACGAGACGAACAAGGATCTGAATCGATCCGACGAACCTGCTCGTCAGCTGTAGATCCCGCTGCGCGCGAGGAACTCGTGGCGCGCATCCTTGTCATCGTGCAGGCTTCCCCGGGTGGCTGAGGTAACCGTATGCGCACCCGTCGCGCGCACGCCCCGCAGCGACATGCACAGGTGCTCCGCCTCGATGACCACACCCACGCCCTGAGGTGCGAGATTGTCCTGCAGCCAGTCGGCGACCTGCTCGGTCAGACGCTCCTGCACCTGCAGGTCACGGGCAAACAGCTCAACCACTCGGGCGAGCTTGGACAGCCCGAGGATCCGCTCCCCCGGCACATAACCCACGTGCGCGACACCCTGGAACGGCAGCAGGTGGTGCTCGCACAGCGACTGCACCGGAATGTCCTTGACGAGCACGAGCTCGGAGTATGCCTCGTCGTTGGGGAAGGTCGTCAGCGCGAACTTCCGCGGCGTGAGCAGTTCGGCGTAGGACTGCGCCACCCTTCGGGGCGTGTCTTGTAGGTGCGCCGACGACGGGTCCCTGCCGAGCGCCACCAGCAGGTCGGACACGGCCCGCGCCGCGGCGGGCAGGTCGACCGCGTCGCGGTCATGGACCACTTCGAGATGGCGTCCGGACGGGGCCCGCCGTTGACCGTCGAGGTCCACCTCGCTCAGCTCGTTCAGGCTCATCCTCGTCCTCCTGGAAAGTGATGTTCGGCACCCGGTGACCTCTAAAGTCAACGCAAGACAAATTTAGAAGGGTTCGCGGTTTTCGTCAACTCTGATCTGTTTTAGAATGTTGGTATGCGTGAACCTCAGCTCAGTCAGGTTGCGGCCCTCGCCGTGCTCGACGAGCCGACCCGACGACGGCTCTATGAGCACGTCATCCGGCAGGTCGATCCGGTCAGCCGGGACGAGGTGGCCGGTGAGCTCGGCGTGGCGCGGGCGACCGTCGCGTTCCACCTCGACAAGCTGGTCGACGAGGGTCTGCTCGACGTCAGCTACGCACGGCGCACCGGGCGCAGCGGCCCGGGCGCCGGCCGGCCGGCGAAGCTCTATCGCCGATCGAAGCGGGATCTGGCCGTGTCGTTGCCCGAGCGACGCTACGACCTGGTGGGCCGGTTGCTCGCCAGTGCGATCGAGGAGTCCGAGCGCACCGGACAGTCCGCACGCGGCCTCCTGGCACAGCAGGCCTACGACGCCGGCGTGCAGCTCGGCGAGGGAGCAGGCCCGGACCAGAATTCTGCGGCCGAGCCGGGCCGCCTCTTGCGCGTGCTCGAGGAGCACGGGTTCGAGCCGCGCCGGGACGGCGCCGATCTGCTGCTGGGCAACTGCCCGTTCCATGTCCTGGCGCAGACGCACACCGACCTGGTATGCGGCATGAACCTCGACCTCATGTGCGGACTTCTCCGCGGTCTCGGCGACACCGGGATGCACGCCCGCCTCGACCCGGCACCGGATCGATGCTGCGTGCGACTGGCGGCCGACCCGCCGACCTGACCCGCTCGACTCCGGCTCACATCGGCCAGCGGTAGAGCGCCGTGCCGACGAACGGCCTGCGCAGGCGCGCGATGTGCGCGAGCAGCCGCTGCTCCTCCTGCAGCACGACCGCGTCGCCCTGACCTCGCTCGATCCGTGCTCGCAGCATGGCCAGCTCGCTCGCCGAGTCCTGCAGGTCATGCATCTGCCGCTGGCCGTCCCTGCCACCATGAGCGTTCGCCCACGCCCGGGCATACCGCCGCGCCTCCATCGAGCACAGCATCCCGACCTCGGGGTCGCTCAGCCAGCCGGCGACGACGTAGGCGTGCAGATGCTCGGCGAGCGCGCGAGCCTCGTGCCGCCGGGCGAGCACGATCGTCGTCAGGAACGCGATGAAGAGCGGCACCTGCAGCCCGACGTAGAAGACGAGCCAGCCGCGTTCGGACAGCACCGCCCCGGCATTCCAGAGCGAGTGCAGCGCGACTGCGCACAACCAGCCCAGCAGCACGGCTCCGACGCGATGCGTCCACCGTCGGTGAGTCGCTGCGATGCCGATCCCGACGCCGGTGCACACGGTGAACATCGGGTGCGCGAAGGGCGACATCACGACCCGCACCAGCGCGGTCGACAGCAGCCCGTGCTCACCCGAGCTCGCATAGCCGTTGGCCAGGTAGAGCACGTCTTCGACCGCCGCGAACCCGGCCGCGCACAGCCCGGCATACACGATGCCGTCGACGATGCCGTCGACCTCGCGGCGGCGGAACCACAAGAGCAGCAACGGGCCCAGCCCCTTCAGGGTCTCCTCCACCACCGGTGCCGTGACGAGTGCGATCAGCGAGTTACTCGAACCTCGGCCCAGATCGTGGGCAATGACGTCGTTGAGGGTCGCGGCGGCGAGAGTGGCGACGCAGGCTCCCCACCCGAAGGCAAACAGCAGCATGCCGACCGGCTCGCGCTCGTAACGGTCCAGCCAGAGGAACAGCGGCACGACGATCCCGAGCACGACCACCGACAGCGCGACCCCCAGGATCGTCGCGGCGACGCCGGCGTGCGAACCGATCATCTCCAGCACCGCGGCGCCCGAGAACCCGAAGAGCACCGTCAGCGCGCTGATCAGCAGCACCCGTCTCAGCCGCCGTCGCCGTCCTGCCCGGTGGGGCATCGGGCCCGCCGGACCCGGCGGATCGGGACGTGGTGATAGACCAGTTCCCGATGTCATGAGCCAGAGGATAAGCGATCCCCATATGGTGTTGGGGTGAGCGACAACAAGCAGCACTCCGACCGCATCGTGTGGATCGACTGTGAGATGACCGGCCTCGACCTGCAGCGTGACGCTCTGGTCGAGGTGGCGGCCCTGGTCACGGACTTCGATCTGAACCAGCTGGGCGATGGCGTCGACGTCATCATCAAGCCACCGCAGACCGGCCTGGACCACATGGACGACTTCGTGCGCAACATGCACACCAAGAGCGGTCTCCTGGAGGAGCTCGACTCCGGTCTGACGATGGCGCAGGCGCAAGAGCAGGTGCTCAGCTATGTGCGTGAGCACGCACCGGATGCCGGGCGCTGGCCGCTCGGTGGCAACACCGTCGCCACCGACCGCGGGTTCCTCGAGCGGGACATGCCCGAGCTCGAAGGGCACCTGCACTACCGGATCATCGACGTGTCGTCCGTGAAGGAGCTGGCCCGTCGCTGGTTCCCCCGGGCCTACTTCAACGCCCCGGCCAAGAACGGCGGCCACCGCGCACTCGCCGACATCCGCGAGTCGATCGCGGAGCTGCGCTACTACCGGGAGGCCGTCTTCGTGGCGCCACCCGGCCCCGACAGCTCACAGGCCCGCAAGATTGCGGCAAAGTACGAGGGCGCCGCGACCGCAGTCAACCCCACCTCCGGAACCTGATTTCGACAGTCACGCCCAACCGGGTACAGTGGTCCGCGCTGCCTCCCGTTGGGAGGCCGCCGCCATGGTGGGTGTAGCTCAGCTGGTAGAGCATCGCGTTGTGGTCGCGAGGGTCGCGGGTTCAAGTCCCGTCACTCACCCCATGAAAAGTCCCCGGCCTTCTCGAAGGCCGGGGACTTTTTCGTATGCTGTGCTGCGGAAGTCAGGTGCGTGCCAGTTGAGAAGTACGGCCGAGAGGTCCACATACGCAGCGAGCGGCATACCAATTTGGTATGCCGCTCGCTGCGCAAGCATGCCGCTCGGCAATATGGGTACTGATTGAGTCAGTAGACACTCAACGAACTGCTACTCGCCGCGCTTGTGCTCGGCAAACCAGGCGAGCCGACGCTGGGTCTTGTCCATCTCCACCTGGGTGCGCGCCTCGCTGGGCATCGGCGGCTTCTTCTCCTTGACCTTCTTCGGCTTCGGGGGCTCCGGCGGCTGTGCCGCAGCCTTGGCGCGCTGCTCCGCCTGATCGGCGTCATAGGACGCCCTGCGTGCGCGCTGCTCCGCCTCGAGACGCTCGCGCGCCGGCGTCTGCCGTGGTGCGTACTTTGCCCGCGTCTCCTCGATACTCGCGCGGTGCTGCGGGTAGGTCACGGCAGCCTCCCGGGCCTTGCGCTCCGCCTTGACCTGCTTGAGGGCGTCGTTGAACTTCTTCTTCTTCTTGGCTTCCTGGCGCTCCAGCCGGTCGCGCACCTTGCGCTCGGCCTTGGCCTCCGCGAGGGCCTTGTCCCGACGCTCGACGCGGTCCCGCGAGATCTGCGCGCGCGTCTCCTGCATGTCTTGCTGCTTGGTCGTGCCCATCGCCTTCTTGTCCTTTCGGTTGCCGCCTGCACCGTTCCCAGTGTCCCGGTTGCCCCGCGTGGCCAGTGCTCCGCCCCCGGCGGCACCTGCAGCCACTGTCTCACCCATGCGCAGCGCGGTCGCCTCCTTGAGCAGCTTCTTCTGCTTGTCCTCCTTCTTCTCCAGGCCGGACTCGTCTCGCGCCGGCAGCAGCACGATTCGCTCGGCCTCAAAACCCGCACGCAGCTGCCTGGTGCGGATCAGCTCGGCGTCCAGCTCGGCACCGAAGAGCATGGCCAGGTTGGTGATCCACAACCACAGCAGAAAGAGAATCACGTAGGCGAACGCGCCATACGTCTTCTGGTAACCGGATCCGTGAGTGAACCCGACATAGAGCACCAGCGCGATCGAACCGACCACCCAGACGATGAATGCGGTGAGAGCACCCCAGCTGAAGATGTTCCGTTTCATCTTGCGCACGTTCGGGGTTGCCCAGTAGAGCATCCCGATGATGAACACCACGATGAACGCCACCACCGGCCATTTCGCCAGGTCCCAGATCTGCACTGCCTCGGTACCAAGACCGATCTGTTTGCCGATCTCCCGCGCGACGCTGCCGCTGGTCACCAGCGCCACGATCACGATCACGATCAGCACGATCTCGATGGCCGTCACCAGGAGCAGCGTCGGCCGAAGCTTCCAGACGGGACGGCCCTCGCCGATGTCATAGATCTTGTTCAGGGCCCGACTGAACCCACCGACATACCCGGAAGCGGACCACAGGGCACCGAGAATACCGACGGCCAGCGCGATTCCCCCGCCTCCCTGGGACTGCGCATGGTTGATGAAGTCGGTGACCTGGCTGAAGTCGGAGGGTTGCTTGCCCAGGACACCCGCGAGGATCGCCACCAGCTTCTTGGTGGTCCGGGCCCCGTTGCCGAAGATGTTGAGCAACGACAGGACGGCAATGAGCCCGGGGAAGATCGACTGGACGGAGAAGTACGTCAGCGCGGCGGCCTTGTCCGTGCACTGGTCCTGAGAGAATTTGGCGCCCGCACGCTTGAGCGCGACCTTCCACGAAGGCTTGGCCTTCGCCTCCGGCAGCTCCTCCGGCCGCTCGATATCCGGATCGGTCAAGAGGGTCATCGCGTTTCCTTCGATCGGGAACATCGGTCACGTCTCATCACGCAACCTAGCGACTCCCGGGGTGCGAGAGCGCGTCGCGGGCTTGCCCAATGTGGCTGACGGGTCGACGGGCACTACGGCGGTAGGCTCGATTTCATGACCGGGCGAGTGGGCTGATACAGTCCTACCTCGTTGCGCCATTAGCTCAATTGGCAGAGCAGCTGACTCTTAATCAGCGGGTTCCAGGTTCAAGTCCTGGATGGCGCACCAGTCCCAGGCCAAAGCCTGGCAAGCGTGCGACCCTTCAGCGCAGGGGCCGCACGCTTTTGTCTGTGGCCATGGTCACCCGCTCACCTGGTCAGACGACCCGGAGGGCAGACTAGGGCGGGTGCGAGCACTAGCGAAGACAAGTCCCCAAAAAGGCCTCGAGCTGATCGACGTCCCGGAGCCCTCACCCGGGCCGACCGACGTCAAGATCCGGGTGCTGCGTGCCGGCCTGTGCGGCACGGACCTGCATCTGGAGCAGTGGGACGACTGGGCGGCCGGCACCGTAAGGCCCCCCCTGGTCATCGGCCACGAGTTCTTCGGCGAGGTGGTCGAGGTGGGCCCGGCCGTGAACAGTGTCCGCGTCGGGCAGCGGGTCTCCGGCGAGGGGCACGTCGTCTGCAACGAGTGCCGCAACTGTCGCGCCGGGCGGCGCCAGCTGTGCATCAACACCAGCAGCGTCGGCGTGAACCGCGACGGAGCCTTCGCCGACTACGTCGTCATACCGGCATCCAACGTGTGGGTCCAGCCGGACGACCTGGACCCCGATGTCGGCGCGGTCTTCGACCCGCTGGGCAACGCCACGCATACGACGCTGTCCTTCCCCATCGCCGGCGAGGACATCCTGGTGACCGGCGCCGGTCCCATCGGCATCATGGCCGCGGCAATCGCCAAGCACGTCGGTGCCCGCAAGGTCGTGGTCACCGACGTGAGTGAATACCGCCTGTCCCTCGCGAAGGCGGCCGGTGCCGACCAGGTGATCAACGTGACGAGCTCCCGGATCCGGGAGGCACAGGACGCGCTCGGCATGCGCGAGGGATTCGACATCGGCCTGGAGATGTCCGGCAACCCCAGCGCGGTCAGCGAGATGATCGAGAACATGAACCACGGCGGCCGCATCGCGATGCTCGGCCTGCCCAAGGATC
The DNA here is from genome assembly GCF_007845645.1 of Leekyejoonella antrihumi. Classification (GTDB taxonomy): domain Bacteria; phylum Actinomycetota; class Actinomycetes; order Actinomycetales; family Dermatophilaceae; genus Leekyejoonella; species Leekyejoonella antrihumi. The sequence goes on from NZ_VCQV01000005.1 coordinate 174,642, forward strand.
CCTACCCGATCGACTGGGGCCGGGTGATCACCCACATGCTGACGATCAAGGGTATCTACGGACGCGAGATGTACGACACGTGGTACGCGATGAGCGCCATGCTGCAGACCTCGCCGGCGCTGGAGGAGGCAGTGCGCTCGACGATCACCCACCGCTTCCCCGCGGAGCAGTGGCAGGACGCGTTCAACGCCGCGCGCTCGGGCGAGTGCGGCAAAGTGGTCATGGACTGGAGCTGAGGAGACACCTATGTATGCCATCAAGGACGCCCTGCGCGCGACCCTGCGGGAGATCGATGACGCCGGTCTGACCAAGCACGAGCGCGAGCTCACCTCGCCTCAGTCGGCCCACGTGACCACCGAGTCCGCCGCCGCGCTGAACTTCTGCGCGAACAACTACCTCGGCCTCGCCGACCACCCCGACGTCATCACTGCGGCGCGGGATGCATTGCAGGAGTGGGGCTTCGGTATGGCGAGTGTCAGGTTCATCTGTGGCACCCAGTCCCAGCACCGAGACCTCGAGCGCCAGATCGCGCAGTTCGTGGGCACTGAGGACTCGATCCTCTTCTCCTCCTGCTTCGACGCGAACGGCGGGATCTTCGAGGCGCTGTTCGGAGCCGGTGACGCGATCATCTCCGACGAGCTGAACCACGCCTCGCTGATCGACGGCATCCGGCTGTCGAAGGCCGCCCGGCTGCGATACAAGAACGCCGACATGGCCGATCTGCGCGGTCAGCTCGAGGCGGCGCGGGGGGACGGCGCCGACCGCCTCGTGATCGTGACCGACGGCGTCTTCTCCATGGACGGCTACTACGCGCCGCTGGATGCGATCTGCGACCTGGCCGACGAGTTCAACGCGATGGTGATGGTCGACGACTCGCACGCCGTGGGATTCGTCGGCGAAGGTGGACGCGGCACCCATGAGCTCAAGGGCGTGCTGGGGCGCGTCGACATCCTGACCGGAACGCTCGGCAAGGCACTCGGCGGAGCGTCCGGTGGCTATGTCGCCGCGCACCAGGAGATCGTCGACCTGCTGCGCCAGCGCGCCCGCCCCTACCTCTTCTCCAATGCGGTGGCGCCGTCGGTCGTGGCAGGGTCCAGCAAGGCCATCGAGCTTGCGGCTACCTCGAACGACGGCCGGCGGCAGCTGCGAGCCAACTCGGCGCTCTTTCGCGAGCTGATGACGCAGCAGGGTTTCGAGCTGCTGCCCGGAAGTCACCCGATCACCCCGGTGATGTTCCCCGGTGCGGACGGCGCGCGCGTGGCGGCCCAGATGGCCGACGCGATGCTGGCGCGCGGCGTCTACGTGATCGCGTTCTCCTTCCCGGTGGTGCCGAAGGGCAAGGCACGCATCCGGGTGCAGCTGTCGGCAGCGCACAGCGAAGACGACGTGCGGGCCTGCGTGCAGGCCTTCGTGGACGCCCGCGCCGAGATTTAGCAGCGCGGTGTTGGGCAGAAGTCGCGCTATGGCGGCGGCATTCGCCAACACCGATCTTCGCCCTCGATGCGATGTTGGCCGATTCTGCCGTCATCACGGCAGAATCGGCCAACATCGGCAGCCCCGGCGAGGCTAGTCAGAGATAGAGGCCCGTGGACCCGCCCTCGACACGTTGTGCAGCGACGGCATGCAGGTCACGCTCCCGCAAGAGGATGTACCCGGTGGTCTGCAGCTCGACCTCGGCGCGATCCTCGGGATCGAAGAGCACGCGGTCACCGAGCTCGACCTGGCGCACGTGCGGGCCTACGGCAACGACCTTCGCCCAGGAGAGCCGCTTGCCGACGCTCGCCGTGGCGGGGATGACGATGCCACCCCCGGAGCGGCGTTCACCGCTCTCCTCGTCGAGCTGCACGAGCACGCGGTCATGCAGCATCCGGATCGGGAGGCTGGCAGCACTCTTTCCGTCAGCCACGTAGGCCGCTCGTCAGCTGCGCACGCGGCGCAGGAGACCGAGAACGAGCAGGACGCCACCGAGGCCACCCGCGATCTTGCCCACCTTGGCGTTGTCGACATCCCCCTCAGGAGTGCGAGTCATGTCGTTGGCCCGCAACTTGGCCGACTCCACCTGACGCTTGGCGATCTCCTTCGGCTGCGCACGGAAGGCGAGCTCGTCGATCGTTCCCGCCAGCCGTTCGCGGCTGGCAGCGAGGTCGGCCTCGACCTGCTTTGCCGTTGGTGGCTTGGGCTTCTTGGCTTTGGCCTTGTCAGCCATGCTGTCTCCTTCGTCGTCGGACTCGTCTGAGACGATAACGCAGATCACCATCGCATCTACGAGAGGACACTGATGCCACGTCTCGAAGCCGGCCAGGCCGCCCCCAGTTTTACGCTCACCTCCGACCAGGGAAAGGACGTCGCACTGGCAGACTATGCCGGCCGCCACCTGGTGATCTTCTTCTATCCCGCGGCGATGACGCCGGGCTGCACCACCGAGGCCTGCGACTTCCGCGACTCCCTCGCCCCACTGGTGAAGGCCGGCTACGACGTCATCGGGATCAGCCCCGACAAGCCCGAGAAGCTGGCACAGTTCGTCGAGAAGGAGTCGCTCACCTACCCGCTGCTGTCCGACGCGGACAAGAGCGTCCTCGAGGCCTACGGCGCCTACGGCGAGAAGACGCTCTACGGCAAGAAGGTCATTGGAGTCATCCGATCGACGATGGTCGTCGACCCCGACGGGAAGATCGAGCTGGCCCGCTACAACGTCAAGGCCACCGGCCACGTCGCCTCGCTGACCAAGGCCCTCAAGCTCGCCTGAGGGCCCGCGGGCAGCTGTGCAGGCAACTGGATAGGATTCCTGGCACGCGGAAGTGGTGGAATAGGCAGACACGCAGGTTTTAGGTACCTGTGCCCTCGGGCGTGCGGGTTCAAGTCCCGCCTTCCGCACAATGAGGACCCAACATGTCAGTGTCATTGAGCAGGTGATCCTGCCGGTGCGCCCGGGCGAAGAAGCCGAGTTCGAGCGAGCGTTCGGCCACGCTCAGGCGATCATCCGCCGGCAGCATGGCTTTCGCAGCCTACGGCTTGCCCGCTGCCTTGAGCGGTCGAGCGACTACCTGCTCGTTGTGGAATGGGAGCACCTGGAGGACCACACCGTGGGGTTCCGGGAGTCAGCGGACTACCAGCAGTGGCGCGCGCTACTACATCCCTTCTACGAGCCGGTGCCGACGGTGCTGCACTTCTCCGACGTCATCACCATCGCTCCTGCAGACGGGTGACCCCCGGTCGCGCATGATGACGGACACTGCTGCGTCAGATGTCGAGGTGCCCGCCAACGCTGGACCGCCAGGCGCCGAGCGGGCTGCCCGGAACGTCCTCCTCGGTGACTGCTTCACCGCAGATCCGCAGACCTCGCGCCTGGTAGTTCGCCAGCGCAGCGGGACCGTCGAGCGAGCAGGTGTGGACCCAGACCCGCCGCACGACGCCGATCTCGTGGCGCTCGTGCAGCGTCCACGCCGCCGCGATGCCCTGCTCGAGCAGCGCAGCGCCGAGGCCCCGGCCGATCGCCGACTCCACCAGTCCGAAGTAACGAATCTCCGCGTGGGAGCTCTCCTCGATGCCCGCAGGCTGGATCTGGATGAATCCCAGCGGCACACCGTCGCCGTAGGCAACCAGAAACTCGGTGCCGATCGCCGCGATCTCCGACTCCCACGCCTGTCGGGTCCACGGCAGGCGGTCGATCCAGAACCATGGCCCGCCGACCAGCCCGTAGAGGAAGCGCGCATACTCCGGCGTCATCCCTCCGGCTCGCTCGATGCGGGTGCCGGGCGACAGCTCACGCACAACGCCATGCGGCGGTTGAAGCATCTCAAGCGTCCAGGTGGTCACGCGCACTCTTCGATGGTGTCACAGGCGAGCTCGCCCCCACGGCGTCGGCTCGTCAGTCCTCCGCGGGCTCCTTCTCATCGCCCTGCGGGATGTCACCCAGCCCGACCAGCAGCTTGCGCAGCAGCTCGGCCAGCTGCTTCTGCTCTCCATCGCTCAGGCTCTCCATCAGCTTGATCTCATGAGCGACGTGACTGTCGATCACCTCGTTGATCAGCTCACGGCCGCGGCGGGTGAGCACCACCACGATGATCCGCCGGTTGTCCGGGTCCAGCTCACGCTTGACCAGCCCCTTGTCGACCATTCGGTCGATGCGGTTGGTGATCGCACCCGACGTCACCATCGTCAGCTCGCCGATCACACCCGGCGTCAGCTTGTACGGGCTGCCGGACCGGCGCAAGGTAGCCAGCACGTCGAACTCACCGGGCAGCAGGTCGAAACCGGCGAAGTTCTCCCGGATCGACTTGTCCAGCAGCGACGAGGCCCGCGACATTCGCCCGATGACACCCATGGGAGTCGAGTCCAGCTCGGGGCGGACATCGGCCCACTGCTCTCTGATCTGGTCGACGGTGTCGTGCACGAAGGCTCCTCGGGCTGCGGCTGCTGGTGACCGGACCGTATCAACACCGCGCGAGAACGGAGACCTCCAACGGACCGACTACGCGCAATGGTGACCTTTGCTCGTGGGTATCAGCCTAAACTCAGCCCATGCACACCGCCGCACGTCACCGGGCCTGATGCGCTTCGCCCGCGCCTGGCACGGCCTGGTCACCGCGGTCGCAGCCTTCGCGATCGTCTTCCAGCTCATCCTGGTCATCCGTGGATCCGACGTCCTGACATCCGCTGAACCACCGGGCTCCGGCGAGCGGCTGATCCGGTTCTTCAGCTATTTCACCATCCTGAGCAACCTCCTGGTCCTCTACACCTCCGCCACCCTCACCGCGAATCCTTCACGCTCGGGCCGGGTGTGGAATGTGCTGCGCCTGGATGCCATAACCGGGATCGTCGTCACCGGCGTGGTCCACTGGTTCTTCTTGCGACCTCTTCTCCGGCTCAGCGGCGGGCCGCTCGTCGCGGACAAGCTCCTGCATGTGGTCGTGCCGGTCCTGGCCGTCGTCGGCTGGCTGGTGTTCGGGCCGAGGCTGCGGATCGGATGGGGCACGGTGCTCCCATCGCTCATCTATCCACTGGCCTGGATCGCCTACACACTGCTGCGCGGGGCCGCCACCGGCTGGTACCCGTACCCGTTCGTCAACGTGCGGACGCACGGCTACGGCGTGGTGACCGTGAACTGTATCGGTATCGCCGCACTGCTGCTCGCGATCTCGGTGCTGCTCCTGCATGCCGACCGATGGCTGGTCCGCGCCGGCCTCGCCAGGGTCAGCCGACAGTCACCGTGATGGTGTCGTAGCCGCTCGAACCGTTCGGAGCGGGCGCTGCCTGCACCGACGTCTGCACTGCACCGGTGTCGTCAGTGGCGCGCACCGCGATGGTGTGCTGGCCCTTGGTCGCGGGCCACTCGTAGACCCACTGGCGCCACGCGTCGATGCTCGCATCGGTCCCGAGCCGCGCGGTCTGCCACGGGCCGTTGTCAATGCGGACCTGGACCGCCTTGACCCCCCGGTGCTGCGCCCAGGCCACACCGGCAACCGCCACCTTCCCGTTGGCGCCGGGCTTGACCTGGGTGCCGTTTTGGGGCACATCGATGCGTGACGAGGTCTTGACCGGGCCCATCTGCGACCACCCGCGCGGCGTCCAGTAGCCCTGGTCCTTCGCATACGTGGTGACCTTCAGCTCGGTGACCCATTTCGTCGCACTGACATAGCCATACAGGCCAGGCACGACGATCCGCGCCGGGAACCCGTGCTCGGGCGGCAGGGCCTGACCGTCCATCGCGACGGCGACGAGGGCGTTGCGGTTATCGGTGAGCGCGCTCAGCGGAGTGCCCGCGGTCCAGCCGTCCGCGCTGGTCGACAGCACCATGTCCGCGCCCGGCTTCACCCCGGCCTCCGCGAGCAGCTCCCGCACCGGCCAGCCCGTCCAGATCGTGTTGCCGTTGAGGCTGCCGCCGACCTCGTTCGACACACACATCAGGGTGATCATCGCGTCCTGCATCGGCTTGGTCTGCAGCGTGGGCCAGTCGACCTCCACCTCGTGCTCGACCATGCCCGTCACCCGCAGCCGCCACGTGTCCGGGTTCACCTGGGGCACCACCAGAGCCGTGTCTATGCGGTAGAACTCGTCGCTCGGGACGATGAACGGCGTCACCCCGGGCACACCGACCGACGCGCCTGCGGGGACCGTGACCGGGCGCGGCACCTTGGGCACCACGAATGCCGCTCGCGCCTGCTGCACCGCACGCGCCGACCCGCTGATCGCGCGCCCCGCCGTGGTCATCAGCGCGCCGACCACGACCGCACCCAGCGCGGCGCCCAGCACGCGTCGGCGATCGACCATTGCGCGGGCCACCGGCTCCGTGTTGCCGGGTTCGTCCGTGTGGCGGCTCTGGCCGGCGGGCTCCGTCAGCAGTCGGCGTCGCCAGATGGACAGCGTCCACAAGCCGACCAGCGCGCCCAGCAGCAGCGGCACCAGGTCCACGCCAGAGGCGTGCGGCCTGGAGATCACCGCGGCACCCGCGACCGCTACGAGGACGACGAAGAGCACCAGGGCAGCCATCACCCGGCGCACCAACAGCACCCCGATCAGCATGCTGAGCACCAGCAGCACCACGGCGATGCCTGCCAGCAGAATCTGCTTGTCGTGCGTCCCGAAGTTGTTGACGGCGAAGTTCTTCAGCCATGGTGGTGTGCGATCGATGAACGCACCCCCGACGGCGAGCACCGGCGAGGGTGTACCGCTGCTCCAGCCGGCGCGCTGCATCAGGCCGGCGAGCAGCTCGGCCACCCCGATCGTGATCGCTCCCGCAGCGACTCCCCCTGGCAGCCCGCGCGTCAGCAGCCGGCCCCCTTCGCCACGGGACGATCCGGTCATGTCAGCACACCTGCCAGATCCGGCCCCAGCGCGCGAAGCGCCTGACCCCGGTGTGAGATCGCGTTCTTCTCGTCGTTCGTCAGCTGAGCCAGCGTGCGGCCGCCGGGCAGCTGAAAAATCGGGTCGTAACCGAACCCGTTGTCACCGCGCGCCCGACGCGTCAGCGTCCCGGCCAGCTCCCCGGAATGGACGCGAGTGCTGCCGTCGGGCATGGCCAGAGCGACGCAACAGATGAAGCGGGCGCTCAGCCGCTCGGCGGCCACGTCGGCGGTCTGCGCGAGCAGCAGGTCGATGTTCGCCTGGTCCGCACCGTGCCGCCCCGACCACCGGGCGCTGAATACACCCGGACAACCCCCGAGCACGTCCACCGCCAGGCCCGAGTCGTCGGCGACCGCCGGCAGCCCGGTGCCAGAGGACACCGCCCGCGCCTTGAGCAGCGCGTTCTCCTCGAACGTCACACCGGTCTCCACCACATCGTCCACATCAGGGAATTCGGAGACGGAGACGATCTGGATGTCTGACAACCGAGACTCCTGCGCAACCAGCTGCTGCATCTCGCGCAGCTTGCCGGTGTTGCGGGTCGCCAGCACCAACGTGGTCATGTCAGACGCTCACGCGCCGGCGCGTCGAGCGCCTGCTGCTGCAGGCTGGTCAGGTCGACGATCCCGTGGGCCGCAAGGTCGAGCAGCGCGTTCAGCTCGTCGCGGTCGAACGGGGCGCCCTCGGCGGTGCCCTGCACCTCGACGAATCCGCCCGCGCCGGTCATCACGACGTTCATGTCGGTCTCCGCCGTCGAGTCCTCCGGGTAGTCCAGGTCGAGGACCGGGCGTCCACCGACGATGCCGACGCTGACGGCGGCGATCGATCCGGTGAGCGGCTGGGCCTTCGGAGCGATGAGCTTCCTGGAGCGCGCATCCTCGATCGCGTCCACGAGTGCGACGTAGGCGCCGGTGATGGAGGCGGTGCGAGTGCCGCCATCGGCCTGGAGCACGTCGCAGTCGAGGATGATGGTGTTCTCGCCCAGCGCCTTGGTGTCGATCACGGCGCGCAGGCTGCGGCCGATCAGGCGAGAGATCTCATGGGTGCGGCCGCCGACCTTGCCCTTGCGGGACTCCCGGCCGGAGCGGGTGTTGGTCGCGCGCGGCAGCATCTCGTACTCCGCCGTGACCCAGCCGGTGCCCTGGCCCTTCAGCCAGCGCGGCACCCCCTCGGTGAACGAGGCGGCGCACAGTACACGGGTGCGGCCGAACTCCACCAGCACGCTTCCCTCGGCGTGGTCGAGCCAGCCTCGGGTAATGTGCACCTCGCGGAGCTGGTCGGGGGTGCGGCTGTCATGTCGAGCAAGGGTGCCTCCCGCTTGCGGGGCATCAGTTGTCATAGCACCAGCGTAGATCGCTGCGCTCAACTTCGACCCACCGCTCGGCGGTGGGCCGAACCTGCCTGCCTGGCTGTCGAGATGCAGCCCAGTTTGGATGCGGCGCGCGGCGCAGATCACGCCCGGCCGACTACCTGGAGTCGACGACTGGTCGGTCTGTTTGACTCGTATGTGGTCACCGGCCGGGTGGAGTTGGCGGCCCGCAAGCGTTGGTTCCGATGGTTGCGAGGCGGCGCAGTCGCCGGGACCGCAGATAACCGACTTGCTCGAACCGCTCGACTTCCGACCGAGCCGCACCGCTCACCCGCCAGGCGTCCCGGAGGCAGACCTGTGGGGTGCGAAACTGCCCGATGCGTTGTGCACATACAGACGCGAGGACGGCCCGAGCCGCCCCACAAGCCGAACCACCAGCGGCGACGGTCACGGCCGGAGTGGAACTCCGACCTCACATTTCGCGGGATCGTCACGCACGGTTTTCGAAGGACCATGAGTTGCGTTCGAGCATTCCGCTGCCGTCAAAGTTCTGGTGTTCCGGCCTGTCCTCGTACCGCTGGAGGCTGCGCTCGGGTTCCTCCTCGCCATCGGCGCGACCTTCGGGCACTGGTCGCCGTGTTCCAGTGGGGGTGGCTGGCCGGCCTGTTCGGGGTCTCGCAGACCGGCCCGATCGTCAGCTTCCTGCCGATCATCATGAACGGCTGTCTTCTCCGGCTTCATCTTCGGCGACAACGCCCAAATCAAGTCGGTCGGCTTCGCTCTGGCCTTCGGCGTCCTGGTCGATGTGCTCGTCGTGCGCATGGCCATCGTCCCGGCAGTAATGCCGCTGCTCGGGCACTCGGCCTGGTGGCTGCCGCGTTGGCTGGCCCGCGTGCTGCCCAATGTGGACGTCGAGGGACAGTCGTTCCATGAGTTCCTCAACGAGAGCAAGGACACAGCGGACGACGACGGCTCGTCATTGGTGACACAGGTGTGACCAGCGCGCCGATCTGCGCTCCGCTCTCGCGCCGATGTACGTGCAGACCGTCTGCGACGAGACGTTCGTTACCGTCGCCGAAGCCCATGTCGCATGACGATCGCCTTGTGACATGCTCGCTCCCTCATCGCGGCCGCGCTGATGGCCGCCGAACCGACCTATGGCCATACACGACCTGCAGGTCCTTTGCAGGTGACGGCCTGGTGGTCGACTCACATGCTCGACCGAGTCCATCGAGGCAGACTCGTCGCCGGTGACGACTCGCTTGCGGTGAGCCATTCGGAGCGTCTAGCCGGCGCCTTCTGGTTGGCGTGAGTGTTGACGGCGACGCTCGGTTGGTTAGGTCGGTACGCAGAAGATCCGGGGAAACTCGTGGGCCGCGTCGTCATCGCCGGTGATGATGAGTCGGCCCTGGCTTTGGGCATGGCTGACGGTCTCGCGCCCAAACGCGACGGCGCGCAGGGTATGGGCATCGGTGGTCAGGTGCGTTGGGCCGACACTGCCTTCGTCGCGTTGGATATCGATCGCCTGGTCGATGACAGTAAGACGGAAGTTCTGCCGGTCGACGGTGATGCCCAGGGTGATCTCCAGGCCGCAGTCGGTGTCGAACAGGGTCTTCAGCGCCAACATCAGTGCGTCGACACCCAGGTCTGCCTCGGTGTCGTTAGGCTCACGGCTTCCCCATCGCCCGAGTTCGACCAGTACCGGCTCGAGGGCACGTCCACGGTCGGTGAGTTCGTAGATGGCGACGTCGGCCGGTGGGGGCAAGATGCCCCGTCGAACGATTCCGTCCCCCTCGAGCTCGTGAAGTCGCTGGGACAAGACGTTCGGGCTGATCCCGTGCAGTCCGGCGCGAATGGCTCCGAAACGCTTCGGCCCGAGCAGGAGTTCACGCACAATGAGGACCGCCCAACGCTCACCGATGACAGCAAGAGCGCGAGCGACTCCACAGGGATCGTCGTAACGACGGATCTTCGCCATGCGTCCAACCGTAGCGCAGTCGGCTTGCATTTCCGTACTTAGCAGTCCTAACCTAGGACGATGCTACCCGAGCAAGAGGATCACACATCGCCGGTGGGCGCTCCGGAGGCTCGGACCCGCGTGCCGGGGCGGATGTCATGAAGTACGTCCTGGTACCCGGAGCCGGAGGCGTCGCCTGGTACTGGAACCGCGTTGTACCACTGCTCAAGTCTGCCGGGCACAAGGCCATCGCTGTCGATCTGCCCGGTGACGACGAGTCGGCCGGGCCGCGGGAATATGCCGACATTGTCGCCTCCGCCGCAGCCGGGGCCGATGATGTCGTGCTCGTCGCGCAGTCCATGGGCGGCTTCACCGCTCCCCTGATCTGCGAACGCATCACCGTCCGCGAACTGGTCCTGGTCAATGCGATGATTCCGCTGCCGGGCGAGTCGGCGGGCCAATGGTGGGGTCATGTCGACTCGGCCACAGCCCAACGCGAGGCCGCCGACATCGGCGGCTACGGCGAGTTCGATACGGCGACATACTTCCTGCACGACCTCCCGGACGATGTCGCGGCCGAGGGCGAGCCGCACCAGCGGGCCGAGGCCGACATCGGCTTCACGCAAACATGTGACTTCACCGCCTGGCCGAGCATCCCGATCCGCGTCCTGGCCGGTGCCGATGACCGATTCTTCCCGGTCGACTTCCAACGTCGGGTGGCCAGGGAACGACTGAGCATCGAGCCCGACGTCCTACCCGGCGGTCACCTGCTCGCGCTGGCCAATCCGGCCGGCGTGGCCACCTACCTCCTCGCCTGACAAGAGGTCCACCTAGGCCGGGCGTCACCAGGTCCGCCGCTGCGGGCTGGGCGCACCCACCCGTGGCTACAACCATTCAGCAGTACATGACCAGTTTCACCAGGCTGCCGACAATTCGACAGCGAACTTGCTCACTTGCGCACTACCCGAGCCCCACCGTGGTCAAGCTGTGGGGGGACACGGGGACACCGGGCACCTGCCACCCGCGGGGCCCGTGACACCCGAACCAGCGGCGCGGCACTGAGAGCCATCGCTGTCCAGCTATTCCTCGTAGTCATCACCGGTGTCCCGAATGCCAACGATCACCGGCGACGAGACGAACGACCGCGGCGTCGACCGGCCGAGTGGTCGCTGCAGGAGTCGTCGCGATGACTCGAAGCCGAGCCGCTCGCACGGGCACTACATTGCGACCCGAGGGAACGATCACGCGCAGTGAGCCGAGACGTGTCGCATGGTGAGAGGCGGCCTCCACCGGTGCCGAGCCGACCCCCTGACCCCGATTCGGGGTCAGGGGGTTGGACCCGTCAGGTCATTGCCGGAGCCGCGCAGTGTCCTTCCGAGGCACGTCAAGTCGTGGAATGACACAGGAGATATCGCCGGCGCGCGGAATCACGCGTCGAGCGATGTGCAACAGGGCCACCGTGCTGGCCAGCGCCAACAGCGCCACGATGGTCGCGGAGACAGGACGATTGCCCAGGTACAGATCGAGCGACCCCGGCAGGCCCTGATCTGCCCAGATGTCCAACTGGGTACCGAGCAGAACTGCGAACGGGGCGAGCCAGACGAGGGATCTGCCGCGAGCGCAAACGGCGAGCAGAACGATTGGTAACAGGTAGTACCAGCCGTGATAGCTGGCCATCGAGACAACCTTGAACACCACGAAGAACACCGTCACCGCCACCAGTCCGTTGACATGGGGCATGCGCGCGGCGACGCGCCGCGCGAGGACCGCACCCACGATCACCGCGACGAAGGACAGCCAGACCGGTGGCGTCCCACGACCGGCCAGCACCGTGAGAAAGCCGACCGGGGTCAGGGGGCTCAGTTTCGGCGTTTCCAGGTTGTGGATCCAACCCCATCCAACACCCGAGCCGGCCGCCGCCAACTCGATGCTCGCCACCCCGATGGCCACACCGCATGCGCCGATCAACACCGTTCGCACCCGCGGGCCCAACTGCGGCGCGGATCGTGCGAGCAGACGGCCGGCAGTCACACACACGAACAAACCCAGAGTCGCCGCGGGTTGGCGAATGGAGGCCGCACACCCCATCGCCACCATCGCGGCGACCTGGGACCACCACCGCGGCACCAGAGCCAACCGCACACCGACCACCACGAAGAAGATCGCCGGAATGTCGATGTGGGCACCACCGATGCCGTGAATCAGCATCAGCGGGTTCAGCAAACCCGCCCACACGGCGTACCGCGGCGAGACGCCGAACGAGCGCGCGATCGAACGCACCAGGGGCACCATCGCGAAGATCGCAGCGACGCAGGTCACCCGGAACGCGGCGATGAACGCCACCGGGTCGTAACCCGTGCTCGCACCGACCCCGTGGAACAGCCACAGTGCCCCCGGGCCGTACGGGGCGTCCGTGCCCCACCAGGACTGCGTGCGCGCGTAGACGGGACTACTGAGCAGTGAACCCACCGGTGTCGTGTACGGATTCAGATGCTGAGCCTGCATCCAACCAGCCTCGACATAGGCGTACACATCCGTGCTGAACAGGGGCGGCATCATCAACATGACCACGGCGAACGCGCCGAGGAGCCAGTACGGCCGGTCCACCAGATACGGCACCCGCGACAGGGACAACCAGGCAGCCACCATCGTGAGGACACCGACGACTAACACCGCCTCGTGCACCGGCGCCTCACCGATGTCCGCATGAAACCACCAGGCAGCATCGGCAATCACGTGCTTGCCACTCATGGACATGGTCGCAAAAAGCGCGAGCAGCACGGTCCCTGCCACCCACAACATCGCCGTCACGACGGTCAGCCGATCGCCGTTCTTCGGAAGCGACATATAAGAGCAGGCTTTCGTCCGGACCGGGGTAGACCGGACAGGTCTACCGCCCGATTCGCCTCATTATCGACCAAACGCGGCCGGATCAGTGCCGTAACCGCCGACCATCTCAGCGGACGTCCTATAGGCCACCAGGAGGGCAACCGCGCCCAGAAGCCTGCGGGCCAGGTCAGCACCCAGCCTGACCAGGACCTGCGCGGCGACATCCTCTCCCCTCGCGGGTCATCACGCGCAGCCCTTTGCCGGCCGCTTCGTAAATGACGCCAGTAGCAAGCCGAGTAGTCCGCCAAAGAGTCGGCGGCGTCCGAGGAGGCAACCCCGAACTCCTCAGGAGACGTCCCCACGCGCCATATGTGGATCACCGGCGTACGGCGATCACGTTTTGGGGCATCAGTGGGTCAGGTTGGCGGATACCCGGGGGTCGGACCGGGCGTAGATGACGGCAATGGCTTCGAGGTCACCTGCGCCGCAGGCACGGGCAAGAGTGTCGAGCAGCTTGTCGTAGGCAGGCCATGTCTTGCGGTCGTAGGCGTCGGTCATGCGACCCCATTCGTCCCAGGGAAGCATCTCGAGCTTGTCGAGCGCGGCGAGGTCTTGACCGCATTGCCGCGGATCTCCGCTGGCCCCCAGTTCTCGGTGCCGTGGACCCCGAAACGCGCCGGGTCGATTTGACCGTCTCGGAACGCCAGCCAGGCTTCACCGCCGGATATGAACTCATCCGCAGTCAGGCGGTCGGGGTGCGTCAAGACTGTGCCCCGAGGATCTCGGCGTCGCTACGAACCCATTCCTCATGGACTGGCACCCAGTACTCGGTGATCCAGTGCTCCACCGCCTGACCCGGCTGGAAGTAGGTCGCGAAGCCACAACGCATTCGGGTCCAGCGCCAGCAAGGCCTACAACAGTGCCGCGGCCGACCGGATCTGGTTCGTTGCGAGTCGCCGGTGATCCTTGTCCCAGCGGTCACCCTCATGCGGCTGTCTGTGATCGACTACTTGTAGGCCGTTTCGGCGGGGTTTACCTGCCGAGTCAGTGGCTGGTTTCCTGCCAAAAGAGCGCTAAGAATCCGGCCAGTCCTGCCCGCTCCTTGTGCACGGGGTA